>JBMNUV010000036.1:0-26700 GCA_050946455.1 Prevotella sp.
CACCTGAAAGGACCTTTTTTGATTAGAGGGGGCTTACTTTTAGAAAAACAAAGCCCGAAGTCCATTTTTACTGGGCTTCGGGATAGATAATTATGCGTTTTTAAGTTTTACCGGACAGCAATAATAAACATTAAAAAAGGGATGGCGCTCAAAGCGTCATCCCCAAACTTGTTCATTAATCAAACCTTATGAAACAATCTTAGAATATGAATTGCACTCGTGCCTGCACGGCATGGATATTCTTATCGTTGGGCAAGAAATCCTTCGTCAAACGGTGATAGGTGTAGTCGAGCATCACCTGCACATAGCGGTTGAAGCTGTAGTTGGCACCAAATGTCCATGAACGGACGCAACCACCACCCACGCTTGAGGATGCATAGGGCCAGTCCTCCATGTAGCCGTTGGGATAGTACTGGTTACGACCTGCTGAATAGTATTCACCATCGTTGATGTCGTTGAGACCTGTGTAGTTCCAACGGGCAACGAGTTCGAGTGAACGACCAGAGAGACCTCTCAACACGCCCTCGCGGCTGTCGAAGCTGTAGGGATTGCCGAATACCTTGAAACCAGCCTCAATATATCCACCATGGAAGTTGTTGCTTCTCAAAGGATTGGCAGTCTCCCATGCCTCGAGAGTACCCCAAGTATCAATGTTGTTGTTGCTGGCATCAAACAGCGTCTTGGAATCACGCTTCTTGGTGACGTGCTTGTAAAGATACTCACCACGTACGAAGAACTTGTCGTTGTGATAGAGAGCCTCAGCACCAGCGTCGATAACGTTCTCAGCCCAAGGCAGAGAGCAGCTTACGAACTCTTCGTCCTCGTCCACGTAGGTCTCAAGCGACTGACCGAGGTCGATAGTCTTCTTGATGACGTTGTTCTCTGTGACGCCGCCTCCTACATGCTGATAGCGGAAGCTACCGCCAATCATCAAGGTCTGCACACCGTCGTTGATGGGACGCCACTGATAGCGACCAGCGAGGACAATGCCATTGAAGCCAGACTCAATCTTGTTGTACTGGTTCTCGGTGAACACACCCTGATAAGCCATGAAGTGGTCATCGCTGTACTTATAGCTGGCACCCAGCTCACGGCCTTCGCCCAAAGCATAGGAAGAACCCGGACGAGAGATGAAGTGGTAGCTGCCGAGTGAGGTGTTGCGTGCCATAGAGCCGGCGGGGTCGTTGTAATAACCTACCTGGATGTCGTGGTTGCCGCCCTTGGATGTTTTCTGGTTGTAGCGCAGGAAGATGTTCTTCTGAGCGAACTTGCCGCCTCCGAATCCGAAGTCAGCATAGAAATACCAGTCTTGATAGGTCAGCGAAGTACGGATGCGGGCATCGGTGATAGATGCGCCCGACTGCAGCGGCGTGAAGTCGGTATGATAGTAGGCAGCGTCTGCCATGAAGCGGGCTCCAACCGTGAAATGAAGGTCTTGTTCTTTGTTGTCAATATTGACGGTAGGCTTCGAATCGAAGTCCTGTGCGGCAGAAGTCAGCGCACAAAGCGTAAGCAGTGATATGCAAATATATTTTTTCATAATGTGTCTTGCTTATTGATTGATGTTGTTACTTGGTGTAGCCGAGCTGTTCCAAAACCTCGTTGGGGTCGGGAACGGTGGAAGGTGCCTGCGAGTTGTCATAGACCTCTCCGGGATGGAACGGATTGGGGATTTTGGAGCTGCAGCGGAAGCCGTTGTCGATAAGATATTTCAGCGTAATCTCAGAGTGGTTGGTAAACATACCGTCAAGATATACGGGCTGAGTCTTAGCACTGGTGAAAGTAGTGTAGCTGGTGGGCTGAATGGTGACAGCCAACAGGTCGTCAAACTCAGTGCCGTTCTCGCCCCAGTAGTTCACGTAGTAGCCCATGTACTTCGTCATCTGTGCATAGGTATCGAAAGAATAGGGATGGTTGAGCATACCCGACTTGCGAATCATGTAGGCTTCCCAAGGCTTGTCCAAGTCAGGATAGTTGTTGGGTGCTCCGGCAATAGACGGTCCAAGGATTTGGGCACCGTGGTCCTGTGCGTACTTGATGAAGTCGGCATAGCCAGTGGGCGTGTCGTAAGCGATATCGGTAGCGTAGGCAGGAGAGCTAATCCAAAGCAGATAGCACATAGGAAGTTGTCCCTTGAACACATTGTAGGAGCGGTTGAGGGCATCGAAGGAGAAAGTCTGCAGAATGACCTTGCCGTTGGTGTTGCCCACGTTGACCTTGCCGTTGATATAGAAGGGGTTAGACTCCGACTCAGGGTCGGTGATAATGTTCCATCCCCACTCGTCGAGAATGTTGTAAACACGAATCTCAATATCCTTGGGGTTCAGCCAAGACTCCTTGAACTCAGGATAGATACCGGGGCGGTTGCCATTGTCGGCATCGTCAGCAACATAGGCGGTAGAGCCGTCCTTGTCGCCGAAGCTGTACTCCACGAAGTCCATGTATTTCTTTGCCTTTGTACCTGTGACGGTGGGGTCGTCAACCTTCACGGCAGCCTTGCCGGCGTTGTAGATTTCCTCCAGCGTCATGTCTGCGTATTCATCCTTAATCTTATAGGTAAGGATTCGGCGGCCATTGGCATCACGGTTGAGCTTGTTGCCCATTGCATAGTTGATTTGGTCCTGCAAAGCCGATACGTAGAGACCATCGCTGTACTGGATGGAAGGAACGCCATCTGCATCGTAAACCACCTTACCGTTGTTCTTAGCGGCAAAAGTGGAACGCTCCAGCATGGGCGTATCGTCGTTGAACCACTTACCAGCGTCGAGCATAAGCAACTCAGCGTAGTAGTAAGACATGGCGTAGTTGGAACGGAAGTCTGCCTCGTCGCGCTCATACTGAGCCTCAATGTCTTCCTCCGTGAAATGCTGAGAGCCGTCGGCATTGCGGAACGAGCGGTAGAAATCCTTGCGCACGTTGGGAACTTCATCGGAGAAAACAGCCTCAATGTTGGTGGTACGCTTCAAATTCTCATCGTGATTGGCAAGCACCACACCATCCTTGGTCACCTGAAGGTCACTCTCAAGATAGTCGGCACCCATGTTGCGTGCCCATCTCCAAGCGGCTTCAGTCTCCTCGGGAGCCCAATAAGTAGAGCCACGGTGAGCGATACATGCGTAGAGAGGCACGTAGTCGCGCACTTTAGCCATTTCGTCTGATAACTGCTGCACTTCAATGCGGCGTGCGTCGGTGTTCTGGTTTGTGAACTCCTGCTCGTCAGAGCAAGAAGCAAGAGTGGCAACCATTGCCAGTCCAACCAGACTCAAACGGTAGTTGATTGTTGTCATAGTTTATAATTTTATAGATATGTATATTTAATTGTTATGTTTCATCAAGTTAGTTTATTTGTCTTTCTTCACAAGATACTGTTCCTGCTTATAAGTCAGACCCATAAAGAAGATAGCCATCAAGCAAGCTCCAATGAGAAGGATGAATGTCCATCCCCATCCGGCATTCTCAGCCACGAAGCCAATCACCACATTGGCAAGCAGGGCGGTGCCGAGCACATAGCCCATGAAACCTGTGAGTCCGGCTGCTGTTCCGGCGGCATTCTTCGGAGCAAGGTCGAGCGCCTGCACTCCGATGAGCATCACGGGACCGTAGATAAGGAAACCAATGCTGATAAGGCAAGCGAGCACTACATTGATATTGTCGAGGTTCTGCCAATAGACGAAAATGGCAACAGCCACCAACGACATGAAGAGAATGGTAGGTAGGGCGCGGCGACCGTGGAACACATGGTCGGAGAGCCAACCGCAAATCAGCGTACCGGGGATGGCGGCTATCTCATAGGCGAAATAAGCCCAACCGGCATTCTTGATGTCGATGCCCTTCTCGGTGAGAATGGTCGGTGCCCAGTCGAGGCATCCGTAGCGCACCATATATACGAAGGCATTGGCAAAAGCAATGTACCAAAGGAAGCGGTTGGAAAGCACCGTGCGGAAAATCTCCTTGGAGGAAAGAACTTCCTCAGCCTTGGCACTGTATGTGTTGCTATAGTCACCACGCCATTTCTCGATAGCAGGCAAACCGCAACTCTGAGGTGTGTCGCGAATCAGACAGTAGGCGATGATGGCAATGAGGATTGCCACACAAGCGGGGAAGAGATAAGTACCAATCAGGAAGTAGCGCTGCGTATCGGCGCCATAGAACCAAGAACCGAACCAGATGGCGCCATAAACCGACATAGGGCCAACCAGCGCACCGCCTACATTGTGGGCGCAGTTCCATACTGACATCCATGTGCCGCGTTCCTTGATGGAGAACCAGTGGGTCATGACTCTTCCGCAAGGAGGCCAGCCCATTCCGTTGAACCATCCCACAAGGAAGTTGAGCGCAGCCATCAGAGCGATTGCCCAGCCTTTGTGCTCAGCGCCAATGCACTGAATAGGAACAATCATGAACATCATGGAAATGGCTGCCAATATCAATCCCAAAGGCAAAAAGCGACGGGCATTGCTACGGTCGGAAACACTTGCCATGATGAATTTAGAGAAGCCATAAGCGATAGCGTTCATAGAGAGCACTACGCCCAATTCCCCCTTTTCGAAACCGAAAGGAGCCAACATGGGAATGGCCATGGAGAAATTCTTTCTAACAATATAGAATCCCGAATAGCCAATGAAAATTCCCAAAAATACCTGCCATCTCAGACGCTTATAGCGCGCGTCTGCCTCAGGACCAGTCTGTTCTGGTTTGAAAGCTGGTGGTGCTAAGAATTTGAACATGTTTTTGGAATATTATTTTGATGTTAAAGATTTAGTTACCATACGCACAGGCAGATTGATAAGCGGTAGGCACATGCCGCAAGTCATACCTTTATTATCAACTTTCTCCACTGATAAGACAGAAAAAACGGAAGATTCCCCCCTCAGGGGCGGCGCGTTTGCTGGTTGTCCGTCGTCCATCCAGATTGATAGAGCAATGTATTGATATGTACGAATAGGTTGAAGAACTCTCGCTTTCGATTCAAGTTTCGAGTCGTTTCGTTTGTAAACTGGCCGCAAATATAAAATATATATTTCAAAGTTGATACAGATATTAACGTTTGTTATGCTAATTAACATCAATTTAATTTAAGTTAACACGAAATACTAGAAAAGTAAGGAAATTTATTTAAAACAAGGCAAAGAAAATTGCTTAAGAAGTCCACAAAACAAATATTTTCTTTTACTTACCTATAATCATTCATTTAACATTCAAAGTTCGAACGAAACAAATAATTGAAAACAGGCTTAATACGCAACATTTCGGAATATAAAAACTACAACTTACGCATTTATGGTGGAGTCAAAGAAGTCAGGAAAACAAAAAGGAACCATTCTCCCAAAGAGACTTCTCAGCCATAGGAAAATGGTTCCTTAATAGGACCAATAGTATATTCAAAGAATTATGAGGAAAACCTTTACTTCACTACCACTTTCTTACCTCTTACAATATACACGCCACGCGGCAGAACTGCATCGAGTTTAGAACCAGCGGGAAGCGTGGCGACACGACAGCCTTGCAGATTGTAAACAGCCACGGGACCCTCTTGTGTTGCCGTTACGCCATTCACATGGTCAATAACGGTCGTCTCGTCCACGTTGACCGTATCGGAAACCATCGACTCCCTACTGCCTGAGAATGCCTGAACAGTGAAGGCATACTGCAAGTTGCTGTCGAGTCCGGTGAAGGTGTACATGCAGAAGCTCTTGCCACCCTGCAAAGCCTCATCAGAGCTGACTGTGGCTTGCCTCAGCTGTGCGTACTGGTCGTAGAGATAGGTGAGATAGATGTCGTCGAGGAACAGGTAGCCGCCCGTCACATCTTCGCTCTCGCGGGTGAGGACAAAGCGGATGCTGTCAGCCTCACCCACTTCTACTTCGTCGGTCAAGTTGCTTGCCACGTCGGCTTGATAGAACCAGACGTTGCTCCATGCGCCGTCAACAAACTTATCCAACGAGAGTTGCAGACCTGCCTTGCTGGCTCTGTGCCAGAAACTCACTTTCTCCACTTTGTGGTTGGGTACGCAACAAATCAACATAGAGCTGTCGCCACGCAGACGAATGGATGGCGATGCTTCGCCATAATGTTTCGTATAGCCCGAGCCTAATTCGGTGATGCGCCAGCCTTCGGGGAAGTTAGGTTCACTCTTGGTGTAGTTGTCGAATCCTGTACCGTAGGAACCTACGCCGTCATGAGTGCGTTTCAACAGCGTCACCTCATACTCGTCGGCATCATTCACCGGCTGCCAGCAGGCGGTGAAGGCAGTTTCGGTATAGTCTGTCGGGAACAGACCTTCGGGCTTGCGCTCCTCAATCTGCAGGGGCAGTGTGGTAAACGCAACTTCTACCGTGTCGGAGCGCAGGGAGGAGAGCGTAGAGACCACCTTGGCAATGTATTCTGTCTCGGGCTGAAGTCCCTCCACGTCCAATGTTCCGGGCGCTTCGGTCACGATGGAATCCAAAACAACTCCATTGAGCGTGACGGCAGCATAATAGCCGTCGGCAAGCTCACTCTCACCCCACTCTACCGTGGCTGAGGTTCCCATGATATTGGTTACATTCACTTCGGGCGACGGCAAACGATAATCGGTGTTGCTCAAGATGAACTGTGCCTGTTCACCTACCTCACGCAGCCAAGCGAATCCGAACACGGTCTTATAGTTCCAAGAAGTGAAATTGTAAGCCGTCACATCGCGCGTTCCGGGGAAAACGTCAGAGGCTGAGCCATCATAGGAGGGCATACGTCCTGCCTCCACAATATCTACGTGCTGATGATTGGCATCGGCATTGACCATGTTGTTGTCCCACACAGTCTGGTCTTCATCAATATGCCAAACAAGCATTCCGTGTCCGGGAAGATACTCGTCCCAAGACTTTTGCTGGCGGTTCTCAATGATGAAATATTCTGATACACTACCCGGAACAGAGACACGATAGGCAAAGCCCGAGTCCTCATAGGGAGCAATATCCACGAGCGTGTCGGTATTGGTGCTGAGTTGTGTCAGAGTGCCCCAACCCAAACTGTAGCGCTCAAATGCGGAGAAAGTGGGCGGACAGTTCTGGTCGTCGTTGTAGGAACCGGCAGCCATCAAGTCCCACTGTCCGGGCTGATTGGTAGAGGAACTGTTCGACGTGTTGTAGTGGTCGGCAAGTCCCAACACATGACCGAACTCATGGCAGAAGGTGCCAATGCCCACAGTCTTCTTACTCGTTCCGTTGATTTCCTGCGAAACGGTGTAGCGGTCAATCGTAACGCCATCCACTTGGAAGGAACGGTCGCCCTGCGAATTGTTGAGATTGCTGCTGTGGGGCCAAATCACGTCGGATAAACCCGAGTCGGCTTGTCCATAACCAGCATAGATGCAATAGACATTATCTACCTTGCCGTCGCCATCGGTATCAAACGTGCTGAAGTCCACATTATAGAGACTGTCGACCAGTGGAACAGCTTCCTGAATGAGTTTGTAAGTAAGCGAAGAACCGTTCGCGCCGGCATAGGTAGAGGCGTTGCCACTGACCGTCACCGGACCGTAAACCTTAAATTGCGGGTCGTAACTGTTGTTGGAGCCGTAGCGGTAGAAGTCGTAAACGGAACCTTTGGCGCCGTTCTCACTGAATCCCTCCTCGTGGAAGAACTTGTCATAATACGCCACAGGGTCGGACATAGTGGAAAACTTGGTATCGGCAAACTGCACCAAAATCACCAGCACGTCGTGCGTACCAAGAGTCGGCACGTTGTTGATGCGTATTTTGTTAGCCGATGGTGAACGTCGCATCGCGTTGGCTTTGCGGAGAGAGGCAGAATGGTTCGCCTCAAACTGAGCCATCACCTCAGACTTGTCAACGGTGGCGAGGAATTGCTTTGCCTCGGCGCTGCGTTGTTGGGGTTGAGTAGCGACAATGCCACTGGCAACGAGCTTACCCTGATGGAGCGAGGCGTACTCATAGTTGCGCGTGGACTGATTGAATACAAGAGGATAACCGTCCGTGGTGACGGTGATATGGCAATATTCATCGCCCAATTTCTGAATGGCGATGACAGAGCCATTGGCTTGAAGGGCATTCATCTTGCCCGGATAGGCGGGAATGGCGCTTGCCGGGGCTGCTGAGAGGGTCAGCAGCAGGGCAGCGATGAGAGTCTTAAATATATGTTGCATGGCAATGAATGTTGAGTTGTTTGTTAAGTCGTAGGAGCTATTGCTCGATTGCTTACTTAGAGATAGAAGATTTTACGGCTTCACCACCTTTCGGGTCGTACCATCGCTGAACTTCACGATGTTAAGTCCGCGCTGCATCTGCTGCATTCTTACACCCGAAGCGTTGTAGATGGCGATGACAGAAGCATTGTTGGCGGCTGTTGGCTGTGAAATATATGAAGGTATATCATCGTTGCCATTTAGGGTTACTTCCTCGGCATTATAGACATTGCAGTCGTTGCAGTCCTGCTTGTTGTAGTTGCTCACGAAGGCAACGATATTCATATTGTCAACGTTCCAGTCCTCGCTCATGTTCACCGTGTAGGTGGCGTAGGTATAGTCATCCGTTGAGAGGTTCACGGGGTCGCCCATGGGGTCGGTGACGAACATGCGGTTCACGTTGTTGTGCTCGTAATTCTCATCGGTAGAGCCAGCTTGGGCTGCATGAATACCGTTTTCGATGAGGTCAATGGTGAGCACGGGGTCATCGCCGATGGTCATACCCGCAATCTGTTTCACGCCCACGCAGATGGTGAGTTGACGAGAGGCTGCATCATAGTTGCGCTTAATCGTAACGGCTGCTTCAGCTTCCTGTTTCTTAGCCTCATCCATGAGAACCTGGATAAGCTCAGCTTGAGGAACGACAAAGACGGGACTTCCCTCTTCACCGCCGTTGGTCTGCAATCCATATTCGTCGCTCCACGTACGGCGGTCAATCATCATGCCTGGAGCAAACGTATTGTCAGAATTGTAGAACCAAGTATATTCCGTGCTACCGGTGGCAGTCAGGTCATCGGTGCCAAAGCCCCAATGATGCGCAACCTCTATATAGTCGGTCTCATTCTTGAGAGCCAGTTCCAAGCGGGCGTGTCCACTGGGGCAGTTGGAGCAACGCAGACCGGTAAACTCTTCGAGCAGCACCTTGCGCGGCACTACCTCGCCCACGACCTTCAACTCTCCTGAAGCGGAATTGTTGAAATCATATTCATCTGCCTGTCCGGCAACGGAGATGATATTGAGATTGGCGGTGTATTCGCCCACAGCTCCAGCCATAGCCGGCAAAGAGAATGTACCTGTCTCACCGGGAATCACATCGTTGACGGTCGCATCGGCTTCTTGCGGTCCATCGCCCAAGTCGTAGCTCATACGGACAGAGGAAAGCACTTGGTTGGTGTTGTTGCGAATAACGCCAGTGAAGTTGAATTGCTTGTCAGCGCTAACCGTGAGCGGATTCACCGAAATGAGTCCGGCATCGTTGTGAGTATAGCTGTCGCCACTGATGAGCAACTCAACGCAGAGCGGCTGCACACCATCGGCAGTCTGGTCTTTCCATGTTCCATTAATATAGGTATAGCAACTGTTGCTGGTTGTCGTTCCTGAGACACCGGGCGATACGGCATCAGACACATCGTAGCCCACATAGAGGTCACCGGCTGGATAAGCGATGGTCTCGTCGAAGTAAACGTCGTTCCATCCCTGATAGAGGGTGGGAGTGGTCATGGTGTAGAGATTATCGCCGTCAAGACTGGAGCGCAGGAACACTTTCACGCCAGCCATCACATCGCTGTTCACGCCAATGCGTACACCGATGATGGTGGAGCCTTCATACATGGGAAACTCCTCGGGGGGGAAACCTACGGCGACCTTCGTTGCGCCACTGAGGGAGCTCTCCACTTGACCGCCATCGCAATAGCCGAGCGAGATGTCGTCGGCAAATCCGGATGTTAGGCAGCAAAGTGCCAATAGTGTGAGGTATAACTTCTTCATTATTAATATAGATTGATTTTACGATTCTCATGTGAGGTCAAACGTTCATTGACCTAAGATTTTTCGTTGAAAAAATTTAGGGGAACTGGCCACTGACACTGTGCAGCGCCAGTCCCCCTAAATCCATTAAGAGTTGTTTGAAGACTACTTGAGCATGAACTTCTTACTGTAATTCAATCCGTTGCAAACGCGGAAGAGGTAAACTCCCTGCGGAACGTTGAGCGTAATGATATTGCTGCCTTGCTTCAGCATCTCGTGGCATACTGTCATACCAGCAGTGTTAGCAACAAACAGCTCAGCATCACGAGAAACAATCACCTCTACTCTACCAGCGCCAAGTTGCTTAATAACCACGTCGGCTTGAGTAGTCACGTCGTCGATGTTGACGGTTCCGTTGGTCGTGAGAGCCTCAGAGAAGGCCGGCTCAGAAACACCACTCGGATAGATAGCTTCCACTGCCCATCTGTAGTTGTGTCCCGGATCAACGCTGGTCCATTCGGTGTCGACGAATACAGAATCCTTGATGGCACTCGGATTGAGTCGTGTCCAAGTGGACTCATCGTTCTCATCGCCCTCTGCAAGACGGTACACTACGTAACCTCTTACAGGTAGATTAGCGGTCAGGCGCGGATGATTGGCAGTAGTCTCTTGAGCTTCAGCCAAGCGGCTTATCTTCCATCCCTTTATCTCACCACCTATCTTCTCTGCAGAAGCGAGAGCGGGAGCGGGTGAAGAGATAGGCTGTGCGTTGAGTTCCTCGCAGTAGGTGTGAACCAAGATGTTGTAATCAAAGTTGGAGATTACACTGTGAAGTTGAGTCCATCCTTGTCCGAAGTTAGCCCAGTCTGCCTTACCCTTTACGCAAGGACCTTCGTCGAGTCCAAATACAGAGCCACTTCCAATGAAGGTGTAGCCCACGAGCAGAGTCTCGCTGCCCGAAACGTAGTAAGGCTCATCGAGCGTCACATCGTTCCATTCGTCCATCGTCACGTCACTTGCTCTCTGTGAAGCCACTTCCTCGAATCCATCGTCGGTCTGGCGCCAAACCTTGACGGTCCAGTTAGCACCATCAGATACAGGATTCTGCTCGGAATTTGTGGGGAAGAACGATATCTTAGAGATATAGAGTTCCTTCATTCCCTTTGCCGTCTGGTCTTCGGGAGTGAACAACTGACCGACAGAAGCAGAACCGGTTGAGGAACCGAAGCCTCCAATCACGTTGCCGTTGTCCCAGTAAACCCAACCTTCGGTCGGTGCATAAGAGCCCGGCTTGCGCCATGTCACGGTCACCTTGTCGTTGTTGACAGAAGCCTGAGCCTCCACCTTCACAGGAGCTGGCGTGATTTCGTAGAGCTGAATGGTGTAGCTGACCTCCGGCTCAGTGAAGCTCTTGGTAACCTGAACTGAATCATAACCTTCCAAGCCAACGCTAACCGTGTAGTCGCCCTTGACAATCTCGGGAATGACTGCCACGCCCTCGTAGTCGGCCACTGCGTGATAAGTCTGCTCCGAATTGGTCAAATCTACCGATGCACCAGTAGCGATGAGGCCATTGTTGGTAACCAGTTTGATAGTTCCTAAAGAAACGGTGCCCTTAGGCAATACCTTGCTGAATACAGCGTCGGCGACAACTTCATCGAAGTAAATAGCCTTCACAGCATACTGATAGTTGTCATCGGCAAGCTGTTCCCAGCCTTCATCCACATAGCCAAGGTCGCTCACCGGCTCACTGTTGATACGCGTCCACTTGCTTTCATCAGCCTTGTCGGTTGCCTTCATGCGATAGACGTTGTAGGTCACGTCTTCTGCCTGAACGCTCTTCGGGTCGGCGATGTTGGTAACGTGTGCCGCCATCATCCAGTTAATGTTATAGGAAAGGGGCATCCAATCATAAGCGTAAGTTGTATAATCGTAACCATAATACATACAGCCACCTTCATTCATTGGACCTGCATCATTAGCAAATGGATTCTTACCACTTTCCGGCGTTACCGTATAAGCAATATAGTAAGACTTGGTCGGGTCAAGTTTCACAGGGGTATCTAATCTTACACCTGTCCACTTATTCGCCTCCTTCACCTCAACATCCTTACTCCAGACAATCACCTCATGGTCTTCAAGACCACTCCACAACTGTACGTTGTAGGTCATGTCGGCTCCGGCGTAGAAGTTGATGCTGTCAATATAGAAGGTCGTGTACTCATAAGGAATCAAGTCGTCACCACTAAAGTGCTGTCCAATCGTCACAGGGTCTTCAACATTGAAAGTTGAAGTTTGCTGAAGTTGCAGCGTACTCTTAGTCAGTGTGTCTGTGATGGCAGCCGAAGGAGCATCCCAACTCAAGCGTGCCTCGTGGATGTAGTCAATTGCCGTAAGCATTTCGGCAGGCTTAGGAGCAAACGACAACTGAATGCTATCAGCCACGGTCTTCTGACCGACAGAGACGCTCTTGCTGCTCATCTTATAATAAGGCTTCATCACATTGAGCGTGTAGCCGTTGAAGTGAACATTGCTGAACGTCACAACGCCAGTTGTGTCATCCACGGTCTGCTTCAGCACCTTGCCGTCGCCTGTGAGAGCAACTTCTGCGCCCTTCGCGTCACCCCAGTCGGTCAACACTTTTATTGTAACAGTTGAGTATCTGCCCTTATCCACTCCGTCGGAGAAGGTGGCGGCAGACTGAATCTCGTTGCCCCACTGAGGCTTGCCATAGCTTGAGGTCACGGCAAAACGGTAAGGCTTCTGCGGGATAGTGTCCCAACCCTCGTCGGTGTAGCTGAAGGTAGTAACGGGTTCTGAGTTCAGTTTCGTCCAGCTTTCGCTGTTCTCTTCCTGACCACACTCCAAACGATAGATGTTGTATCCCTTGGGCTGCTTCCTTGCGGGAGCCTTGGCTGCTGTGCGGGCGGCGACAGGCTTTTCAAGCATCAGCAACTGATAGCCAGTCTGCTCAGCCGTTGCGGTGTCCTTGTTCACAGCCTCTGTAACCATTCCGGTTGCAGAGTCAATCACCTGCCCATTGAGCATGGCAGCAGCCTGCCTCATTGCCTTGGCTGCATTGGCAACCTCGGTGTTCACCCACTCCACAGGAGCGGCATTGGTGTTGTTGGCAAACACGGCGTCCAATGCCCAGTTGTAGTTCATCGACTCGGGCAGCTCATCATGAGCGGTCGTCCATTTCTTGGTGATATTGTCGTAAAGTGCGTCACCACCCTCCTTCACAGGACCTGCGTCAAATCCAATGGGATAAGAGCCTGTGCGTGCCTCAACCTCATAGCCGACAACCAAACTCTGGTTCAAATCCACTTTATAAGGATGAGTCAACTCATGGGTGTTCCATTCCTCAAAGGCAGTGGGTTCCATGTCCTCCTGATATACAAGAGCCTCATTGCCCTTCTCACCTTGCCAAATAGTCAGCTTGAAGGTAGCGGTACACATGGGGATATAGCGCAGGGCACTGAGATAATAGAGGCTATCCAAGCCAGCCTCTTTCAGTTCTTCGGGGCTGAAACGCTGACCAATGAACATCTCGTTGAGTCCGCCAAACTGACCGATAGAAGTCTCACCAGCCTTGGTTACGTTGATAGGCTGGATGGGAGCGCTCCAACTAATCTCTGCCTCGTCGCCATTGTCTATGGCTGTTACTGAGTAAGGCGAAGCAGTTGACGGCTTCATCGAAATATTAGACCAGTTATACGGCTGACCGTTCCAACTGCGGAACTGCATGCCACTGTATGAGATAGTCTCATAGTCCTCAGCCTTCACGATGAAGGTATAGGGTCTTCCTGAATAGACTTCGTCAATCGAGAACTTACCTTCAGCGTCGGTAGTGGCGGTCAGATAATTGTCACCATCCAAAATGATGGTAGCGCCGGCAATAGCGATGGTGTTGTCCACTTGGTCGCAGACATTGCCCGTGAAGGTGATAGGCTCTGCCTTCTGCATGGTCAAGTTCACCTCATAGGATTCACCGGCATTGACCATAGAATAACCGTAAGCATCCTGGTACATCTTTGCCGATGCGGTGAGCGATGCATAACCAGCGGGAACGTAAGGCAAAGAATAGCTGCCGTCGTCCTCAGTAGTAGTCTTCATAAGCTTCTGATAGCCCACAGCCACTGTTGCCCCGGCCACTGCATTGCCTTCCTCGTCGGTCACCTTACCGCTGATGGAGCCTGTGTTGGAGTGGTCGATGAAGAACATGGTGTTAGGTACGTATGCATAGAAGGAACCGCTGTTGGGGTCAGGATTCATGGGGTCTATCTTATAGTAATCCTGATATGCCTGTGCACGTGTTGCGCCTAATCCGTAAGGCGTGCAATAGGTACCCATTCCAACACCATTGTTCAGGAACTGAGAAGCATCATACTCGCCAACAACCATCACGCAGAGGTTGCCGCCTTGATAATCAAACGGAGTTGTCAAAGGAATCACAAGGTCGTAAACGCCACGCTTCAAGTCGATGGTACCATCAAACACGAGCTGCATCTGGCTGGCAGGTATCCATCCCTTGTTCAAATCATTCTGGGTTGTTGTGGACATGTAAATCTTGAACGGTACATCGTTCAAGTCCACACTCTGACCCATGCGTACCTTATAGGCGATAGAGTCGATGGTTCCGGCATATCCTAAGAAGTCCTCACCCTGATAGACACTCTCGCACAAATCGTAGCCATAGTACCTAAAAGGAATCTCCAAGCAATTATCGGTCGAAGTGCCAATCGTCACCGCCTTGTTGTTGGCAGGCTGAATATTGAGATAGGCAGCCTTCGTCATGTTATCGCCTTCGCATTCGTCACCGTCCATGACTACTTTTCCGTGGATGGCGAATGAGCCCTCTACTTCAGGAACCGTCCAAGAGATATTGGCGGTACCAGAAGCGCCAGAGGCAACCGAACGACTCACTGTCTGCTCACCCAACACGTTGTTGTCGGCATCAAGGAGTTGAACCGTGAACTTAGAAGTATTAGATGTACCACGGTTGACATACGTCACACCGGTAGAAACCTTCTCACCGGCTGTAGGAGCCGTGTTGAGATTTCGCAGTGTAGAAGCCTCCAAATTCTTGTCAAGCACTTCTTCAATGCGGATGTTGTCCATATAGAAATAGCGGGAATCTGTATCGTGCAGCCAGAAGGAGAAGTAATAGATTCCCGACTCGGCGGGCACAATCTCCTGCGTCACTGTATTCCAACTACTTGAGCTGACATTAGCAAGGCTGACCACTTCGTTGCTCTGGTCGTCCTTTGTCTTTCCGTAGCTAACCGTAAGAGAAAATCCACTCATCGGTGTGTTCACCACATCGAAAGAAACGCGATACTTCTTATTGGCAACCAACTCAACAGGAGGTGAGACGAGGGTCTCGTCCTTGTCAACTTCTGATTGAGTATAGTCGAAACCAATACAAGTGGGACCACCATTTCCTTGGTATCCATTGAAAGTCCACGTATGACCGTCGCCATTCTCATCCACAATCGTCCATGTGGGATAGGTATTGCTATCCTCCCAGTCCTCGCGGATAGGCAGGGTAGCGGCAGAACCTACTACCACGCCCGAAGTCTTGGCTGTTCCGCCAAGTCCTGCATTGTTGCGTGAGGTGACCTCATAGATATAGTTGCCGTATTCCTCAAGGTCATCATCTTCAAAGGTAACGTCGTTGAGGTTGGTGGCAAGCACCTTGTTGCCGGGCTGGCGTACTATACGATAGGAAAGTCCTGTGGGGTCGTACCATCCGCCCTTCACGCCAAATTCGGGAGTATCCCAATCCAGTGTAATCACCTCGGCGCCCTCATCGTAGTCAGCACTGAGGTCAACGGGGGCTCCCGGGACATCAATGCCCACAAAGGTATTCACTACGGCAGGGTCACCCTCACCCGTAGTGTTTGCTACCACTACGCGATAGACATGCTTGCCCTCAGTAGGATTCGGGTCGGTCCATGTCATCTTGGCACCTGGAGTCACCCCGTCGGTGATGATGACGGAATCCTTCTCGTCCTTGAATATCTTCACATAAGAGAGCGCATCGAGTTGCTCGCCCTTTTTGCTGAGCGTCGGCACAGTCCATTTCAGGCCCATGCTCACCTCGCCGTTCTGACCGGGCACCTGCTTGAGGTCGGCTATCGCGGCAGGAACAGCATTGTTGCTCACTGTCTGCACTTTGAACTCATCGATATACATCTGATAGCTCAAAGCCGTGCCATTATAACGATATGGGGTGTCGTCGTGGAAACCTATATAATAGTCGCCATCTTCGTCCACCTCAAAATCGGCAGAGTAAGTGTCCCATTGCTGACCGATATAGTCAAACAGTTTGGTTTTGTTAACCGTATCGGTAGGAGACTTCATCAAGTAAACGTGCAAACTGGCATCAAACCAGTTGGTCAAATAGGCTGAGACACGGTAGGTCATGCCCTGGGTGAGTTTCAACGCCGGGCTGATAAACCAGTTGTCACAAGCTGTTCCGTTGCCAAAACGCTGGTTGAGGCCAGCTGCACCAGAATAGCCTTTGCCTTCATATTGGCTCCAATACCAAGAGAGCAGTTCATTCACATTGATTTGTGTCCACCTTGTCAGAAAGGTGGAATCATTGAAGTCTTCATAGTAAGGAAGGCTTGCTCCCTCTTTGAAGACAACATTCTTAGTGTTTTTTTTCTGTGGCGGTGACATCTGTCCACTGCCCCAAGCGGGCGCAGACAGCATGGCTGCTAAGAAAAAAGCCACTGCAAATGATAGAAGCGAATAACATCTTTTCATAAGCAAATTGAGTTTTAATTATGATGATACAATGATTAGTTTTCGCAGCAAATATATCGATTTAATGAACAAAAGGCAATTTATTTCGGCCCAAACAATTCTATTTTCAAGAAATTAAAGTTATTATCCGTCAATTTATCGCTGTTTTTTATTCTATTACGATAAAATCTTCACCTCCTATTTTTTGTTAATCCACAATTTTACCTTATCTTTGCAATATGCCTCAATTCAGAAACAAACTATATTCCTATATTTTCTTGATAGTTGCCTTCCTGCTATCTACCCTTCAAGCATATTGTATTGAAGAGAAGCAAGGCAATGCCCTAAAACTGAAAGTTCAGGCAGACAAATATTATAATGCGGAGCAATATTCTGAAGCACTTGAACTCTACACCCGTGCCATGGAAATAGCACAAGACGCGAAAGACATGCATACGGTTATTGCCTGCATCGGCAACATCGGTAACATCTACGGAAGCATGGATGATGCCGACAGAGCGGCTTACTATTTTAAGAAAGGACTCAGCATCGCTCAGAAGGAGAAGAACACCGACTTGCAGTTGAAATTCGCCATCAACCTTGTACCCATCAGTTGCATGCAGGGCAACACGCGCGCGGCGCGACAATATTATAAGATACAGATGAGTCTGCCTTATAAGTCTACACCAAGAAGCCGCTACTATGCCTTCTGCAACCAAAGTTATATTGCCCGTGCTGAGGGCAACTTTGTTCCGTCGCTCTATTATCAGAAACAGGCTCTGAAGATGGTGAAAGAGGGGCAGTTGGGAAGCGTATATGAAGTCACCTGCCACATGGAATTAGGCAATATCCTTACAGCGCAGAAGAAAATCAAAGAGGCTATTAAAGAATACAATATAGGATACGCCATCATTAGGAAAACCGGCAACAAGCAGTTGGAGGCACATATCTGCCACGACTTGTATCTTGCCTCGTATCAAGATGGCGATTCCACAAATGCCACTATATATAAAAATAGGTATCTGGCTCTCACCGACAGCATCTTTGACCGCCAGCGCATGAATGCGGCAAAGGCGAAGCTCTTCGACTATGAGAACCGGCAGAACAGTGCTATCATCGGAAGGCTGACGGAACACAACCATTATCTAATCGTTACTTCGATTGTATTCTTGATTCTCGCCGCCGTCATCGCCCTACTCTATTTCAAGTTGCGCCAACGCAACCGAAGACTCTTGGAGTCGCAACAGTTGCTTGTGGCGAAGAACCAAGAACTCTTGCGCAATGGTGAGGAGAACAGGCAGTTGCGTCACCGCTATATTGAGGCGGTCGACAGAAATTCCAAAGAGCAGGGAGAAAACGCCAACACGATTCCGGATGACGAGGCTTCCAAGGACGGAAAGGAGATGCAGCTCTCGACAGAGCAGAAGATAAGACTTTTGGAAAAAATCAACGAGGTTCTCGACGACGTGAGCGTCATCAGTCGCGAGGACTTCTCGCTCAGCATGTTGGCTCAGAAGGTGGAATCCAACACGAAGTATGTTTCGGCTGTCATCAACGAAACGTATGGTAAGAACTTCAAGAGCTATCTCAATGAGTTCCGCATCCGCGAGGCGTGCCGCCGCCTCAACGATTCCGAGCACTATGGCAACTTTACGATTCAAGCCATCTACCGCGAGTTGGGCTACAAGACAGCCGCCGGCTTTATCCAAGCATTCCGTAAAGTCAACGGTATGACTCCTTCGCAATATCAGAAACTGTGCAAGCAGCGTAGCGTGGAGGAAGAGGACGAGAGAGAAGATAATGCATAATGCATAATTAGCTTCGCCGCCATGTTTGGCGAGATGTCGTGCATCTGAGGCGCAGCAACTCCTATTTCCTAACTCCTATCTCCTAACTCATTCTTTCTCCTTTGACTCCTTATTATTAATTTTCTAAAAAGGTTCCTGTTACTCTTCAGCACTATTGTCTTTGACTCCTATTAACTCCTTTGACTCCTATTAACTCCTTTTGACTCCTAATAACTCCTTTGACTCCTTATAATAAAGCACCCTCTGGCGCTTGGATTTTCGCGAAATATTTTGTATATTTGTAGTTGCAATCACTTCAAGAACTATTTACTGCCGTGTGCTGACAAGTGCCAACCGAACGGGTGCCAAGTGCCACCACAACGGGTGCCAAGTGCCAGCCGATTGGGTGCCACTTGTCAGCAATCGCCAGTAAGCGATGGGGCTTGTGTTCCTTTGAGGAAGAAATACGTTCAAGAATTGACCGGAAAACAATAAAAAGTGTTGATATTGAGCTTTTTATTTTGTGATGTGGCTGATTTTACGTAATTTTGCAAGTTAATGTATACAAACGGCAAAACTATGTCTTCGATAGAAATAAAAAAAGTAACGTCCCGAAAAGATTTGAAAACGTTCGTCGATTTCCACTATGACTTGTATGAGGGATGTCCTTACGACGTACCCACCTTGTTTAGCGACGACATGAACACGCTTTCACCTGAGAAGAACGCTGCTTTCGATTTTTGCGAAGCTGAATATTATTTGGCATATAAAGACGGAAAAGTAGTGGGACGCGTGGCTGCTATCATCAACAAGCGCGCCAATCAGAAGTGGGGCAGGCAGTCGGTTCGCTTCGGATGGATTGACTTCATCGATGACATGGAAGTAAGCCGTGCATTGCTCCAAGCCGTTGAGGACTTTGGACGAAAACGGGGAATGAAAGAAGTGGTGGGACCGCTCGGATTCACCGACATGGACCCAGAGGGAATGCTCACGTGGGGCTTTGACAGACTGGGAACCATGGCAACCATCTACAACTATCCTTACTATCCCCAACACATGGAGCAGTTGGGCGGTTGGGTCAAAGACAACGACTACGTGGAATTCTACATGGAGGTGCCGGATAAGGTGCCCGAGAAATACACCCGCATCGCGGAAATGGTGGAGAAGCGATACAACCTCCACGTGAAGAAACTCACGCGGCGCGAGGTGGTAAGGGAAAACTACGGCAAGAAACTCTTCGACATCATCAACCGCACCTACGGCGACCTATACGGATTCGTCTCACTCACCGACAAGCAGATAGAACAATACGTGAACATGTATTTCCCGATGGCTGACCTCAATTTGGTGACGGTTATCGTGGACGGCAACAAGAACGACGAGGTGGTGGGCATGGGAATCACCATTCCATCGCTCAGCCACGCCTTGCAGAAATGCCACCGCGGACGGCTGTTGCCTTTTGGTTGGTGGTATCTGCTGCGAGCCATCAAATGGCATAAGACCGACGGCGTGGACCTACTGCTCATAGGGTTCCTGCCCGAATATAGAGCCAAGGGTGCCAACGCCCTGCTTTTTGCCGACTTGATTCCGCGATATATCGACTACGGATTCAAATGGGGAGAGAGTCAAGTGGAAATGGAAAGCAACGAGCATGTGCAGAGCCAGTGGGGACCGCTCAACCCCGTGAACCACAAACGCCGGCGCTGCTATAAAAAAATCATCAACTATTAAACTATGCCCAATGACAATCTGAACAACCAGCAGGGGCTTACTCCTGCCTACACCGACGAAAACATACGCCACCTCTCCGACATGGAGCACGTGAGAACCCGACCCGGTATGTATATCGGAAGATTGGGCGATGGTTCTCTGCCGGAGGACGGTATCTATGTGCTGCTGAAAGAAGTCATCGACAACAGCATCGACGAGTTCAAGATGCATGCCGGTGACAGAATTGAGGTGGACATAGAGGATAACCGTGCCGTGAGCGTGCGCGACTATGGCCGTGGCATTCCACAGGGAAAGCTCGTGGAGGCTGTGAGCGTGCTCAACACGGGTGGAAAATACGACTCCAAGGCTTTCAAGAAGAGCGTAGGACTGAATGGTGTGGGCGTGAAGGCAGTCAACGCCCTCAGCTCGCGGTTTGAAGTGAAAAGTTACCGTGAGGGAAAGGTGCGTACGCTCGTGTTTGAAAAGGGACAACTGAAAAGCGATAAAACGGAGAAATCTGCCGATGAAACCGGTACTTATATCTATTTCAAACCCGACGACACGCTATTTAAGAATTTCGAATTTCACGATGAAATCGTGGAAACGATGCTCCGCAACTATACTTATTTGAACTCTGGGCTGACCATCATGTACAACGGCAGGCGCATCAAGAGCCGGAACGGTTTGGAGGACCTGCTGAAAGACAACATGACCACCGATGAGCTTTATCCCATCATCCATATTGTGGGCGAGGACATCGAGATTGCCTTCACTCATACCAACCAATACGGTGAGGAATACCACAGCTTCGTGAACGGTCAGCACACCACGCAGGGAGGTACCCACCAGAGCGCCTTCAAAGAGCATATCGCCCGGACCATCAAGGAATTTTTCAACAAAAACTACGAATACACCGACATCCGCAATGGTATCGTGGCTGCAATAGCCATCAACGTGGAGGAGCCTGTGTTTGAGTCGCAGACCAAAATCAAGCTCGGCAGCACCCAAATGTCGCCCAATGGGGAGAGCATCAATAAGTTTGTGGGTGACTTCGTGAAGGAGAATGTGGATAACTATCTGCATATCCACAACGATGTGGCGGAGATTTTGGAGAATAAAATCAAGAGCAGCGAGCATGAGCGCAAGGCGATGGCGGGCGTGACGAAATTAGCTCGTGAGCGCGCCAAGACCGCCAACCTGCACAACGACAAGTTGCGCGATTGTCGAATCCATTATTGCGACTCGAAAAACGAGCGCAAGGAGGAGTCGTGCATCTTCATCACGGAGGGTGATTCTGCCAGTGGAAGCATCACGAAGAGCCGTGATGTCAACACGCAGGCTGTGTTCTCACTTCGCGGAAAGCCCCTCAACTGCTACGGGCTATCCAAAAAGGTGGTATATGAGAATAAGGAGTTCTATTACCTGCAAGCCGCCCTTGATATTGACGATGGATTGGACAATTTGAGATATAATAAGGTCATCGTGGCAACGGATGCCGATGTGGATGGCATGCATATCCGACTGCTCATCATCACGTTCTTCCTGCAGTTCTATCCGGAACTCATCAAGAAGGGACACGTTTACGTATTGCAGACCCCGCTGTTCCGCGTGCGCAACCGCCGCAGTAAAATCAAGAACAAAGACGTCATCGCAGACGCGGATGCCAAACTGGATAAGAACGAGAAAAAGAGCGATTTCATCACGCGCTACTGCTACTCGGAGGAAGAGCGTTTGCGTGCCATCAGCGACTTAGGACCGGAACCCGAAATCACACGATTCAAAGGTTTGGGTGAAATCTCACCGAGCGAATTTGTCCATTTCATCGGTCCTGACATGCGGTTGGAGCAGGTGACACTGCACAAAAACGACCAAGTGCAGAAACTCCTCGAATACTACATGGGCAAGAACACGATGGAGCGCCAAAACTTCATCATCGACAACCTTGTGATAGAAGAGGACCTGCCGCAAGACACAGAACCGATCGATTAATGCATAATGCACAATGCATAATGCATAATTAACAATGCATAATTCATAATGCATAATGCATAATTGGTTAGAAAATATGAGTTGCTACTCCGCAGATGCACGACAAATCGCCAAACATGGCGGCGAAGCAAATTATGCATTATGCATGTGCATTATGCATTAGAAATTGCCTACTGCACTCACTACACCCCATTTGCACACTCTCAGAAAATTTTATCATTATGAGGAAAATTCTTTTTGCAGTCTTGTCACTGCTCACATTCTTACCGGCAACCGCCCAAATCAAGATATCAGGCGATGAAGTGGACGCCATGCGCAAGTTGCAGTTGGCGGAATATGCCATTACCAATGTATATGTGGACTCGGTCAGCGTCAACGACCTCACCGAGAACGCTATCCGCGGAATGCTCAACAGCTTGGACCCGCACTCCACCTACTCGCCAGCCAAAGAGGCGAAGCAGATGATGGAGTCGTTGCAAGGCTCGTTTGACGGCATTGGCGTGCAGTTCAACATGGACCGCGACACGCTGCTCGTCATCCAAACCATCACCAACGGACCTTCGGAGAAAGTCGGCATGCTTGCCGGTGACCGCATCATCAGCGTCAACGACACGGCTATCGCCGGTGTGAAGATGAGTCGTGATGAAATCATGCACCGGCTGCGTGGGAAGAAGGGAACGAAGGTGAAACTCGGCGTGGTGCGCAGGGGAATCTCCGGTGTGCTCACGTTCATCGTCGTACGCGATAAGATTCCTTTGAAGTCCATTGATGCCGCCTATATGATTCGTCCTACCATTGGCTACGTGCGCATCGGCAGTTTCGGAGCTTCCACCTATAATGAATTTATGGCGGCAGTGGACTCACTGAAGAATCAAGGTATGCACGACCTCATTCTCGACTTGCAGGACAACGGTGGCGGATTCCTCAATGCCGCTGTGCGAATCTCCAATGAGTTCCTGCAACACAACGATTTGATTGTCTATATGCAGGGACGCGCCATCCCGCGCGAGGAATACCGCGCCAAAGGCAACGGAAAACTCTTGGACGGAAAGGTAGTAGTGCTCATCAATGAGTTCAGCGCATCCGCCGCAGAGATTGTCACCGGAGCTTTGCAGGACCAAGACCGTGCCACGGTGGTGGGACGTCGCTCGTTTGGTAAGGGTTTAGTGCAGCGTTCGTTCGACTTCCCCGACGGGTCGATGATGCGCGTCACCATTGCCCATTATTATACTCCTTCGGGACGTTGCATCCAGAAACCTTATAAGAAAGGTGACAAGAAAGGCTATGACAATGACCTCAACGCGCGCTATGAGCACGGAGAGTTCTATTCAGCCGACAGCATCCACTTTGCCGATAGTCTGAAATATCAGACACTGCGCAAGCACCGCACAGTGTATGGTGGCGGAGGCATCATGCCCGACATCTTCGTGCCGCTCGACACAACCCAATACACCCGTTGCAACCGTGAGATTTCTGCGCGCGGCATCCTCATTCAAGAAGCCCTGCGCTACATCGACGACAACCGTAAGAAACTGCGCAAGCAATATCCGTCGTTTGAAATTTTCCGTAAGGAGTATCAGACGCCTCAGTTCGTCATCGACAGCATTATGGCAAAGGGCGAGAAACAGAAAATCAAGCCCAAGGACGAGACGGAGCGCAAGCAGACAATTGCCGGTTTGCAAATGCAGTTCAAAGCCCTTGTTGCCCGTGACTTGTGGGATATGAGTCAATATTTCGCCATCGTCAACGAGGAGAACCACATTGTCCGTAAGGCTTTGGAAGTGTTGGGAAGCAAATAACCCATCGGGTGAATCTTCGCTATCAAGCGGATTCCCCACGCAGAGCAATTCTCGTGAGGCAATAGGCTTACATTAATAGTGAGTACCTATTATGAAAAGCGCTCCAATATTCCGATATGAATGGAATATTGGAGCGCTTACTTTATGGTTATTCAACAATCCGCAGAAAAATTATTCTTCTATTGCCCCGTAGCGTAGCGCGCTAGACATGGGATTCGTACAGCAAGAAACATTTATGATGCTTATTCTTAATCCGTTTTGCGGAAAAAAGCTCATTATTCCAAGCTGAATGTGAGGCCGGTGTCATCGCGCACGATGATTTGGGCTTTACCCATAAAGGCTCTCATGCTGAAATTCAACGAGTCGGGTGACTTCGGGCGCTCTATGTCCTTGTAGGCGGGGTCGCCATTGCCCCATCCCAATACCTTGGTTCCTGAATTGCATGCCACCGTGATGGAGTTGCAAGCGTCGGGCACCTCACGTCCCCGCTTGTCGCAAAGCGTCAGGTCGTAAACGGTCAGCGAGCCAATGCGCGTTTTCTCTACTTTCACCGTCGTCGCCTCATCGGTGGTCTCCATTATAGTAGTTAGTATTCGCTTCCCATTGCGGTAACCCACAGCCTTCACCTTTCCGGGTTGATACACTACTTGCCACACGAAATGACTGTCGCGGTCCTTGGCACGCTGACGACCCATCGACTTGCCGTTGACGAAGAGTTCCACTTCGTCCATATTGGAATATGCCCACACTTCTATCTTCTTGCCTTCCTTGCCTTTCAGATTCCAATGAGGAAAAAGATGAAGAATCGGCTCATTTGTCCATGCGGCTTTCAAATAATATGCCTCATCCTTGGGGAAGCCACAATAGTCCAAAATACCCTTCTCTGAGCCTGTCGAAGGCCATTTCATCGGGTTAGGCTCACCTTTGTAATCAAATCCTGTCCAATAGAAGAGTCCTCCTGCATAGTTGTGGTCGCGATAGAATTTCCATCCGCGCTCTATCACGTTTTTCTCTCCGCCCGTGCGTTCCTCGCCCATATAGTTGATGGGAGCCATCCAGCCTTTTGCCGAATCGGTTTCATACACGTTGCGGGTACCACAACCGGTAGTTTCCTCTGTACCCACCACAAACCAGTCGGGATAAGTCTTGCGACGGTTATCCACATCGTTCTGCACAATGTAGTTATAGCCGTGAATGTCGGTGACTTTCACGATTCCGAATCCGCCCGAATTGCCATAGGTGCAAAATCGGGTGGAGTCCAACTGATGAGCCCACTGCTGCATGCGGCGGGCGATGCGCTCTCCCTTCTCATTACCTTCTATCTGCCATTCCTCGTTGCCGATGCTCCAAAGGATAATGCAGGGATGATTGCGGTCGCGGAAAATCATGTTGCGCAACTGGCGGTAGTGATAGTCATTGATACCCATGAGGCGGTTCTCATCGATGACATAGAATCCCATCGAGTCGCAGATGTTGAGCATGGCGGGAGTGGCGGGATTATGCGAAGAGCGAATGGCGTTGACACCCAACTGCTTGAGCTTTTTGAGTCGATAAACCCACAATTCATCGGGAATTCCGGCTCCCACGCCCGCGTGGTCCTGATGGAGATTGACTCCGCGCAACTTATCCTGTTTGCCATTCACGAGTAGTCCTTTCTCCACATTGAACTCCACATGGCGGAATCCTATTGGAAAGGATTCTTGGTCAACAGTCTGTCCCTGTTGATTCACAAGTTGGGCAGTGAGGGTATAAAGTACCGGTGACTCTGCCGACCACGGACGGATGCCTTGCAGTGTGGTTTCTCCATCGCCATTCAGAATTCCAACCACGTTTCCCGACTTGTCGCTAATCGTGTAGCGATGGGTGCAGGAGCCTTCGCTATTATCCTCTGCGGATATCTTGAGACATCCTTTACCATCGCGATAGTCAGCTTCGGCACAAATACCATTATATAAGAAATGCAGTTGGGGCTTCTTCACAAGCCACACATCGCGATAAATGCCGGCGCCCTCATAGAACCATCCTTCCTCAGTAGTGGCATCGGCGCGAACGGTTATCACATTGTCCCCGCCATAATTGAGATAGTCGGTCAGTTCGTAGCATTGAGTAGCATATCCCGAAGGCTCACCGCCAAGGTAGAATCCGTTGCAAAACACCTGTGAATTGCGAAAAATACCATCGAAGCGGACAAAAATACGTTTACCGTCATCGGCTTTGCTCACGTTCAGATGGCGGCGATACCAGCCAATAGAGTTGCCGGGATAGCGCCAGCCCACTTGCTTATAGCCATGTGAATGACTTGCCTCGGGCGCATAGGGCAGGTCGACCACCCAGTCGAAAGGCAAATCCACGCTGCGCCAACCAGAGTCGTCAAACTCCTGCCATATGGGAGAACGACTATGGTCGGCAGTGCCTGCTTTGGCAAGATAAGTGAAATACTCAACGCCGTGTTGGAAATCCTTCTCCATTGAAGATGCATCGCCCAGTGAGAATTTCCATCCTTGGTTCAGACTTTCCTCACTGCTCTGTGCCCAAGCGCACGTTCCTTGCAGCCCTATTGCCACAAGGAGAATTATCTTGATGATACGGTTCATTGTTGTTAGATATACCTTAATTCCGCAACACTATAATTTAACTTTATTTATAAGTTCCTGAGCAACAAAAAGTTGCCCAGGATTTTGCCATGTCAGAATTTTCACTTATCTTAGTGTTGCAAAAAGAAAACAAGCAAAAC
>JBMNUV010000037.1:0-24763 GCA_050946455.1 Prevotella sp.
AAGAGAAAACATCATCTTCTTTGTTATCGTCTACTTTAGAGATGTCAGCGTACTTCTCACATTCATTGAACAGTTCTATCAGTTCTTCGATGAGTTTTTCCTCTTGCTCGTCTCGCAGTCTTTCCAGTGGCTTGTCCAGTGCAGTGTAGCAAACAGACTGATACCACTCGATCCGATTGTCGAATTCAGACATGGCATGATTATAGAATTCTTTCAACCTGTCAGTGAGCAAATAAGTCTTTACAGGAGAGAGACGTTTTCTAATTTCAAGAATATATTTGTCATATTCGTAAGAAGAAAGTCCCAATACATCAACTAACCGTTGCTCAATGCGGTCAATGAGTTTGCTGTAGCATCCTCTAAGTTCTCTTACTGCGCGATTGATGATGTAGGCATATTGTTTGGCAAATTCTTCATTGTTTTGGTTCTCTTTGTCATATCCCAAAGCTGCAGGCAAATCTTCGAGGAATGTTTTCTCTGGGTCTTTAGCATTTGCAAGGATATCTCTAAACCTTAACGTTTCAATATGATCAAACTTTTGTGTATGCTTAGCATAGTCGTTTAATCTTCTATTATAAAAGAAGAAGAATGGCTTGATAGTGTCGACAAGTTGATCACTTTTTATACCTCCGACTGCTTGGAGATTAACGAATTTCCGATACTGATTGAAAAATTCCATTCTCACACCAGAGACGTCAAAAGCCTTGATGAGATATTCGTTTGGATGCTTCTGTAGCAATTCGAAGAACTCGATGTTGACCTCTGGAATGTAAACTCCATTTGCTCCATAAAGAGAATACTCTTGCCGCTTAATAAACAAATATGTGGGAATCCAGAAATCTAAGAAGCCATCCTTGAGTTTATAAGGCTGTGTGGATAATTTCTTGACTAATTCGGAAATTTTCCGTGGCTTTGAAGTGGTGGAGCGCAGGAATTCTTCGCACGCATTCCAAAGCGACATGATGCCTGGGTTTGAAGGCCGTTCTGTAAAGTGCCCATCCTTATGCAAACCTGTGTTTTTCAGAAGTGAATAATAAATCGTCTTTTCAGGAGGAAACTTATTTGCTTCAAATCCAAGGTCAACAACGTCACTGTTGTTGACTATGGCTTGAATATATTTGACTTTGGCACTTGAAATGGAACTGCTCAGTTTGTTCTTATTAAAGAGCTCATTAACCATGACAGGCGTCTGAGAATAAACTTCGTCACAAACATTGGATAGCAATTTGTTGAAGTCCCATTGTGAATTGACATGAACCTCCTCACCTTTGAAAATCCACGTCACATTACCATTGTATGCAAACAAGCTATCCTGAATAGTCCTATTCAACAGCACCTCCTCATAATCCTGCAAGTTCCTGATTTCATTGACGGCTACATGGTCTGCTTTATCGATGAGCACATGTCTGAAAATGTAGTCATATTTATCAATTTGGTAAAGGTGGTCTACAATGTTGTCTGTATTGTTAAAGAAAGCAAAAATAATAGCGTGTTCGCAGTCCTTGCTCATCTTTTTCACTTCCTCAATATAACCCATCTCCGATGGGAATATCAACTCAACAAAGCCATCCACATCACCAGTAGGTATAATATCCATTACTTCATCAAGTATTTCATATTTGAAATAACGAGGCGTTCCGCGATGGTAGTAATAAGCTTTTACCGGTGCCACACTCTTAGAAAAGAACTCTGACAGCTCAGCAATGTAAGATACAGGCCGACTTACCACAAGGCCAGCCTTAGAGATTTCTTCCTCAATATTGATGTCTGTCCCTTCAAAGAGGATGAGCCGGTGCTTATATTCAGCATAACGAATAATCTTGTAGCGTTCAAGCGTATCAATGATTTTCTGTGGGTGTTCAATGTTTAAGGCCAAGTTTACGTACATGGCAAACTGCTCTTTGCTCATGGAAAATCCAGCCGTGCCCAGAAGATTGAGCATACCGATGGACTTCACTATCCTTACAGCATCGAACATATCCTCCTTATTATCCCACTGCTGGCCCTCCACTCTCTCGATGGCTATTTTCATAGCACTCCAATTCATTGAGTCGGTATTGGCATCTTTCAAGAATGAATAGAAGTTATATACGATATAGTCATATACCATCTGTAGATTGTAAGTCAATCTATCTCCTGGCTGAAAATTTTGAAAAGAGTTACCACCTTGTGCATGAAGGAAAGAGAACAATGATCTTTCATTCTGTCCGTATCTCTGAATGGCTTGCGTAATGCTATATGCCGAGAAAGGATCAAGCGGATAAAGGCTTACAGCAGTTTGAAAAGCAAAATCTCCTGATACAAACTTCGTATCAAGTGCCAGTTGGAACAGCTTCTTCAAATTCTCTTTCCCCTTGTTCGTAATGTCATGACTTTTATCTTGACTTTGACTTGCAGCCAACATAAGAATCTGTTCTACAGGCTCAACAAATACTATTTCCTTGAATCGTCCTTTAACTTTGGTCCATTCATTACGCTGTGCTTGAGTAAGGTTCTTGGCATAAGCACTGAAGTTTTGATGTAACGTAGTCAACAACAGTATTTTCCGAGTCGGTACATTTACAAATTCAGCCAACTTTTGAAGGAAGTAAAGTTCCCTCTCGGGATCATTCTTAGCTGCATGTTCCAGTACTTTTCCAAATTCATCGATGACAATAACTAAAAAAGCCCCTTTGGAATTGAGCTTATTATAATAGGAGCGAAGAGCATCAATAACGCTCTCGGAATTTCCTTCAATATTCAATTTTCTAGCTAAAAGTAACGAGAGATCTGCATAGTCACCAATGACTTTTAATACTTCAAACTCATCACTTCCCAAGACTTGCGGTTGGCTAAGCAGGAATTTCTGTTTGTTTTCCTTTTCTAAATCTTCCTGAAGGGCTATAAGAAAACTCGATTTGCCAGTACCATAAGTTCCGATTATTGTATAGGAATGAATGCCCGACTGATATCCATTAACGATTTCTTCAAGTACTTTCCTAGTGTTTGGTGTTACTACATATTGAGCTCCTTCTGGAAATCCAGTTTCTATATTGGCAGATAGACTAATTTTTTTCATGTGTGTAGTATTTATCAAGGAACGTTTGTGATTCGACATCCTTCAAAAATTGTAACTGACGAACACCAGCAACATCACTATAATGCATGAGTTTTGGATACGTCACACTTGCTCTCTGAAGCAATGAAATGGTCTCAAGATCGCTTAAGCAAAAGACAAGCCCTAACTCTTGCAAGGATGAAAAGTCTATGCTTAGGTTGTCGCCCCTCCATATATTAACAGCGTAGAGAAAGATGTCCAGGGGTAGTGAGCGCTTTCCTTCTATATTAAATTGATAGCTCTTACCTTCATCAGGGGTCCTAATCAAATTCAAGTCTAACAAGAGAGATGTATATTCTTCAAAACTATGAGATTTAGTTGGTTCTACATAATTTTGCAATAATACTGCTACATCTTTTCTAACAGTGTTCTCATTGAAGGTCTTTGCCTTTCCAGCTTCAATCATATACCGCTTTACCATATTGACGACCTGGTTGCGAGTGAATTCCTTACGTTCTTTTTGCAGACGAAGAAACACCCAATTGTACAAAGTGGCTTCACCTCCCGTGACGATTATAAAATGCAGCAGCCACAACGTACCCAAATCTTCTATATATGGGTCTACACCATTTTGGTCATTGAAGATGTAGTTAGCTAATATGGTCAACTCATCGTTTTTGGTCAAAGTAAAGGCACGCAACCAGTAGCGAATAGATGATACCATATTTTTACCAACACCTAAGTTGATAACAGAATCAGGAGAATTAAAATTATAGCCATGAACCATGAAATCATATCCTTTTTTCAGCCATAACGACTTGCAAGGGAATGATTCGTGGCCGGAAAAAACATATTTATTGGTCATTGTGGAAGGGACTTTAACAGTTTTGTTTCAGCCAGGTGATAAAGAAAGCGCATCCACTCCCTTCCGCTTCCGTAACAGGCTGTCCCTTCCACAGTTAGCCTAACCAAGAAAGCTTCAGAAAGGGATACGCCTATAACACGACGTATCTCACTTCCTTAGCTCCTTGGTTAATTGTCTTATTTGGAAGGGACAATTTGTTACGAAGCCTTCAGAAATCAGATATCGCTATCTAATTTACCCATATTGTCTGACACTCAACAGATCACTGCAGAAATGTCAGCCACAAATTTACTAAAAAAAATCTATCCAAAGAAATAATGCAATGGATTTTATATATATTATTGGTTTTGACTGCTTTGGCGATTGACGATATGGCATATCTGTTTTCCTTTTAAATATTATAAAGTATGCATTGTAATCTTTAATTAGTTATCTAATGATAAAGTTTGCAGATTATTTATTACTTTTGCATGAAAATCTTAGGCTATGGAATTAGGTATCTATGAACAAATAATCAATCGACTTTTCAAGATAAAGCTCGATGAGTTTGACTCACAGAGATATTATATAGGTAAAGAACCTATTAACAAAGACAATGCAGCTTCCCTGCTCTCACAATATCTTTTTTCGCTCTTCAAGCTCTGTTTTGCAGGACTTGAGGATGACGAGGCTGTAAGTAGGGGCATCAATTTAGCCAACGACATCATACGGTATCTGGCACAGCAAGTCTCTTTGGAAGGTTCGGAACTAAATTTGATAGACACACAGAATGAAATCCTTACTGCGGTCATCGACCGCGCCGAATGTGACAGTCCTGACATAGCAGAACATCTTAAGGAGATTGTTCCCGTCACCCGACTCTCGCACAGTTCGCTGTTCACGGGAGCGGGCATTACATTGGAGAGTGAGTTACGACGCGAGATAATGACTGCAGACGAGATTTGCCTATTGGTCAGTTTCATCAAAGACTCCGGCTTGAACCAACTGATAGACCAACTGCGCCAAGTGACCGAGCATGGCAAGCGGTTGCGTGTCATCACCTCAACCTATATGAAGGCTACCGACTACAAAGCCGTGAAACGACTTGCTCAACTGAAAAACACGGAGGTGAAAATCTCTTACGACAGTGAAGCTGACCGTCTGCACGCAAAATCGTATATCTTCTTGCGAAACACAGGATTCCATACGGCCTACATCGGCAGTTCGAACATGAGCAAGGCCGCTTTGGAAAATGGTCTGGAGTGGAACCTGAAGATCACGCAAGTGGAAATGCCGGAAATTCTAAGACAGATTACCAACAGCTTCGATGGCTATTGGCATAATGAGAATTTCGAGCTATTCCGTCCAGGCATTGATGATGAGCGTCTGAAACATGCACTCGACAAAACCGAAGGCACACCCATCGATTATGACGTGCTCGATTTGATGAAGGCAAAAGACTATCAGGAAGATATTCTTGAGCGGCTTCGCGTGGAGCGGGAGGTTCACCATCATTACAAAAATCTTGTTGTGGCAGCCACAGGAACTGGCAAGACTGTCATTTCTGCTTTTGACTACAAACGCTTCCAGGAAACTCACGACCGTGCACGTCTTCTGTTTGTAGCCCACCGACAGGAGATTCTCGAACAGAGTTTGAGGACTTTCCGCCGTGTGCTCAACGACTACAATTTCGGCGACGTGTGGTATAGCGGACATACGCCTGAAAGTTATGAGGAGCTTTTTGCAAGCAAGGACATCATGGACAGCCATCTTGATGAATTGCAGTTGGCCGATGATTACTATGATTACATTGTCATCGATGAGGTTCACCACGTAGCTGCTAAGAGCTATCGGCGCATCATGGAGAAATTCAAACCGAAAATCCTTCTCGGTCTTACTGCAACTCCCGAACGCATGGACGGTCAGGACATCACGCAGGATTTTGACGGTCATATTTCTGCTGAAATCAGACTGGACACGGCTTTGAACAACCGACTGCTGTGCCCCTTCCACTATTATGGAGTGACCGATAGCACAGACCTCAGACAAGTCAAATGGTCTCATGGCCATTATGACATCGCAGAGCTGAGCAAGGTCTATACGCACAACGACGCCCGCACGGCAGTCATCTTCCATGCATTAGAGAACTATCTTGATGACGTCCACCACGTAAAAGCGCTCTGCTTCTGCGTGGACAAACAACACGCCGATTACATGGCAGCAAAGTTTACCCTCGCCGGACTGAAGGCAGACAAACTCACCAGTGACAATGCAGAGGAAAGAACCCGTCTGAGCCGAAAACTGAGAAAAGGCGAAATCAATTATCTCTTTGTGGTGGATATGTTCAATGAGGGAGTTGACATTCCGGAGATTGACACTGTTTTGTTCCTTCGGCCAACAGAAAGTCTCACCATCTTCTTGCAGCAGTTAGGTCGCGGTTTGCGCAAGGCCAAGGGGAAGACCCATGTGGATGTGCTCGATTTCGTAGGACAATGTAACAAAGAGTTTGATTACATAGACCGCTTCCGTGCTATTCTGGGACGCACCTCCATGAGCGTAGCAGAAGAGTTGCAGCATGATTTCCCGCATTTGCCGCTTGGCTGTGAGGTGAAGCTGGAACCTAAGGCGAAGGAATATATCCTCAACAACATCAACCAGAACATCCGCAACTTCTCTTTCCACAGTTTACAGAAGATGGTGGATGATTGGAACCAGAAATTCTGTCTGCCTCTCTCACTGACAAACTTCGTCAATATGTATCATGTGCCTTTGGAGAAACTGTACAACAAGCACACTTTCTCCGAACTTACTCATCAGAACATACAGCATGGCGAACAGTTGGCAAAGGCTGTCAGAAACAAATGGCTTTCAACCGACTGCCACAGCTATTTCTCGTTTATTAAAAAGATGGCGGAAAAACATTTCAACTTTTCTGTCAGCCAACTCACTGTGGTCAATCAGAAACGACTTCTCATGTTCTATTATGACCTGTACCAGCAGGCTGACATGTTCCATGATTTACAGCAGATGGTGGACGAATTAAGCAGGGATGCGGTATTCTGTGAAGAGTTGAGTGAGTTGATGTCATCGCTGATGGCGCGTTGCTTCACATTGGAAAAGGACGACAACTCCGGCTTACACGACTTCCCACTTCGATTGCACGCCCGCTACACTAGGGACCAGATAAGAGTGGCATTGGGAACCTCCACTTTGGAAAGAATGTCCAGTGCACGTGAGGGTGTGGAGCGCAACAAGGCTCTTAATGTGGAAGCCATGTACGTGGATATAATCAAAAATAGAGAAGAAGGCAGCAATACCAATTATGACGACCATGCTATCTCAGCCACTGATTTCTTGTGGGATACGCAGAATAAGGTTTCGCCTCAGTCGCCCACCGGCCAGAACTACATTCATTCTCGTCAAACCATGTTGCTCTTTGTCAGGGAGCAAAGCAATTTTGCCGACGACAAGAGCCGCACAATGGGCTACGTCTATCTCGGCAAGGCACAATTTGTCAGTTACAAATACAATGCCGTCAGTTATGGACGTCAGATGCAAATCCGTTGGCACATGTTGGAGCCCATGCCTGCTTTCGTCTATCAGTTTGCCAAATATCAGAGTGCTATATGAAAAACATCAAAGTTGTAGCAGCCATCATCTGTCACAATGGAAAGGTCTTTGCGTCCCAACGCGGTTACGGAGAATACAAGGACGGCTGGGAGTTCCCTGGAGGAAAAATTGAACCGGGGGAGTCAGCAGAGGAGGCATTGAAGCGCGAGATAAAAGAGGAACTTGCCACGACCATAGATGTGGAAGGCATGGTGGGAAATATAGAATACGATTATCCTACGTTCCACTTGTCTATGGCATGCTACAAATGCAAGGTGCGGGCGGGACATCTAACCTTACTTGAGCATGAGGCCGCCCGATGGTTGACCAAAGAACAGTTGTATAGCGTGAATTGGTTGCCAGCAGATCGCCTAATATTAAACAAGGTATCGGGTATTATTAATGAGTAAAAAATAATGTTCGTCGTTGGTAATAGCAATAGATTTTATTGTAACCTGCATAGCTACGCCTTTGCAATGACTTTCCTTGCTTCGAAGCCGTTGTTCCCATGATTGCAAAGTATGGAGGTCTTGTTCCCCGCGCGGGGACGAGGAACGCATCATATTAGAATTTATTGCTGTCCGATAAAACTTTTTGGACCGAAAAAAAATTGGATTGACATTTCTCACGAAGTATCAACCCTTTTGGTTACCTTTGTATTTGCAAAAAACAACGTAACCATGAGCAAAGATAATCATTTTACCGGACAGCCGGTATATAGTCAGGTATTAAAGTTGCTTGACAGGGACAAAATTCTTCGGATGAGCCGCGGGACTCAAGGCAGCGAGGCCTACGTGAAGCGCTTTGACGGCTATCAGCATCTCGTCGTGATGCTGTTCCGTATCCTCAAGCACTTCGATTCCCTGCGCGAATTGGAGATAAGCATGAAGGCGGAGGCCCACAAGCTCCGACATCTCGGAATGGATTACCTGGTCAGGCGAAGCACCCTCGCGGAGGCCAATCTCTCAAGAAGCATCAGGAGAAACTGCTCATTCTCCCAAGTCTTCACCATGATTCCTCTGACATTTATGTACCACATCGATTTCATTGCGTTTAGGGAGAATCCAGAAAAGACATGAGATGACCTCCTTGCCCGAGAGCAATAAAAGCCTCCAGATAGGACTTTTTTGATTTGAGGGGGCTTACTTTTAGAAAGACAAAGCCCGAAGTCCATTTTTACTTGGCTTCGGGATAGATAATAATGCGTTTTTAAGTTTACCGGACAACAATTCAATTAAAATCTAAATCGATAAAACACCGGAAATGATAACTCTCTTTATTTCTGGTCGAAACTTAACTTGACGAAGCATACGTTTAACCTCTTTCCATGTTTTCATATTGCCTTTGAAACTTTTTCTATTTAATAAGCGAATTCTTGAAACACATCCATTCTTGTTAATCTTTATATATACAAAGATACGAAATGAAGACCCATCATAAAGCATAATTGGAAGTGTACTTTCAATATATTCACTTAATGGCTGCTCAACACAATGTCTTTGTTCCGTGGACTCGATTTTATACCATTGCCCATTTATGTAATAGGATGGTGCTTCTATGCTATCGTTCATACTTGCTGAGTGAACTGATTCCAAGCAAGAAAACAATAGAAATACACCTATTATGTAGGAGGAGCATGGAGCAGATACGATGTTCATAGCTTTGCTCAATGGCAGCTTGTCTTAGACGAAGAGATTGATAATCTATGTCATCCTTTGAAAACGACACTGGAGAAATAGAAGGCTGCGTGACATGCTTTAACTTATCACTCCAATTTTAGGAAGAACCACAAAATTTATTTTTCATCTGCAATAGCCGTGGTGCATGGAGGTCTCGCGCGGAGCGCGGAGCAATAAACTTCGGGAAAATACGGAAGTCATCAGCGCAACTCATGGAGGTCTCGCGCTCCGCGCGGGACGAGAGGCGAATCATATTGGGGGGTGTTGCAGGTTGGAAATTGTCCGCGCTGCATGGAGGTCTCGCGCTCCGCGCGGGACGAGGGACGAATCATATTGAGGGTTGTTGCAGATTTGGTATTATTTCTGCGCAGAGCGCAAGAAATACGAAGCGAATATCTTTTGGGTAATTGCGGCAGTCGTCCCGCGCGGATCGACGGGACCTCCATGCTTCGCGGCAGAAGTACGATGTGAATAACTTTCGGTAAATGCGGCAGTCGTCCCGCGCGGAGCGCGAGACCTCCATGCTTCGCGGCAGAACTACGACGTGAATAACTTTCGGTAAATGCGGCAGTCGTCCCGCGCGGAGCGACGGGACCTCCATGCTTCGCGGCAAAACTACGATGCGAGAATAATGCAGGAGCCGCGTCAATGTTTCTTCGACCTCACTCGCCCACTCTTTTCCAATTTCAACGTGGCCGCCTGCAATCGTTTGTTGGTGTGGTCGAAAAGGATAGCGGGATTGAATCTGCGACCCTTGAAGTGAGTCTCAAAATGAAGATGGGCTGTGGTTGCCCTACCCGTGCGTCCCGTCAGTCCGATAACCTGTCCTGCCTTGACGTGCTGACCCACCTTGACGAAGTTCTTGCTCTGATGGCTATACAGCGTCTCAAATCCATAGGCATGACGGATGACGATGCAGTTGCCATAGCCGTAATAGGGGCCGGAACGCGTCACCACTCCATCGAAAGCAGCCAAAATCTCATCGTTGGGTCTCGTCTTGATGTCAACGCCACCGTGATGACGCTTTCCGCCATAAGGACTGATGACGTGGCTTCCCGGCAGTGGATAGCTCCAGTGCTGCTTCTCTATCTTCTCCAAGTCAAGTTCAAAGACGGCGCTTTTCTCAAATGGGTCGCCTTTGGCGTCGTCGGGGTCAAGACTCGTAATAGCATCTCGCTTGGCTTTCCCCGATGAAGTAACTTTCACGTAGTTGCCATTCTTTCGGAACGTGAGTGTCTGACGAATCAAATGATGGCTACCGGCATCGAGCACGGTCTCTGGATTAATCCAAGCACCATTGACCAGAATGGCTACAAGGGATTTCACCTCTCCATCCTTTGTTCCGACAATTGCCACGGTCTGACCAGCGCGGACGTGGTCGCCGACCTTCACCAAATTCTGTGCATTGTAGCCATAAACAGTCTCCAAGCCATTGTCGTGACGGACCACAACGGTATTTCCATAGACGGTCTGGCGGGAGAGGCGGACCGTTCCGTCAAACATCGCCATCACGGCATCTCCCTTGGTGGTTGAAATCTCCAAATACTGACCATTGACAACCTTTGCCTTTCCCACTGGCAAAGGGAAAGAATACTTGCCTTTGCCCAGTGAGGAGAAGTCCACACTGAAAGCATTGCTGCGGCTGAAAAGACCGGGAGTGGCAATGAATATCTGTTGCTGCTCGGCTTGCGTAAATTTATGAGGCGGTGCTGCCACAAGGGGAAGCACTAACAGCCAAAGAAATAGCTGTATAAAATAGAATTTGGTTCGATTCATAATTCAGGTTGAAAGATGTATTACAAAAACAGCCGCAGACACTTCAGGGCGTCTACAGCTGTCAGTTATATTATTGCAGCATGATTGCCGTAAAGATACGACCAGACTCAATGCCCAAACGACGGGCAGAGAAGAATCTGCTGCTATCTGTATATGTGTCGATATTGCAATCGAAAATGTTCTCTTGACGAACGCCTGTGGAAAGCAACTGATTGTGGTTACATAGTTTGAGATGGATGTGCCACTTCATAGGTTCCGGGTCATCGTCATGCATACGCGGCATTTTCTTGGCGATGCTATCCATATCAAACTGCGCGTTGGCAAAAGCATCATAGACCTCCTGCCCCACTTCAAAGCTCTGCAGTCCGATACCCGGTCCGATGACGCAACGAAGGTCGGAGGGCATTGTGCCAAACGATTTCTGCATGGCTCTGACAGCCACTTCAACAATACGTTTCTGCGTTCCGCGCCATCCTGCATGAACGGCTGCCACCGCATTGCAACGCGCATCATAGAGCAACACGGGAATGCAATCGGCTGTGGAAACGCCCACGCATACTCCCCGCTCTTGCGTCATCACCGCGTCAATTCCTTCGAGTTGACGCTGGCGGTCATCAAGGCTCAAACCGAAGAACTCCCGGTCAATGAGCAGACAACGGGTATCGTGCACCTGATGCGGAATGATGATATGGTCAACAGGGATGCCCAATTCAGTTGCCAGCGCTTGCCGGTTCTGCGCCACACATTCGGGGGCATCACCGCAATAAGCGTTGACATTCAGAGAGGCATACGCTCCACGGCTTACTCCACCCTGACGAGTTGTGGAAAAAGCCACGGTGCCTGGACCCATATCATATTTCAGCAATTCAGGAATCATTCGTCGGTATATTCAAAGTCGTCAAGTTCCTCCACGTCGTCGGCATCTTCTATCTCGTCGGCGTCCACCATTTCAACGTCCTCATCCTTGAACTCTTCTGAGAGGCGGCTCACCTCCTTGTCGCGGTGGACGAGCGTGTCTTCGGAAGTAATCTCTTGTAGTTTGTTGCTTTCGCTGTTGAGTTCCCGCCAAAGCACATCCTTCAGTTCGTCAATGCCATAGCCCGTGACCGAAGAGATGAACACCACGGGCAGGTCATCGGGCAACGTCTCGTGAAGCATCTGAATGAGTTCATCGTCAAGCAGGTCACATTTGGTGACAGCCAACACACGGTGCTTGGAAAGCATCTCCGGATTGAAACGTTTCAACTCGTTGAGCAGCACCTCATAGTCGTGCTTGATGTCGTCAGTATCGCCAGGAACCATGAACAGCAGCAGCGAGTTGCGCTCGATATGGCGAAGGAAGCGCAAGCCCAATCCTTTTCCCTCACTGGCTCCCTCAATGATACCGGGGATGTCTGCCATCACAAAACTCTGATTGTCGTGATAAGCCACGATTCCCAGTGAAGGCTCCAAAGTCGTAAAGGGATAATTGGCAATCTTCGGCTTGGCACTCGACACGGCAGAGAGCAATGTTGACTTGCCGGCATTGGGAAATCCGACAAGACCGACATCAGCCAAGAGCTTGAGTTCAAGAATGATGGTCATCTCCTGCATCGGCTCACCTGGTTGGGCAAAGCGAGGTGTCTGATTGGTTGACGTGCGGAACTGCCAGTTGCCAAGTCCGCCCCGTCCTCCGGGCAGCAACACGACCTCTTGTCCATCGTAGGTGATGTCGCAGATGTACTTACCCGTCTCGGCATTATAGACTACCGTACCGCAAGGAACGTCGATATAGGCATCACTGCCCTTCGTGCCGTGGCACTTGTCGCGCCCGCCGTTGCCCCCATGCCCGGCAAATATGTGGCGTTGATATTTCAGATGGAGCAGCGTCCAGTAGTTATGGTTGCCACGCAAGATGACGCTTCCGCCGTCACCTCCGTCGCCTCCGTCGGGACCTCCATTGGGTTGATACTTCACGTGGCGAAGGTGCATGGAACCTTTGCCTCCCTTGCCCGAACGGCAGTATATTTTCACATAATCTACAAAATTGCTCTCCATTTCTTATTCCTTATTATATTTTTGTGGGAAACGGCCTCGCAGAAGTCGAACATGAACCAGTTTGACCCCTGCAAGGCCGAGATTTTATCAAGTCATCTTTTACCCAGAAAGAGTTTATTATCCGGGTAATGAAGATGGCGTCGTTTCAAAGCATTTCTTCAAAAAGAAGAAGGCTTAGAGGCTGTCTATTATATTGCAAACGTCGGCAAAGATGCGCTCGAGCTCGCCATAGCCCTTCACGTGGTAGTGGATACCCTCTTTCTCGTACCAATCGATAAGAGGAGCCGTCTGCGTATGGTAGACGTTGAGGCGCTTCTTGATGGTTTCCTCGTTGTCGTCGCTTCTGCCGCTCTCCTTGCCACGACGGAGAAGACGCTTCATCAGTTCTTCTTCAGGCACTTGAAGCTCAATCATGGCTGCCACCTTATGACCACGGTCAGACAACATCTTCTTCAGAGCCTCAGCCTGCGGAATGGTGCGGGGGAAACCGTCGAAGATTACACCTTCGTGATTCTTTCCAAAGCTGTCGTAGACCGAAGCTAGGATGTTTACCATCAAGTCATCGGGAATCAGCTTACCCTCGTCGATGTAACTTTTGGCAGTCTTGCCCAGTTCCGTACCGTTTTTAATCTCATTGCGAAGCACGTCGCCAGTAGAGATATGCTTAAAGCCGTACTTCTCAATCAACTTTTCACTCTGTGTGCCCTTACCTGAACCCGGAGCACCGAAAATCACGATATTCTTCATAGTTATTGTATTGTTTTAACGGAGAGCCCACGACTCCCCTACCATGACTGCCTCACCGATAATCTGTCAAGCCGACATGGGTGTTAGTAATTATAATATTCTCTTTATTCCACCACGGTATAAATATCGCGGAGGTTGCGTCCCTGCTGGTCGTAATCGAGGCCGTAGCCCACGATGAAGTCGTTGGGAATCTCCATTGCGGCATACTCGATGTTGAGGGGAACCTGCAGCTTTCCCGGTTTCAACAGCAGTGTGCAGATATGGAGCGACTTGGGATTGCGTGTCCCCAACGTCTCCAGCATACGCTTCATGGTAGCACCTGTGTCGACGATATCCTCTACAATAATCACATCACGACCTTCGAGATTCTCATTGATGCCGATAACCTCCTTGATTTTACCTGTAGAGGTAGTGCCCTGATACGAGGCAAGTTTCACGAATGAAATCTCACAAGGAATAGTAAGACAGCGCATCAAATCGGCAGCAAAGATAAATGAACCATTGAGAACTGCAAGCAACAGAGGATTCTTTCCTGCCATGTCGTGGTTAATCTTCTCAGCCACAGCTGCCACACGCTTTTGGATTTCGCTCTCAGGAATAAAAGTCTTGAAAGTTTTGTCCTTAATTTTAATTGTATCCATCCGACTTAAATGTATTATGTCTGCAAAGTTAGTGCAAATCGAGCGAAGAACAAAATAAACTTGTTTATTTTTTATTCCGAGATGAAGCCTAACTTATATAAAGTTATATGAGTTCAACTAAATTCAGTTATCTAGTAGGATACCATCACGCGCAACTCATGGAGGTCCCGTCGCTCCGCGCGGGACGATAAACATCGGGCAAATACGGATGCTATACGTCGCAGCTCATGGAGGTCCCGTCGCTCCGCGCGGGAAGATAAACGTCGGGCAAATACGGATGCTATACGTCGCGACTCATGGAGGTCCCGTCGCTCCGCGCGGGACGAGAGACGTATCGTGTTGGATATAAGTGGCTTGTTGCAGGTTTGGATATTGTTCCCGCGCGGAGCGAGAGAACTACGAGAGCGCAACAACTGTCGGGTAAACGCGGCAGTCGTCCCGCGCGGAGCGCGAGACCTCCATGCTTCGCGGCGGGAACTCAATAAAATGCGGCTACACGAAGGATATTTTTCCCGCACGAAGTGCGAAAACTACCCAATGGGAATTAAGAGCATTAAATGGACGGTGTGATAATAACCCTCCAGTCTCCGTTCTTGTCGGAACGCTGAATATATCCTTTTGTCACCAACTGCTTCAAGTGTTTGTTGACAGCGGCAACATTAACTCCAACTTGCTCCGAAAGGGATGCAATCGTAATATCAGGGTTGGCATATATCAAGTTGAGAATCTTACTTGTCGTGTCCGTACGGAAGTTGACACGCTCGCCGTCAAACCACCAGACATTCTTTCCTCTTTCAGTCAGAAAACGGATATCGTAGCTTACTTCTTCTACAAACAGTTTGTTGAAATAGGTCAAAAATTGCTGGATATCACGTTTTGATGCGTGTGCCCCCAATGAGGGTGTTGAACCCACGGTGAGGTCTGTCTTATGGAGTGCTTCTAAATACTCGTTTTTCTTCCTACTTCTCACAACAATCATGGGATAATCATGGCGTCTCAAAATATAGTTCATCATCAAGCGGGCTATACGTCCATTGCCGTCCTCAAAGGGATGAATCCGAATATAGCGGTAGTGGAAAAGTGCAGCCAATTCAATAGGTGAAAATTTGCCCAATTTCTCTGCCTCATTATACCAATCCACTAAATCTGTCATCAAGGCAGGAGTTTCCTCTGGAGAGGCATATTCAAAACGGTCACCGTACCTTGTGATGACACTGTTGGGGCGCGTCTTGTATTGACCAGCGTGGATAGTATAACTCGTTACTTGTCCTCCCGGCAAGTTCCTATATACTGTATAGTCTTCACGTAATAGTGTTTTATGAAGCGTACGGATAAAATTTTGCGTAAGGGGAATGTCTTTGAGCGAAGCCTGTTCTGTCATCATCCGAAGCGCAATATTACTTGCAGCCATCTCCTGCACATCTTTAACTTCGGCCTCACCTATAATCTTTCCGTATAGAAGCAGAATCTCTGTCTGACCGTATGTCAGAGTATTACCTTCTATGTGGTTACTGTTGTAATTGAAATCAATCGTAAACCTACGACAGAGCATTTCCCTATCCCGTTCAGATAGGGGTTGTAAAGCTTTCCATCGTTCCATTATATCCTCAACCCTGCTCATATCACAAAAAGTTTATAGTTTGCAAAAAAATCTTTTATAAGGTAGATACCATCTACCTTTAATTGGATTTTTCTGCAAAGATATATAAAATATTTTATTTCCCCATCTTACGGCAAATATATTTATTATGGATTGCTTAATCAAAGATAACCATAGTATTAGCAGTGGCAGTTGTCCCGCGGTGCATGGAGGTCCCGTCGCGGAGCATGGAGGTCTCGCGCTCCGCGCGGGACGAGGGACGAATCTTTTGGAAATAAGTAATTTGTTACAGGTTTAAATATTGTTCCCGCGCGGAGCGCGAGAACTTCGAGGGCGCTAGAACTGTCGGGCAAATGCGGCGGTCGTCCCGCGCGGAGCGACGGGACCTCCATGCTTCGCGTCTACACGTTGGATATTTGTCGGGTAAATGCGGCGGTCGTCCCGCGCGGAGCGACGGGACCTCCATGAGTCGCGTCTACACGTTGGATATTTGTCGGGCAAACGCGGCGGTCGTCCCGCGCGGAGCGACGGGACCTCCATGAGTCGCGTCTACACGTTGGATATTTGTCGGGCAAACGCGGCAGTCGTCCCGCGCGGAGCGACGGGACCTCCATGAGTCGCGTCTACACGTTGGATATTTGTCGGGTAAATGCGGCGGTCGTCCCGCGCGGAGCGACGGGACCTCCATGCTTCGCGACGGAAACTCCATGAGATGCGACTGCAAAAAGGACATTGTTCCCGCGCGGAGCGCGAGAACTACGGTGCGGAGACGTATGAATCATTACACTCGATACTTGGCGTTTCCTTTTATCAATTTCTCCTCACTCTTTCCCGCAAAATTAAATTCTTTTCTGAAATAATTGAACTCTTGTTATTTTATTTGCAGCTTATTTTGTATTTTTGCAATATGAAGATTTTTACGAGTTCACAAATACACGAATTGGACAGCTACACCATCGAACACGAGCCCGTGCAGAGCATCGACCTCATGGAACGTGCGGCAAAGGTTATGGCACACGTCATCATGGAGCGCTGGGACAATCTCACTCCCATTGCCGTGTTTGCTGGTCCTGGCAACAACGGCGGCGATGCATTAGCCGTGGCACGTCTGCTGGGAAAGGCTGACTATACAGTTGATGTGTACCTGTTCAATATACACAATAAGCTTTCAGATAATTGCGAAATCAACAAGAAACGGCTGCTCGACGCCAACTGTCTGCGCCATTTCACCGAAGTGACCGTCAACTTCGACCTGCCCGACCTCACTGCCCGGACTCTCGTGGTGGACGGTCTTTTCGGTTCGGGACTCAACAAGCCGCTTGCAGGAGGTTTCGCCTCTCTGGTAAAATATATCAACGAAAGCCCAGCCAAGGTGGTGAGCCTTGACTTGCCTTCGGGACTCATGGCGGAGAACAACACCGACAACATCTGGACCAACATCATTCAAGCCGACTTGACCCTAACCTTGCAGCAGAAGAAGCTCTCCATGCTGTTTGCTGACTGTCAGCCCTATATCGGGGAGGTTCGCGTGCTTGACATCCGCCTCTCGCAGGACTACATCAACGATACAGACTCACAGTTCGTCACTGTTGAGGAAAACGACATGCGCCGCATCCTTCGGCCGCGTCCCGACTTTGCCCACAAAGGGGCGATGGGCTATGCGCTCATCATTGCCGGACAGTACGGAATGGCGGGGGCTGCCGTGCTCGCCACCAAGGCTTGTCTGCGCAGCGGAGTAGGAAAAGTGGCGGTGCTCACGCCAAAACTCAACAACACCATCCTGCAAATCAGCGTGCCGGAGGCTGTGATGATGCTTGACGCGGAAGATACTTATTTTTCGGAGGCAGCCGACACCGACGGTTTCGACGCGATGGCTATCGGACCGGGATTGGGTGTGAATGAGCAGACTTCCATCGCGCTCATTTCCCAACTGCGACGTGCCACCTGTCCCATCGTGGCTGATGCCGATGCTATCAACATCATCGCCAACCACCGGGCTTGGATGCAGCAACTGCCACAGGGCATCATCCTCACGCCCCACCCCAAGGAGTTTGACCGTCTGTCGGGAGCGATTTCCAACAGCGACTACGACCGTCTGAACAAGGCTATTGATATGGCTGAGCGTCTGCGTGGCTACGTCATTCTGAAAGGACACTACAGCGCTCTCTGCTGTCCCGACCGTCATGTCTATTTCAACACCACAGGCAACAGCGGCATGGCAACAGCCGGCGCGGGTGACGTACTGACGGGGATTATCACGGGACTCCTCGCACGGGGCTATCAGCGCAAGGAGGCTTGTATGCTGGGCATGTACTTGCACGGACTCGCCGCCGACATCGCTGTCAAGACGATTGGCAAGGAGAGCCTCATCGCCAGCGACATCATCAACTATTTGCCGCAGGCTTTCAAACGTTTAGAAGAATAATTCATTATGATTAGAAAATTCATCACTTTAGCCATCATAGGCTTCGTTTCCCTTCAGGTCATGGCGCAATCTCCCGTTGAGGGACTGACCTACTACCTGCCGCAGACCATCGTCAAGGTGCGCGTGCAGGTGGAGCACAAACGGTTCCAGCCGGGCAGGCTTGCCGTCTATGGTCAGAAATACCTGCGTCAGGCTTGTGGCATGGAGCAGCAAGACAGCTATCGCATCTGCGGTGCCAATATGTATGCCGATGCTCTACCCGACACGGCGCGTCACTTCGATGTCACACTGGACAGGAAGAAGAGCATCTTCACGATAGAATGCGATGAGAACGGAGTTTTGATGGCTGTCAACGACAAGGGCACTAAGGCTACTCCTCCTGCGGCTTTCAAGCCTTCTCGACAAGTGCCGCCTCTCAATCCCGACAATTTCATGACTGCCGATATGTTAGCCGCTGGCTCCAACAGTAAACTTGCCGAATTGGTGGCTCAGGAGATTTTCGATATCCGCGACGCACGCAACCAAATCAACCGTGGCGAGAGCGACCAAATGCCCAAGGACGGTGAGCAACTGCGGCTGATGCTGGAAGGACTTGACCAGCAGGAAACGGCTCTGATGCAGCTCTTCCAAGGCGTAACAACGGTGGACACAACGGAAACAGAATTCACGTTCATCCCAACCACGGACAAGCCGCGCACTCTGTTATTCCGGTTCTCCAAGCGATTAGGACTTGTAGATACGGATGACCTTGGTGGTGCTCCCTATTATATGAATGTGGAGAAACTCAATGACGTGAAGATGCCTGACGTGCCTCAAACGGACAAGAAGAAGGAGGAACCCGCGCTGTTTGTTGCCGTTCCTGCCAAGATTCGACTGACGCTCAACGATGACCAACAGAAGAAACTCTGCGGATTGGAGCTTTACGCAGCCCAATTCGGTGACATCTATGGAATCAGCGAAGAGCTTTTCTCAAAGAAACAAATTACCCACATTCTCCTCAATCCCCTCACGGGTGCAGTGGAGCATCTTGAGGTGGAGCCTGTCAAATAAGATTAAACAATCCATAATATATCTACCTGCCGCCGACTATTGCGTGAGCAATGGCTGGCGGCAAAATTTTTATATGGCTTTGTAAGCAACCTATTGTTTCCGCTACGTAGTTCACGCATGGAGGTCCCGCGATGCATGGAGGTCTCGCGCTCCGCGCGGGACGAGAGCCGTCGGGCTGTAGCGAATATTGTTCTCGCGCGGAGCGCGAGAATTAAGCGTATTAATCAGTGAAGATTCGGGAAATTCCGTGGATTTCCATTGGGCACATTCGCCGCTCGTCCCGCGCGGAGCGACGGGACCTCCATGCTTCGCGGAACTACGGCTGCGAAAATATTCGTTTAATTCGTAATTCGCTGGCAGTACTTTGGCTTGATGCGGCAGTCGTCCCGCGCGGAGCGACGGGACCTCCATGCTTCGCGGAACTACGGCTGCGAAAATATTCGTATAATTCGTAATTCACTGGCAGTACTTTGGCTTGATGCGGCAGTCGTCCCGCGCGGAGCGACGGGACCTCCGTGAGTTGCGGGACCACTATTTCTTCCCAAGAATACATAACGAAATTGCGGCCCGCCAACACGGCGAGCCGCAACTAAGAAGAAATTTATCGGTTAAAATACAATCTAAGAGAGATTGCGAAAGTCCACTCAAAAGAATGTTCTCTATCCAAATGATTACTTTACAACAACCTTATAGCTATTGCTGCCAGCCCTTACTAAGTAGAAGCCTTGAGCAACATTGAGGCGGAGTGCGCCTGAAGCCATCGTGTTGGCAACGATCCGACCTGCTGCATCATAGACATATACGGGTCCATTGTAACCGTTGATAACGATGCTGCCATCGGCACCATAAACATTTGCCGAGCCTGTTACAGAGGTCTGACTAATGCCGGTTGTGCCCGTATAGTCATTAGAGTATGAGGATTCACCCAGTGAATATACTGCGGTTACATTCCATACATCATATTCACCCGTTTCTGATGCCAAGCCCTCATAACTCTCGGTTGTTACGAGCTGGTCGTTCACCTTCTCATGGTTACGATAAACATTGTAGCCTTGCAACTCCAGATGCTCATAGTCGCCATAAGCGGGATAGAAGCTGATATCGTCGATGAAGAGCGAGAACTGGTTGGTTGAGATATATTTGATAGCCACGTATTTGACATCGCTGTCGAAATTATACTCATAGAGCGTGTAGCCGAAGTCAACATTCGATGTATCACCAGTTGCTACCTCTACTGGGTCGCCATAGGCTGTGAACGAAGATATCTCATTGTCGGTAGTAGAAGTCATGAGCTGGAACACTTCCTTGCCATACTTCGATTCGCTCACTGATTTAGCATAGAAGCTCACGCTCTTGTTGGTTCCCAATTGTGGAAGAATCAGCCAGTCGTCGTTTTGAGTTCCATCCTCGTTGCCAAAGAAGTCGAAGCTTTGGTGACCAGAGTGTGCTCTCCAGATTCTTCTGAACTGCGGTTCACTGTAAGGCGTACTGTCGTTCAGAATGATGGCTCCCATCGGTTTCTCGTGGTTAGGAGTAGGCCAACCATAGATGAAATATGTAGCCGCGCCGTCACCATCAACCGTCTTGAAGTCGCCAAAGTAACCCGTGTTGATATTATGTGCCATATCAACTCCACCGATAGACCATGCCTGATAGTCTTCAGCTCCGTCGGTCACTTGCAGTTGACCCTCAAGCTCTGGCCTTGTCCAAGTGAGTGATACATTAGCGCCCTGTTGAGTACCCGTGAGTTCGAGAGGAACAGGATACTTAGGAACGTTCAGATGGAGCATGGCGTAAGCAGTATCGTTGGCATGATTCTCGTCATCTACATAGTCAACCACTACTGTCAGTTGCATGGAATCAAGATTGGCAACCGTCGGAACTTCAATGCTGAAGCTCTTGATTGAGTCCGGAGCAATCTCATCCACATAGTTCTGCGAAGCAAGAAGTCTGTCACCATAGTAGACATTCACATCGTAATCATCGGCGATGCTCAAGCCCACGTTAGTCAGTTCAACGTTTGCGGTAGCCTTTTGTCCGGCCACTGTGCCCAACGGCATAATAGCATTGCTTACCGTCATGTCGTAACCGTAGAGCGAGTTGATGGTGATGTTGTCAATGAGAATCTGGTACAAGCTCTCGTCAGAACGGCAGTCAAATCCGAATGAGACGATGCTGTCCTCGTAGCCAACCAGCTCAACCGACTTATGTGACCAGCCACTGCCGGTTTTCTCCAAGTCATAGATTCTCTTCCATGTGCGACCAAAGTCAGAAGATACTACGATAGAGCAACTATCGCCTTGCATATTGTAGTAGAAGTTGAGAGCAGGGTCGGTAATGGTAGAAAGGTCAACCAACGGACCGAAGACAAGCACCTCACCGCCACCTGTTGTTCCAGAGCTATACGGATTGTATGCGAGCAAGCCTCCATCGTAGTCCTGTGAGCCAAGAGTAGGATTAGAACCCTTTTCCACTTCCTCGTAATACGGAGAACCCGAAATGGATCTTATGCCCCAAGTCTCCGTGCTTAATTTCTTGTTGGCAAAGCTCTCCTTAAAGCTGTTCGTATAAGGCACACCACAGATAATATAGTTGGAAGCAACACCTTCGCCAGTTCCTGTGGCATTTTCCGGGAATATTCCATAATAGACGAGTCTCTGTCCAGTCTGTGAGCTCCACTGAGTATCGGTGTAGGTGAGACCAGAGACGGAGTCTGCAATGAGCGTCACGTCGGGAGTTTGCTCAACAATCATATATTTCAGATTTTCAACGTCAACATATCCGCCATTGGCACCAACTGCTGAAGGAGCATCCCAAGTGAGGACTGCATTTCCGTCGACTTGAGTCAAGACCACATTTGATACGGGCTGAGGAGTATCCTCTCCTACCCAAACGGTATCTACAGCCAATCTGCCCTCGCCATTCTCATTGTAAAGCAGCGTGTTATAGATATTGTTGTCGTGCAGAGGACTTGCATCGGTATAGCTGACGCTTGCACCGGGAGTCAATCCACTGGTTACGTCGGCTACAGTCGTACCTGTGGAGACATTGGTCACCACACAGCGAGTGATGGACGACAAGGTAGAACCGCCTATCGTCTTGGTGGGAAGCGTCAAGTTGATAGTGTTGGTCATACCGCCCTTAGCAGCCGGAACAAGTTTCACGGCAGCCGAGTCAGGAGCATTCTCGTCAATTGCCTCGCCAATGCTGAAGCTGCTCCAGAAGAGGGAGTATTGGTCTCTGTCTGATACGGCATGCATACCGATGGAATAATCTCCATCCGTCGGAGCATAGAGATAATAGCTGTGCTCCACAAGTTCCTCATTGTTGTAGGCTTGTACGGGCATAAGCTCATAGGTCATGGCATCAACAGTCGTGTCGTTACCATACTTGATTTCCAGTTTTTCGGTGTTCCATCCCGGAGAGATACGCTCCGTGAATGTAATGCGATAATACTTACCACCAGTTAGATTGAACAACGGAGTGAATACCCAGTCGTCAGCATTGTTCTCTATGCTGCCGCGGTAGAACCACTTGTAGCTACGCAGGTAGCGCCATGTGATACCATCGCCGTTGACATCCTTAATGGTATAGAACGCACTTTCAGCCTTGTCGGAGAAGTCGGTAGAATAAGGCGGAGTGATAGAGCTGCCTACTATGACCTGATTGGAAACCGATGCACTGCTCTCCTTATTGGCAGAGCTGATGGCTTTCACTTCGTATGTATAGATAGCAAGAGAATCAATCGTGCGTGTGTCGGTATAGAAAGTATCGGTCAGGTTCTGTGCCAGCACAACACCGTCGTTCACACAGGTGACAGTATAAGTAACGTCGCCCACATAACCACCATTCACACCACTATTCACAGCATTCCAAGTGATGTTCACTCCACTGGTAGTATTGACTGCCGTCAAACCGGCGGGAGCCATAGGAGTATCGTTACCGAAGAAATGACTCAAACGAGCCTTGTCGCCATTGCCGGCTGTATTGACTGCATAAACGGCGAGACTATGAGCATCCTCAGTGAAGGTGAGCGTACCAGTGGTGACGCTGCTGCCAACATCGGCTGTACCCGTGGCAATCTGAGTGCCATTATCTGTAACCACCCATGTGAGAGAGCCTGTCAAGTCTGCACCCACATTGGTCTTGGTGGGCATGGTGAAAGAAAGACTGCCAGTGAGTTCGGGGTCGGTACATGTGAGCGTTAAGTCAGTGGGCTTTGCGGGTGCATCATCAATCACTTGTTTGATAGTGAAGGCGCCAGTCACCTCTGTATATCTTGAGCTATAGTCAGTAATCAGAGTGGTTGCTGCAGTTGACGGATTCACTTCATACAAAACTGAGCTGGAATAGTTTTGGGCAAACCAATAGAGTTTACCTGTATCCATGTCAAAGGTAGCTGACTGTGTGTATCTGGGCGAGAACCCAGTGCTGCCGACGAGGGTCTCAGCGCCTGTCGATGTGTCCAATTTCAGGAGTTCACCCGCGTCATTGATGGCATAAAGAACACCATTGGGGTCGCAAGCCATTCCATAGTAATAGTTGGACATTTCCTTAATGGTAGTGACCTCACCCGTATTGTAGTCGAGGGTACCAAACTGGTAAGGCTGTGAGCCACTGCTGTAGAAGCAGCCGTAGATTTTTTTGTCTACTGGGTTGTAGGTCATATCGGAAGACATACAAACTCTTTCAGCAACCTTGGCGGAAACCTCCGACCAATCCTGCACGTTGTAAACATGAATCTCCGACTTGCCGGAAAGCGTATCACACGACATCACAGAGATGTAAACTTTGTTGTCTGAGTCGTAGCAACCGCCACCGGTAGCGCTGCGACCTGTTACCAATACAGGCTCGGGCGTGGCGCCGGCAACGGCTCCAAACTTGTAGATACCATACTCGGAGGTGCTGATTTGAGAATCATAAATCAACGTACCGTAAACATACGTCGTGTCGCCTTCTACCTTTCGCGGTGCACTTGCCACTTTGGTCACTTTGGAACGAACCGAGGAAAATCCATTGGACGTTCCGCCAGCAGTGCGCACTTGGAAATCAGTTTCGGCTTGGGTCTGATTCTGCTTGTTTCCTCCTGAACGGAAATTGGTGGACTGAGCCGAAGCATAGCCCACTCCTAAGGTCAGGAGAAAAGTTGCGAGTAAAAATCTTGCCTTTTCCATAATCGCTTTTTTATTAGAATTATTGCTGTCCGGTAAAACTTAAAAACGCATAATTATCTATCCCGAAGCCCAGTAAAAATGGACTTCGGGCTTTGTTTTTCTAAAAGTAAGCCCCCTCTAATCAAAAAAGGTCCTTTCAGGTGG
>JBMNUV010000038.1:0-23358 GCA_050946455.1 Prevotella sp.
AAGCCACCTGAAAGGACCTTTTTTGATTAGAGGGGGCTTACTTTTAGAAAAACAAAGCCCGAAGTCCATTTTTACTGGGCTTCGGGATAGATAATTATGCGTTTTTAAGTTTTACCGGACAGCAATATATCCAAATAAATATTATCTTTGCGAATATAAACAGATAATAAAGCATGCCAAATAATAAAAGATTAAATCAAGCAGCAAAAAATAAGAAAGACGAGTTTTACACTCAGCTTGTCGATATTGAAAACGAATTACGTCACTACAAGGAGCATTTTAAAGGGAAAACAGTCCTTTGTAATTGCGATGATCCACGAGTAAGCAATTTCTTCCATTATTTTGCCTATAACTTCAAGGAATTGGGATTAAAACGCCTAATCACTACTTGCTATAAAAATCAGGAGCGTGACTTTTTCAGTTTAAACAATGCGGAGCATGCCATCTGGTTGGAATATAATGGAGAAACGAACGGTGGCAGAGTACCGACGGTAGAAGAAATCGGTGTGCATCAATTTAAAGGGGATGGAGATTTTAGGAGTAAGGAATGCATTGAACTATTGGAACAAGCCGATATTGTCTGCACTAATCCACCTTTCTCTTTGTTTAGAGAGTATGTGGCACAGCTTATGAAATACAATAAGAAGTTTCTTGTCATCGGAAACATTAACTCTGTTTCTACTAAAGAAATCTTTCCTCTTATTTTGCAAGGTAAGTTGTGGTTAGGACAAAGCATTCATAGTGGTGACCGTAAATTTTTAGTCCCAGACAATTATCCTTTAGATGCATCGGGATGTGGTATTGATGAAAATGGTCATCGTTTCATTCGGGTGAAGGGTGTTCGTTGGTTTACAAATATGGATTATAAGGAGCGATATGAGGATTTGGTCTTAACCGATAATTATAAAGGAAATGAAGACAAATATCCTATTTACGATAATTATAATGCCATTAATGTTGGCAAATCCGATGAAATTCCTTATGATTATGACGGAATTATGGGAGTTCCAATAACATTTTTGGATAAATTCAATCCAAAACAGTTTGAAATTTTAGGATTAACTCAATTTGGATGTCATGATAAAGTACCAGATACTAAAAAATATGGTGATTATAAAGAATACCTACGTATAGAAAATAAACCAACAGGAGCATCAGGGGCGAAGACCAACGAAAATGCAGTCCTTATTGGAAAAGGAACTAAAAAGACGTATTATTTGGGTCCAAATAATGAAATTGTGCATTCTGAATACAAACGAATATTAATAAAAAGAATTAGATAATGGATATTAAATTAGCAGACATAACCATCCGTGATTTGGTTGCAGATTATGAAGATAATGGTGAAGGTGGTGTCTTTGGATTTCACAAGAAATTAAATATCCGCCCTCCTTACCAACGCGAATTTATTTATAACGACAAGCAGAGAGAAGCGGTAATTGACACTGTGTTTAAAGGATTCCCTTTAAATACGATGTATTGGGCAGTGAATGAAAACGGAACGTTTGAAATTATCGACGGGCAACAAAGAACTATCTCAATTTGTCAATTTGTCAATGGAGACTTTTCTTATCAAGGACGCTATTTCCATAATTTGGAAGATGACGAACAAAGTAAAATCCTTGATTATAAATTGTCCATCTACCAGTGTTCGGGTACTAACAGTGAAAAATTAGATTGGTTTAAAACCATCAATATTGCTGGTGAAGAACTTACTCAGCAAGAATTACGTAATGCCGTATATAGTGGCTCGTGGGTCTCAGATGCCAAGCGCTTTTTCTCGAAAACAGGATGTCCAGCTTATAAAATAGGAAAGAATTACATAAATGGCTCACCCATCCGACAAGATTACTTGCAAACCGCCATCTTGTGGGCAGCTTATTCGAATAAGGGCTGTATGGAAAAGAAAGAGCCTATCAATGAATATATGGCAGTTCATCAGCATGACGACAATGCCACTATTCTTTGGGGAATCTATCAAAAGATTATCAATTGGATTAAAACCGTCTTCCCCAAATACAACAAATACCAAAAAGGCATAGATTGGGGCAAACTATATTGGCAGTTTAAAGACGAGAACTTTGACACTAAAAAACTTCAAAATGAAGTCGATCGACTAATGATGGACGATGATGTCACTAACAAAAAGGGTATCTTCATCTATGTATTGACAGGAAAAGAAAGCTCTTTAAGTATCCGTTCCTTCACTGATGCTCAGAAGATGGCTGCCTATATTCGTCAAAAGGGAATTTGCCCAATTTGCGGTAAGCATTTTGAGATTGAGGATATGGAAGGAGACCATATCACCCCATGGAGCGAAGGAGGGCATACTACTACTGATAATCTGCAAATGCTGTGTAAAGATTGCAATAGGCATAAAAGCAATAAATAAAAGATATTTTATTATTCGCAGACATGTGGCTGAAGAACCATATTGCATATATAATTAGTAATCCTCCAATACTTGATAGATAAGTGACGCTTAAATAAGCAAAACATAATTATATTCATATATTTTATGCTAAAAGAGCCAGAACACTGAAACTATCAGAGTTCCGGCTCTTATGTTGTGCGGACTTTCCCCCATTTTCCCACTGCAGCGCAAAGATGAAGGAAAAATCCTATTATGACTTGATGCTCCACATTCGTTGGTTGACAGTAGTTGCAACTGACTTACTACTATCGACAGCCATCCAAAGACCGGACATGGATGCAATGAATGTGGGTCTCAGTGTATGACTGTCTTTATGCCATTGACAAGATATACACCAGGTTTCAGGTTCTCGATGCTTTTGGCATTGGTGAGCACCTTTTCGCCATTGATGGCGAAGACATTGTAGCGCAGTTGGTCGGCTTCAACATGGTGGATGTCGGACGCATCGGTGATGTCTATCAGTTCATAGCTCTTGCTTCCCAGCCCAATCTGAGCGGCATAATCCACCGTGTGGGTGCCATGTCGGCTATTGATTCGCTCCACGAGGGCAGAGGCATCGTCGCCACTCGTGTTCGAATGGTTGAAGACGAGGTCAAGACACGCTTGGTCGAGCGCCACAGGGTCGGTGGAGGCAAGAATGCCAATGTCCTTCATCTCTGGTGAAGCTGGGCTTCCGTCACAGTCACAATCGACGCTGAGGTTGTTCATTACATTGATGTAGACGATGCCGTTCTTGTTCTTGAAATAGTTGTGCACAGCTTGTGCTGCTGCAGCCATCGACTCCAGAAAGTCGTCTTGCGCAGCGAGGTTTCCCCACATTTGGCTGGCATCGGTCACAGCCCCAGCCGAATGGATGTAGGCTTTCCCATTTCGCGAAGCCACTCCTATGGACTGGTTTTTCAGCACTCCGCCGAAGCCTCCCATGGCATGACCCTTGAAATGCGCCAGATTAATCATAAAATCGTAGTTTGCTAAGTGGCTTCCCACGATGTCGTACTTGATGTGCGTGTCGTCGGCGACGGGAATGTGCATGGTGTCTTCCTCATCCATGATGTCCACATCGGCGATGTCCATGTATCCCCTCTCCCTGATGGCATTGCGGTGGTCAGTCGAGTTGCTACGATTGCCGTTATAAGCGGTGTTGCACTCCACAAGGGTGCCGTCGACGCTCTGCACAAGGTTCTTGATGAGCTCAGGACGAAGGTAGTTGGTCTGCGACGACTCTCCTGTGCTGATTTTCACGGCAACGCGACCACTCGCATTCACTCCTAGGGCTTGATAGACCTTGAACAACGACTCTGCTGAAATCTCACTGGTGAAGTAGACCTTCGGTGTCTCCTCACCTCCTTCTCCCTGTGCTTGAACCCCAAGGATTGGAGCCAAGGACAGGACCAAACAAGTCATTATTTTCCTCACGTGTTTCATTGTCTTGTATTTAATGATGAATGAATTCTCTTTCCATACAAATTTACAATGAATTTCGTGTATAGGAGTTTCACTATTTACGGTTTTTAATATCCATATTACGGTTTTCCGATGATTTGCGGATGTATGATGTTGAGTTAAGAGATAGGAGATAGGAGTTAATGAAGTAAGCAAGTTTGCAACTTGCGAAACTTCACTATATTACGCCTTGAGAACAATTTTTTTCGAGCATACTAAAGATGATTCATTAATCAAATTTGATAAACTCAGGGTCGAAGAATACTTTGTCCTGATGGGCATAGAGCACAGGAAGGATATCCTGCATTCTACCGGTTTCCTGAATGTTGTGGCGAATCCACTGCATGCCCTGTTCCTTAGAATAGAGTTTCGGTACCAACACCTTGTTGATAAGGTCGCTCTGTTTGCTTCCGTCCATCAGTCCCACCTCGGTCTCACAATAGAAAGTGCTTCCGCCGTGACCGTTATCCTCATACACGTGCTTCACATGACCTGTGGGCTTGCCGTCTTTCATCACGTTGAAAGTGAATTCATGCTCGTTGAGGGTCACGGTGTTCATCTCATAATATACCACATCGTTCACCTCGTTGGTCAATTCATGGATGCGTGAGTTGGCGCCCTCAAGGAAGCCGAGGTTCTTTCTGTCTCCGCAGTCGGATAGCGGTGTCACGGCAACGTGGTCACGATAGTGCCAAAGGTGATAAATGGAAATCTCGGGGCCGGAGAAATCCTTGCCGTTCCATGTTGTGCAGCAGCCTAAATGCTCAAAGAACCACTTAATCATTTCCGGCGTACAACCTTCTACGTCATCGTGCTGTACGGTGGCAAACATTCTGCCGTGCTCATCCTTGTAAAAGTCTGCCCACTTGGCTGACATATACCGTTTGAACTCGGTTTTGCCAGCTCTAAAGAGTGCCTCTCTTGCCAACAGACGCTTAGCTCTCAGTCCGTCCCAATCCTTCACATACAATTCTTTTCCGTAGTCTTTCATTTTAGTACCTCCATGTTTTTTGTTTTGATTTCTGATGCAAAGTTAGTCGAAGGACATGAATGAGGCAAGGGTTGACATAGGGGAAAACAATGTACCAAATAAAAATGTTGACCACGGTCAACAAAACCTTTGTGTTTACGAGTTCAATTGTCGGCTGAACGTCTCGGGAGCAATATTCAGATAGGCGGCGATATATTTCTGAGGTACGAGTTGGAAGATATTCGGATAAAGCTCGCCCAATGCCTTGATGCGCTCGGAAGGCGAAGATAGGTTGAGAATCATCTCCTTTTCCAGTCGGTCGGCGAGCACAGTCTCAAGAATCTGCAAATATCCCAAGAGAAGTTCTTCGTGTCCCTTCACCAACTGGGTGAAATAGGGACGCGGCACTCCCACAAGTTCGGTTTTCTTGATGGCTTGGAGATAGATACGTGTGCGCTTGCCTGTGAGAAAAGAGAGCAGATTGGTGACAAACCTACCTTCCAGCCCAAATTCCAAGATGTGTTCCTTTCCCTCTGACTCATAGCAAATCTTGATGGCACCCGACTTCACATAGTAGATGGAAGTGCCAATATCGGAGATGTCGCTCAACATTTCACCACGCTTCAAGACTCTGGTCAACGTGGCGACATTCAAGAAGTTTTTGACGATAGTCTGATAATCCATACGTTACAAATTCATCTCTTAATCACTTGCAAACATACAAAAAATATAGCAATTTTGAATACTTGTAACGCCATTGATTTTTTATTATTACTGTCCGGTAAACTTAACCTCTCATGTGCCCCATCCTCATCTACAGACGAGTTGGGGCTTTTTACTTGTCCGATAAGCACATCTCACGATGCCTCTTCCGCATCACATGGCAGGTTGGCTCAATAGGCTCTTAATTCGTCCTAAAGCTCTATTTGTCACCTCTTTGCCCATTCCAGATGGAAAGATGTTCCGTCTCAGTCCGCTGAGATGTTGCTGAGATATTGCTGGGATGTTTTACCATCTATTCATGTACGTAAGGGTTTTTCTTTCAACGTGTTAGATGCTTTGCTGAGATTGCTGAGATGTTTTTTCAACTAAAAAAAACTCAGAGGAAGCACCCGTCATGGGAAAACTTTTAGAAGCCATCCCCTTCTATGAAGGGTCAAGACAAAAATGACTCCCTATTTAGGATGCACCATTTTTTCTCAAAATGTTTACCGGACAGTAATAATTTTTTATAGTTCTCTTCATATTGTTACTGTAAAAAGATGAAGAAGCCTAACATCAGTCTGTATCACAACATAGATAAGTAATGTGCATCGAAAGAGCCATATTCATGCAGATGCCAGTAAACAATAAAAGAAGGTCCAGACATTCCCTCTTTGAGAATATCCGGACCTTCCTAATTTAAAACTGAGCTTATAGAGCCAACTTATATTTGTATGTCTTACCTGATAATTCTATCACGAAGATATAGACTCCATGCGGATAACCTGCAGTGTCGATTCGGGCAGGACCTTCACAACGTCCAAGCTGTTTCACCATCGTGCCTGAAGCGTTATAACAACGCATGCGGTCGAAGCCTTGCGAGAACGTCAACATTCCATCTTGCTCAGAAAGCACGGGCGACACGCTCACCTTCCCTATGCCTGTGATGGCTATCTGCACTTGACTGCGACCCTTGCCACCGTTCTCATAGAGGGTTTCCACCGTGTAGAGGTAATCACCGATAGTGAGACCACTGTCAAGATAGGTAGTGTCGCTCTGTGGAGTGTTGGTCAGCAGAGTCTCGTCACGATAGACATTGTAGCCAGTCGGGCGTGAGAACTGTCCCTTCTCGCCAATATAGACATCATCAACGAAGAGCTGATAGGTGTTGCGGCTGACATAGTTGAAAGCTACGTAACGAGCCTCCTTGGGTATGTCGACTTCATAGTTGAGCCATGAGCTTGAAGTAGTGCTGATAGTATCTGCGGCATTGATGAAACTCTCTGGAGCATTGTCCGTAGTAGAATACATCACGGCAAGTTTCTCAGTGCCATAACCAGCATTGCGTGTACGCAACTTGAAGCTGACGACAGAAGGTCTGCTGAGGTTCAACTCAGGAGATACAAGCCAGTCGTTGTTATCCAGTTCTTGAACATTGCTCGACGTGAAGGCGAACATCTGGTTGCCGTATTCGTCCAAGAAGGTTTCGTCGGCAGGTGTAGTCTTCTCCGGGTCGAAGATGATGCCCGCCATCTTGCTGTTCTCATTCGTATAGTCAATCTGAGTGTTGCCATAAGTATAGCTGTTGTCGAGGTCGTAGAGAGTCCAGTCGCCTATGCCATTGATGATGAACGGCTCATACGACTCAAAGTCATCAAAGAAGGCATCCTGATACTCGATTTCTTTATTCCACGTAAGCCTTACGCTGGAATCGCCCACCAATTCGGCACGCAAATCATTGACGCCAAGTCCCCATTCGGGATTCTCCACATTGAGGGAGACTGTGTCGGAGACCATTGTGACACTGTCGGAGAAATGAGTCTCCACGTAGTATTGCTGTGTGCCATAGAGCGGACGCTCGTCGGTGTAGAGATTCTCGGTGACTCCAGCGAGGTCATCACCATTTCGAAATACCTCGAAGTGGTCAACACTGACATCATCAGGCATTGCATCCCATGAGAGCTGTCCCTGATAGTCGTCGGTCACTTCAGCAGTGAGACCACTGATATTGGGATAGCGGCTGTTGAGACTGCCGTCAACGGTGAGCGTAACTGGAATCACGACGTTATCAGCAAGGTTGTCGGAACTGAGAATGACGTCGGCTTGCTTTACATCACCCGACTGCAAGCCTGTAGTGTTGAATATTGCGACAAAATCGCTCTGCGACTGCGCATCCACACTCTTACCATTGCCAGTGAGCATAAGCCATGTCTCAACGGGGAACATCCGGAACACATAGAGCTGAGTGCCAAAGTTTCCTGTGCGGGTGGACCAACCTTGACTGAACACGAGGGAGAAGTAACCGGGACAAATATCACTACTTGCCTGCAAGGAGGATGTTCCGGGTGAGGCAGAATAGCTCGGCAGACTGTTGAACTGGCTCGATGCCAAATCGTTCACGTTGAAGGTGGACACAAACGTCTGCGATTTTAGCGAGTACTTACCCAAGGTGAAACCTACAGGAGAATAGCTGGACTTAGACATCCAAACATAGGGACCACCTTCTGTATAGGTATCAAAAGCCAAAGTGTTATAGCCCCACTCAGGAAGCGTATAGGTTTCTGCGAGGTCGTTGTCGCTGTTGAGCTTATAGAGACTATAGCCGGAGATAACGTAAAGGGAGCTGTCCTGTGGATTGTATCCCAATCCGTTAAGTGACGTGATGGTATCATTGAGCGAGTCTTTACGGCTCGACAGTATCTTACTCTCATTCAAATCTACGGGCATATAGTAGGCTGGCACGGCTGGAGTGGACCAACTTTGAGGATTAGTATAAACGTAAAGTTCGCCGTTCATGACAAAGAAACCGGATGGACTGCCACTGTAATCATCATCGAAAGTCAGTGTGATGGTTCTTTCCGTATTTCCTTTGGCATCCATCTCATTCAGTTCTACTGAACTGTAGGAGGCAGAACGCTGATAGAACTTTCCGTTGAAATAGAAGATGCCGCTGTTAGCACGTGCTGTAGAGACGAACATCTTATTTTCTTCCCAAGCGTCCTCCACATCCAAATCGCTATTTCCACTCGTTGAAACCTCTGCATTCTTAGGTTCAAACGACAGATGGAGAGCTGCGGTAGCATTGCCGATGTTGTCAAAACCAATGGTGTATGGTTTAGTGACGTTTTCAGCCAGCTCCACATTCAGGGCACTCTGGGAAGAAGTAAAACGTGCACCTGCCAAATCAAACAACTGTACTTCTGCAGAGCCTCCAAATTGAGCCTCAGCAGTGGCAGTATGGGCAGAATCGGCAAACGTGAACTCATAGTCGCCTGTGTTCATGTCGGCAATGTTGAAGTTTCCGTCAGCATCAGCCAAAGCACTGTAGGATTGTCCTGTGACTTTCTCTACTGCTGTCACTTCAATCTGATGACCAATACTGCTTCCTGCAAGCAATACCCGACCATTGAAAGTCTGATGCGAGAACTCATAGACTTTCAGGTCATCTATCTGCCAATTATAGCTTTGATGGCTCTCTCCCGTGGGACAGAGTCTCACCATGAAGTCTTTACCAGCTACATACTCTGTGATGTCGAATTCAACAGGAGTGTAGACATTATATTGAGCATGATAAGTGACGCTTCCATAATTCTCCCAACTCGTGCCACCATCTATAGAAACCTCAACATTCATCTCCTCCAAATCGAGTCCACTCAAATAAGTGTTGCCCGCATAGCTGAACGCTACTCTTACGCTGTCACCTGCTGTAGCATGGAGCGGACGTGTCACGAGGGTCTGATGGAAGAGCGTGTCGTAGCCATGATGGTACTGAATAATGCCATTACCAACCGTCCAAGCCTGTAACGAATCTACACCGTCAACATAAGAATAGCTGTCCGTCAACTTATTGGAAGTATAACCATAGGGATAAGACTCGCTGAAGTCCTCCTCATAAGGCAATATGCGGGTATCGCTCAGATTCACGGTGGCATTGAATGCCACTTCGCCTTCTGTGCCATTCACTACGGGTTTCACCTCATACTCCATATCTACGCCCTGCTGTGCATCGTTGTCAACAAACATGCATGTATCGGGCGAGATAAGGGAACTGTTCAGTTTAGTACCGTCACGATAGAGGTTGTAGCCCTCGAGTCCTTCTGTCAAGGGAACAGAAGAGACGAGGATAGAAGTAGCATCCCAATCCATTCCCGAATAATCGACAAACATAAGGTTCTCTTTGTTGTCGGGATAGGTGTAGGTAATGAGTGTACGTGGATAGTAGGCTTCTTCCACACCACCTTCACCAACGTGTTCGTAGAGGTCGAAAGTATTGCCGGTTGCCTCCAAATCATCGAGTTCAAACTCGTGAACGTTTCGGCTTCTGGTATTGTCGTTGCCCAACACGTAGAGTTTGTCACCCACCACAGCGACATCCTGAGCAACGCAAGTGTCGCCAAAAATGGGCGTGAGGTCGAGCGAATTGCCTATACGGTCGCCCGACTTGTTGATAAAGAACACCGACGAATAGTTGCCCGTCAGGAAACCTCCGTTTCCATCGTCAAGAGAAGGCAGATACTTCAAATAGTAGAGAAAGCCGGGAGGAGTGGAAATAATACTCACCACTTTCTGCTGTGCCATATCCACCACGAAGATTCCGTTTTTCTCCCATTCCAACATATAGACGTAGGTGCCGTCGGTGGTGGCTTTCCACACATCGCTGACACCGGTGATGCTGAACTGGCGCTCGAAATTGCCATTCATGTCATACTGGTAGAAGGGGTTGTTGCCAGCATAGAGTTTGCCTCCGAAAGTGAAGGCATTGCTGTGATGGAGCTTGATAGTGGACAATGGTGCCCACTGGTCAATCGGATAATACTGGCGTGTCTCGGAGGCAGTCTGAGGCTGCCATTGAAGTGTAACGGAGTTGTACCATGTACGTTGCCAAGTTAGAGGCTCCTCCGCATTGGCTCCCAAGGACAGAGAAACGGTAGCCATAACCGCTGCCACAAGAGACCAAAAACAATGTAATAGATTTCTCATACGCCTATTTTTTTTGATGATTGTTACGTTAGCAAATTTAAGTTTTTCCGTGGAAAATTCCAAATATTCAAGTTAAAACAACTCGGCGCTATGTCACATGTGGTTTTCTTTTCATATCATTGATTTTCAGTGCGTTATAAATTCAGAATCTTTCTTTTGGCGGGAGATTTGTGACAAAAAGCGGGTGGTTTTCTTGCTTATTAAAACCAAAAACCGTAATTTTGAAGAGAAAAATAATGAGAATATGAAATATCTTCCCCTCTATATTTTCGTAATTCTTGCCATGATGTCCTGCGACCGCTCCAACTCAACTCAATTGGCAGTGGTCGATTCCCTTCTTTATGCCCAGAATCCAGAGGAGGCAGAACACCGCTGGCAGAAGATAGATACTGCCAAACTGAATCAAGAGGAGAAGATGCACTACAGACTGTTGGGAGAGGAGATTCGAAGTGGACAGCACCAAACCTCTCTCCAAACGGAAAACGCGCATGAGATTGTGGAATATTACTCGCAGTCCGGCAACGACGAAATGCTAACCCGAGCATACCTGCAACTTGCCATTAGGCAACAGGCAGTCGACAGTGCAGAGGCAGCCATCAATAGCCTCAAACAAGCCGAACAGTTGGCTAACAAGAATAAGAACGTAAGGATGAGCAGTGAGGTGATGTACAATCTTTCCAAAGTGAATGCCATGTCGGGCAACTTCAACATGGCAATGAAATACGCAAAAAGTCTCTACCAAGGAGCTTTGAGGCGCAGGGACAGCTCGGATATCGCCATGAGCTGCAACATGCTCGCTTGTATCTTTGATATGGAAAACAATACCGACAGCGCTTTCTCCTATATGAAAAAACTGGAACGCTACGTTGACCACGGTACGCCCACCTTCCGAGCTTTCTATCTTGCCAACCTCGGCATCTTGTATATGCGACAACACCAAGACAGTTTGGCGAGAACTTTCCTGAAACGCTCCATCAATATCACACCCATCGCTGACGCCTATAGCTCGCTGGCTGTCATCTATGCCAGAGAGGGGAATATGGAACAAGCCGACAGTCTGTGGAGAATCGCCCTCAACACAGACAAGCTTTATTACAAAATCACTTTCCTACAGACAATGTTCACCCAATACTACAGTATCGGCAAATACAAGGAGGCTTGCGACATCTCAAGCCAGCTCATCCCTCTCAAAGACACCCTCACTATGAAGCAGCAAACGGCACGCATACAGGAACTGCAACAGAAATACGACCAGCAAATCATCCGGCACAAGATGATTAGAAATCTGTATATCGCCGTGTTTGTCATCTTCCTCCTCGTGGTCATCGGCATCTGCTATGTTCTCTACACGCGCAACAAACAGCAGAAAGCGAGTGAGATTATCTCCAACAGTCAATCACTCATCGACAACTACACGCGACAAATCAAGGACTTGCAGCACAACGGACAAACTGCCGAACAAAAAGTGGAGGAGTTGAAAAATCGTATCAATGTACTGCAAAAGAAGCAAACGGGGATTCTCGCCAATGGTAGGGAACTCTATGATGAAATTGTCAATGGCGGGAAAACACTGCTTTGGAAGAAAGAGGACTTCACTAACTTCATAGAATATTATAAGGTAGTAAATCTGCAGTTCGTGCAAAGTTTGGAGACGGAGTACGACAACCTCTCCTCCACCCACAAGTTTTTCATGATTCTTTCTGATATGGGCAAGACGGATGAGGAAATACAACAAATTATGGGACTGTCGTACGGTGCTTTCAGAACGACAAAATACCGTATTAAGAAAAAGGCTCTTGACAAATAATGTGGGCTCTATGTACCCGCTCTGTAGTTCTCGCGCTCCGCGCGGTACAACATCCGACGTTGAGTCGTATCTCACGGAGGTCCCGCGCTCCGCGCGGGACAATGCCCAATGTTAGCCCAATTAAGATTGGATTGTATTGTTGTTTATCGTCCCGCGCGGAGCGCGGAACCTCCATGCATCGCGGGACAATATCCGACTATATCAAAGAAAAAGCAGAGGAACGCAGAACCTCCATGATTTGCGGATTCTCTGAGTTCTATTGTCGTAGGATATCGTCCCGCGCGGAGCGCGGAACCTCCATGCATCGCGGGACAACATTCGACTATATCAAAGAAAAAGCAGAGGAACGCGGGACCTCCATGCTTTGCGTTTTTGCGAGTTTTGTATCAAAAAAAAGTCCAAGCACCCTCACGGGCACTTGAACTTCACTTACTGAAATCTACCTATATAAATTTAAGACATTAATCTCTTATCTCATTGATAGTCTATAGTTACCAACAACTATTAACTAATCTTTTGCCTCTTGTTGGGGTCCACGAGGACGCTGTGGCTGCATTTTCTCATAACTCTTATACTGTGAATCTGAAAGAATGCTCTTCAGCTCCTTGTTGTAGGATTCGCGTTGTGTACGCATCTCCTTCATTTTAGATTCCATTTCCTGCTTCTGTTCGTCGGTCAACTGAGGCGGTTGCTGCTTCATTTGTCCGCTCTCTCCCTGCATGTTGTCACGTGGGGGACGCGGTCCACGACCGGGACCTTGCAGAATGGAAGCATATTTCTCGTTGAGCGCCTTTACTTTTGCTGCCTGACTGTCGTCAAGACCAAGTTTGCTCACCATATTCTGAGTATACTGCTCCACGGAGAATACTCGTCCGCCTTGCAGATTACTACTGTTATCCTTCTGGGCAAAGGCAACTGTCATACTACAGATAGCCAAAGCCATCATCAACAATCTTTTCATAGGCGTTTTATATTAAATTTGTACTTTGCTTATTTTTTCGTACTTTGCAAGTTGGTCACCACTAACTTTAATCTTCTTACTTCTTAAATTTCTTGTTGCAAAGATAAACAATCTTTTTTATAGAAAGAAATTTTTTAAGCGAATTGACGTTTTTTTTCAGTGAAAATAACCTTTATTACGATTTTGTTCCGAAAAAGAATAATTTATCCTAAGTATTTCGTTAGATATTTAGCGTATGCGCTGTTACGAATCTTCTGTATACCCTTTTCCCGAATCTGGCGCACGCGTTCACGTGTGAGACCATAGGCATTACTGATTTCCTCGGGGTTGCGCTGTGCCACTCCGATGCCATATGTGTCGCAGATGATTTGCCGCTCACGGGGTTTCAGCACACGGTCCATGATGGCGATGACGTCGGTCACCATCGACTCGCGCTCCGAGAAGCTCTCGGGATTGCTTTCGTCGCCATTAGCGGTCAGAGTATCGCTGAACGTGGTGTCACTGTCCTCGCCCATCGGCATGTCAATACTCACCTCGTGACCTTCAGCCTGCATGGCTTGGTCAATCTTGTCGAGGTCAATCTTTGTGAGTTCGGCGAGTTCTTCAGAGGAGGGCTTGCGGTGGTGCTCCTGCTCAAACTTGGCGACTGCCTGATTGATGAGCTGGATATTGCTCACGTGGTTGAGCGGCACTCTCACCAGCCGTCCTTGCTCAGCCATAGCTTGGAGGATACTTTGGCGTATCCACCAAACAGCGTAAGAGATGAATTTGAATCCACGAGTCTCATCGTATTTCTCTGTAGCCTTTACCAATCCGATGTTACCCTCGTTGATTAGGTCAGACAGCGTCATCCCGCGGTGCTGATATTGCTTTGCCACCGACACCACGAACCTAAGGTTGGCTTTGATGAGCTTGTCCTTGGCCCGTTTGCCTTTAGCTCCGCCCAATTTGACCTGATGCGCCAGTTCGGATTCCTCCTCCGGCGTAATCATCGGGATGCGCGCTATTTCGGTCAAGTACTGGTTCAAATCTTCCTCAGTACGGTTTGTGATGCTTTTTTGAATCTTTAGCTGTCTCATGATGTCCTCTTTTCAATAGTTTTTTTGGTGCTAATTGTTTTGGTGTTGCTTTATTCGTAGTTGAGTGTAAAATAGATTCGCCGACAAATGTAATGAAAATAATTGTAACCAAAGAAAATCAGAGCATTTTTTTGTTTCAGTTAATAATTTTAGGAGGCCTTTCAATAAAAAAATGGCAAAGAACCGTTGCAGTTCTTTGCCAAGATATAGAGTTTCGTATCAAATTACCTGTTTAGAGGTTGGGATTCATCTTACCCCAGTCCTTGATGTCGGGAATGATGCCGAGGTCGATAACCTCCTGACGCATGTCGCAAAGGTGGTCGTAGCTCTTCTTCAGGTCAGCCATCTCTTCCTTTGTACCTGTGGGCACTGTGTAGTGAACACCGGTCTTGTCGATTGTGGTGGGCAGAGCCATCATCACATCCTTGAAGCCAAGCTCAGGAATGTTGGCATAGCAGCCAGCGGGGAGAGTGAACTTCTCGCCACCCATAGCAGCCTCAATCATCTTCACAGCGTTGTAAGCGGGGCTTTGGAATGAGCTGCGGCCACGGAGTTTGATGATGTTGGAACCACCCTGAACGGTGATATGCTTGATTTCATCCCAACGCTCATCGCTGAGACCCATCTCTGACAGGGGCTTGCCGTCGATTTTCACCTGAGAAGCAAATACAGCCATCTGCTCACCGTGACCACCATAGGTGTGAGCGCCGGTAACCTTGTCCTGCTGAACACCGAACTCCAGTGCCAGAGCCTGCTGCAGACGAGTGGAGTCGAGAGCTGCCAAAGAGGTCAGCTGATTGGGCTTCAAACCAGAGTGAATCAGTGTGGTCAGAGCGGTAACGTCAGCGGGGTTGAAAATCACAACCACGTGCTCAACGTCGGGGCAATACTTCTTGATGTTGTCACCGAAGTCAGCTGCAATCTTGCAGTTGCCCTTCAGCAAATCCTCACGAGTCATACCAGCCTTACGGGGAGCACCACCAGAAGAGATGATGTATTTGGCACCTGTGAAGGCCTTCTTAGCAGCCTCAGCAACCTTCTCGGGGTTGTTCATGTCCTCTACTGCGGGAGCGTAATAGGTGACATTTGCACCGGGGAAGGCGCACTGCTGAATCTCATCAAACACACCATGAACACCCGGCTCATAGATATCATAAAGACATACGTTTGGAGTAAGACCGAGAGTCAATGCGGTCTGAGCCATGTTTGAACCGATCATGCCGCCTGCACCGACGATGACCAGTTTGTCATTTGTTAAGTAAGACATAATATTTATTAATTTTTTAACTAAAATATTCGTTTCGGGCTAAGCCGAAAAACGGCTTTCTCTATTAATTTTCTATCATCTCATCCACAAAAACAATGCCAAAGCTTGATTCTGTCACTGTCTTTTGTTTTCGACCGCAAAGATAGTAAAAAATAAAAGAAACGCAATATTTATTTTGTTGTTTATTCTTAAAATCATAACTTTGCAGAAAACGGCAAGGAAACTTTGGAAAAAATGAACATGAAGCATGTCTGCTCACTTACTTCCAATTCCTTTCTCGTCGGTGTTCTAAACATCGAAAACGAGGGGGCTATCGAAGATGAATGTGACGAAGCATCATGGCAGCCTGTCACAAGCTCACCCGCGGCTCTTCTATTAGAGTGTTTGCCGTATCATTAGCAATCTATTAAAATTATCAAACAATGGAAAAGAATCAAATCAGCAACCGCATTGAGGCTCTTCGCGAAGTGATGAGACGCGAGCATCTTTCAGCCTTTATCTTCCCATCTACCGACCCACACCACAGTGAATACGTGCCTGACCGTTGGAAGGGACGCGAGTGGATTTCGGGATTTGACGGCTCTGCAGGTACAGCCGTGGTGACCCTCAAGAGCGCTGCTCTGTGGACCGACTCGCGCTACTTCCTTGCCGCTGCCGACCAACTCAGCGGGACAGAATTCCAACTGATGAAACTCAAAGTAGCAGGAACACCGACGATACCCGAATGGCTCGACCAAGAACTCTCTGACATCAGTGGTGCCGAAGTGGGATGTGATGGTTGGGTGAACAGCTATGCCGACGTGGAGCAGTTGAAGTCAGACCTGCGCGCCTGTCATGGGATGACGCTCAGAATCAATCTCGACCCGTTGGAGCGTATCTGGAAAGACCGTCCACAGGTGCCCGAGAACAAGGTGACCATCCATCCCTTGGAATTTGCAGGAGAGCGGGCAAGCGACAAGTTGTCACGTATCCGCCAAAAGTTGCGCCAACGCCATTGCGACGGTATGCTCATGTCGGCACTCGACGATATTGCATGGACGCTCAACCTGCGCGGCACCGATGTCCACTGCAATCCTGTGTTCGTGGCATATCTGCTGATTGCTTCCAACAAGGCAACGCTCTTCATTGACCCGCGCAAACTCACGCCGGAAGTTGTGGAATACTTGAAAGGCGAAGGCGTTGAGACCGACGGCTACGATAAAGTGCTCGATGGACTGAGACGCTATGGGGAATATAATATTCTAATGGATTCAGTGGAAACTAATGCGATGGTGGCGGCTGCCGAGATGCCCCATTGCAAGAAAGTGATGCTCCAGTCGCCTGTACCAGCGATGAAAGCCATCAAAAATGCCACCGAGATTCAAGGCTTCCGCAATGCCATGAAGCGTGACGGTGTGGCAATGGTGAAGTTGTTGCGCTGGCTGAAACCCGCTGTGGCTGCCGGTGGCGAGACGGAAATGAGCGTCGACCGGAAACTTACTGGCTTCCGCGCGGAACAGAAATACTTCCGCGACATCTCCTTCGATACGATTGCAGGCTACGGACCGCATGGAGCCATCGTTCATTACGAGGCTTCACCGGAGACCGACGTTCCCTTGAAGCCGGAAGGACTGCTGCTGCTCGACAGCGGAGCACAATACAGCGACGGCACAACAGATATCACGCGCACTATCGCTCTCGGACCAGTGACCGAGGAGGAGCGGAGAGTCTACACGTTGGTGTTGAAAGGCCACATTCAGTTGGAGCTTGCCAAGTTCCCCGACGGTGCGAGCGGCACGCAGATTGATGCCTTGGCACGTGAACCGCTGTGGCGCTCTGGGCTCAATTTCCTCCACGGCACGGGGCACGGTGTCGGCTCTTATCTCTGCGTCCACGAGGGTCCTCACCAGATTCGTATGGAATATATGCCGGCTCCGCTTCATGCCGGAATGACCGTTACTGATGAGCCGGGCATCTACGTGGCAGGAAAGTTTGGCGTTCGCATTGAGAACACTTTGCTCATTGAGGCAGACCAGCAGACGGAATTTGGCTCTTTCCTGAAGATGGACTCTCTGACGCTCTGCCCGATAGATACGACTCCGCTTGACGTTGCTTTTCTGACGCTTGAGGAGCGTGAATGGCTCAACGCCTACCATGCCCGTGTCTATAATGAGCTTTCCCCGTTGCTCAACGAGGAGGAGCGCGAATGGCTGAGGAAGGCGACAGAGAAAATATAATGATGGAACAACCGGAAGAATTCTTGCCGGAGCAAGGGGATTACCGCAAGCTGAAAGTTTTTCAAGTGACGACCATCATCTACGATATCACTCACTACTTTGCCCATCATGTGTTCGCAGCCAATGACCGTACCATAGACCAAATGGTACAGGCTGCCCGTAGTGGAAGACAAAATATAGCGGAGGGAAGTGCCGCAGCGATGACGTCAAAGGAAACTGAGATAAAGCTCACCAATGTGGCGAAGGCAAGTTTGCAGGAACTGCTTCTCGATTACGAGGACTTCCTGCGTCAGCATGGGCTACGGCAATGGCAGAAAGACGATTCCCGCTCTCTTCAGACCCGGCGATATTGTCGCTCGCATCACGACCCTTTAGTATATGTGGAAGCCATCAAGAAACGGAGTCCTGAAACCGTTGCCAACATTGCCATCGTCTTGATTCATCAAGCCGACTATATGTTGGAGCGCCTCTTGAATCATCAGAAGCAGAAGTTTCTTGAGGAAGGAGGCATCAAGGAGGCTATGTATCGCGCCAGAAAGGCGAAAAGAGGATATTAAAAAGCTCCGAAGATTCCTGAGGGGAATCTTCGGAGCTATTTGGATAGCTCGGAATTTATCGGAGAGCTCAGAGTTCTCGGAGAACTCGGAGAGCTCGGAGAACTCGGATTTTCTCAGAGGACTCGGATTTTCTCAGAGGACTCGGAGCTATTTCATCGCAGCTTCTTTCTGATTCTTATAATCAATGAATGCTTGGTCGAAGGCTGCCTGTTCTTCATTGCTCATGGGGCTGAGCGACCTCTGTAAGCCTCTATAGTAGCGGGTAATCTGCTTTCTCAGCGCACGCTTGTCGGTGGCTGTTCCGTCAAGATAGGGCTGATACATCTTGTCCATGTCTGAATACATCTGCTGCTTCACTTGGTCGTTAAACTTTGAGCCATCAGGAGCGGCAGTAGCATTATCAGTAGGAGCCGGAGCCACGGTCTGAGCTGTATCAGTAGCTACCTGCTGGGGCTGCTGTTCATGTTGTGTAGCCGTAGAATCGGTCTGTTCCTGTGCAGCGGGTTGTTGCTGGTCGCTGTCCTTATTTTGCAAAGTGAAGAATGCCAGTGCTGCGACGATGAGCAACACGACAATCGTTGCCCACAGCAAAAGGCGCTTCTTGGATGAGCCTGAGCCAGAACCGCCATCAAGGTCTGCCATCAGCGAATCCATATCCATGTAGCGGTCGCCACGGTTGTAGCTGCAGCATTTGTCAATCACTCGCTGGTACTCTTCGGGCAGTCCCATCTGCTTCATCAGCACTCCCATTGAATAGACATCGGCACGCGAGTCGATAGCCACCGTACCATCCTTCTGTTCGGGCGACACATGAACCATGGAGCTATAGCCCACATGCAAGTCGTCGGCAAACGGCATACGGAAATCTATCACCTTCACCTGGTCACCCTGCTTGGCGATGAGCACGTTGCTTGCCTTCAAGTTGCGGTGCTGGACGTTTTTCTCATTGGCATAGCCCAAAGCCGTGGCAATCTGGCGGATGATGTTGAGCTTTTCGTCCACCGAATGATTTTCTGCAAGATAGTCATTGAGCGAACGCCCATCGACATACTCCTCCACGATGGCCTTGCCGTATTGCGGGTCGTCAATGAGTTCAGTCTCCTTCACGATATTGGCATGGTCAAACTTAGACACAGTCTCAAACTCTTTGCGAAGAAGGGTTTGAAACTGCGACTTATCTCTGTATTCACTTTTCAGAGCCTTCAGCATCACCGGCGCACCGTCGCGCGTGGCTTTCACATAAAGGTAGATTCCCTTTGACTTGATGACATTTCCTGTCTCCATTTTTCTATCAATTTTAGTTTGCGGTAGAACCGCTACTTGATTCGTACGCAAATTTAGAAAAAAATGTTGAGAGAAGAAACTTTCTATGCTTTTTTATTAGTTTATAGGGTGAATATCTTGATTTGCAAAGAATAAGTGGACAATGAACGACAGGTTCAGCCCAACCGTCACCCGTTTGACATTGAATCCTCACCAAATATATTTTGTCGCGTCATAGAATTTCACTAACTTTGCACCCAGAAAATTCATATAATCATGTCAAGGTATACGATTTCGGATAACAAGAAGATAACCGTCAAGCGCTTCAAGGAAATGAAGCAGCAAGGCGAAAAGATTTCCATGCTCACATCCTACGACTATACAACTGCAGGTATCATCGACCGCGCAGGCATTGACGGCATCCTCATAGGCGACTCTGCATCTAATGTGATGGCAGGCAACTCCACCACGCTCCCTATCTCAATGGAAGAGATGCTTTATTACGGTCGCAATGTGGCGCACGCTGTGAAGCGTGCTTTGGTGATGTTTGATATGCCTTTCGGCAGTTACCAAGTAAGTCGTGAAGATGGTATCCGCAACGCCATCCGTGCCATGAAATTCACGGGATGTGATGCCGTGAAGTTGGAAGGCGGAGCTGAGATACTCGACACGGTGAAAGGTATCCTTGATGCAGGCATTCCAGTCTGCGCCCACTTGGGTCTAACCCCGCAGAGCGTTCACAAGTTCAGCGGCTTCGGATTGCGCGCCAAGGAAGAGGCGGAGGCTGAGAAACTGCTTAACGACGCTCGGTTACTCGACGAGGCTGGCTGTTTTGCCGTAGTGCTGGAGAAAATCCCAGCCAAACTCGCCGCACAAGTTACTAAGGAAGTAGATATGGCTACCATCGGCATTGGCGGCGGCAACGCCACTGATGGACAGATTCTCGTCTGGACTGACGCGATGGGCTTGACTGAATGCTTCAAACCGAAGTTCCTGCGCCATTTCGCCCAATTAGGTCAGGCACTCACCGAAGGCGTGGGCGACTACGTTCAGGCGGTAAAGGACGGCTCCTTCCCCAACGAAGAGGAAAGCTATTAAGAGTTAGGAGATAGAAGTAAGATAAGTTAGGAGTAAGAAAAGTTAGGAATTAGGAGATAGGAGTTAGGAGTTGGTTTGAGTTAGGAGATAGGAGTTGCAGCGCCGAACAGGGGTGCAAAGCTAATTATGCATTATGAATTATGCATTCTACTACACTCTCCTCACTTTCCGCACCATCTCTCTTCCCCTCAGAAACAATACCTTATTATATTATATATGGACACTCAGAACACGCCCATACACATCAAACTCTGGCACAAGGAGTTCTGGATGCTTGCTTTTGCTGAATTTGCTCTTGTGACTTCGGTGAGTATGCTGGCTATTATCTTTCCCGAAAGAGTCTCGGCATTGGGACTCGGCTTGGAGGATACTGGCTTGATGGCTTTGGCATACGCTGTGGGTCTCTACTTGCCGGGACCATTTTGCAATTATCTTGTACAAACATTCCGCCGCAATTGGGTTTGTCTGTTCATGATGGCACTGCTTGGCGTGACACTTTTCGCCCTGTCGTGGGTTTCCTTCCATGCTCTGCCGCTCAGCCACACAGCTGTGGTTACAATGGCTTTGGTCAGCTCACTGGTTGTGGGAGCCACCTTCGGACTGTCACAGATGCTGCTTGTCTCAACACTGGTCATCGACAAGTGCGAGTCATTCCTGCGCACCGAGGCCAACCATCATGTTGCATGGTTCGGTCGCTTTGCACTCTCCGTAGGTCCTTGTCTTGCTCTATCCCTCACAGCTTGGAACAAGACCGCCTCGCTTGTCAGCGTCGGCTGCGTAGTGCTTGCCATCGTCTTAGTCAGCATGGTCAACTTCCCCTTCAAGACGCCCGACGACGATGTACACTTAATCAGCCTCGACCGTTTCTTCCTTCCTCAAGCTCTCCGTCTCTTCATCAACTTTCTTCCTGTGGCAATGGTCATGGGCATGTTGGTGAGCGTGATGCGACAGCCGGAGTTCTACGCACTGCTCATGGGTGGTTTCTTCTTGGCGTTACTTGCCGAGAAATATGTCTTTGCCAATGCCGAAGTGGTGAGTGAATGTGTGTCGGGGCTTGTTTGTATGCTCACCGCCCTCATCATTCTGTTGCTTCGCGAAGAGATGGCTGAAGTCCATGTGATTGCCCCCGTGCTGTTGGGTTTCAGCATCGGCATCATCGGCTCGCGCTTTCTTTTGTTCTTCGTTAAATTGAGCGACCATTGTCAGCGTGGCACATCCCAGTCCACCTACATTTTGGCATGGGAGAGCGGACTGGCTCTCGGAATCGCAGTGGGCTATGGACTGCTCCACGCTCATCCCAGCAAAGTCTATCAGTGGGGCATCATCATTACCTTGCTTACTCTGACATTCTATCTGCAATATGTTCATCCGTGGTATATGTCCATCAAATCGCGTAAGAAATAAATCCTTATGGCATACTTTTTGCTAATTTCTTAACAGAGAAATGGAGGATATGAACTATGGCATTTATTGATTACTATAAGATTTTAGGTGTAGATAAAAATATACCACAGAAGGATGTGCGTCGCGCTTATTTGAAGCGTGCAAAGCAATTCCATCCAGACCTTCACCCCGACGACCCTAAGGCTAAAGCCAAATTCCAAGCGCTCAACGAGGCATACGATGTCATCAGTGACCCTGAAAAGCGTGCCAAGTATGACCAGTATGGCGAGAAATGGAAAGAGGCTGAGGCGTTCAACAATGCGGGTGGCGGTCAGCAGTTCTATAGCAGCGGAGGCAGCGGTTCGCCCTTCGACGGCTTCGACTTTGAGTCGTTTGGCAGTGGCGGCGGAGGCTTCTCCAGCTTCTTCAAGGATTTGTTTGGTGGAGGAGGATTCACCAATCACTTCTCAAGTGGATTCGGCTCCCAGCAGGCTCGTCAGCATTCTGGCGAGATGAACGCAACGGTCAACCTCGACATGTACACGATGCTCTTGGGTGGCGAAGTGATAATTGGCTTGCGCAATGGCAAGAAAATCAAGCTGAAAGTAAAGCCTGGAACGCAGAACGGCACGAAGGTGCGTGTGCGCGGCAAGGGCTACGACCGTGGTGACGGCACGTTTGGCGACCTTATCATCACCTACAACGTAAAGCTACCCACCGACCTCACAGAGCATCAGAAGGATTTGCTCCGTCAGATGAGGATGGGATAAAACTTTAATTCGTAAAAAAATCAAGCAGGGGCTGGAACCGTTTTCGGTTCCAGCCCCTGCTTTTTTCTTTCCACACAAAATCACAGTCCCCGATTCTTAGTTCTCGCCCCAAAGGACGGAAGTCTCGCCGCGATGCACGGAGGTCCCGCCGCGAAGTACGGAGGTCTCGCGCTCCGCGCGGGACGACTGCCGCTTTTGTTCGGGGATTTTCTACGGTTGCCACGACAACGACAAAAAATTCGGAATTCGTTGGCAATACTTTGAGCACAATTCGGCAGTCGTCCCGCGCGGAGCGACGGGACCTCCATGTGTTGCGGCTCCATTACGGATATTGTTCCCGCGCGAAGCGCGAGAACTACGGGCAATAAAAAAAGGCCCACAGAGTGGACCATCATTATGAAAAGGAAAGTAGGGACAATCGGGCTCGA
>JBMNUV010000039.1:0-23028 GCA_050946455.1 Prevotella sp.
CGCCACACGGGCTTCGCCAAGGTCAACATGGACTTTGGCATCCTCGCCATGGCCCTTAACCTGCAGAAACTCATCAGAAATGTGGATGCGGAGAGGATAAGGGCCTTTACCAAGACCCTTTGCGCCTATTTTTGCCTGTTTTTGGCCCATATACGGCCTTATACTCCGTTTTTCAGGTCAGGGGAAACATCGGCCAAGAAAATCAGACAGCTTTCAGATCAAAACCTGAAAGCCGCCTGATTTCTTTTTTTTCAGGCAAAACTCGACTTTTGACACACCCTCCTCCATGCATCGCGGAACAAACTTCATTCAAATACGCTTATCGTCCCGCGCGGAGCGACGGGACCTCCATGCATCGCGGGACAAACTTCGTTCAAATGCGGTCATCGCCCCGCGCAGAGCGACGGGACCTCCATGCTTCGCGGGACAAACTTCATTCAAATGCGTGCATCGTCCCGCGCGGAGCGACGGGACCTCCATGCATCGCGGAACAACCTTCATTCAAATGCGGGCATCGTCCCGCGCGGAGCGACGGGACCTCCATGCAACGCGGGACAAACTTCATTCAAATACGGTTATCGTCCCGCGCGGAGCGACGGGACCTCCATGCATCGCGGGACAACCTTCGTTCAAATGCGGTTATCGTCCCGCGCTGAGCGACGGGACCTCCATGCTTCGTGGCGAGAACTACGTGAATTGCGGTTCTTAGTCGCGCTATAATTCGATTCATACGTTGCAGAAAAAATCATGAGACTGTCTTATCTGACATCGTATTACATCAAAGACATTCGATTATCATAAATTATCTGAATTCCTCCTCAGTATGATGAAAAAACATGAGTTATCAACATAGTACAAAAATAACCGTAAAAAAATTACGGGTTATTGGAAAATTAATAGTATCTTTGTAGCGAAACAAAACTTTTGTCGTATGATATTAGAAAAATTTGCAGTCACTAATTTCCGAGGATTCTCTCAACGTATCGAGTGGGATTTGTCCTCTCCCGGAAACTATGCATTCAATCCAGACGCCATTAAAGAAGGTGTCGTGAAAAACGGCATCATTTATGGTCCTAACGGTTCGGGTAAGTCCAACTTCAGCCTGGCACTCTTCGACATGGTGAACCACTTGACCCAGAAGATGCGCAAGGCGGACTATTACGACAACTTCGCTTATGCCGGGAATGCAAACAGCCCTGTATCTTTCGAATATCTTTTTAAAAACGGAACAGACCACATTGCATATCTTTATGCAAAGCGTTCCAACGGTTCACTTTGCTGGGAAGAACTGAAAGTAAACGACAAACAGGTTTTCATGAGAACAGACAACAAGTTTGAAATTGACGAAGAACAGTTTCCCATGCACGATACCACTAAGGCAAAACTGAGGAACAATGCCAACAACATTTCAATAGTGAACTATCTTGTGACCTCGTTCCCGCTACCCCAAGGACATTATCTTTTGGAGCTACAACACTTTGCCGACACTATGCTATGGTTTCGTTGCCTGAACGTAACAGAGTTCATCGGACTTGACGCAACGCCTACGGTTTTGGAGGAATACATCATCAAGCACAATTATACAGAAGATTTCCAGCGTTTTCTTCGCGACGTCAGCGGGCAGGAGTTTGAGTTTGTTACCCCACATCCCACAGACAAGGTATTGCTCTGCCGATACGGTGACAACGTAATTCCCTTCAACAAGATAGCCTCTACTGGAACCCAGTCGCTCCGGCTTCTTTATTATTGGATGAAGAAGATGAATGCAGCTTCATTCGTGTTCATAGATGAGTTTGATGCCTTCTATCATTACCGCCTGTCCTACAATGTCTGTAAGGAACTCTTCCGGCTTAACTGCCAGTTGTTTTTATCCTCACACAACACCTATCTGATGACCAATGATTTGCTGCGCCCCGACTGCAACTTCATCTTGCAGGACAATGTCATCAAACCCCTACAGAAATGCACAAGCAAGGAACTTCGATTTGGTCACAACATGGAGAAACTGTACAGAGGTAAAGCTTTCAGCGTATGATTTTGTTCGTTTTTGAAGGACCGAAAGGTGAGGTTAGATGCTTTGACACTATCCGTGAGCTTTTCTTTCCAAAGGATTCAAGCACTTTCAAATGTGTCTACAAAAGCAACATCTATTCACTCTATAAGAAATTGAGTGAATATGATGTCTTTGACGGAGATGCATTGTCGCATTCCGGAGAGACCGTGGCAATTCTCAATGAAATACTGATGAAACAGAACGACACTACGTTGCAAGGCGTTAAAGAAGATGATGTCTCTGAGATTTATCTTTTCTTTGATTATGACTTCCAAGATTCACGGCACACACTGGAGGAAAACAACAAACGTGTGTCCGAGATGCTTGACTATTTCTCAGATGAGACCGAAAACGGCAAGCTCTACATCAACTATCCTATGGTGGAATCCTTGTTCTATACAAAGGAATTGCCCGACAACAACTATTGGAAGTATTGTGTGAAGAGAGAAGACTGTCATGACAAGAAATTCAAACGGACATCACGTGAGTTTTGCGCATATCATTCTGACAACTATATTCTCCTGACCGAGCAAGAATTTTCCAATGAAGAGAAGAAGCGGAAGGCAATAACAAGGGTATTTCCCAACTGGAAAGCATTAATAACCATGAATGTAGAGAAAGCCAATTACATTGTCAACTCGCTCAATGAACTGCCAGAAGACATTGGCACAATCTCTCCATCCGAGATTTTTCAAAATGAGTTGTCCAAATTTGTCAATATAGATTATCAAGTCTCTATTCTAAATTCTTTCCCTATTTTCATATACGAATATTTCGGCAAAGGAATAGTATAAAGTAATAATAAACAATAAACCTATCAGCCCACCATTTACAATGTCATCAGCCTTTGTAAACCTATACATCCGTCGTATAGCCGCAACTCACGGAGGTCCCGTCGCTCCGCGCGGGACGACATCCGCAATATAGACGCAACTCGTAGTTCTCGTGCTCCGCGCGGGAACAACATCCGTCGTTGAGCCGCAACTCATGGAGGTCCCGTCGCTCCGCGCGGGACAACTACCACATCTTTACCTTGCATCGTTTTCCTACACCTTGCATATTCGTCTCTTGTCCCGCGCGGAGCGACGGGACCTCCATGCATCGCAGGACAAACTTCATTCAAATACGGTAATCGTCCCGCGCGGAGCGACGGGACCTCCATGCAACGCGGGACAAACTTCGTTCAAATACGGCTATCGTCCCGCGCGGAGCGACGGGACCTCCATGCAACGCGGGACAAACTTCGTTCAAATACGGTTATCGTCCCGCGCGGAGCGACGGGACCTCCGTGCTACGCGGGACCTCCATGCATCGCGGCGGGAACTATAGGGCACGTCATCCCAGCCGCTTCCTTTTTTGGTTAAAATGAATTAACAGAAAAAGAAAAAAGGCGCTGAGAGCGCCGGTTATCAGAAATTATTAGTAAATTTGCACGCAATAAATTTTAAACTACATTTTATGTCATCATTTGTTGCTGATAAGATTGTTATGGACGGACTGACTTTTGACGACGTCCTTTTGATTCCCGCTTACTCAAACGTGCTGCCGAAAGAGGTGGAACTGAAAACTCGCTTCTCGCGCCACATCCAACTGAACGTACCGTTCGTCACTGCCGCTATGGACACGGTCACGGAATCGGCGATGGCGATTGCCATTGCGCGCGAAGGCGGTATCGGTGTCATCCACAAGAACATGTCGATTGAGGAGCAGGCTCGACAAGTGGCTATCGTAAAGCGTGCGGAGAACGGCATGATTTACGACCCCGTAACAATTCAGAAAGGAAAGACAGTGAGAGATGCCCTGAACATCATGCACGACTATCACATCGGCGGCATCCCCGTGGTTGACGACGAGAACCACTTGGTGGGTATCGTGACCAACCGCGACTTGCGCTTTGAACAGCACATGGATAAACTCATCGACGAAGTGATGACAAAGGAGAATCTTGTGACCACTACCCAACAGACCGACCTGCACGCTGCGGCACAGATTCTGCAAGAGAATAAAATTGAGAAGCTTCCCGTTGTGGACCGCGAGAACCATCTTGTGGGCCTCATCACTTATAAGGACATCACCAAAGCCAAGGACAAGCCCATGGCATGCAAGGACGAAAAAGGTCGTCTGCGCGTTGCTGCCGGCGTAGGAGTGACGGTTGACACCCTGCAGCGTGCCCAGGCTCTCGTTGACGCAGGTGTGGATGCCATCGTCATTGATACTGCCCACGGACATTCAGCCGGTGTGATAGGCAAGCTCCACGAAGTGAAGAATGCCTTCCCCAATCTCGATGTAGTGGTGGGCAACATCGCAACGGGCGCTGCCGCCAAGTTCTTGGTCGAGAACGGCGCCGACGCTGTGAAGGTGGGCATCGGTCCCGGCTCTATCTGCACCACCCGTGTGGTAGCAGGTGTGGGCGTGCCACAACTCTCAGCCGTTTACGATGTTTACGAGGCGCTGAAGGGCACCGACGTCCCATTGATTGCCGATGGTGGCCTGCGCTATTCTGGCGACATCGTCAAGGCTTTGGCTGCCGGCGGTTCCTGCGTGATGATAGGTTCTCTCGTAGCCGGTACCGAGGAGAGTCCCGGCGAAACCATTATCTTCAACGGTCGTAAGTTCAAGTCTTACCGTGGCATGGGCTCGCTCGAGGCTATGGAGCAGAAGAATGGTTCGCGCGACCGCTACTTCCAGAACGACATCAAAGATGCCAAGAAACTCGTGCCGGAAGGCATCGCCGGCCGCGTTCCCTATAAGGGCACGGTGCAGGAGGTTATCTATCAGCTCGTGGGCGGTCTGCGCTCCGGCATGGGATATTGCGGCGCTGCCGACATAGAGAAGCTCCACGATGCCAAGTTCGTGCGCATTACCAATGCGGGGGTGCTGGAGAGTCATCCCCACGACATCACCATCACGAGTGAGGCTCCCAACTATTCAAGACCGGAATGACATTGAAAGCTTATATACATATTATATAATAATATAGAGAAAGAAGATGCGTGAGGCCCTGCTGAAGGGTCGCTCGCATCCTTTTTAATTTAATTTCTACCTCAAATGAAATCGAAATTTCTATTGGTTGCCCTGCTGATGACGGCGATATCAGCAACAGCTCAGACCAACGACCCCGTCATCATGACTATCAATGGGCAGAATGTGACAAGAGCGGAATTTGAATATTCCTACAACAAAAACAACACCGAAGGCGTCATCGACAAGAAGAGTGTAAAAGACTACATCCCTCTTTTCGTTGACTACAAGTTGAAGGTGGACGCTGCCAAGGATGCCCATCTCGACACGCTGTCATCCTTCAAGAAGGAGTTTTTGGGCTACCGCGACCAGCAGGTTCGCCCCACCTTCATCACTGATGCCGATGTCGAGGCAGAAGCACAGAAGATTTACCGCCAGACGCAGCAGCGCATCGACTCTACGGGTGGATTGGTGAAGTCGGCACACATCCTCTTCATGGCTCGTCAGCGTGACCCACAGAGCAAGTGGGACGAGGCACAGCGCCGCGCCGACTCGGTCTATGCCGTACTGCAGAAAGGCGGCGACTTTGCCAAGTTGGCAGAGGAATACTCTCAAGACCCCGGTTCCGCCAAGCGAGGCGGCGAATTGGGATGGCTGCAGAAGGGCGCCTTAGTGAAGGAGTACGAGGATGTTGCCTTCAAGCTGAAGAAGGGCGAGGTGAGCAAACCCGTGAAGTCGCCTTTCGGCTACCATATCATCAAGGTCATCGACAAGAGAATGTTCTTCCCCTACGACTCGATGAAAACCGATATCCACCGCTTCATTGAGCAGCGTGGACTGCGCGAGATGATTATCAACCATAAGTTGGATTCCCTCGCCAAGGCAAATCCCGGTTCCAAGCCCGAGGATTTCATCGACAAGCGTCTTGCTGAGATGGAGAAGAAGGATTCCAACTTGAAATACCTTGTGCAGGAATACTACGACGGTCTGCTGCTCTACGAAATCAGCAACCGTACCGTATGGGACAAGGCTGCCAAGGATGAGGAAGGACTGAAGGCATATTTCAAAAAGCACAAGAAGAACTATAAGTGGGACGCCCCACGTTTCAAGGGCATTGCTTACCACGTAAAGGACCAAGCCGACGTGGAGCGCGTGAAGGACGCCGTGAAAGATTTGCCGTTCAGCGAATGGGCTGAGAAATTGCGCAAGACTTTCAACAGCGATTCCGTTCAGATTCGCGTGGAGAAGGGTATCTTCAAGTTGGGCGACAACGCATTGGTCGACCGCGAGATATTTAAGAAAGACACAACGGTAAAGAGCAATCCCAAATATCCCATCGATGCCGTCTATGGCAAGGTGATTAAGGCACCCAAGGAAATGGACGACGTCCGCGGTCTCGTGGTTGCCGACTATCAAGAAGCATTAGAGAAAGAGTGGATGGAAGGTCTCCGCAAGCGCGCCACCGTAAAAGTCTATGACGACGTAGTTACGACCGTCAACAAACACTAATCGCAATAGAAATTAGGAACATCACATAAGGTGCCATCCCTAGATTAAGGGCTGGCACCTTTTTTATGCACCGCGGGAACAGCATCCGACGAATAGACGGAACTCACGGAGGTCCCGTCGCTCCGCGCGGGACGACTACCGCATCTTTACGTTGCATTGTTTTCCTACAACTTGCATATTCGTCTCTCGTCCCGCGCGGAGCGCGAGACCTCCATGCAACGCGGGACAACTGCCGACAATACAAATTAAATAAACTCATTGAATCTGCTCAATCTGCTTTATCTGCGAGAATAAAAAACGAGTTCGCGCAAATCTAAGACTCTAAGAAAAGTCACACAGATTCAGCAGATTCTTTGGATGCAGGTCGGATAAGATGCGATGCCTGTTCAATTACTTCATAGTAAATACGGCGCTCGTCCCGCGCGGAGCGACGGGACCTCCATGAGCGGTCGGCTACGGTCGGGTAATTGCGGATGATGTTCCCGCGCGGAGCGCGGGACCTCCATGCATCGCGGGACGACTACGGCTTCACATCTTTATTGGGCACTGAGTTTCTGCTCCAATTCCCAAGCCTGAATATTCTCTATGCCGTTACGGATTTTACGTGGTATGTCATCCATGGTAACTATCATCTTTGGATAGCTGTCAGCCACTGCCTCAAGACCATTGTATTCACGTTCCGCTGTATCCTCGTTGTCAATGGTCCATGAAGACTGCACATAAAGGCGCCTATCATGATTAAGACATACAAAATCTACTTCTGAATCAATCATCTTTCCCACATAGACTTTGTATCCCGCACGACGCAGTACTTGGTAAACATAATTCTCCAGCAACGAACCTTGCCCATAACCATATCCCTCAAACAGGTAGTTGTGATAGCAGTTGTCGTTGGCGTAATATTTTGCAGCTCCTTTGAGTATTTCCTTACCTTTCACGTCGTACCGTTCAGCCTTTAAGATGAGATAAGCGTCTTGCAGGTAGCCGATGTAGTTTGCCACGGTCTCATAGTTTTGTTCCTTCGCTTTAGGATTTTTCTTCTTTTGCTCATTGTTGAGATAGTTCACGATGTTGCCTATGGATACAAGCGAAGAACTGTTGTTGACAAGAAAGGAGAATATCCTGTCGAGCAATCCTGCGTCTTTAATGCTATGCCTCTCCACGATGTCTTTGAGGAGTATCGTATTCTTCACAGATTCTACATAGTTGCGGCGGGTCTCCTCTCCTCTTAGATTAAGAAACTCGGGAAGTCCACCCGTGCGAAGATAGTCAACCATGGTCTGACGTGAAGGCTCCCGGTTACCATAAGCCTGTAGGTATTCGTTGTAGCTGAAGGGCTGAACTTCAAACTCAACGTAGCGACCGGAGAGAAGAGTTGCCAGTTCTCCTGAAAGCATCTTACTGTTGCTGCCTGTGAGAAACACTTCACAGTCTATGCTTGGGTCCTGCGAGAGAGAGTCCACTACCTTTTCCCATCCACTGATGTTGTGAATCTCGTCGAAGAATACATACGTTTTCCCCTTAGGATTTATTTCACGGTAGTATGCCTCATACAAATCCATCAAGTCATCAGGAGTTTGCAAGAAAGAAAATCTGTAGAACTCCTTGTTGATATACAGCACTTGTTCCGGTTTCATCACTCCCTTGTCAAGCATGGCAGCTATGATTTGTCGCATCAGCCAGCTCTTCCCTGCACGTCGCTGTCCGATTATGACTTTTATCACCCGATTGCCGATGAAGGGAAGTATGCGTTGGAGATAAAACTTCCGTCTCACTCCGTTGTCGAAGTGATTACCATTCCAATAGTTCAGCTTCGCTATTTTTTCAAGTCTTTCGTCCATTGCCTTCGATTTTTCGCAAATATAGCAATAAAATTTCAAATGTACTTGAAAAAATGAACAAAATCTCGAGAAAATTCAAGTCTATTTGATTTTTCTGTATGATAGCCAATAATAGTAAGAAAACAATATCCGCTGTATAGGCGCAACACACGGAGGTCCCGTCGCTCCGCGCGGGACGACTGCCGCATTCGTACGAAAACAATATCCGTCGCGGAGACGCAACTCACGGAGGTCTCGCGCTCCGCGCGGGACCTCCATGCATCGCGGAACAAACTTCGTTCAAATGCGGCGCTCGTCCCGCGCGGAGCGCGAGAACTACGACAGCGACGGAACAAAATCTGCCAATACGATTTTGCTAACAAATGCAAAAATAATATACAAAATAATAAATAAACTTTACAAACATATAGAAAATAACAAACCTATGCAGCTACCAACAATTTGTAATAACCCGAGAACAACATGGATAAACATGGCTGCAATGAGGCTTATACGTACTCCCCCCACGCCTATCCATGACAGCTACCAATCATCGCACTTTTCCTCTCCCTTTTCCTGTATTTTCCGGCTCAATTGCCCCGTTTTCTTTCTCAATCAACAAAAAAATGCCCATAAAATAAAAAAATCTGTTGAAATTTGTAAGTATTTCAATTTTTATTTGTATCTTTGCCCCCGTCATTACGGTTTTACTTGATTTTAGCACCACTCAATCAGGTGAAACTCCGTTTATGGCTTACTGGAACAGATTTAAGGTAATACAGTAGTGGTGCAGAGCTAAGGAATACTAAAATATTATGAAAAAAGACATTGAGCAGAGATGCGTTTACATGACTTCTATTCTACTACCTCGTAAAGCCTATTTGGCGCCGCAAGTCATAAGCATTATTTCGCATGAGCCTATTTGGGCAGGAACAGACAGAGCCACATAGAACTTTTGTGACTAACTGACAGGAAATATAAGCTATTTCCTAACTCTGATGGATCTAATTAAAAACTCTGATGGAACTAATTAAAAATAGTTAATTTACATTTAATTTTCTAATTATTGAGCAAACATTAATAACGCACATAAAAAAATCTAAATCCTATCATGAACAGAAATATGAATAAGACATTAACATTAGCAAAGATGTACATTAAACCAACTTGTTCTATGATTCAACCGTGTTGTGACGACGTTTTAGGGGTAGCGACAGTTAGCACTACTGAAGGAAACGTACACCAAACAGTACATGGGTGTGAGGATGAGTTATCTAAGGAGAGTACTTGGACTTTTGATACTGGTGAGGATGAGGAAAACTCTGATGGTTCTTTTTTTTGAATAAAATTAAAAATATTATTATAATGATGATGAAACAACTTTTTTCTTGTTTATGCGCCTTATGCGCTGGATTGTTGTTAGTTTCTTGTTCTTCTGAGGAGGAGGCTGCGGACGATATAGAGACAAGTCCTCAGTCAAAACTTGTGAAAGTGTCTGTCAATATAGAGGCACCTTTTGATTCTGAGGCTGAAACTCGTGCCATGGCTCGTGATGCTGATGGCTTTGCGCTCTATAATTTCGACAAATTGGTGAACGACGGCACTGATTTAAATGTGCTTCTTTGCTTGAAATATACTGATGGTTCCTTAGTATATACAGATAACTTAACCAGTAAGTTAACTAAGACTTCCAGTGGAGGATACTTAATCTCTATTCGCAATGCCCAAGTCAATATTAAAGATGGCACCAACTTGGCAGACTACGATGTTTGTGCTTTGCTCAACACAGGTGTTGACGGCACGACTTTTAAATCTGCCTTCATCCCAGCTTCAGGTTCCACTTCTACTACGGTAGATTTTAGGAATCTCCCTTATACTGATACTGAACATTCAATAGAGGGGATGTGCGTGCCTATGTACAGTTGTTATGATAATTCAGCCGTTAATGTTGAAGGGACCAGAAGCACTATCACACTTGAATTTTATATGATGGGAACTGTCATTACGGCAAGAGTGAGAAGCAACCCTCTGGCTATTCCGGTAAAGTTCTCTAAATTTTCTTTTAACAAAAGCAATGTACGAACAGGTAATGCTACCTATACTTTCGGTAAGGAGACTGACGGAAAACCGGCTATTACTTTTGAACATACTTCAGACACTTGCACATTCGAGTGGGCTGAAACTGCAAAGCGTGAGCTTCTTCCTACTTTTACAGGAAGTTCATCTGATAGTGTAGTTGGCGATTTTTGGTGTTTCCCAGTCGAAGAATCCGGTTTCTATCAGCAATATGGATTGCACTATGAGCTTGAGAATAGCAATACTACCGACGATGATACATATACAGCTGATAGCATCAACTACGTCAAGGAAGGTGGAGAAAATGCGAAGCTTGAGAATGGCATGGAGTATGGCAAATGTTATAAAGTAGGTCTTTCATTGCCGAAATCCGATTTGATGATAACGGAGTATGAGCATCTCAATCCAAGTGGATGGAACTATTCTATGGTAGAGATTTATAATCCGACCAATGAAGTGAAGGACTTGACAAAATATGCTTTAGTACGGCAAACTTATTTAAAAGGAGCCAGGTGGTCGAATAATAAACCATGGTATCTAGGATGCAACGATGATGTAGAGGACATTCAAAATGCGCGTTTACAAGATTTGTGGATTAATCCTACTACCCCTGCAAATGTAAAATATGCTAATGGTGATGAAACAAGTACGGACTATACTAATTCAGTTACGCTGATTGCAGATTATCAGAGTAGCTATTCGAATACTATCAATTACTCCAAGACTATCAATAATAAAACATATACTTGGGAGAACCTCGAGCCTTACCAGTTGGCACCTGGTCAGACTATCGTGCTCTTTGCAGGTGGCACTAAATATGTATTAGACAAAAGTGATGAGAGCAGATATGTATATTTACACAATGGTACCAAATATTTTAATTCTAATTATTTGGCTGAAGCCATTACTGCTGGCGATTGTAAATATGCTATAGCAGTAGATAATGGAATGACAGACTATAAAAACCAAGAGGCTGGTGAGGAAAGAGGAGGGGTACTTCAAGCAGCTCAAACACAAAACTTCATCTTGATGAAGAAAAAAGATGGAGAGACGAATTTTACAATTCTCGATGCAGTATTCTCTTTGGACCCCACTGACGCTACGAGAAGTGCTTGGGTGTATAATTATCCTATGAATACATCTGGTGGTGGAACTGGAACCTCTGACGACCATCGAATAATCTCTCGTCGTCCCTCTGTTATGTATCCATACACCATCAGACCTGTGGACGAATATTACAATGTGACTCTAAACACACACGTAGAAAACCCTCTTAACGGTCCTATCTGGGATGGATTTGACTGGCAATTTAAATTCCCTACTGTTGCTAACTTTGATGTAACAGATTCTTCTAATGGTGACCTTCTATCACCAGGAACAAGAAATGTTGTAACGAGCTACAAGACAACTGACTAACATGCCTTAGACGTGTATTCATCTAACGATAAATAGATTAGCAGTATTTCCTTGCCGATTTGCAGTAACAACAAATCAACCAAGGGAATACCGCTAAACTTTTATGAAGGAAGAAGGATAAGCGAAGCAGTAGTTCTCCCGCGATGCATGGAGGTCTCGCGCTCTGCGCGGGACGAGAGCCAACGCTGTCCAATATAGTTTTAATTTGTTTTGCCGGTAGTCGTTCCGCGATGCATGGAGGTCTCGCGCTCCGCGCGGGACGAGAGCCAACGTTGCCCGATATAGTTTTAATTTGTTTTGTCGGCAGTCGTCCCGCGCGGAGCGACGGGACCTCCGTGTGTTGCGACTATACGACGGATGTTGCGGCTATACGGCGGATGTTGCGACTTTCCTTAAATATTATCCGAGGTTTGTTGCCTGTAGTAAAGGAAATTTAGCTAAATTTGCAGGAGAAACAAACGAATCTATTCACCTACCCCACCCTGGTTGCCGCAAACTCTTTGCCCCACGGGAACCGCCTGGGCAAATACATCATCATTATGGTAAAAAAACTGTTTTTCTTCGTTGTCTTATTCATCTTCTCTGTCAACCTCGCAGCTTTAGCAAAGCCTAAAATCCGTATCATCGCCACCGGCGGAACGATTGCCGGAGTCAGTGCCAGTGCCACTTCTTCGGCTTACAGTGCCGGACAGGTGGGCATCCAGTCGCTCATTGATGCCGTGCCTCAGATTAAGGAATTGGCGGACGTCAGTGGCGAGCAACTCGTCAACATCGGTTCACAAGACATGAACGACGCGGTGTGGCTGAAACTCGCCAAGCGCATCAACGAGTTACTCAACAAGGAAGGCTACGACGGCGTTTTGGTGACCCATGGAACCGACACGATGGAGGAGACCATCTATTTCCTCTCCCTCACTGTCCACAGCAACAAACCCGTCATTTTAGTAGGTGCCATGCGACCCTCCACAGCCATCTCTGCCGACGGTCCCGCCAATATCTACAACGGCGTTGCGGCGCTCTGCGACCCGGCTTCACAAGGACGGGGCGTGATGGCGTGCATGAACAACTACCTCATTGAAGCCAAATGGGTATATAAATCCCACACCACCGACTGCGCCACATTCGTTGGCGGCATGAACGGCTATTGCGGCTATGTATATAATGGTAAGGCAATCTATCTCCACAAGTCTGAAAACCGACAGGGCATGGACTCCGAGTTCAACGTGGACAACCTGACTTCCCTGCCCAAAGTAGGCATCGTCTATGGCTATGCCAACTGCTCGCCTCTACCCATACAAGCATTCGTGGATGCCAAATACGACGGTATCGTAGTGGCTGGCGTCGGCGACGGCAACTTCTATAAGGATGTGTTCGACGTGGCAGTGAAGGCACAGCAGAGCGGAATTCAAATCGTGCGTTCCAGCCGTGTGCCCAACGGCGCGACCCATCTCAACGGTGAGGTGGACGATGCAAAATACCACTTCGTGGCTTCCCTCAACCTCAATCCGCAGAAGGCACGCGTGCTGCTGATGCTCGCCCTCACCAAGACCCACGACTGGCAACAGATTCAGCGCTACTTCCAAGAGTATTAGTGGGCAACAAAGTGTGCGAAAACAAAAAATAACTGTTTTTGTTTGCATGCCGTTCATCTATTTATTAACTTTGCACACAAATGACGTTTTCCTTACTTCCGTCGCTGACAATCAGTTAGGGAGAGGGACGAATAGAAACACTTAGAAGATGAAATTGCAAATAATAGGTAAAGCATTCGCGGCAGGTTTGCTCATGATTGCTACAGTAGGCTTGGCTACAGCCACCAACGGCACCAGCAGCGCAAGGGTCTGGACACTGCAAAACGATTCAGACACCGCTGTGGCTCAACCCGCCACAACAGATAAGATACCCGAGTCGAGCGTCGTTGACGAAGTGATTTGGGTGGTAGGCGACGAGCCTATCTTGAAATCCGACGTGGAAGTGGCTCGTCTCCAGATGGAGATGGAAGGTCAGAAGACATCGGGCGACCCCGACTACCGTATTCCGGAGCAGCTTGCTATCCAGAAGCTGTTTCTCCATCAGGCAGAACTGGACTCCGTGGAAGTGACCGAGAGCGAGGTATCGAGTGGCGTGGAGCGCCAGCTCAACGCTTGGATTCAGGCAGTGGGCTCGCGTGAGAAGTTGGAGGAATACCGCGGTCAGAGTCTCACCGCCATCCGCGACGGACTGCGCACGGAATACCGCAACCAACTGCTCATACAAGAAGAGCGCCGCAAGCTGGTGGGCGACCTCAGTGTGACTCCCGCCGACGTGCGCCGCTATTTCGAGAAACTGCCCGCCGACAGTCTGCCCTACGTGCCCACGGAGGTGGAGGTGCAGATTATTATGCAGCATCCGAAGATAACACAGGAGGAAATCAACCGCGTGAAGGACCAACTGCGTGAGTTCACCGACCGCGTGACAAAGGGCGAAACTACTTTCGCCACCTTGGCACGACTCTATTCTGAAGACCCCGGCTCGGCACGCCAAGGCGGTGAGTTGGGCTATATGGGACGCGGTGTACTCGACCCCGCCTTCGCCCAAGTGGCATTCAACCTCACAGACCCGAAGAAGATATCCAAGATTGTGGAGTCGGAGTTCGGCTACCACATCATCCAACTCATAGACAAGCGCGGCGACAAAGTTAACGTGCGCCATATCCTGCTGAAGCCACGAGTGGAGCAGACGGCAATCGACTCCACCATGCACAGGCTCGATTCCATCCGTGCCGACATCAAGAAAGGCAAGTTCACCTTTGACGAGGCTGCCACCTTCCTCTCCGACGACAAGGACACCCGCAACAACCACGGACTGATGGCATTCGACGACGTAGAGAACCAGCAGCGCACCAGCCGATTCCAGATGAAGGACCTGCCCACCGAAGTGGCGCGCGAGGTGGAAGGACTGGAGGTGGACAGCATCTCGGAGCCGTTCCAGATGACCGATAAGCGAGGCAAGACCGCCTGTGCTATCATCAAGCTCAAGAGCCGCCGCGAAGGCCACCGCGCCGACATCAGGGAAGACTTCCAAGTGATGAAGGACGTGGTGCTCAACAAGATGCGCGAGGACAAGATTAGGGAATGGATACAAGACAAAATCAAACATACCTATATTTGGACAGCCGACCGCTATAAGAACGGCGACTACGAATTCAATGGTTGGGTGAAGAAATGACAAGAAAAACATACCAATATCAATATAAGAGATGGCATAGAATCGGCTTGCTGACGGTTCTATGCCTCTTTGCACTATCCCTGGCGGTCAGCGCCGCCCGCCAACGCAAGCGAACACGTGCCAAGACCGACGACCGCATCCACTTGGTTCATGCCGATGAACTTAGATACAATCAGTTTGGAGTGAACCCGGGCGCGCAAATCGTGAAAGGTCGCGTCCACTTCACCCATCAAGGCTCTCAGCTCTGGTGCGACAGCGCCTATTTCTACCAAAACTCCAACTCGGTGAAGGCTTTCGGACACGTGAGATACAAGGACGGCGACACGCTCACGCTAACCTGTAATCGCGCGGCATACGACGGTATGGCGCAAATGCTCACAGCAAGGCAAAACGTGGTGCTGAAGCACCGCCGCCAGACCCTCTACTGCGACAGTCTCAACTTCAACCGAATTGAGAATTACGCCTACTTCTTCGAGGGCGGCAAGCTCGTCGACGGCAAGGACAAGTTGGTGTCGGACTGGGGCGGTTACCGTCCCGACAAGCGGTTGGCTGAATTCTATTATAAGGTACACATGTATAATGGTACGCGCGATATCCACACGGACACCCTCTATTACGACATTGCCAAGTCAATCGCCCATGTGCTCGGACCCTCGACCATCAAGAACAAGGAGACCACCGTGAAAACCTCAAATGCTTGGTTCGACTCGCGCACCGACTATTCCCGTATGTACAGCCGCTCGACCATCATTGACAAGAACCGCGAAATCACAGGCGACAGTTTGTTCCACGACGACAAGACGGGACAGAGCCGCGCTTTCGGCAACGTCATCTACACGGACAGCTATAACAAGAATGAGCTTCACTGCGGTCATTTAGAATATAATGACCAAACAGGCTATGGATTCGCAGCGCAACAACCATTGGCAATCGACTATTCGCAGAAAGATACGCTCTGGGTGCACAGCGACACCATGAAAGTGTTTACCTATTATATTAATACCGACTCCGTCTATCGCGTCGTCAGAGCCTTTGCCAACGTGCGCGCCTTCCGCAATGACCTGCAAGCCATCTGCGGACTCCTCGTGGGCAACTCGAAAGACTCGTGCGCGACGATGCTGGAAGACCCCATCGTATGGAGTGACAACCGACAGCTTTTCGGCGACAGCATCAAAATCTACATGAACGACTCCACAGTGAGGCAGGTGGAGGTGCTTGGGCAGTCCTTCTCGGTGGAAAAATACGACGACAAGGACCATTACAACCAAGTAAGCTCCCGCTATATGGTAGCTGACTTCATTGACGGCGACATCCGTCGAACGACCAACATCGGAAACGTGAGAACCATCTACTACCCCATTGACGACAAGGACACTACGATGATTGGAATGGACTATCAGGAAACCGACACGATGGACATGTATATCTCGGCAGAACGCAAGCTGCAGAAGATTGTATGCTCCAAGACCATCGGCACGCTCTACCCCATGACGCAGATTCCACCGGGCAAGACGCGCTTGCAGGGATTCCAATGGTTTGCCGAACTGCGACCCAAGGACAAGAACGACCTTTACCGCGAAGCCCATAAGTCGGAGGACCAGAAACTGAAGGTGACCGAGCGAAAGGCGGCTCCGCTGCAAACACTATAAAGAAGGACTCAATGAGTGATATCATACAACTGCTACCCGATTCGGTAGCCAATCAGATTGCCGCAGGCGAAGTGATTCAGCGCCCCGCCTCGGTAGTGAAGGAACTGGTGGAGAATGCCATCGACGCCGGTGCCAAGCGGATTGACGTGCTCATTCAAGACGCCGGTCGCACGTCGATTCAGGTGATAGACGACGGCAAGGGCATGTCGGAGACCGACGCGCGATTGGCGTTTGAGCGACACGCCACTTCCAAGATTCGCCAAGCCGATGACCTGTTCTCGCTCAAAACCATGGGATTCCGTGGCGAGGCGCTTGCCTCGATAGCTGCTGTGGCGCAAGTGGAACTCAAGACGCGGCAGGAAAACGAAGAGGTGGGCACACGGTTGTCTGTCTCCGGCTCAAGATTCAGCAAGCCGGAACCATGCGCCTGTCCGGTGGGCAGCAACTTCATGGTGAACAACCTTTTCTTCAACGTTCCGGCGCGCCGCAAATTCCTCAAATCCAACACCACGGAGATGAACAACATCATCGCCGCCTTTGAGCGGATTGTGTTGGTTTATCCCGAACTGTCGTTCACGCTCTCGTCAAACGGCGTGGAGACGTTCAACCTGCGTCCCGGCAACACCCGCCAGCGCATCGTCGATGTATTCGGCAAGCGCATCAACCAAGACTTACTCCCCGTGAAGGTGGAAACCACAATGTGCCGCATCAGCGGTTTTGTGGGCAAGCCTGAGTCGGCTAAGCGCAAGGTGCCCCACCAATTTTTCTTCGTCAATGGCAGGTATATGCGCCATCCCTATTTCCATAAGGCTGTGCAGCAGGCTTATGACCGACTGGTGCCGGAGGGGGAACAGACACCTTATTTTATATACTTCGATGTGGAACCCCACGACATCGACGTGAACATTCATCCCACCAAGACCGAGATCAAGTTTGAGAACGAGCAAGCCATCTGGCAGATTCTCCATGCAGCAGTGAAGGAGAGCGTGGGCATGTATAGCAACGTGACCGCCATCGACTTCGACACAGAGGGCAAGCCCGACATTCCTATCTTCGACCCCACAGCAGAAGCGGATATTCCCTCAGTGAAAATCAATCCTCAGTATAACCCGTTCAAGGTGAACAACCGGAGCGAGAGTCGTGGTGGTTCGCAGTGGCATCCCAATGCCATGGGGCAGCAGAGCGTGCCAGACAAGTGGGAGAAGCTCTACGAGGGACTCAAGCCCGCGCAGCCTGTCGAGCCGACACTCTTCGGCAACGAAATCAAGAGCAACGACGACCTCATCTCCGACAAGTCGCCTGCCCACTACCAATACAAAGGCCGCTACATCATGACGGCAGTGAAGTCGGGACTGATGGTGATAGAGCAGCACCGCGCCCACGTGAGGATTCTCTATGAGCGCTACCTGAAACGCCTCAGCGAGCACAAACTGGATTCACAGAAGCTGCTCTTCCCCGAAATCGTGCAACTCACGCCGCAGGAAGTGAACACTCTTCATGAGGTAGCCGACGATTTCCGCGACATGGGATTCGAACTTACTGACATGGCGGGAGGAAGCTACTCTATACAGGCAGTGCCGGTCAATGTGGAGGGCATCAACTATGCCAACCTCATCATCGACATGCTGGCACAGGCAGCCGAGAAGGCGGGAAAGATGAAGGAGGACGTGCGCAAGAGCATGGCACTCTCGCTCGCCCGTAATGCCGCCATCCCCGTGGGTCAAGTGCTCAGCAACAACGAGATGGAGAACATCGTCAACAGTCTCTTCGCCTGTGAGGACGTCAACCACACCCCCGACGGCAAGAAGATATTAGGCATTCTCCGGCAGCAAGAGATTGACATGCTCTTTGATTAAGCCGCAGAAGGCGAAATCCTGACTCTTCAGAGATTCTCTGACTTTTCTGACTAGTCCGACCAGTCCGAGCCCTCCGAGCTCTCCGAGATTTCCGAGCCCCTCCGAGCCTTCCGAGTTCTCCGAGTCCTCCGAGATTTCCGAGTCCCTCCGCCCTCTCCCCAAAGATGCATAAGTAGTTACTTAAAATCGGAAAAAGCGGACACTCGGCAGGTGGGCTTGAACACAAATTCAAGAATATCTGCATTTTTATACAGTCTCAAGCAGTCGGAAATTAATAATATGATAGTGCAAAAGACCCGTTTTTCGAGTCAAAAAGACCAAAATACTTGATAAATAGCAATTTTTTAGGGCTTTGAGGCGCTTTTTTCTTCAAAAAAAATAAAAGTTCCGAAATTTATTATTAACTTTGCCACGAAATTGCTACGAACGAAGAAAGGCGTTTAGTGAACACTAGTGATAATTTTTGATTATTAAATATTTAAAGGTTATGAAAAAATTATTTATCGTATTGGCACTGGCTGGAATGTCACTGACTTCTATGGCTCAGGAACAGGAAGACCCTACGCTGAAGTACAGCGTAGCCACTAACTCTTTCTGGAGCAACTGGTTTATCCAGGCTGGTGCAGAATGGACCGCATGGTATTCTAATGAGGAACACGGAAATGGCTTTGCAAGAAGTCCTTTCAAGAAGTTCCGCTCAAATCCCGGTGCATCTATCGCTATTGGTAAGTGGTTTACTCCCGGTCTCGGTCTCCGTACAAAACTGCAGGGTATCTGGGGTAAGTCTGTAACTGACGAAGACAACTACGGCAACCACAACTCTTACTGGACATTGAACGAGCACATCATGTTCAACTTGAGCAACCTGCTCTACGGTTACAACCCCAACCGCGTTTGGAACTTGATTCCCTTCGCTGGTGGTGGTATTTCTCGTACAATGACCTACAACCTCTATGCTATGCAGCTGAGCGTAGGTATCCAGAGTTCTTGGAGACTGAACAAGCATCTCAATATCTATCTCGAAGGTGGCTGGAACCGTCTTGAGGGCGACATCGATGGTGTTGATAAGACTGACGGCCACCGTGGTTGGGATTCTCACGACAACATGTTCTATGCTGAGTTGGGTCTGAACTTCAACCTGGGTAAGGCTACATGGGAGAAGGTTCCCGATGTTGACGCTATCAAGGCTCTCTCACAGAGCCAGATTGATGCTCTGCAGAAGCAGCTCGACGATGCTAACGCTGAGAACGCTCGTCTGAAGAACATGCTGGCTAACCAGAAGCCCGTTGAGTCTAAGAGCGTGAAGGAATATGTGACTACTCCGGTATCTGTATTCTTCAACATCAACAAGACCAACATCGCTTCTCAGAAGGACCTCGTGAACGTACAGGCACTTGCCAACTATGCTAAGGACAACAACTCTAAGCTGCTTGTCACTGGTTATGCCGACAGCGCTACCGGTACTCCCGAAATCAACCAGAAGCTTTCTGAAGGCCGTGCTAACAGCGTAGCTGAGGAGCTGGTTAAGATGGGTGTGAGCCGCGACAACATCTCTACCGCTGCTAAGGGTGGTGTTGATGACCTGTCTCCGGTTTCCTTCAACCGTCGCGCAACTGTTCAGGTTACAGAATAATCTCTGTTAGAACCTATAATACGAAGTGTGCTGTTCTCTCGAGCAGCACACTTTTTTTATGCCCTTTTGGAAAGAGAGTCCACAATACCTAGCACTTTTTGTTCCTATGGTAAGAGAGTCCCACAGCACAGAACGGGAATAGTAGATACGTCGGAGAGAATCTGAGTGTCCTTCACCTATTATAAGTTTCCTCCTACCTAATATACGCAATCTCTCTATCAATCATAGGCATTCATTTTCCCTATTATTACTCAACTTTCGCATTTATGGAGGAGTCAAAGGAGTTAAAAGGAGTCAAAGGAGTTAAGACATTACTATTGAAGGATTCTGATACCCTTCAGCACCGTTAGCTTCGCTGAATCCTTGCTACGCTCGGTATAGCTCGAACAAGTTCGGCTCTGCACTCGCTTGCCTCAGATTTGTCTTTAACTCCTCTAACTCCTTTGACTCCTTTTAACTCCTTTGAAGTAAGCAAGTTGCAAACTTGCGAAACTTCAGTTATTATCATTCCCCTACCTATTATATATAATATAATAGGGAACTCGTATTCCGAATCGAGAACCATCTACTTGCGTGTGCTGACAAGTGCCAGCAGTTTGGGTGCCAAGTGCCACCAAATCGGGTGCCAAGTGCCGCCCGTTCGGTTGCCACTTGCCAGCACACGACTATATGAGTTAGGAGTTAGAAGTTAGGAGATAGAAGTTAGGAGATAGAAGTTAGGAGATAGAAGTTAGGAGATAGAAGTTAGGAGATAGGAGTTAGGAGATAGGAGTTAGGAGATAGGAGTTGGTTTGAGTTAGGAACAAAAATTCACCCTCAACTGAAAATAAATCCCCAAAAATTTGGAAGACCAAGAAAAAAGCAGTACCTTTGCACTCGCTTGCAAGAAGCAAGGGCGTTTAGCTCAGTTGGTTTAGAGCATCTGCCTTACAAGCAGAGGGTCGGCGGTTCGAATCCGTCAACGCCCACAGGGGTGTTTCCCTGTAGTCCTTCGGGGCTGCAGGGATATTTTTTGTCCCTTAAGAATGGGCTTACAACCTCAATGGATAATACAAGTTCCACAGAACTACCCATCCACCAGAAAAGCATTTACAATGGATTCGCAAGAACAAATTTGAGGTCACTCCTCACAAATCTCACCACTTTTTAGTTTTTTTTGCGCTATAGGAAGTGGGATGTCCCATAATTTTATTATATTTGCATCATCAAAAAATACGTATTTTTCATATTTATATGACACTTGACACATTGACGGCCATTTCGCCAATAGACGGCCGTTACAGAGGCAAAACAGAACCTCTTGCTGATTACTTCTCAGAATACGCGCTCATTAGGTACCGCGTGAGAGTAGAAATAGAATACTTTATCACTTTGTGCGAGCTGCCTTTGCCACAGTTGGCAGGCTTTGACCACCACCTGTTTGACCGCTTGCGTGATATCTACCGCAACTTCGATGAAAAGAAAGCACAGCGCGTGAAGGACATCGAGAAGGTGACCAACCACGACGTGAAGGCTGTGGAATACTTCATCAAGGAAGAATTTGACAAGATTGGTGGACTCGACGACTTCAAGGAGTTCGTCCACTTTGGTCTTACCTCTCAGGATATCAACAACACCAGCGTGCCTCTTTCAATTAAGGAGGCGCTGGAAAATGTCTACTATCCCCAGTTGCAGGAACTGATTAACCAACTCCGCGCCTACGCTGAGGAGTGGCAAGATATTGCTATGCTTGCCAAGACCCACGGGCAACCCGCCTCCCCCACTCGTCTGGGCAAGGAAATCATGGTGTTTGTGTACCGCTTGGAAGAACAGCGCGAATCGCTGAAGCAGTGCAAAATCACGGCTAAGTTTGGTGGTGCTACGGGTAACTTCAACGCCCACCACGTGGCATATCCCGACTACGACTGGCGTGCCTTCGGCAATCGCTTTGTCAAGGAGAAGCTGGGACTGGAGCGTGAGCAGTGGACGACACAAATCAGCAACTACGACCACATGGGCAGCATCTTCGATGCCCTGCGCCGTATCAACACCATCATCATCGACCTCGACCGAGATTTCTGGATGTATATCTCGATGGAATACTTCAAGCAGAAAATCAAGGCAGGAGAAGTGGGTTCCAGCGCCATGCCCCACAAGGTGAACCCCATCGACTTTGAGAACAGCGAGGGCAACCTCGGAATCTCCAATGCCATTCTGCAGTTCCTCGCAGCCAAGTTGCCCGTGAGCCGTCTGCAGCGCGACCTCACCGACTCTACGGTGCTTCGCAACGTGGGTGTTCCTATAGCCCACAGCATCATCGCCATCCAGAGTACGCTGAAGGGACTACGCAAACTCATCCTCAACAAGGAAAAGATTGACGAGGACCTTGACAACACTTGGGCAGTGGTGGCAGAAGCCATCCAGACCATTCTGCGCCGCGAGGGCTATCCCCATCCCTACGAGGCACTGAAGGCTCTCACTCGAACAAACAAGAAAATGACAGAGGAAACTATACATGAATTCATTGAGGGACTTGACGTGAGCGACAAGGTGAAAGCCGAGCTCATGAGCATCACTCCTCACAACTATTTTGGCATTTAATTTTCAAACATAAACTCATCAACTTAATTTAAAATTAAAGCAAGCGCAAGAAACGCGAACAGAGAATTATTTTCCGTATTATTAACCCAGCCGTGAGGCTAACCAAAAAAAATTACTACAATGGACTCAGAAGAATTAGAAAACAAAAACCTGGAATCTTCTGCAGGGCAGAGCACCCGAGAGGGCTACGATGCAGCAGGAAGTTATCAAAAAGACGGGCATGAAGGTGCAGCGCGCCCACAGCGTCCGCGCATTCACGCACAGCGTG
>JBMNUV010000040.1:0-22865 GCA_050946455.1 Prevotella sp.
AAGAGGCTGTCCTGGACTGCAGCAATTAATCAACTGACATAATATACTATATACAGCAACAGCGGTCATGCAATATGAGCATGGCCGCTGTTGTTTTAATGTGAATTGTAGTCGCACGGATGCTTACTGATAACCTTTCAGGAGGAAGTAAAAATTTAGGCTGAATCCCAATGAGGGGTTCAGCCTAATATTTATTCACCAAAAAAGCTTTACCAGACAGTAATAATTGAAACAATGGTAAACAGATGACCTTATAGACTTAAATAGCCTTCCTCTGTAACAGCACGGATGAAGCTATAAGCGTAGTCGGTTATCAGTTTGCATTATTGTGTTCACTTTCTGGTTTCTGAGAGATGGATATTTTATAGACTTATTTATTTATAGCCTTCGTTCTGGTCATCCTCAGTGAATGCTTCATTGGTCTTGATTTCAGTATCGGGTATAGGATAGCGTATGTTGAACGGCAGAATGGTATTCGATTCTCTCGCCCAACGATTGCGCGTCTTTACCAATTCAAGGAATTTTCCTGTTCTGATAAGGTCCATTCTGCGCCATCCCTCGAAGCACAATTCTCTCATTCGCTCGTCCATAATTTCGTCGCGGAACTGCTCCTGTGTCATTCCTGTGCTCCACTTAGCTTCTTCAGGCAAGCTTCCTCCCCAAGCTCGTTGTCTTACAGTATTATTTACTACATTAACGGCTTCAGATGTTTTTCCCAGTTCGTTGAGACATTCAGCATGACAAAGCAGAACATCAGAATATCGGATGTAGGGCAGGTTCTTGCCAGAATTCCACATGTTGTTGATGCCAAGACCGGAAAGGATGTCAGTTCGGAAATCTTCAAATTTCTTAATGTGCGGGTCGAGCTCATCGGTTGTTCCGGTCCATTGTGTCTTGCTCAGGTCGGGCGTTACCATCTGATAGCTTCCATCCGATGAATATTTGTTGGTCTTATATGTGAAGTCGTAGCGCAGAGCAGCATCTTTACGCAGGTCGCCTTCTTCCCACAGTCCACCATCAGCTTTCATAGTGTACATGAAAGGAGTGGGCACGAGGAAATCGTATCCTGCGAAAGAACAACCTTGGCTGAACCAACTGTCGCATGCTCTTGAACCACAATCAAACTCCCAGTAATTGCAATCTGGCCATGTGTTGGTGAACTGCAGTTCGAAGATGCTCTCCACAGTGTTCGGGTTGTCATATCTATAGAGGTCAGCATAGCTGTCGAGCAACTGATAGCGGTTCATGTTCATTACTGCCGTGAAGCATGAATCAGCTTTTTCAAAGTTGCGAAGCCCAGTGCTGTCAGGGGCCGCCATTCGTGCTTTGCCAAGCATGGTGAGAGCAGCGCCACGAGTGGCACGTTGAGGCTCATTGTCATAACTTTCAGGAAGATTTTTTGCTGCGAAGTCAAAGTCGTTGATGATGTATTGCCAAACAATGCTTAGAGGTTGTCTGCCCAGTCCCAGTTCTTCGGTGCGGTCCATATCAATGACTGGCACTTCTCCCCAGTAACTGGTAAGCTCCATCATAACCAATCCGCGGATAAAGCAAGCCTCACCCTTGAGCTTGGCAGCTTGTTCGGGGTCATCTTCGTTCATGTTAAGGGCCTTGATGGCCTTGGCGGCAGAAATAACTACCGGCCACCGACTGTTCCAGATGGCTGCCACTTGTGTGGAAGTGGCGTTCAACTGACCATTATACTTGTCCATGCCTGCTTGGTCACCTGAAGATATGAGCTGGAAGTTGCCCTGTTGTGTCTCGTCGGTGCCAAGGTTTGGCATGAGCCCGTTACGGCCCTGACGGCAGTTGCGGTATTCGTTGTAAAGACCAGAGACGAGTGACTGGACGTTGTCAATCTTTGAAAACACCTGCTCTTCAGTCAAAGAGCCTGTTGGCTCAGAGTCAAGAAAATCGTCGCCACAGGAGGCTCCTGTAAATAGGACAGTTATTGAAGTGAGCCACAATATTGAATAATGAATGAACTTTTTCATTTCTAATGCTCTTATTGATGTTATAGATTTATAAAGAAAGGTTTAAGCCGAAAGTAAACATCCTCGTTGAGGGATACCAATCACCAGTTTCAGGGTCATAACCCTTGTAGCCTGTAATGCAGAAGAGATTGGAACCTGTGAAGTAAACCCTCAAGTTGCTAAGTTTAATGGACTGCACAATATCCTGGGGGAATGTGTATGACAGTGTGAGGGCACTCAGTCTGAGGAAAGATGCCTTCTGGACGCAGAAGTCACTCTGTGTGGGACCATAATGATTGTAGTCGAAACCGGTAATGACTCGAGGGAACTTTGCATCGGTGTTGCTTTCTGACCAACGGTCAGCGAGGTCAGTACTTGCCACACTATTGCCTACGCTTGAGATAAGAGTGTTGTACCAAGGACTAATCTTGCGGGCGCCAACTGAATAGCTGAATACTGCGTTGAGCGATATTCCTTTCCATGTTGCGTCGGTAGCAAATCCTCCATAATATTTTGGATCTGTAGAACCGATGATGACCCTGTCGTTTTGGTTGATTTCCTTGTCACCGTTAGTATCCTCAATGTAGAGGTCTCCGGGGTTGACATTGTAACCATTGAAGTTGATTTGCGAGAGTTCTTCCATGTCGCTTTCTTGAGCTATACCGCCACATCTCCACATGTAAAGGGTATTGCGTGACTCACCGACGAAGAGGTTGCCCTCGTTTTGGATGTTTCTGTCCGCGTCAACATTGTAGATTACCCTTGTGTTGCCATAGAGTTTGCCTACACGGTTGCGGTCTAATGACCATGTGCCGGAAATGTTCCAGTCAAAGTCATTATTGTGCAGCACGTTAGCCTTGAATGAAAATTCAAGACCCTTGTTGTTGATGGCACCGACATTTTCAATAGTATAAGAGTATCCTGTCGTCGTAGGGAGCGAGTGGCTCATCAACAAGTCCTTGTTCTTGATATAGAAGGCATCAATGCTCATAGTGAGTCTGTTGTTCCAGAATCCCATGTCCAAGCCGATATTCCACTGTTGCTGTTTCTCCCATTTGATATTGGGAGTTCCACGTCTTCCGTTTGAAACCCAAGACGCAGTATAGCCCGTGTCGACAGTACCCGAGTAACTCATATTGTAGAGCGAAAGATATGCGTAGTCGGATATGTTTTGATTACCTACCATACCGAAGCCTGCCCTGAACTTGAGTTGGTCAAATACATTGAGCTTCTTGATGAAGTCTTCTTGTGCCATATCCCATGCTATTGATACGGAGGGGAACCAACCCCAGCGGTTTCCTCTTGCAAACTTGGAAGAGCCATCGTAACGAAGAGTGCCTGTAAGCATGTATCTGTCCTTATAGCTGTAGACGACTCGGCCGATGTAAGACATCAGCACCTGTTTGCTCCAGTCTGACGACAGACCTCTTTGGTCTTTCTTGTAGCCAGAGCCAAGGCTCTTGTAACTGAGAAGATTAGAAAGGAAACCGTATGCAGTGCCGTTGATATAGCTAAAGTTAGTCTTGGTGGCACTGGTGCCTAACATGGCGTTGATGCGATGGTCTCCAAAAACATGGTTATAAGAGAGCGAGTTATCCCACTGCCAAACCGTACGGTTGTCGCGGTTGTCTACTGCTTCACCCTGAGTGCCATAACGCTCACTTTCATAGATGTCGTTCGGGGTGTACTTGTTCACTTGCTGGGTGGCATAGTCTACAGATAAGGTGGAACGCAGGTTCAATCCTTTCATGAACTCGATATTGATGAACGATGAACTCAAAAAACGGTTCACTACTTGGTCATTGTCCACTCGTAGTGAGCGGATTGGATTGAAATTGTTTTGGTCGAACACGCCTTGCCAATTCAAAGTTTCAATATCTTCTGATATGGGAAGCATGGGGTTGGCACATCTGGCTCGGTTCATTACGCCATCATCAACAACTGATTTCTCCGTTCTGGTGAATGAGGTGTTGGTTCCTACCTTTAGCCAAGGTTTGATGAAGTACTCGGCATTAATGCGTCCTGTGTACTTTTTCTTTTCGGACTTCTTGATGAGGCCATTGGCATCTGTATATCCAAGGCTGATGTAGTAAGTGCCTTTGTCAGAGCCATTAGAGAAACTGATGTCGTGATTTTGCGTCCATCCGGTGCGGTCTACTTCATCGAGCCAATCGTAGTTCCTGTTGTTTTCGTATGATTCGAACTCATAGTCGGCAAAGACAGTGTTGCTCCCCATGATAGTCTCGTTGATGTATTCTTCCACGTCCCCATCAGGATGAGCTTGGATGTATCCGTTGGTATATGCTTCTTTACGTAATTCGAAAAGTTCCTTGGTTCCCATGGTCTTTGGTTCGTGTCCCCAAGTCTGGATACCAATCCAACCACTGTAATTTACACGACCCTCACCTTTTCTGCCTTTTTTCGTGGTAATTACGACAACGCCATTTGAGCCTCGCGAACCGTAGATAGCCGTGGCCGAAGCGTCTTTCAGCACTTCCACACTCTCTACGTCATTGAGGTTTACAGCGTTGAAGCCTGAGAACGAATTGTCCATCACCATACCATCTACCACGAAGATAGGGTCAGTAGAGCCGTTGATAGTATTATTGCCTCTGATTTTTATCGAGGCATCATCAGTGATACGAGTGGGGTTTGTGATGAACACACCAGCCACCCTGCCCTGTAGGGCTTCATTGATGCTCGTGACAGGTTTCTCTTCCAGCGTTTTTGCGTTTACACCAGCCACGGCACCAGTGAGGTCACTTTTCTTCATCACCGTACCTACAACCACCACTTCATCAAGTTGGGAGTTGGCTTCTTGAAGCACTACCCTCAGCGAGTTGCCTTTAACGGTTACTGTTTGGGTGACGAAACCCATGTATGAAATGGTAAGTTTATCACCCTTGTTCACTTTGATGTTGAAGTCACCATTGATGTCTGATACGGTTGCATTTTTTCCGCTGGCCACAATGCTGGCTCCAATGATAGGTTCAGATTCAACGTCTACAACCTTTCCATTTACTGTTAAGTCCTGTGCCATTACCTGGCCGACGCATAGTAACAATAACAGCAAGCTAATGATTCGATTGTTCATAATTGAGTTTGATGTTTGTTAATAATTGTTTAAGTTTATGTTCATGAAATTTATATTTAGGTTTATGCCAATATGATTCCTCCTTTTTTAGATAGGTTTTAAAATTAATATTTCCAAGCAATGAGGGGTGGGAGAGTCGTTCAGCTTGCTCTGGTTTTTGAGCTTAACTGAATTTGTTTTAGGTTACTCGCTAAGATGGAGCTTTCATTTGAAAGACCAAACTTTTCAAGCGTTTCCCTATTCATCCACGCCATATTCAGTACAAGATATTAACTTCGAGATTCTGTTTAGGTTTCTTGAAGCTTGGGTTATGGACGTTATTTCCAATATCAGAGCAGTGCTCCTATATGTTATCTGTGGTTTCGAGATAGACGTTTTCTTGCTTCAGGGGCTTTCAGAACCTCTCAATCTATGTGTTTTTGATAGCAGTCCTCCGTGCTTTCCACGTTTCCATGGCTCGCCAAAGGCTTCACCCTTTACTCAGTGGTGTGCTTCTGCCTTGGTCGAAGTTGGCAATTTTATGGATTTCATAGTCTTTGAGCCTTTCTTCCTTCAGCCTGTTTCAAATTTCAACTGAAAGCGAATTGCTCGGCTTCCGGCCTACTATGAAACATCAGTTTGCTGTAGAGGTTTCCACTCATGCCAGTAAGGCTCTTCTTATAGTTGATTATCTCATTTAGTTCTTCCTTTTTAAGTTTTCCTCACGCGAGACAGAAAGCTGGCAGGCTTTAATAAAAATCTCAATAGATGGTCAGTTGACCTGCCTTTTTGTGCTATCACTCATGCTCTGCCTTGGCCTTCTTGAGTTCCTGCTTGTGTTTATGCTGGGATTCTTAAAGGTATGTAGAGCGTTCTTGAATAATTTGTCCTTCCATTCTGGGTTTTTCGTCGGGCGACCTCGGATGTGTCTCCAACATCTCAACCGTTTCATATTCCTTGACGGCAAGTCTGAATTTCTGAGATTTTACGGAGATTGCTATTTTGTGATTGCCCGGATACCCGTGTCGACGGGCTGCCCGTCCAAATCGATCCAACTGAACGACTTGAAGATGGCCTCGCCTTCAGCATTTTTCAGGTTATAGTTGTATAGAGCGTATCGAGCTCCTTTCCAGTTGCCGTTGCTCATGCTGAAACTTTCGGATGTAACGCTTTGTTCCTTTTCGTTTTCGTCAAAGTAAGCAAAATGGAACTCATTGCTATTTGCATCGCAATAGAGAACCAGCCTGATTTCAGAGCCTTCCCAATCGATGGCCTTGAGAATCTTGCCGTCAGCCTCCTCATATATTTTTATCTGTCCCGATGGAGTCACGCCAATGCCTATTTGGTGGTTGGTGGCACCCATGCAGGCGAGGCCTGCACGTTGGTAGGGTTTCATCTCGGTTAGGCCGAGGACTACCTCTACACGTGAGCGGTAGCCCATCAGCTTTTGAGTGAGCGTGTTGCGAGCTTCCTTAAACGATGAGGATATAAGGGCGTGGGTGGTCAGCGAGCCCTCATTTTCGCTCAGCGACCATGCATCGTCGGCGGGATTGTGGTTCCATTGCCAACAGGGGGCCAGTGAGGAACTGTTGAAATCATCGCTAATCTGGATGCTGTCAGCCACCGTGGGCTCCGGGCAGTTCGGCTTAGAGTATGTACTGACGGGTTGACCAATGCTGTCGCCGTCGGCATCGTCGCCAATGACGGGCCAACCATCGACCCATACAACGGGTTCCAAGTGGAGAATACGACCCAAAGGTGACTTATCCTGGAAGTGATAGAACCACCACTCACCTTCAGGAGTGTCGACCAAAGCGCCTTGGTGAGGGCCATTCACATTAGTCGTGCCCTGCTCCAGCACGCGCCTTGATTGATAGGGTCCATAGATGTTGGTGGCCCGACAGCAGGTTTGCCATCCAGTGCCTACGCCTCCTTCAGGAATACATAGGTAATAATAGCCATCTTTTTTGTAGAACTTTGTGCCTTCGGCGACATCGCCCGTATAAATGGTTTGACCGTCGTCGAGCAGTGTCTTGCCATCGGCACTCATTTTGTGAAGGATGATTGGGCCTGCACCAAGCTTGCTGTGACCGAGGTACGCTGTACCGTCTTCATCCCAAAATGGGCATGGGTCTTCCCACCCCGAGACAGCTTTCACGAGGGTGAGAGGTTCCCATGGTCCTGCAGCATTGGTGGCGGTGGTCATGAACAGGCCTTCGTCTGGTGTGCAAAAGTAGACCCAGAACTTGCCATCGTGATAGCGAATGGAAGGTGCCCACGACCCACCACCATAGTGCTTCATATCGTCCCACCCTTCATAGTCTAATCTACTGTAAAGTTGGGTGAGTATCTTCCAGTTGACCATGTCATTGGAAGTGAGAATTTGCATGCCCATGAAATGGAAATCGGATGCCACCATGTAATAGTTGCTTCCCACACGAATTACGTCAGGGTCGGAGTAGTCAGCGGGAATAATGGGATTGTTGTAGGTTCCATTAAGCTGGTCTCCCCACGCATGTTTACTTGGGTAGGTCGTAGCTACACTGGTGTACTGGGAGCCTTTGTTGTTGTCTTGGCTAATGGGGCGGACAACGTTATCGAAAGAACCATCGTTGTTGGAAGCGCATGATGCTAACGATGTAGTTAAACAAAGGGTCAACCCAATGGCTAATATCCGGTTTCTCATAAAATTGGTTTTCTTCATTATGAAAGAATGATGTTTTTTCAGATATTGGGTCAACGATTGCCAACTATAACCTTGTTGACCTTGTTGCCCTTCTTCACGATATATACGCCATTATTGAGAGAGCGGGTGTCGCTGTTACGTGAAACAACCTTTCCTTCCAGAGTGTAGACGGTGGTAGTTTGGTTCGGAGTCTCGTTTTGGATGCTTGCGATACCTGTGGTAACATTTGTAGATGCAGTTGTAAACTGAGAGGCATTCCAGTCAGGGGCTATGGCTTGTACGCCTACAGTGTAGTTGCCATTGCCGGGAATCTTTACGATGTAGCTCATTTCAGCAGGTTCGCTGCTTCTGATGCCGTCGTAGATGTTTTCGTATGTCAACAATTTTCCACTTTCTGGAATGGCGGGGATGAGGCTATAGATATAACCAGTATCTTCGTTTTTTACATAGAAGTTGTAGCAATAGCCAGGATTGTTCTCATCGCCAGCCCATGTAATCTGGAGCGAATCCTCGCCCACGACACTAACGCTCACGTTGGTAGGAGCAGTTGTTTCAAGGATGTCAGTTGTGTTGGTGTTGAGATAAATGTCCATGGATGTAGAATTGGTCTCACCGGAAGTGCTCCATCCATAGCCACCACCTACGAGGTCGACAGCACCGTCGCCATTGATATCGCCTAAATTGTAGCCACCATTGCAGTCGTGGTCGGGTTGTTGCACAGCAGAGAAAGTATTGTCTGCGTTCTGTGTGAAGATGTGGAAACTCCACCCGTAGGTATTGTTCCATCCCTTGCACATCACGTCTACAAGCCCATCATGGTTGAAATCGCATCCCCTTGCAATGGCTTGAGAGAAACCATAGAGCCCATTGCCATCGGCTACGCGGCTGGCATGGAAGTTGAAGTCGCCATCATTGAAGATAATGTCACCGTGCTTCTGTTCGTCACCATCGGCTGTATAGAAGGCCATTATGTCAATAAGGCCGTCATTGTTAACGTCGGCCATCACTACGTCGCCTTCATAGCCGTTCATAAAGATGTCATGGTCAAGTTCCACTTCCTGGAATGTTCCGTCACAGTTGTTCCTGTAGATGGTGAAAGAAGGTCCATCATCAGAATAGCCTAAGCATACGATGTCAGCATAAGTGTCGTTGTTCAAGTCGGCAAAGTTCACCGAGCCATGACTCATAGGTCTGGGTACCAACGTAGGCGTTGCCTCCAGGGTCAAAGTGTCGATTTCGAAGATGTTGGCAGGTTGCGGGTTCGATTCGTAAGGTATTGGGTTGAATACATTCTTCATAGTGAATGTTCCGTCGCCATTGTTGTGATAGAGGGCTACCAAACGCGCTCCCTTTTCGTCTTCACCATCATACCACCGGTTCCAGCACTGGAAAATGACGTCGGTGTAGCCGTCATGATCGTAATCGGCAAATGAGCAATTTGAGTTGTTCCATTGGTCGTTCACTTCGTTGTTGCCCGTGGGGAATTGCGCCTCGGATACATAATTAAAGAAGTACGAAGAGTCGGGGCCGAAGTTCTTGTAGAGGTAGTAATAGTTGCCCTGTGGAGCAGTTGACGGATTCCAATCCCAGTCGTTCTTGCCCTGGATAATGATGTCAAGGTAGCCGTCGTTGTTGAAGTCGAACCAGTGGTTGTTGTTCCATGTCGAGGGAGGCAGGCCGTTTGCAAGGCGAGTATTGACAGTAATTTGTTTATCGGCATTGCCGAGCCAATCCTGAGACCAGGCCCTTTTCATGCTGATGGTACCGTCGCCGTTGTTGATAGCGAGGTTGCCAACTACCCACCAATTGGTTTCGTAGATATAGGTGGTGTCTTTTTCCTCCAAAGTCACAGAGTCAGTGTAGGTGGTCTGCAAGTAATAGGCCCATTTGCTGGGACCTCCGTTGTAAGAGGTAGGGCCTTCAAATCCTTGGCCGCCATAGTAGAAGTCGAGGTGTCCATCGTTATTGAAGTCACCAATGCCTGGTGCACCACGATGAACTGGAGCCAACTGTTTGCTATAGTTGACGTCCAGATTAAAAACTGTTTGAGCTTTGGCATTGAAAGGCATGCCAATGGCTAACGTCAGTAAAACGATTGAAGAAGTTAAATGTTTCATCATAAGCTATGAATTAAAAGTTAAAGTTGTCGGTTTAAGTTATATCCATCAGCCGAAAACGGAATGATGCATGGATTTTTCTTCTTTCTGCTGCAAATATACTCAAATGGGAATGATAATATGAGCACTGTCGTCTCAAATATGAGCTCTAATGTCGCAAACCTGTAATTTTTTTAATGTTTTGCCGGTTTGTCATTAGCAGTAAAGCTCACTATTAGAAGGCGTAAGGTGGAAATCAAAATGAAGTGGACTATCAGCGTGGCATGAACGAGAGATGCCCTCCGTTCATGATGTCTTTGACAGCTATGAAACACGACTTGATAGGTTGCCCATTCCAGTAGACTTTGTCAAGTGTGGGAGATGAGCCCAACTGGGGCGCATCAATCACTAAGTCTCCCTTTTTGAGATGCACTTTGATATGCTTGAAGGCTGGGATACCCAAAGCATAGCTTCCCGAAGCGGGCAAGACAGGATAGAATCCCAGTGAAGCGTATATGAGCCAAGCAGACATTTGGCCGCAGTCGTCATTGCCGGAGAGTCCGTCCGGATGATTGTGATAGTTTTTATTGATAATGCTTGGGATGAGACCTTGTACCTTGTCAAGTCGACCACAATAGTCGTAGAGGAAGGCATAGTGGTGGCCTGGTTCGTTGAGGTGGACGTAATGATTGCCGTTGAAGTTGTCGTCAAGGGCTTTAATGAATGCATCTTTCCCACCCATTAGTTCTATGGTTCCATTCACGTCTTGCATGACACAGAACCTATACGTCCATTTGTCACCCTCTGTGAAACCTTCTTCGGGATTATCCCAAGAGCCGTCGTATCGACGTGCTTGGAAGAACCCAGTTTTGGGGTTGTATAGGTTGCGGTAGTTTTTCATATTCCGGATAAGCTGTTTGTAATCGTCCTTCTTTTTCAACAACTTGGCCATCTGAGCTACGCAATAATCTTCTATGCCGAACTCCATGGTCCGTGAAACCGATTCTTTTGTCTTGTCGGATGCAACGTAGCCCAAACGTAAGTAGTTGGTCAAACCACCGCGTGATTCGTAATTGCCTGTCCAAGTCTCACGGTCGGCCCAATTGTTGCTCTCGTCCCCATCGGGAGCTACAAATGCATCTTTGCGAATGGCTTCGTAGGCCTTGTCAACGTCGTAGTTGCGGAATCCGTTGATATAGGCATCTGCAATGACAGCATCTGCCGGAGAGCCAATCATGATGCCGGAATAAGTGGGATTGGGCCACTTGGGCAACCAACCGCCTTGTTCGTACATGTGAACAAGTGCCTCAATCATGCCGTCTACACGCTCGGGGCAGAGAAGTTGAAGTAGTGGATGTTCAGCTCGAAACGTGTCCCAGAGGGAGTAATCATTATAAAATATACCCTCATGAACCTTGCCGTCAAATGGACTATAGTAGCGGCCATATTCTGAAGCTTCCCGAGGCAACTGCATCGTATGAACCATAGCGGTGTAGAATGAGACTTTCTTATCATACTCGGCATCAGAGTCGACTTGGATGAGGGATAGCTTGTCATTCCATGCCTTGCGCACTTGACCAACGATTTGGTCGAATGCTAAGTCATGGGGCATTTCTTTGTCAAGATTCTGCAATGCTTGTTGCTTGTCGATGAATGAATTCCCGATTCTGATTTCCACATCATGGTTGTCACTGGCAAATTCTACATAACCACCTACATGAGAACCTGCTTCAGAGCGTTTACCTTGGGTGACATGGTTGTCCTTCCATGTACCATAGGTTTTGAAGGGCTGTGAGAAGCGAAGCACATAGCTACATTTCAGATTGGGGGCTTTCGGTCCGATATTGGCATGGGGACGGTCTTCATCGGAGTTCATCTGTTCACAGTTGTAGATGTAAATCTCATTTCGCTCCGGGTGAATTTCAATGCCACCACCTTGGTGCTCACGACCAGCCTCAAGCATCAGCAAGGGGTTGTGACCGGCAGGATAGACAATGTGAAAGCAGGCAGCATGTGAGGTGGCGGTGAACTCAGTCAAGATGTCGGCACAAGATACCTTATAATAATAAGGTGTACTTACTTCAGAGGAATGACTGAATCGTACCTGCCGCGATTCTGCGTCAGTAAGAAGGCTGTCAACTTGGGGCATGAGAGTCATGAATCCATAATCAGCCATCCAGATTGCAGGTTGATGTGTGGCCATGAAACCCATGATGGAGTTGTCTCCATAATAATACATGGTGCGTGAGATGTTGTTTATTCGTGTACTTGCCACCCATTGTGTCATACCGAAAGGTGTGCTTACGGCTGGGACAGTACCACCATAATCGGCACCACGTTCACCATAGGTCCCAATCATCATGTTCACAAAGTCGACATTGTCTTGAGCTCTGCTTTGACTGGTTAAAGTGAGGCAGAATAGGATGGTGAGTAATTTTCTCATGATAGGTTCTACTTTAAAGTCTGACAGCAGATATCTTTGTATGATGATATGTGCTTAATACGATTGTAAATAACGAGAGTTTATTCACGACTTTTGTTGCAACACCAAAACCACAGTGGCGTGAGGACGGATAATACCTTTCCAAGAGTTGGCTTTGTTTGAAACAATTCGGTGTTGCCAAACGTCTCGGACTGAGACTTTTTGGTTGATGCCAATGCTTTTAAACGACAAGGAGTAACGAGTGGGTTTATCGTTGGTGTTGAGAATGGCAATGGCTTTTCTGTTGCCGGACAATGGACGAACAAATACTTCGATGCCGTTGACGCTTGTTTTTCGCTCAGCAACTTTTCCCAATGAATCTTGGTCAATTGCAATAATCTCTTTGTTGAGAAGGATGTCCTTCATGCTCGATTTTATCTGGGTAAGGTTACAAGAGATTTGTAAGGGAGAAGAGAACATGGACCAAAGACTCATCTGCGATTTGTATTCATCCAATGTGCAACCTTTACCACCCAAATCGCTTGAGGACTTGCCTTTTCCTTCGAGGCCTACGACGAGCATATCCATGTCAGGCCAAGCACCAGGATGGGCATATTTGGATATGGGTGCCGTCTTTTCGATGACATCCAAAATGCCATAGCCTCCAACACCTTCGTCTTTCCATTTGTCTCGAATGTCGTCACTTGTGCGCCATTGTTGACCACCAGCTTGATGAGCCCAAAGTTCGGGATTGAGATGTCCCCATTCACAAACGCCGAGGATGATGTCGCGTCCAGAAGCTGAGAGGGCATCGGCCATAGTCTTGTATCTTTCCTTTGCAGCATTCATCTCTGCCGGCGCATTGCAATAGTCATATTTTAAGTAGTCGATGTCCCAAGATGCAAAGGTACGAGCATCTTGTTGCTCGAAACCGTAACTGCCTGTGTAGCCGGCACAAGTGAGTTGGGCCGCATCAGAATAGATACCTAATTTCAGGCCTTTGGAGTGAACGTAGTCAGCCAAAGCCTTCATGCCCGATGGGAACTTTTGAGGGTCTGGTATAATGTTGTTGTGGGCATCACGACCCCCTTGCCAAATGTCGTCGATGAAGATATAATTGTATCCAGCATCGCTATAACCCTCGGTTACCATAAGGTCAGCTACTTGCTTGATAAGTTGCTCGCTTATATTTCCTCCATAGTAATTCCAGGTCATCCAACCCATCAGAGGTGCTGGGGCCAGCTTGCTTCGTTCTGTTTGGGCATAGAACGATGTATTCAGCATGAGGCAAGTGAGAAGGATGAAAATCTTTTTCATGTTGCTGTTTATTAATGTGTGGATGTTGAGCCTATTAATTTATAGTCTTGGCATTAGTGGGAATCAATGATTGCCTTACCGATTATTTGGGCCATACGGTTGGAACCATTGGAAGTCGGGTGGATACCGTCACTTTGCAACATGTCTTTCTCAGATGCTGGGAAGAGCTCGTGAAGGTCTATGACAGGTAATTTGTTCTTCTTGGCTACCTTATAAATAATAGGTATAATGCCATTGACGATTACACTGTCGTTGATGTCATAGTTATGACTGATGGCTTTGATTGGTGTTGATAAATAAATTTTAGGATGTGAAGGACACTTTTTTAGCGAGTCAATCATCTCCTGAAGATTGGCAGGGAATTCTTTGCCATACTTCCAGTTGTAAGGTTTTGAATCGTTGGTCCCAAGTTTTATGATTGCAATGTCCGGGTTGAATTCAAGGGCTTCATGCCAAACCTCGCGCTTCATATATGGACAGTCACCGTGATTGAGCAGAGTGTGTCCCGAAAGACCAAAATTGACCACATTATAGTCATCACCAAGCACTTTTTGGAGGTGTGCCGGATAGGCATTTTGTTGACAGAGGTCTATTCCAGCACCTTCGGTGATGCTGTTCCCAATGCACGCAACGCGTTTGGCAGTAGCCTTGGGGGCTTTTAAGTGTTGTAACCATTGAGAGAGCAACTGTAGCATAACATCATGGTACTGGTAATTGCTTTGGAAACCAAAACCGTGCCCGCCTGAAGGGAAGATATAGAGAGAACAGTCGTTTCCGTTTCTACGCATGGAGGCATAGTAGGCCATACCGTTTGTAAGAGGAGGTACTGCACCGTCGTCGTTGGCAAGGAAAATGGCGGTAGGGGGAGTTAGGTTTTTCTTTACTTGCTGGTCGTTGGACCAAAGTTTGATGGATTCTTCATCATTCCTCTTGTTACCCAGAAAGTTAGTAGCGGAATAGTCGTGTCCCTGTCCTTTTATCATGGTAATTACGGGATAGAAAAGTATGGAGAAGTTTGGTCTAATGTTGATTGGAGCATGAGTGCAGACAGATGAGGCCAGGTGACCGCCAGCGGAAAATCCCATAATACCGACATCGTTGGGATTGATATTCCAAACAGTAGCAGAATCACGTACTGTTTTCAAGGCTTGGTAGGCATCAGAGACGGGTAAATCGGGATTGCCACTTGGTAAGCGATAGTTGAGAACGAAGTAGGCAATGCCTTGAGAGTTGAAGAATGTTGCCCAGTCTGTACCTTCATAGTCCATACACTCGTAGGCATAGGCTCCCCCAGGACAGTCTATAATCGCTCTTCCTGTGGGGTGTTCGGGAAGAAAGGCTATAAGCTTGGATTGTCCATCAAGAGAATTTGATATCGTGAATTGCCGTATGGTCTGCGACTTTGCAAGGAGTGCGAACAGTACACAGACGAATAAAGTGATGTAATGTTTCATAAGTATATTTTAATGGTGCAAACTTCTCAGTAAGCACATATTATATTAATTCATGGTCATTCTCTGCGAAGAGATTTTTCCATAGGCGAATCATTATATAAAATTGGTTATTTTATGCGGACGGTTTTGCTTTGTCCTGCTTTTATCTTCACTTTTAGATTCCAGTGCACAAATGCATTATCACCCAAGGGCTTAGCTGCGGCTTCTTTGTCTTCAGCTAAAATGGTTACCACGGCATCAAATTTTGTAGGGTTGACCAAGGATAGTTCCACGCCCTTGTTTTTGCGCTTGATATCTTTGACGATAACGTGGTCGAATGCGAAAGCCGTAGCCTTATCCGTTCTTACGTAGATACCAGGAATTTCCAGAGCCATCATGGCTCCATTGGTTTCATTCCATCCGGTTCCTTCGTAGCCGCCTTCCCATCTATCACCCCGACTGTCGGCATCACAGTAGGTTAGTCTTTCGGTGATTTTGCCTGTGGGCAACTGTATTCCCTCGGCATGTGCATGGATAACGTCACGCAGGAAGTTTGCATAGAGAGTATCACCCGTGATGCGGTAGAGCTTGAACAGGGCATCACCTGATTGAGTGCAGAATCCCGGTGCACCATGTTTGTTCTGTGTACTGGCCCATACAGCTCCCGTGAGGTTTGCATCCAGCTTGCCCAGTGGCGTTTCCTTGGGTAATTGATATTTGAATGATACAGTCCATGTGGAACTTAAGGCAGCAAGATTTTCGCAGTGCTCTAACCACCGACGTTCACCCGTGGCCTCGTAAAGCGTCATCATAGATGTGGTGAGGGCGATGGCAGTCTCTGACTCTGCATTTTGCAAGATGTCACCGCAAGCTCCTGAAGTATAGCCCACTGTGGCATATTTTTGATAATAGAAATCAGCAGCAGCTTTAGCCACTTCCAGATATTTTGGTTTGTGGTAATACTTAGAGGCAAGCACTAATCCTGCAATGGCGATGGAGCCACCCATCGTGTTGTAGACGGCGACACTGCCATTGTCAAGATTAAGATAGTTGCCCCAAGTGCCTTCTTTCTGCCATGTGCTGACAAAAGCATCGGCAAGAGTTTGAATTCGGCTCTCCCATTCTGGAGCGACCTTGTCACCATGTCCCAAAAGACGCATGAGCTGGAATTGCTTTATCATCCAGTAAAGCAGGTCGGCGTTCTTACGGGTGAGTCCGGTCTCAGGATTCAGCTTGATGGCGTCTCTGTACACGATTTTTCCGTCGGCACCAACAACATCGTTAAAGTATCCACTCTTGCCATAGCCATGACTGAGGCCAAAGTCGAAAGTCCTGCATACACGATTCAAATGTAGCTCGTCATTTACAGCAATCATGGGGAATGTATTCAACAGACCTCCAATCCAACCATAAGACATCCAATCTGCATTCTCAGGTCTGTAAAATTGGATGGTATCGTGGTTGAGATATCGACTGTCGATGTGTTCCTTCATCATGGAAAACACTTGGCTCATCGGGATTAAATCGCGCACAGGAGCAGAGTAGTTGTGGTGTTTCCGCTCTTTGAAAAAGCGCGATATAAAACTTGGCACGTCGGGGGCCTTGAATTGAACTTGGTCTACTCGGATGGAAATTTTGTCGCCAGCCTTTACGCTTATGCCACGGTCAGGGCTGTCAGTGAAACCGATAAACAATGGCTTGCGTTCACGTACTCCAGGAGCCGATATAACGAAAGTGGCCATGCTGCGGTCGGGAGCTTCTTCAACAATGAGAGCATTGTCTATTATTTTATTCTCCCAGTTAATGCCTTGGTCAGTAAACAGGAATACGCCTTCCTTGCTGTGACGCTTATAATAAGTGATAACAGGCGTGCTGGCGTTGCAAACGCTTACCTCTATTCGTGATTTCTCTCCAATATAAGGGGAAAGTTGTGGTAATGGAGTCGAGGTCATCGCCAGCTCTTTCCAATAGTATTCTGAACGATCGAGCCCAGTGGCATATTGCCGATTGACGATGCGCTGTCGATTGCCGTTGTAGACCGATGCAGGTATCATCACATAATTGTCGCTGGACCAGTTGTAAACGTCGAATGCCACAGCCACTCCCACATTATCCATGGACTTAAGAGCCGTAAACGTATATACCTTTCCACCTGCCACGCTATCAATACCCGTGCTCAAGGCCCACTCATCAGAATGCTCGTTGATGGTTGAGCATGACTTTAGCAGCGGGCCATCATAGTGACAGCTGAGCAGACGTATTCCCACGGATGGGTCTTGCTGTTGAGGCAACCAGCTTTGTGCTGATAGGCATAGGCTCACCGTTGACAGGAACGTTGCAGAGATGAATCGGTTATAAAGAAATCTTCTTGAATGAAGCATAGTTAATGATGATGAATTATCATTTGGCGTCAGCCAACGAGATGATTTCAAGTTCGTTGCTGAATGTAGCTATGTCCTTATTTGTCTTTACATGAATTATACGCTTTTCGCCAGGCAACAAGTCGAAGTAATTGTCCGAGAAGAAGTTGTCGATTCCTTTGATTTTAAGGAATACAGCTCGTTCGAACTTATCCGATGATAAGGTTACATTGTAACCTCCTTCTGCAGGCGCCACGGTATGGTGGATTGTGGAAGGAGTGTAATGCATTTCTTTTTGTGCCACGGCGTAGGCAATGTTCCTATAGGTTTTTCCACCAATGGTGTATGTGGTAAGGAAAATAACATCACTTGGATTACAACCGCCCAAAATGTCGCTCACTTGATAGTGGGCTACTTCTTTGCAGTCGTTTGCAGCAAGTTTGATGTCTTTTGAGTCTTCATAAACCACTTTCCCGTCGAGAGTAATGGTTTTCAGACAATAGGTTCCTTTAACTGGTTTTAGCCTGTCGCTGACAATCTTGATGCGTAATACTTTGTCGCTGTTCTTCATCTGTTGAGCAGCCTTTAAATGGGCACCTACTTCAGTTGGAAGAGCAGCCGTTTGGATGGGCTTGTTCGACTCACGATCCTTGAGATAGTTGTAGGCTTCTTTGTATTGCTTTCCTGTCATTACTCGTGGAGAGACCAGAATGTCGTCGTAGGCATTCTTGAAGAAATAGTGCAGGCATTTCCATCTACCGTAATAGTCGCGTGAGGACCATGAAGCCACGGGCCAGCAATCGTTTAATTGCCAAACAAGAGAGCCCCTGCAGTAGGGCTTGTCTGTTCGAAAGGCCTCCATGCCAATTTTTACTCCGTCACCTTGGAGGAGTTGGCCTACATAAAGGAAGTCTTTGAAGGTCTTTGGAACTTTGTAATAGCGATTCATGTACTCTTCTATACGACGATTGGCATAAGTGCCGGCATTCTGGTGCTCCATCATTACTTCGCCATAGATGTCATGGTCGGCACTATCTGGGGCAAACCGAAGTACCGATTCGTATTCTGGAAATGATTGGAAGCCATATTCGGACTCGAACCTTACATGGTGGTCGTAGAAAGCCTCGAAGGGTTCAGCACCATGCCACACCCCCCAATAATGGTCGTCCCCGTCCCGTCCGTCGCTGCATGTGTCTGGTGCAGAGTAGGGTGATGAGGGACGATACTCGATGTCTCCACCGTATTCCTTGACTACTTGAGGTAAGGTCTCATAGAAAATAGAGCGTTGCATTTGCCAGACACGCTTGTCTTGACCAACCTTCGCAAAGTCGGCTTTGCGGTTGCCCCATCCCCAAAATATGTCTTGAGCCTCATTGTTGCCAGCATAGAGAGCCATGCAAGCATGGTTGCGTAGGCGCTTCACGTTATAGATGGCTTCCTCGCGTACTGTTGAGAGGAAAGCTGAGTCCACTTCATAAGTTTGGCAGGCAAACATGAAATCATGCCAAAGCATAATGCCCATTTGATCGCAGTATTTGTAGAATGCATCATCTTCATAGATGCCGCCACCCCAGACGCGAATCATGTTCATGTTGACATCGCGGGCAGAACGCACCACCTCATGATAGACAGAATCAGTGCATCGTGTGAGGAAGTTGTCGTTGGGCACCATGTTAGCACCTTTGCAGAAGACGGGGTATCCGTTGAGAGTGAGGTAGAGACATTTCCCATAATTATCTTTCTTGTTGACCCATTTGATAGAACGAACGCCGATGGCATCTTTACGCTCTCCAATGCTATTGCCATTAATGCGTACCGTGGTCTTGAAATCATAAAGATAAGGTTCGCCCATTCCATTGCACCACCAGAGTCGCGGATTTTTCATCTGAAGGCGAAGTGTGAGCGTGTTGTGCCCTGCTTTGAGACTGGTTTTCCGAGAAGCTAATTTTTTACCATTGGCTGTGATGGTAACTTGGGCATTTGCTATGGGTGTAGTGGCGTCAATCTCCACTTGGGCATCGATAATAGCACGCTTGGCTGTTACATCTTTTTGATTGTACCAGACGTCGGTCAACTTTGCTTTGTTCCATGTTTCAAGGTAAATGGGCCTCCAGATGCCAGAAGTTACAAATCGTGACCCCCAGTCCCAGCCATACTCAAATCCAGCAGTTCGGGCAAATGGACTCAGAGCTTTGTCGAAGACTCCTCCAAGTTGTGAATGGTCAGGACCTGCATTATGGCGATAGGGCAGTGCATCGTATTTAGGAAGGTTGCGTCGGATGGCAGAATGGAAATAAACCTCTAATAAGTTGTCACCTTCCTTGAGGATGCCTTTTACGTCCTTCCGCCATTCTCGGTGCATGTTGTCTGTAAGAAGAATACGATTGTGATTCAAATAAATCTCGCCATAGGTGTCAAGTCCTTTAAAAACGAGCTCTTGTCTTTCGGCATTAGCTTCTTCACTGGAAGCGTTGAAATGGGTCTCGTAGACCCAATCTTCTTTATCAATCCACTGCACAGAACGGTCATTAAGACGGAAGAACGGGTCGTCAATAAGGTGATTGTTCATCAAGTCAAGATGAACGCAACCTGGAACTATAGCCGGATGCCAGCATTCTGAACGAGTATCGCGAAAGCGCCACCCCTTATTTATTTCATGATGGTTTACGTTGGCATAGGTTAGGTCGATTCCTAAGATAAATGAAAGGAATGAAAGAATAAGAACTTTTCTTATCATGCTCATCTTATGAATATTTTTGTTGTTTGGTTATGAGGGTGTACATTCAATGAATTCTGAATTTGAAGGAAGGCTTCGTTCAGATTTTCACGGTGGTCTTTTTACCGGCTTTTAAATTGATTGATTTTGTCTTACCGTTAATAAGGCATCTGACAGTTTTATCTTCTTTTGATAACAGAGTAGTCTCTGTTACCTTGCCATCTATCCATTTAATATCAGCAGTTATTCCTCCTTCAGCACAGATTCCTTTGATAGAACCCGTCTTCCAAGCGTCGGGCAGGGCAGGGAGGAAGTTGAGTGTACCATCATAACTTTGGAGAATCATTTCACACATTCCAGCTACGGCAGCTTCAGTGGCGTCGAAGCTGAAGATGTCTTCTTGAGCACCAGCCACGCCCGCAGGAGATACAGTCATCAGGTTCTCGCGCATAAAACCAGTATAAAGCCCTATTAGTGAGTTGTAGGCAGAGTTGCCATCTAATAGCCGCGCATACGTGCAAATCATGTTCCCTCGAGTCCATTCTGTATCTTCCCAACCTTTGTCTTGGGTTTGCAGGCTTATGAACTTACGGCATCCTTCTGCAAGCTCTGGAGTGTGGGCTGGAGATATTTCACCAAATGGGTAAAGACTAAGAAGATGAGAAGAATGACGATGACTATAGTCTTGTCGTTCTACATCTAAGTTCCATTCTTTCAAGTCGCCGCGTCTCCCGAGCTGATAAGGAGGCAAGAGCTGTATGTCATGTTCCAGTCTTGAACGAAAATCTGCATCCACATTCAATATTTTGCTCGCCTTTATGCATGCTTGATAGATGTAGTGGACAACTGCACGGTCAATGGTTGGCATCATTGAGAGGCAATAGACACTACCATCTTTCATGCGAAAGGCATTTTCAGGTGAAATGCTTGGTCCTGTTACAAGGTAACCTGTTCGTGGATCGGTGACCATGTAGTCTACGAAGAATTTGGCAGTTTCCTTCAAAAGGGGATAGCCTGTGTTCTTTAGGTAATCTTTGTCCTGTGTATATAGATAGTGGACCCATAATTGAGTGGCCTGCCAAGCACCTGCCGTTACATTTAAGGCCCAGTTCACGCTATTGCCTGGGTAGGTGGCTCCCCAAACATTATTAATCGTGTGGGCAACCCATCCGTCGCAACCATACATTTTCTTGGCTGTTTCATGACCATATTGTGAAAGCAACTTGATATAACTGAACAAAGGATAGTTGCATTCAGCCATATTTGCTATATTCGCTGACCAGTAATTCTGTTCAATGTTCACGTCAAGATGGTAGTCGCATGTCCATGGCATATTGCAAGCCAAGTTGTCATTCCATATACCTTGTAGGTTGGCAGGTAGTGGGGAATTTTCTCGTGAAGATGAAATCAGCATGTATCTGCCATACTGGAAGAACATAGCGTCAAAAGCTACGTCCGGCTGACCTCCATGAACGTTTTTGAAGAGCTCATCGGTGCTCTTCGATGTCTCATTAGCCCCAAGGTCGATTGCCATTCGGTTAAAGATGCTTTGGAAATCAGCTATATGTTCTTTCTTCAATGTCTTATATGGGCGAGCAGCCGCTTCGTTTACAGTCTTATTGCATTGATTTTTGTAGTCTGGATTATTGAAATTTGTGCGGATATCAACGATGACAGTCATATTATCAGCATTACGTACTGAAATCTTGTCACCCATAGCAGTAATGGTGCCCCCTTTGGCATTTACACGGATTACTGAAGAATAAAGTACTCCTCCATCGCCCCATTTGTCGAACTTTGCATCACCTGTAACAATAATCTCGTTGCCTTCGATTTTGATTTGGTTATGGCGTAACATCTTAAGAGACAGGTCAGCACTTATTTGGTGTTTCTGCGATGCAGAGAAGTTTCCAATTAGAACTTGGGCAGGATTGCTGCAAAAATATTCATTGGTATATGTTATATTACCAACTTTATAGGAAATATCGGCGATAGCATTACTCAGAGAGAGCCGACGGGTATAATCAGAGACCTCACCATCGCGACCTAAAAAGTCTATTTTGAGGTCACCCATGGGTAGATGAGTTCCAAAAGATTTGCCTTTTCCTGTGAGATACTTTGTTCCAAGATCATTGCCTTTAGCAATATCGCCTTGGAAAAAGCTCTGTCTTATTTCAGCCAAGTGTTCCTTCCCGCAAATATTATTGCCGTCTGGATCAGGTTGGCCAGACCACATGGTAACCTCATTGAGAGCTATCGTCTCATGAGATGTCCCTCCGTAGACCATGGCGCCAATGCGGCCGTTCCCCAAGGGTAATGCCCCCATCCATTTTGTTGAAGGGGCATGATAGACTAACTCTAATGTTGAAAAAGCACTAAGGTGACATGGAGCAAATAACATCATCACCAGTGTTAGAAGTTTGGAAATCTGTTTCATCATTGCTGTTTTTTAGTTTTTTGGTTTTTGATGCAATTTTACCTAATTTATATGTGATAACCTCGCTTAAATCAGTCAAAAAGTAGACGAAATGTTGCGTCTTTTGCCATTTGCGACATTTGAACAAGTAAATGCGACATTTGTTTCATTCTAATTCAACCATTTCTTTTACTTTTACCGTGCAAAATGACATTAAGCCCTTTGGGGTGTATTTGCGAGAGCATAATTTAGTGTTCACTGAATAATTTTCTAAGCGTGTATGGATCCGATAAGGACCGGACGCCGAAAAAGGTAAAAACACAAGAAATGAAGCCAGAGAACGATTTTTTCGAAAAGGCAAGGACAAAGTTCC
>JBMNUV010000041.1:0-22248 GCA_050946455.1 Prevotella sp.
CAGGCGTAAAGCTGGCCGTAACCTTCGGGTCGAGAGTGCCCGAGCAGACGATGTCGGCGGGAGTGAAGGTTCCCGTGAGGATGTCAGCCGTCTGCACGTTGCCATCATGGTCGTACCAACTGTAGACCTGGTTGCCATCCTCGTCGGTCACGATGCCCGCATAACGGTAAGAATAGATGGCGTTGACGGGGTCTCCCTCGTGTCGTGTGCTCAGGGCTTCGTAACCCGAGGAGGCATCGTGGGAAATCTTGGTGATTTTGCTGCTGTTGTAAGCGAATCCGAGCGAAGCGTTGAACCCGAAATCGTCTGCGGTGGCCGGACGGACAATGGTGCCGTTGAGTTGCAGCTCCACACCCGTATTGCGAGCCTTTCCATTGTTGATGGTGAGCGATGACCAGCCGGATGTGGGGTCGATGTCGGTAAGCGAAAGCAGGTCGCTGCTGTTCTTGATATAGTAGTCGAGCGAACCGCTCAGCCTGTTGTGGAGCAAGGAGAAGTCGAGTCCGAAGTTCCACGAGGCCGTCTTCTCCCAGCGCAGTTCATCATTGGGCGGCGTATTGAGCGTCGCTACCTTCTTGCCCGTAATCTCGTTGACGGCAATGGCTGCGGTAAGGTAGGAAGAGACGCTCGAGTCGATGTTGCCCGTGAGGCCGTAGCTGGCCCGCAGTTTCAATGCGTCCACCCAGGCCACGTCCTTCATCCACGGCTCGTTGTTGATGTTCCAACTGGCACCAACCGACCACAGTGGGCGTCCGCGGAACTCCGGGTCGGCACCGAAGAGGTCGGCCTTGTCAACGCGGTAGGAGAACTGGGCGCTATAGCGACTGTCGTAGGTGTAGTTGCCGTTGAAGTAATAGGAGTAGTAGCGATGCAGGATGTCGGAAGTACTGAAGTCACTCTCTTGGGGAGCGTAGGCAAAGATTCCATAATTGGGGTTGATGTCGCAGCTGTAGAGTTGCTGCAAGATTTCCAGGTTGGTAAGGTACGTCAAGTTGGTCTGCGTCTGTTCGTCATAGCCCAACTTGAGGTCATTGTTGTAGCGGTTGTGGGTCTGTCGGTATTCGAAGCCCGCGATGGCGTCCACGGCATGCTTCTCGGCGAAGGTCTTCGAATAGTTGGCCTGCACACGGAAAGTGTAGTAGTCGCCCGTCTGGTGCTGTGTTTTCAGCATGCCGCCCTCTGGGAAGTAGTGGACGCCGCCCGAGGTACCGAGGTTGTAGAGCGTGCGCATGTCGTAGGAATCGCCCTCATAATAGGTCTCGCCCTTGTAGGTGATGTCCTCGTACTGGAACTTGCCCGACACGCTGAGCTCGGGCAGGATTTTCACGTTGGCGTGGATGTAGGTGCGGATATTGTTGCGACGGCCCTTGGTGAAGTTGCGGTTCACCTCGTCGACAAGGTTGAAGGCGGCACTCTTAAGCCCAAGGCTTGAGTCCTGGAAAGCATCCTCGTCGAGGGCAAACAAAGCCTCCATGTCGGCCAGCGAGCCGTCGGTGTTGTACATGCTCTGATAGGCCTGGAAGGCATAGATTTGCTTGTAGCCCAGCAAGTCGGCCTGTTCCTTGGTGCGCTCGTTGATGAGGTTGATTCCAAAGGAGAGGTCCAGCCACTTGGTGACGGCGAGGTCGCCCTGATAGTTCAAGGTGAAGGTATTGTCGTGCTCCTTGACGACGCCCTCGTTGTCGCCCTTATAGTTGAATACGATGTTTGAGTTGAGCTTCTTGCCCTGCGTCCGGAAGGCGACGTTGTACTGATGCTGGATGCGCGTGCGCAGCATGACGTCGCGCCACTCCTTGCGATAATCGTTGCCGGCAAGTTCCTGCATCTGGGCATTGAAATCGGCATCGGAGAGGGTTCCAAGGTGATGGGCCAACAACAGGCGGACGGCAGGCGACAGGCCGGACTTGTTGGTGGCATAGCTGGAGAGCAGTCCGTCGTAGGCATTCTCATCGTTGATGACGTAGTTGAAGTTATCCTGCTCCAGTTCGAGCAACTGCGATGCGTTGGCCCAACCGAAGTTGCTGTAGCTCTGTTTCTCGGAGATGGTGAGGTCGGCATTGACGTCGATGGTCAACTTGTCGGAGTGGGCGCGCTTGGTGGTGATGACGATGACGCCGTTAGAGGCGCGTGCACCGTAGATGGAGGCGGCGGAGGCATCCTTCAGCACGTTGATGCTCTCGATGTCGTAGGGGTTCACGGTCTCTATGGAACCCTCGATGGGGAGTCCGTCTACGACGACGAGCGGATTGGTGCGGGCCTCAAACGAGCTGACGCCACGAATGGTGAGCGTACTCTCGCCAGAGCCGTTGGTGCCGTTATTGTAGGCCACAAGGCCAGGCACCTGACCCTCGAGGCGACTGACGACGTCGCTGGTATAGCGCTCGTCGAGTTCCTTGGCGCTGATGGTCTGGTAGGCTCCCACGGCATTCTCACGCTTGATGTTCTGGTAACCTGTGACGAGCACCTCGTCGATGAGGTTTTCATCGGGTTCCATCTTGACGAGAATGAAGGACTGTGAGCGGGACACCTTGACCGTGTGGGGACGCATGCCGATGTAACTGAAGTCCAGCTGCGGGTCAGAGCCCTCGACCAAGAGCGAGAACTGTCCGTCAACATCGGTGGTGCAACCGTTTCCCGTCCCACGCTGCATGACGGTGACGCCAATGAGCGGTTCCTTGTTTTCGTCGACGACTTGTCCCGTAATGGTCTTCTTGAAGTAGCCGGAATCCTTGACCCTCCGCTTCAGGATGACCTCATGCTTGACAATCTCGTACTCGATGCCGGCGGCTTGATAGAGCACTCGGTTCAGCAGTTGGTTGAGGTTCAAGTTCTTGTATTGGCAGTTGATGCGGGGCGCACCTTGCAGCAATTGCTTTTTGTACATGAACTCGTAGCCCGTCCGCTTGCGAAGGTCCTTGATGACCTCCTCCAACGTCTGATTACGATAGTCCACACTGTACTGCTGGGCGCAAACCGGCCGTGCGAACAGGCACATAACAATAATCAGCATTGCCAATGGCAACGCCCTATAGCTATCTCTCATCTCTTACGGTTTTTAGTTCAACACATTATTATTTCCTATAGATATAGACCGTACGGCCTTTCTGCACGAACTTGGCGTCGCCGGCCTTCTCCAACATGGAGAGCACATCGCTGAACTGGGCATAACGCGCAACGCTGCCCATGAAGACCGTCTTGCCCACCGACGAATCCTTGAAGACGTAGTCGAAGTCGTACCATCGGCTGAGGGTCTGCATGATTTGCTCAAGCGTCTGGTCCTCGAAGGAGAAACTGCCGTGTCGCCAACTGGTGACCGCCTCGGTGTCGACGCTCTTCACTTGAGTGGACTTGCTCTCCTTGTTGAACAGTGCCTGGTGGCCGGGCGTGAGCATGAGCTCGCCACTCTGTTCGCCTGCCTTGCTCAGGGATATGCTGCCTTCCACAAGCGTAGTGAAGACACAGTCATCCTCGGCATACGACTTCACATTGAACTCCGTGCCATAGACCTTCACACGCTGGCCAGCCGTCTCGACAATGAAAGGCTTGGCGGCATCTTTGGCTACCTTGAAATAAGCCTCGCCCGTCACGGCAACACGACGCTCGCTGCCTTCGAAACTCTCGGGATATTCCAGACGGGATTCAGAGTTGAGCCACACCACAGTTCCGTCCTCAAGCTCGACCTTGAACTCGCCGCCACGGGGTACCTCCAGGCTGACATTGGCTTTGGGGGCCTCCGTTTTCAGCTTTTTGAGCGCCGAGGCATTGGCCTTCGCATCGGTGCCCAGCTCCACCTTCTCGCCGTTATCCAGCATGAGGGTGGCCTTGGCCTCTCCAGGCACGATGGTGTTCATCGCCGTCTGGACCGTCGGCTGTGCAGGCTGTATGGTGTCGTGGAAGGCAACGTAGCCTATTCCCACGCCCACAAGCAACAGCAGGGAGGCGGCGACAGCATATCGCCACCAGTGGCGCAGGTTGCGCTGGCGACGATATTCGGCTATCCTGTCCTGCATCTCCTTCTCCAGCCGTTCGGTACGGAGCATCTTGCGACGGAGGTATCCTGCCTGCAAGTCGTGGGAATCCATGAGCCGTTGGTACAACTGCTCATGCTCCTCGCTTTCCTGTCGCCAGGCCTCGAGCTCACTGGTTTCCTGCTCAGAGATGGAGCCTACGATGCTGCGGAAAATCAGATGGGTAATATGTTCGTCGTTTTGGGTCAGCATACATTCGGATGTTTAGATTTTGGACTGAATAAGGTCTGCGATGCCTTCGTCAGACGGACGCTTTGCATCGGGGTCGAAGATATTGCCCTCCTTGTCGAGCATGATGAAGCGGGGAATGCCGCCGATGCCGAAGGCCGACATGAACTTCTCGCCCTCCTCCTTGCTCATGATGTACTGCGGCCAAGCCGGATTATCGCGCTCCAGCTTCTTGTGCCAAGCCTGCTGGTTGTTGTCTATGGAAATGCTGACAAACTGCACGCGGTCGTTTCCCTTGAAATGGTCGACGAGCTTTTCAAGATAGGGAATCTCCTTGCAGCAAGGCACGCACCAAGTGGCCCAGATGTCGATATAGGTGAACTTGCCCTTGAGCGATGAAAGCCTGCATGTTGCGCCGTTCGGGGCGGTGAGCAGCGGGTCGTAGGGCAAGGGCTTGCCGGCAACGGTCTCCGTGATGGAATTGACCTTCAGTTGGTAGGCCTCAATCAGTTGGGGATAGTTGCGGGCGAACTGCTTGTAGCGCGTCCAGAAGCGATTGACGTCAGCTCCCTGCGCGTAGGAGAAGAAGGTCATGGGGATATAGGCCACCAACTCGTCGTAGACGGTCTTGTTGGTGATATGCTTCTCCACGGCATCCATCTCGGCAAGGTAGTTGTCAGTAACCTTCGTCGTGTCGCCATAATTATTCGGGTGCTGTCCGCCCAGCCAAGCGAAAGAGAGATTGGTGGCCAAGTTGACAGGGTCGTTGGGGTCGATGCCCTTGATGACCGATACATACTCAGGGTATTGCTCCAGGCTCTTCTTTGCCTCATAGGCCTGGTCCATGATGATGCGAATCTTCGTCCATTGGTACATGCCGTCGGTCAACTTGGTGTAGTAAGACCGCATCGCAGGGTCTTTCACAGTCTTCAGTTCCTTCTTCATCCTTGCATACTCCTTCTCCAAGAGCGCACGGTATTCGGCGGCAGTCTTCTGCTCGGAGGGGTCCTGGGAAAAGTAGCGCATCATGTCGAAGGCATGCGAGTAGTCGTTGTAGTACCTGCTGGCATCCTTGTTGTCACCATCGACCGTGGCAGTGTATTTGCCAGTCTTCGCGTCCTTAGCAATACGGATGACGGCCGTCTTTCCCTTCTCCACATGGGCGCCGAAGATATAGTTGCCGACATAGACGTTGACGTCGTGGTTGATGCCTAACGTCCCATCCCATGTAAAGGAGTGGTCCTTGTCGAGATTGACATCGGTGTACTGCATTCCGGTAATCGAGCCGGTGGGTGCATACGCCACTTGTATGTCTTCGAGGCTGTCACCCGAGACATATCCCTTGAGCAACTGAGCACGTGCCGACACTGTTGCGGCCAAGGCCACTACCATAAAAGCCAGTCGAGGAGATCTGTTGTTTGTCATATCGCTTGTTAGATTGATTCTAATGTATTTACGCTTTCGGGGCCTTTTGGTATATCTGAAATAAAGTTTTTTTTATTTTCGTCCCGTAATTGAAATATTTCGGCTATTTTTGCAAATAAATAAGAAAACCATGACAGTTTACAACGAGATATTCGAAGATTTCAAGAGGGGCGACATGAATTCCTTCTACAAGGTCATGTACCCCGAATTGCTCGCTTTCGCTGTGAACTTCATCGGGAAAGATTACCAGTATCTCGCAGAGGACTGCGTACAGGACAGCGTCTTCAAGACATACGTGGCCCAGCAACGCACTCCCTTCGAGAGTTGCCTGCACTGGAAGAACTACCTATACATTTGCATCCGAAATGAGGTCATCAGCATCCTGAGAAAGGACAAGGCAATGAACAAATACCTTGCCAACAGGGATACAGACCAATTCGTCACCATTCAGTTCATCGAACAGGAGACGCGTACCTTATTATATAACGCTGTCGAGTCGCTTCCCGACAAATATCGGGAGATTTTCAAGTTGAGCTTCGAAGAAGGACTGAAAAACAAGGAAATTGCCGAACTGCTGAAAGTGAAGGACATCACAGTAAAGAAGCGGAAAGCAGCCATGCTCAAGTTGCTGCGCAAAAAATTAAATGGCACGATGGATGAGGAAACCATCATGCTGCTTTTCGTTTGCTTGCAACTGAAGTGCCTGGGGTGAACGTCGAGACCGTCTGCGCATTCCCATGTCCCCAGCCTTCCCATCATTCACAAGAGACGTATAAATGGAAAGCAGCCACTACAGAAGAAAATTATTACTGCATGGTAATAATATTACCAATAAGCTTACAACAGATAGTTAAAAAGGCAGGAGTATAACACTTCACGGTTATAAAGCTCCTGCCTTTCACAAATTATGTTACAAATGCATTGATGGTACCCTGAATATCTATTCTTTAAAACCTATTTTACAAACCATTCTTGAATGTTGAGCAATCGAGAATAGACTGACTGTTGATCTGTAAACTTTTGTGAGACCTTAGTAGCCATATAATCTGGATGGTTGGTGCGGTGGCGTGAGATGCATAACAGGTCGAAGAACCTGTTACCCTCGAAGCAATTCTCTGCGGCCAACTCATCAAGAATCTTGTCTTCTACATACTCCGTTGTGTCAACATCAGCTGGAATGACATATCGAGTCTTGTCAAACTCAATACCCAAGCCTTGACCACGAGCAGCCGTTCCGATGTTATTGTCGAAACGACTATCTTCGAAATTCATATAGGAAGGCAAATTCTTCACTTCGTTGCTGTCAACACACAATGTGTCGTTGAGTGTAGTGCTATTCAAGCCATACTTGAGCACAGCAAAAGCCATGGAAGGCTTACCCAAGCGATTGATGGCTTCGGCATAACGTAGATAAACCAAAGAAGGACGAACGATAGCCAAAGATGTAGAGGCATCGTTATTATAATACTTCGTGATAAGCAAACGAGGCAGCGCATCATCCACCGTCACTTCACCGAAGGCATCAGACTGCGTATCACCCGTACTCATCACCATTTGGCCACGAAGGTCACCTTCAAAAATACGTGAGATAGAAGTACCACTCGAATGGAAATGAGTACGAGAATTCATATCGTTAACGAATGAGGTTGTTGGCAACAAACTTGGTTCTTCGTTATAGGTGAGTTTCTCTAACTGACTATGATTGCTCTTAAGCTGGCTATCGAAAATGATTCTGCTCACCACTTCGTTACGATAGGCACTAACGTGATTGCTTGTCAGTTCGGTGCGAGTGGTGTTATTCCAATAGTTGGCATAAGTGGAAGTGACTGTCAAGCTCTTAGAATAAATCAACCTATAATAGTTTTCGGCTGCCAATGCATATTCGTTCCGATAGAGATACAGGTCACCAAGCACCATCCGTGCGGGGATGAAGAATTGCGTAGAACTCCACCCATCAACAGAACCATAGTCAAGAGAACGAGCATCTGCCAAAGGTGTGAGGTCGTCTATCAGCGTAAGAGACAAGGCGTCAAGATCCATTTCAGTGAATTCTTTGTCGACATCGTCTATTGTGAGCAAAGGCTCGGTGAAATAGTTGACCTTACCATAGATAAGTCCCAACTGCCAGTAGACCCAAGCACGTATCACCTTGGTCTGGGCATATTCTGGAATCATCAGTTTGGTTTGCCCCTCGACAATACTCGTATCCATATGGGCAATGATATAGTTGCAGTTGTTGATGATGTCATAGAATGCACGCTTGTCGACATAGCTATTATCAGAAGTTACAGAGACATTGTTCATTTCCTGTAGTTCGGTAGTGGCATAGTCATTATCGGTAGTCATCAAGTCACCGCGCAATTCGCCCATAAGAAGGCAAGGGTCGGCTATGTTCTGAAGCTTTGCCACCAAGCCTATGACCGAATAGATTGAGTCGTTTGAGTTATCAAGTTCGTGATCCTCCTCAAATGCCACGTCATCGCTGTCGACGCTCATCATGTCTGAGCATCCTGCCAGACAAAAGACACCTACGAGGCAGACAACGACAGTTTTCAATTTTCCCATATTCATAATATTAAGAAATGTCATGATTGTAAGAATGAAAATTAGAGGTTCAACTTAAGTCCTATAAGGTAAGTACGCGAAGATGGAGTGAGTCCTGCGTCAATGCCTTGGCTAAGTGGCGAATAGCCGTAGCTGAACTCTGGATCTGAGCCCAGATACTTGGTCACAGTGAACACATTATTTACAGCAACCCAAACCGAAAGCCCCTGAATGAAATGGGGCTTTATGGGTAACTTGTAGCTCGCCATGACCTGCTTGAGCTTAAGGAAAGACGCATCTTCTATCCATCGATCAGAAAACCGAGAATTACCCATAGGGTCATCATAGGTAGCACGAGGCACATCGGTGACTTGTCCATCTGCAGTCCATCGGTTCAACATGTTTTTTGTCTGGTTGTTCAAGCTCGAACCACTCTCCAACTTGGCCCTAAGTGCATTGTAAGCATCATTGCCCACCGAATAGGTGAATAGTGTACCGAGGGTAAAGCCTTTATATTGAAGAGAAAGGTTGAAGTTACCATATATATCGGGATTGGGGTCACCGATAATCTGCTTGTCGTTCTCGTCGATGATGTTATCATTATTTAAATCTACGAAGTGAACATCACCGGCACCGAAAGCTACATTCTGACCATTTTCTGCAACAATACTGAGGTTGGCAGCCTCGGCTTCGGCCTGAGTAGAGAAAACTCCTTGAGTAGAATAACCATAGAACACACCTACAGGATGACCTACAGCAGTAAGTATTTCACCATCCATCAATTCGGTAGTCATTTGATCGCCGGTGAGTTCGGTCACCTCATTCTTATAGTGTCCCATCATGGCACTGGCATTCAACTTCCAATTATGATGGTCGATGATTCGACCCTTGAGCTGGAACTCGAAACCCTTATTGGTCAACTTACCGTCATTACTCCAATAGTTTTCCAAACCATACTCCTCTCTCAACTGCTTGCGGACGAGAAGGTTGTTGGTATGAGCATTGTAGACGTCGAACGAAAAACCTAAACGATTGGAAAGGAGGCTCATGTCTACGCCCAGACTCAAAGTGCCAGTCCTTTCGTAGGTCAATTTTTGATTACCAATATTTGCCAACTGCAAGCCTCGGGCCAAGCCAGCAAGAGTAATGGCGTCGAAGTAGGTACGAGAGGCGGTAACAGGTATATTGCTATTGCCCGTCACATCATAACCTGCATGTATCTTCATGTAGTTCACCCAAGGCAGGTTGCGCATGAACGTCTCATTGGAGAGAATCCAAGCACCTGTGATTGAAGGGAAGAACCCCCAAGGCAGACCGCAGAAGCTTATCGTACTCTTGGCATCGTCACCAAAACGAGAATCGGTTTCAAGATTCAATGTGGCACTGAAAAGATATTTGTTCAAAATATTGTAATTGCCCTGTACATACCAGTTCAGTGTCTTCCAACTCTCATCTGTGCTGAGCATTGTACGAAGAGACGAATTTGTGACGGAGAGACTCTTCAGATTGTCGCTACCAGTATTGTAGCCTTTACCATAACTGCTCTCGAAAGTATCGCCTTGGTAACGCATGCCTCCACGAAGGTCAAGCGTCTGGCTTAAAGTCTTGATGGGCTTCCAATTGATGTCGGCGCCAAGGGTGAGGGTGCTGTGCCTTGTCATCAAACTTGCCACCATGTTGTCGCCTTCGCCATACCAATCGCCTTGATCATTAAGGAACTGTATCTCGGCTAAGCCAAAGTCAGGGGTAAAGACTTTCTCCTTGATTTTATCCCATGAAAAAGCTGCAAGTATCTGAGCAGACAAGCGATCTGAGAACTCATACTTAGGTATGAGACTGGCTGTGAAACGATAATTCTTAGATTCATTATCTGCATTTTCAATAATGGCAAGAGGATTGCCTATGCCAAGTTCATCAGTATCAGAAAGATGGTCATAGAAGTTCCCTGATGCATCCACCTGATAAGGATTGTAAAGGGGCGATTTAATATAAGCTAAATAGATTGGCGATGTGTATTCATTGATGCCATCGTCAAAGAGAGAGCGAGTTACCTGAGAGAAAGCGATATCGGCCTGAGCCGTAAATCGCTTGGTAAGTTTGATGTCCGAGTTGAAACGCACGTTGAGACGTTGGAAATCAGTATTTTCCACATTGCCTTCATTCTTCTGATATCCCAAAGAGAATGAATAGAGAGCAACATTGTCTCCACCCCGAACAGAAAGACCATAATTCTGCAAGATGCCTGTTCCATTGATTTCGTCCAACCAATTCGTATTGTTGTGAGATGCAAGGTAAGAAGACGAATTGACATCATCATCCAGGAATGAATACCTATCCAACATGTCATTGATGTCTTCCATCCCACTCATCACATCGGTAGCATAAATCCTATAACTATTGGCATCCATCATAGGTATGGTCTTGAAAGGAGAACGGAAACCAGTTGAAAGGTTCACTGTTATTTCGGTAGCCATATTAGTTGGATGCTTGGTCTTGATGATGATAACGCCCCCCGAAGCCTTGGAACCATAGATAGCAGTGCCATCCTTGAGCACTTGCACACTTTCGATGTCGTCGGGCGATATGAGTGCCAAAGGATTACTGAAGTAGCCTTCGTTGAGTGATGTAATACCACATTGATCCTGCCAAATAACACCATCGACAATATAGAGTGGTGTTATAGAGGTATTAATAGTGTGTATACCACGAATCATGGTCGTAGCAGCAGCGGCATCGATGCCCGACTGCAAATTGCTATGCAACACACCAGAAAGACGCATGTTGATATCCTCATCAACGGATGCAGATGAAGGAGACAACTGTGAAGTTGTCGTGGCGCTGTTGGCACTCAGGCTCCACTCGTCGAACATGGGCTCATTGGCTGCAACAGGATGCAGGTAGATATTGATTGTGCTTCTTCCTTGCAATGGTACTAATTGCATCTCATAACTGGGAGCCTCGACACGCAATACTCCTTTCAAGTCGTTCACCTTCAACGAGAAGGAGCCCGTTGAATCGGTCATAGCCACTTCTTTGCCACCGACATCATATACATGGGCACCCGTCAAACTGATTCCATTGGCGGAACTACTCACTTTACCCGTTATGGTCGACTGTGCCGCAGCGTCGAGCGAAAGGGCCAACGCAATCAAGGCAATGCAAGATGATTTAAATTTTCTGTCCATTATGTTTACTTTTTCACGGGTTCGAAAATGATTCTGTCAAGACGGAAACTACGCGAATACTTTCCTGAGGAGAACTCTCTTGCCGTCACATTGGTCTGCACGGTAAGATGAGTAGTGACTTCAACGTCAGACTCGTCATTATTTTCGTCCATCAACCAAAGACGGTCGGTTGTATTGCACACAGGGAAGGTAAAATTCTCCAGTACCGGCATCTTTACAATTTCCGTACCGCTGGTGATGAAATTCGGATTGGAACTGGAACGCACATTTCTCGTCATTTGCCTTCCGCTTGCATTTAGATAGCTAAGAGAGAAAGCGATACGCGTTGAATCGAGGTCTTCGGTTTCTCCCGTCACGGTAGTTGGAAGGAAAACAGCATAAATGTTATAGGCTCCTGCCAATACATTAGGAATATCAAAGATGACCACAGGGTTGGTTGAAGCGGAAATAGGCATCACCTCAATGTAGCTGTCCTCACTTACGCCAGAAACGAGACTGGCTGACGTGACATTGCGAGTATAGACAGTCGTCAAAGTATTATTATAGGTGCGGCCCTCCTGGACTTCAGCCTCAACACTGATTTCCTTATTCCATGTCTCTACATTATCGTAGCGGAGCGAGTCGGTCGAGGCATAATAACCATTAGAAGCCTTGGTAATGTCTGCACCCGCGAAAAGGTCGGCAGGATTGTGTATAACGCTATTAGTTGTAGACGTAAGGCTGTCCTCAGCATCAGGCTGAGGATGGCTGCCACGATAAATTAAATCTCCAACGATAGCTTGGCAAGTGCGAATGTCTTGCAATGAATCTGCCACTGTCTGATCTTCGTCATAGCATACGAAGGAAGGAGCAATTCGCTCGTATGCCGCATCCCATGCAGTATCGTTGGGAAGCAGCATTGTATAGACAGAGTCCTCGTTTTCTATCTGCCCGATTCCATACAAACTATGATCAAGCAAACGATTGTAGCTTATCATAATAGAATCGTAAACAGGACGACCTTGATCGTCCACATCTATCTCTTCACTATTGTCTTGATCAAAAATCACCTCATCAAATTGATGAATGAAATTGTAGAGCTTCGAGAACTGCGCATTGTTCTGGATATACTCATAAATATTGTAGGCATAAGGAATCTGAGAACCTAATACCTGGACCAATCCATTAGAGGCAGACTCATTGGCATCCAATATGGCAGACCCACTGAAAGATGTACTGTTGTCATAATAGTAAATCTTACCATTCAACATCTTTACACCTTGGGTTGTATCGGTAGATGTGGGTTGAGAATAGCGCGCAATGTGATTGAGTACGATACGCTTCACCAAAGCCTGATTGCTTAAATCCACATCAGCAAGTGCATCATTGGTAGGAGCGAAAACGGTATAGGTCTGTGTTGAAGAAAGCACTTCGTCGTAACCCACCTCTTGCAGCATACTGACAAAGACTGATGTATTGCTGTTTTGCGACAGAATCTCATAGAGATTGCCTTTGTCGGTTGACTGGCTGTTCTCGCTATAATGGTCATCCCAATCGGAACAACTAACAAAAGCGACAACAAGAACTGTCAGGAAAAGAATCCTATGTATCTTGATTTTTTTCATTGTTCTATTATTTAAGTGGTTAATTCCTATCCTCGTTGTCAAGCACATCCACAGGGACATACTCCATATAATCGAAGTGGAACTCGCCCAGTTCACTCTCAATGTTCTTAGCACGGAAATAGTGAGGGCCATATTCCTGGAAGGTAAATGTACCGAGAATCACTCTTAAGCAGTCACTGGCATTGCGCAATGTGACGCTGTAGCCCCAATTCTGAGCAGAAGCCGGGCCCTTCATGTAGCCACGGTTGCGCATGATGCGGTCATTTTCCACACCATTGTCCGTGGTTTCGTCATCGGCCACCCATCCAATCTTCGGGTCTTTGCCATTCGTCTTGAAGTCAATAGGGATACCGATGATATCGCCGTCGATGAAGATCTGAGCCAATCCACCCCATGCACGTGTTGAATAGCCCAAACGTATCTCATACGTCCCAGGAGGTACAGGAATCATTCGCATAGTAAAGTCGTACCACCCTCGAATGGACATTTCATCGGCTTGATAATCATCCCAATAGTTGGAGCCCCACATGATGAACTTTGTGGCATCATTGAACTTGAAATATTCTCCACAGAACTCTGGGGTCATCGTATAACTCGTCAAGCTCCATCGTATATTATTATTGGTCAGTTCAGGAGGAACAGAATAAGGATCGAAGCGCATACGTTTGTTGAGCACATCATTCACCATGTTATCCTCATCATAAACCAATATATCAGTGAGACAATGGATAAAGCCATTCATTCCACTTATATTACTTTGAGACTCATCGATGCCCACGTAAGTGCCATCCTTGAGCGTATTGATTTGGTTTCCAGCCTTGAACTGAATAAGGCGATATTGAAGCATCGTCTCATAATATTCATATCGCTCGTTCATTCCAGCGGTAGTTGTATTGGGACCACTATAGATAAAGGAGTTTGTCGACATCTGGCGGTCAAGCAGGTGATATGATATGAACTTATTCAAAGGATTGTTGCGACTCGTGTAGTCATCCATATCTTCCGTTCCATAATATTTAGAAGCAAATTCCACAAGTGTCTCAATCGAATTGATACCAGCAGCATGGAATACGCTGTCAGGTTCAGCAAAAAGCGTATAGCCAAGTTTTTTCTGCTGGATAGTCTTCATGGAATAGCCCAACACATTCGTATATTCGGAAGTGTACGGGCACTCATAACTCATGTCGTAGCTCTCGAGTATGGAATCATTAAGATGTGTCAAGTCGAACGCCTCAGAGAACAGAGAAAATTGAGGATATTGACTTATTACGTTTCCCAAAGTCTCATCCGAAGGCACCAAGACATGGTCAATCAGATGAACAACACCATTGTGGAGTTCTATGTCACGCTGGATAATTTTGGCAACTTTATTCACCAAAATGTCATTGCTTCCCAAATCGTTCTTCTGATAAGAGATAACAATAAAGCGATTGTTCATATTGGCTGTCTTCAAGGCTCCCTCAGTGAAGTCTGTTGTCAGGTACTCAGTAGTTGTGCTTCTGATAATGTGATTATACACGATGTTAACCTTGTCGGAATCAGTAAGGTCATCATAAGTGATGCTCCTGCTCTTGAAGTAGACTTCAAAAGCCGAATCCGTGGGGATAAAAGAAGTATAATGCCCATAGGTAGAAAGCAAATCTGACAGTCCAGCATCTTGTATAATCTTAGAGAAGATGGATGTTGAGTCGTGGTTAGCACAATAACTGGACACAGTTTCTCCTGTGAAGGTGTAATAGTTGTCACCCTCCACATTGCTACTGCATGATGAAAGGACACCAGCAACAGCAAACAGAAGAACGGTTATACAGCTAAGTATTCGTTTCATGATTCTAATTGTTTTGTTCAATATCGGATGAAGTTTCATAGAAGGGGTTCTGTACCAAGAGTTTGTTTACATTCAACTCATTCTCATTGATAGGCATGTAGAGGGCATTCAAGTCATTCAAACGAGTCTCGACCGTTGCCTGATCTTGAGACATGTACTTTCTGATAAGGTACGTAGAGACGATGCTCTCAAGATTGCCCAAACGACGGACACGACGCAGAATGTCATAATAACGCTTACCCTCAAAGAGGAACTCACGTTGACGCTCGTCAAACACGAGGTCGCGCATAGCCGATTGAGAACTGTAGTCGCTGAGAGACAGAGAGTTGGTGCCCTTGTTGGGATTTGCCCTATCATAGGTCTTGCTCACCAAGCTTATAGCCTCAGACAAATCGTCGCCCTGATTACGCTCTACCAAAGCCTCGGCTTCCATAAGATAGACGTCAGAAAGACGATAGAATATCCAATTCTGCGTATTTTCATTTGTCACATAATCACCTGCAGATACAGTCCCACTGGAATTCTCATTACGATAGGCCACATATTTCTTTATAGGAATAATTGTGGCAGAACTGTTAGCATAGAGAGCATCCTTATAACGTAAATCGGAGTTGCGGTCTATAAACAAAGAATAGTTGGCAAAATTGAGTGACGATAATTGATTATAACTATAACGTCCTCCAGAATTACCATACATCTCATTGACAACATAGTCGGGTGTATCGCTGTCAAATTCCAATTCAAAGATGCTTTCTGCACTGTTGCCAGTGCCAAAAACCAACCGATTGTAGTCAGTGGATGACTCCAATTCAAGTGGATTGGTGGTGGTTGTGAGCACCTTCTCGCAGTACTCGATACATTTATCGTAATTGTTTCTCCACAGATACATATCGGCCATTAAAGTCCACATGGCTTTTTGTGTTATACGACCTTTTGTCATACTCGTTGTTGAGTAAACACTTTTTGCATAGTTTTCGCTGATACTCTCCAAATCAAGAAGCAAGGAGTCGATAATAGCATCACCATCAGTCTGTGGCACTTCAAATTCTTGTGTATCGTCAGTATAGGCTTCTGTAATGTAAGGCACATTGTCAAAAGTTCTAACTAAATAGAAATAGCATAAAGCTCTTAGTGTCTTCGCCTCAGCAATATAAGATCTCAGTTCGCCTTCCTTGAATTCTGGGTCGACATCTCTAACCAAAGGAGCATTTTCCAAGACGGTGTTACAATAGTTGATTACCGTATAAAAAGCTCCCCAAGATGTATAACTGTTGCTCGCCTCTACATTGGCATTAAGAATATTGCTGATATCAGTAGTTGCATTTGTACCTTGAAGCACGTTATCAGACCGGACCTCGCTCCATACGATGAGTCGTTCCATGAAATCGGGTTCCAACATTGCACGGTAACAAGCAGCCATGGCGCTTTCCACATCACTCTCGCTTTTCCAGAAGTCTTCGGCAACCAGTTCCGATTCGGGTTTGATGTCGAACCAACTTTCACATGAAGTAAAAGTCAGCACCAACAACGAGGCAATAAGTGGCGGAAGAATCAGTGCTGACTTTAGAGCCCTGAATCCCTTGTTGATATTTTGCATGTTCATTGTCATAGTAACTAAATTGTATTAAAAGCCTAAAGACAGACCGAAGGTAAAGTATTTTGCCCGAGGGGTATTGTTGTAATCGGCGCAAATACCATTGCTGGAATAACCTACTTCTGGATCTACACCGCTATAGTGAGTGAACGTAAGTATATTGTTAAGCGTAAAGGAAAGCTCCAATGAATTGAGTCCTAAATGCCTTACTATCTTTTTATCAAAATTGTAGTTCACGGTCATTTGCTTCCACCTAAGGAACGAACCGTCCTCAACAAACCGATCGCTTCCTAACCAGTTGTAGCCACTTTGGTAGAGTGCGCGCGGTATTTCTGTTAAATCACCGTCCTTGCGCCATCTCCAGTTAACACTTGTGCACTGGTTATTGTTCGAATACATGTTCTCAGCATACATCCTCGAGTAATTGATGACTTTATTGCCATAGCGGAAATTAAAAAAGCAATTAAGCGACAGATGCTCACCCCATCGCAAGTTGAATCCAAATCCACCTTCTAACTTGGGGTTGCAATTACCAAGATAAACAATGTCGAGCTCATCGATTGTTCCATCATGGTTTATGTCTTCGTAGATGGCATCACCACCTCTGAAACGATAAGAACTTGAAGTCCCATAAGCAAAATACATGGGAACTGCCTCACCATAACTATCCTTTATTACTTCGCCTTGGGCATTCCTCGCGACAGGACAGGTTCCTTCACGACCCTCTTCATAGGTATCCCACTGATAGACACCTTTATAACGGAAACCATAGATACTTCCGAACGAATTACCGACTTCAATTCGGCTCAAGTAAGAACCATTGTTGTAATCGAAGTCACCATTATAGTTCTGAAGAACATTGTCGTCAAGCTCCTTAATGATGTTCTCGTAATTCGACAAGTTTCCATTGAAATCGATGGTCAACTTACCAATCTTAATAAGATTATTCGTATAGAAGTTGAGCTCCCAACCATTGTTATCAAGGGTACCACCATTAATGTAGCTCAAATAACTGAAGCCCGATGACGACGGAATGCTCTGATTTTGGAATAACAAATCGCTTGTGCGACGGTGATAGATGTTAATGTCAGACACGATACGATTGTCAAAGAGAGCAAGGTTAAATCCCAAATTTATAGAAGTTGAACGCTCCCATTTCAAGTTAGTCAACTTGAGTGAAGCTGGCTTAATCGTCGACACACCATCGTAGTTGTTGCCTCCTGTACTCCAAGAGCCATTATAACGACTAAAATAAAGATATTCATAACTGGGTTGGTTTCCTGTTACTCCATATCCGGCACGGATAGAGAACTCTGAAAGCCATTTCGCAGACCAAGATTTCATCCAAGACTCATCGCTGATGATCCATTTGCCAGAAAGGGCTGGGAATGTTCCCCAACGGTTTCCAGGTCCGAAACGGGTACTTCCATCCCATCTAATAGTACCATCAACTATGTATCGGCCAAGGAAAGCATAATGGACTCGTCCCAAAAATGCCATGGATCGCCATTGGCCTGTTTCACTACTGAAAGTACTAATATTGGCTTCATCTGAAGTGGACTTGATTGATTCCGATGGAGAACCATAGGTTGAGAAATATTGTGACTCAGAATTGCCAATTGTAAATTGCCATGAACCATAGAGCAGCAACGAATGTTTGTCGCCAAAGTTAGGCTGCCAAGTCAAGTTCTGATCACTCATGATGGTGAGTCCCTCAGTTTCATTGCGATTGCTGGTGTTAATACTGCTATCGAGCCATCCCTTAGGTTCCAACTCCTTTGGCAAGAAGCTATGGGTCTTTGTGTTTTCGATATCAAAGGTAACATAGCCATTATAACGCAATCTTTGATTATTGGTCGGTTGGATAAAGTCATACTGAACCCTCAATGTGGGAATAATCCTCATATTGGTCTGTTTGTTTGTAGCCAAGTTGGCCAAGGCCACTGGGTTGAGTAAATCTTTCTGGTCGCTGTTGAGATTGGCATCCTCCTTTATATTATAATATTCGTCCGTATCATTACCTTCAGAATCCTGACGATAGATTGACACATTAGGCATTTTCTTATAGGCGATGTCAAGGAGTGACTGATAATTTCTATCATTGCGAGTATAAGTCATCGAGAACTCACTTGTGAATTTCAGTCGTTCTGATACCTGATAGTCTAAGTTCATACGGGTTGAAAAACGATCCATCTTCTGCTTGATGACAGTTCCCGTTTGGTTGTAGTAACCTAACGAGGCTCTAAACCTTGCTTTCTCACCGCCTCCGCTGATTGAAAGCGAATGATCATTCGTCCAACCCATTTGAGTAACTTCCTTTACCCAATCTGTATTATTATTATATTGCTCATACTCTGAAAAATTGGGGTCATAGTTGAACTCATCGATGTCGGCATCATCCTCGTTTTGATTCACGTTGAAATATTCTTGCTTCATCAACATTGTGTAGTCATCGCCATTGAGCATCTTCATGCCACGAGGCTGCCAGTTGCCAGAGAGACGATACGAATAGGAGACGCGAGTCTTGCCCGTTACTCCTTTCTTGGTGCGTATACTGATAATTCCGTTGGCACCTCTTGAACCCCAAATAGCACAGGCTGCACCATCCTTGAGCACAGTAATTTCCTCGATATCAGAGGGAGAGATGTTGAGCAGGGTAGCAAACTGATCATTGGTTGCATTGTTATAGTCGAACGATGCATCAACATTACTGTCAAAAGGAATGTCGTTGAGCAGAATAAGAGGATCTGAACTTGAATTGATACTCGTTGTACCACGAATGCGGAGTGAAGACCCACTGCCAAGGTCTCCGGAATTAGCAACAATGTCCAAACCTGCAATACGACCTTGAAGTGCATCATCTACAGAGGCAATAGACATACCTTCGAAGGCCTTCATATTGATAGTTTGCGTAGCTCCCGATATTTCACGTTCGGGAATAACCAGTCCTCCCTGCTGTTGCACGCGATTGGACTTAACCGTTACCTCGCTCAGCATTTGGCTATCGTCCTTTAATGTAATATTAAAAGTACGGGTATTGCCAATAGGAAGTATCTGAGGCTTGCATCCTACATAGCTTACTTTAAGTTTGTTACGTGTATTCTTCACCTGTAAGGAGAAGTTACCGTTAATATCAGTCACAGTGGAGGATATAATACGATTTTGCTTGTCCTGTTCAATCACAGTGGCACCTATGGCTTCACCATCGGGAGCCATAACAGTACCTGTGATGATGTTCTCCTGAGCTGCCGCGCAAAGTGTCAGCATAAGGAGCAGACATGTCGTGAATAGCTGTTTCATGGATATGTGTGTCAGTTGATTCTTTGTTTCTTTTATTCCGGCATCAAAGCTCTGTCAATTAGGTGGATGACTGAGAACGACGAGGACACAATCTGAGTGGCGTTTCTGTAGTCAGAATTATTGACGATGAAATCTCGACTCTGCAAATTATATAGTCCAGGAGTCTTTACGACATGGGCCGTATTGCCCTGAGCATCAGTAATGCTTAATTGGTCGCCCGTCGAGCTAACTGTCAACTTTTGGAATTTGCCGTTGTCAGAACGAGCTGCGGTGACATATTGGTAATTGTCGAAACTATTGCCGTCAATGTAGACCGAATTGTCCATGAAGTGGTAATTAAGCCACCTCAACAAATGGATAGTCCAAAGACGTTGGGTTGATTCATCTGTTTCATTTACAATCTCATCCCACGTATGAAGGTCAGGGTCTTCAGCAAAGGCAGAAGTTACGGCATCGTTCGTTGGAATGAACACCGTGTAACGGAAATTGCCATAAGAATTGACAACATTTCCAAGACCTGATGTAGAAGAGGTCGTCTTGAGAGAGAAAATCGAACGTATCTCGGAATCATCTTGGAAAAGCGTGAATATTTGATCGTTACCATTGAGCAATTCAAAGAACTTGCTGTATTCACTGTGTTCCTGCAAGCAAGTATAGACAGACTTAGTGGGGTCCTGCACAATCTTATCAATGAAGTAGGTTCGCCCATTATCAGAATCGTAAAGGTCATAAATCCCATTACTCTGAATAATATTGGCAGGAGCAACACCTTGCTCAATATCGCCACCTCCTGTCACGGTCATATTATTACCACTTCCGCTGATTTTAATAGTCGAGCCTCCTTTGGTCAGGGCATACTGATGTTGTCCATCATTGAGGTAACCAGACATGTTCCCATCTGTGTCTTTATCACCGACGACGATATGGCGGTCCAAAATATCATAGAGGCGATTGCGCAATATATCCTGGTCATCAAGGGTTCTTATAAATTCGCCCTTCGTTCCATCGTCATTCACACTATAGATATCCGCATAGTATTTTGCTTCATTAGTATCATAGCGGAAAGCCCAAATCTCACGATAGCTCTTACCCAATGCCCACGAAATGGGGTCCCGGTAGTTCTGCATGGCTTCATCAGTGGGAACAAGAAAATTATACATGTTCTCCATAGAACGGAGATAAAGCTTGAATCGCATTACTCCATCCTGAGATGCCGCATTCATGACTGTTGCATCTTCGTTGGTAAGAACGGAAGCATATACGCATTGATAATCGATTGGTGGATAGACTTTGTTGGTTACATAAACGACTCCATTCGTTCCAATATATGCCTTAACCACATCATCTGTGCTGATATCCATATCAAAGCTCTGTTCGTCCGTCATGACATCCCAAGTACTGGGCAATGAATTCATAAACGACTGCTTTTGGTGATTCTTTATAAAAAGAGCGAGCAAAGAAGTTGGGATGTTATCCCAAGAGCCGTAGGCATCTTTGAGATATCTGCCTTTGCTTCCATTGATATATTCGTTCATTGCCTCATCAGTGGGTACCAACATCATTCCCATATCGGTATTGCTTGAATAGGAATTGCTACTCGGGTCAAAATAAAGTTCACCATAGCTCGTCATATCATTACCTTGAGGATCATAAGAATTGCTACTGGTGAAATAACGTTTAATAAAAATACTATCCGTAATGAGGGGATGAATGCCATCAGTGCCAGAATAGAGTTGATGCACTGTCTGATTGAAATCACCATCATAGTAAGGTGCACTGAACTTGTTCATCAATCTATTAAAAAGGTTTGTCTGCCCATTGCTTGCTATTATCTGGCTCAGATTATGCTGCGGAGTAAGCACATCTTTCATAATATGAACATACCCATTCTGACAACTGATGTCCATCTCTTGTCCGGCAATACCATTTACATAAAGGTTATCGGGATCATAAGTGTCACCTAAAATGAGCGAAATGTCATCAGTATTGATGTTGTTTGTCGATGTATGTGAAGGGGTGAAATGCACCATCCAAGGGTCTTCTTGATTGTCCACCAAATAGAGTCCTTTCCCTTTGAACCGTGTCCAGTAGGGGGCCGACAGTTGAGTGGTGTCAGTTATGAACGATATGCTATCTAAACATGAATAAGATGTTGCATGGCGCAGAGCAGTACCTTCTCCACTTGTGCCTGAACTTGAAGAAACGTTTGACAGCATGTTGACCAAATAAGACATGTTGAGCATGCTTGAATAAAGCAGCGCACTTTTCTGTGCCCTCGACAAGTCTTCGTAACTTGTAACACCATACTGATTATTCTGGTAGAATCTATTAAAAGCATCATCATCTGCTGGGAAAATGGTTTTGCTTCCCGTCAACGATAATACGCTTTTGTAGTTGAGATCATCAACCAGACGCAAATAATTGGTGAAGTTACCTTGGCTTTGCAGATTATAATACTGCCGCCAAATTGGACACCCGCATTTTGTTAAAATGAATAAATTCATTAACTTTGCGGTATCTAATATTAGCTACTATGGGTAGAAGAAGCAAATACTCTTCGGAGTTCAAAGCA
>JBMNUV010000042.1:0-21930 GCA_050946455.1 Prevotella sp.
AAGGAGTTAAGACATTACTATTGAAGGATTCTGATACCCTTCAGCACTGTTGTCTTTAACTCCTCTAACTCCTTTGACTTCTATTAACTCCTTTGAAGTGAGCAAGTTGCAAACTTGCGAAACTTCAGTAAGATTTATAAGAATTGTAGCTATTATATATAGGCAAGAGGAATAGGAGCAGGTTGATGCTCTCCATTATGGACAATTGCGCTGAACGTCATTTGCTTGTGGTGGCGCAATTCATCTTAATAAACCTTCAGCCTTGCACCGACATAGATTTGCCAGTCGGGAGAGAGACGGTTGATGGAGTAGAGGCTCTTCAGTCTGATACCATAAAGTTGGGATATACTATACATACTTTCGCCAGCCTTCACTACATGGTAATATTTCTTATATCGTTTTTCAGCCTTGCTGCGTTTCTTCTTCAAGTATATGATTTCTCCCGGAATAATCTTGTCGTGTTTGTCACGCTCGTTGTATTTGGCAATCTTGCGCCAAGAGATTCCAATCTCTTTTCCAATACTCTTCCATGTATCGCCGGGGCGCGCAATGATGTAGTAGTTCTTGTTGTAGATAGTAATGGGGTGGAGCCTCCCTTGATTAGGAGTTCTCACCTTCGAAGAGTGTTCCACGATGAATGGGTCGTAGTCCTTCGCTCTGTCGAATCTGTCTAACCGATATAGTTCAATGATGTCGATGAGGTTTTTCGCATAGGAGGGACTCGTGGCATATCCGCACTTCTTCAGTCCACGCGCCCAGCCTCTATAGTCGGTAGGCGAAAGTCTGAACAGCGAACGGTAGCGGGGCTGCTGCGCCAAGAACTTGCTGTGGTCCTCATAGCTGGCGTAGACAGTGGGATAGGCACGGAAGCATTCCTGTGTGTCATCATCATCTGCATAGGCTGTGGCTCCCGACCACCCGTGGCATTTGATTCCAAAATGGTTGTTGGATGTTCGTGCCAGTTCGCTCAATCCGGCGCGGCTCTCCAGCAGACCCTGCGCCAACGTGATGCTGGCAGGTATGTGGTAGCGCATCATCTGGGCGATTGCCAAATCCTTATATTGATTGATGTATGTCTGATAAGCCATGTTGGGGCGCAGTTGAGCGTGGGCAACCGTCACAACGAGGCATAACAGAATCAGTTGTATTCTTTTCTTCATAGATAAGTTTTATCCTTTGAATTGACAAAGGTAGATAAAATCATAAAAAAACACAAAACTATAAGGGGTTTTAATAATTATTAGTAATTTTGCTGTTATGACAACAGTGAGAAGAATTATCATCGCGATGGGTTCCAACCATCAGCAACAAACTCATCTCGACATGGCGCGGAAACTATTGCGCGATGCCTTCCCCGACGTGTCATTCACAGAGGCTATCTGGACGGAGCCAATCGGCATTATTTCAGACAGATACCTCAATGGGCTGGCTGTGGCTGCTACAATGCTCAACGAGGAGGAGACTACAGCCAAGCTGAAAGAAATTGAGCGACTGTGCGGTGACACTCATCTGTTGCGCCAGCGCAATATTGTCAATATGGATTTGGACCTGCTCAGCTTTGGAGCGAAGCGCCGTCATGAAGGCGATTGGGACAGGCCTTATATTAAAAGACTCTTGCAATGTTTAGATACATCTTTATCATCGTCTCATTCTTGCTGATTCCGTTTTCGGCTGTGGCTCAGACGGACACTGACAAATTAGGAATGGCTTTGGAGTACTTCCAGAGTCAAAAGTATCATGAGGCTTTGCTGGTGTTTGAGGATTTGGATAGTCGGTATCAGCTCAATCCACGCTTCAAAGCCTACATGGGCGTCTGCTATTTCTACGAATGGAATTATGAAAAGGCCACGGAATATCTCGACTCTGTGCTCGAGGCCATGCAGGTGTATTCGCCTCATGAGCAGGCAGTTTATTTCTTCGCCGATGCCGAAAGCCATTTCTATTTGCAACAATACGACCAAGCTATTCCGCTCTATGAGAAGATGTTGAAGGTATGCTTCAACAATGAGGAACCGGTGACTTTCTATAAGTTGGGCTTCTGCTATCTGTTTCAAGACCAGTGGGAACCTGCCAATGATTATTTCCGTAAGGCTCTTGATGGATTCCAAAAGATGTTGCCGACAGAGACTGCACGCATTACTCAACTGAAAAACATGATAAATGGTCTTCATTCTAAGTTGCCGCCTACGCGTGAGCAATGGGCATGGCTGGATTCGCTGTGGATGGCGCAGAATGCCCCACGGATGCTTGTGGCTCCTCCAACCGATTTGCCACCGATGAAGTCCTTGGATATTCCACTGACCACAATGAAAGATACGAGCGAGACAAAAGAAACCTTCATCCTTGCTGAAAAGGATTCAACGGCTGAACCGCAACAGAAGGTCTATCCGATTCCTTCTCAAGATGTTGGAAAAGATACGATTTCAAGTCCCATTATTCACGACATTGACTTGAACGAAATCTATCAAGATGTTTATTTGTCCGACAGCACATCGAAGAAATAACACGGCTCTAAAATACAATAAATAAAGGGTAAAAGTTTTGTGTTAACAATGGCTACACAAAACTTTTACCCTTTAGTGAATCTACAGAGTTTCTTCCTGCTTACTTCAGATGCGTTTCAAACCACTCTGCAATCTGGCGCAGCAAATGGTTGCGTGTGTTGCCGCCGAAGATGCTGTGATTGCGGTTTGTATAGTAGTTCTCTTTGAAGTCTTTGTCAGCCTGCACCAATGCCTCCGCATACTCGAAGGTGTTCTGGGGATGCACATTGTCATCAGCCGTTCCGTGACAGATAAGCAATGCACCATGCAACTTGTCGGCACGTGCAATGGGGTTGTCGTCATAACCGTTGGCATTCTCCTTCGGGGTACGCATATAGCGCTCTGTGTAGATAGTGTCATAATAGCGCCAATTAGTGGGAGGAGCCACTGCAACTCCTGCCTTAAATACATTGCGGCCTTCGCTCATGCTCATCAGCGTGTTGAAACCACCGAAGCTCCAGCCCCAGATACCGATGTTGTCCTTGTCAACATAGGGAAGGGTGCTCAGATAGAGTGCTGTTTCCACTTGGTCTTTCGACTCCTTGTCGCCCATCGTCAGATAGATGCTCTTTTCAAATTCGGCGCCACGTCCATTGGTTCCGCGTCCGTCCACACAAACAATGATGAAACCATGTTGCGCCAAATACATATCGTATGCTCCACCGTTGGCCATCGAACCTATGTTCCAAGCGTTCAAAACTTCTTGGCTGCCAGGTCCGCTGTATTGGTACATGATGACGGGATATTTCTTTGAAGCGTCGAAGTCGGCAGGTTTCAGCATCCAACCGTCGAGCTTTACGCCTTCTGATGTAGTGAAGCTGAACATCTCCTTCTTCACCCATCCGTATTTTTGAAGCTTGTCCTTCAATTCCTTGTTATCCAAACGCGTAGATAAGGTCTTACCATTTCGGTTGCAGACGGTATAGACGAAAGGTGTATTGGCATCGCTCCAAGTATTGACGAAATATTGGTAATCTCCCGAAAATATTGCGTTGTTCCACCCCTCCTTATTGGTCAGTCGCTCTGTGCGCCCGTTCTTATGGGTGACCATGATTTGGCGGTCGTGGGGATTAAGCACAGCTGCCTGATAGAAAACGTCGCCGTTTTTCTCATCATAGCCATAAATGCGCGTTATATCGTAGTTGCCGTCGCCAACCTTACGCTGCAATTGTCCATTCATATTATAAATGTAGAGATGCATGTAGCCATCGCGGTCTGAAGGCATCAGAATATGCTGTTTGCCGATGATGATTCCATCCATAGCCTCCTCTTTAATATATTTTGGCACAGACTCGTGTATGAGCAGATGGCTCACGGTTGAGCGTGGGTCAACACCGTAGAGATTGAGTACGTCCTGATGACGGTTCATGGTGTAGACAATCATGCGGTTGGGGTCGGTTGTGGACTTCAGACGGGGTATATAGCCGTCAGCATCCAATGGGACATCCAACTTGCGAGTCTTGTGGCTCTTGATATCATAGCTCCAAACGCTCACCTTTGAGTTGTCCTCACCGGCTTTTGGATATTTATAGCTGTATTCTCCGGGGTAGACAGCATATTGCTCCTTCTCGGGCTTTAAGCCCTTGAAGAGTTGCAGGCTGTAGGTCTTCACTTGGCTTTCGTCATATTTTATCCAGCAGAGCATTGTGCCGTCGGCATTGAAAGCCAAAGCCTTATTGAATCCAAACTCCTCCTCATTCACCCAGTCGGGCAGTCCGTTGATGATGGAATTGAACTTTCCGTCGGTGGTCACCTGTGACATGGCATTGTCGTAAAGCAGCTTCACCAGATAGATGTTGTTGTCGCGTACGAATGCGATTTGTTGACCGTCGGGGCTCCATGTGGGAATCTGCTCGGAACCTTCGTCGGAGAGTTTTTCCAGTTTGCGACTTTTGATAGTATAAATATAGAAATCAGCCTTGTAACTGCGGCGGTAGACAGGTCGGCGATTGGTACAGATGAGCATTCTTGAACCGTCGGGCGACATGATGTAGTCGTCGAATGATTCGATTTTCTCACCTTGAGTATTGTTCACATCAAATAAAACGTCCGTTTCCTCTCCCGATTTGAAAGAGCAACGCACGATTTGTTTGCCGCCCTCTTTTATTTGGGCGTATTGGTCAGTGCCTTGGATGGGGTCGATGCCGGAAATTACTTTGGCTCGAAATTCACCGTCGGTGATTTGCTTCAAGTCAATCTTTTCCTGAGCACTTGCCGATGATGCCGCTATTAATATTGCCGCACACATAACTGATAATTTTTTCATTGCATCGGATTTTTTAGTTATCATTCGGCAAATTTACAAAAACTTTCCCTATTTTTGCCATAACAAACAATAAAAGATGTTTTTTTACAACGATTATTCTTCGTGGACTGAAAATATATTCGGTCATAAGGTTCAGAAAATAGCTGTTGATGCTGGCTTCACTTGTCCCAACCGCGACGGGTCGAAAGCCCACGGCGGCTGTATTTTCTGCGATAATGCATCGTTCAATCCGCCTTACTGTTCGCCAAACAAAACCATTCACCAGCAGTTGAACGACGGTAAACGTTTCTTCGCCCACAAGGGGAATAATGGACATTATTTAGCTTACTTTCAAGCCTATAGCAATACTTATGCGCCTCTGAACCAGTTGAAATCTTTATATGAACAGGCACTTGAAGTAGAAAATATAGAGGGATTGGTGATAGCCACGCGCCCCGACTGTGTTGACGATGAGAAACTTGACTATTTAGCGGAACTCAACCGACAGACACACGTGGAGATAGAATATGGCGTGGAATCTGTACTCGACCGGACACTGCAACTCGTCAACCGCCAACACAGTGTTGAATGTTCGCGACGGGCTTTGACTGCAACGCGGCAAAGGGGCATCACCACGGGTGCCCATGTCATATTAGGGTTGCCCGGTGAGAGCCGTGAGGACATGCTTCGTCAGGCGGAAACCCTATCAGAAATGGACATAGACATCTTGAAGATTCATCAACTCCAAATTATCCGTGGCACCCGTCTCGCCAAAATGTATGAGCACGAGCCTTTTCCTTTATTTAGTGTGGAGGAATATATTCCCTTCTTGGCAGAATATATAAGAAGGTTGCGGCGCGACATCGTGATAGAGCGCGTTGCCAGTACGAGTCCTGCAAAGCAACTTATCGCTCCCCATTGGGGACTAAAAGCCAATGAGATTGTCCGCCGCCTTCAAACTTATATGCAAAAAAATGGAATCAGTCAGGGCGATTATTATTTGAAGACAGAATAGTCGTTACTCTCAAGCAATTGCTCAATTGTAACGTCCTTATGGTGTTTCATGTAATTGTCCACTATGTTGATGTATTTGCCTTTGAATATAGGATGCGGTAAAACTTGATTCACAGTCCACATCACTTTTCCCACGTGCAAGTCACGGTCCAGTTGGGGCCGTTGGTCGTGGTCCTTCATAGGATAGATGCTCAGCAGGTAGAACGTCAGGCAATCGGGAACGATGTATCTACGTTCCATCGTTTCGCGCTGTTGCTTCGTGTAGAAGCGGGCATAAGTGGGATAATCCTTGCCCAAATATTTGTCAAGGGATATGCCGATGAGCTTATCGCCAACGATAATGCTCTGGTCCAAAGCTCCGATTTGAGTATATACAATGGGTTTTTGTATATTGGGCAACAGCTCACGCAACTTTAAGAACGAGTTGGTCAACATGTCGTTTAGGTCGTCCATGTTGGCATACTGCGCCTCTGCATCTGAGATGATGTTCTGTAAAGTTGTATCTTGAAAGAAGCTCAAGAACTTATTGTTGATATGGGAATCGGTGACGACACCTAATTGCAAAACATCCTCTACCAAGGTGCGCGTCTCTACGGGGTAGGTGGTGTTCATCTGCTGCAGGGCAGAAAAGTCGCCAGTGGCAAGATAACGACTTTCCAGACGGTCGTACCGCTGAATTTCAATGCGGTCTGGATCGTCTTCTTCGCCTGTTATCTTGAAGTTCCAGTTGCATGAGGCAAGACTGAAAACGGCGAACATCATGAGAAATATAGGATAGAGTCTTTTCACCGTATACCCTTTTTCAGTTATGCAAAAGTACTAAAAAATATTGTTAAATCAAATTTTTGAGCTAAAAAACTTTAAAAAATAGGCTGTAAAAGGTGAAATTAACTTATTTTTTTTGAAAAACTGCACATTCTCGACCATGTGAGCACGAATTTTTCATCCACAAAAAAACCGACGTTTAGCGTTTTCTTAGCTTTGAGATTTTCCACTTCAAGCGAATGGTCATCCCCCCGGCTTACTCTCATTTCGGAGTATTTTAGGTCTTGCTCAGAGAAATATTTGTAGCAAGTCTCTTTAGCGCTCCAGTTGAGAAGCTTGTCAATGAGAGTAGGAGCCTTTTCATCCTCACGCATAAAGTAGGAAGTGATTCGCTCCACGCGCTGGCTCATCCATTCAATGTCAATGCCCAAACGCTGGTCCTTGTTCGGGGAAAAGAGCATGGCACAATAGCCGCGAGTGTGGCTGATGCTGATAGAACCACAGTCGGTGTAGGGTTTACCAGCTTCATCATGACGTATGTTGGGTTGCTTGCATCCCGTCAGGGCTTCGAGAAGTCCGCAGGCGGTGAGATGTTCCTTCCGACGGGTCTCACTCTTGATGTTGACTAATTGCCCAGCCATGTAGGGATAGCGAGACAGCCATTCCTCCTCGCTCTCCTCCATGCTCCACAAGGCAAGTTGCGTCTGATTCTCAAGGTGGTCAATCCTTATCAGTGGCATCGGCTTTGGGTTTATCGTGGACAATCACCTTGACGCGGCTGATTCTTCTCTCTTCAATTTTCACCACCTCAAAAGTGTATCTTTTATAGTCGATTTTCTCGTGAATGCTTGGGAAGTCGCCTTTGATTTCGAGCAGCAGTCCGGCTACAGTGTCGGCATCACCTTCCACATCTTTAAACTCATCATCGTCTACGTTTAGGATTCTGCAGAAGTCGCTCAGCAGTGTCTTGCCTTCAAAAACGTAGGTGTTGTAGTTGAGTTTGGTGTAGGTTTTCTCCTCATCGTCGTATTCGTCGTTGATTTCGCCTACGATTTCCTCCAAAATGTCTTCCATTGTCACGATTCCACTGGTGCCGCCAAACTCGTCAACCACAATGGCAATGTGCACCTTGTTGTCTTGGAATTCGCGCAGAAGGTCGTCAATTTTCTTGGTTTCAGGCACGAAATAAGGCGGTCTTATCAGACTTTGCCAACGGAAGGTGCCCTTCTTTTGCAGGTAGGGCAGGAGGTCCTTGATGTAGAGAATGCCACGGATATTGTCCTCGTTGTCTTGGTACACGGGAATACGGCTGTAGTTATTCTCCACAATGCACTTCAACACATCAGCATAAGTGCTCTTGATGTTGATATCCACAATATCCTGCCGACTTGTCATGATTTCCTTTGCTGTCTCGTCGCCGAATCGGATGATGCCTTTAAGCATGTTCTGCTCTTCCTTGATTTCGTTCTTGTCGGTGAGTTCAAGGGCTTGTTCCAAGTCGTCAACGCTGAGCTGTCGAGTCTCTTTGGGTATTGCCTTCTCTGCCAGCACGCCACTGCGCATCAAAATCGTTTCCAAAGGCCAGAACAGTTTGCGCAGGAAAAGAATGCCGTTGGCCGCCCGGCGGCAGAAGTGCAACGGGTTCTGACGGCTGTAGACCTTGGGCATGATTTCGCCGAAAAGCAGCAGCAGGAAGGTGAGGAGAACCGTGATGCAGAGAAATTGCAGCCATGACTCCTTGAATGTTACCAACTGACCGAAGACATAATTGCAGAGCATGATAATCATCACGTTGACGAAGTTGTTGGTAATCAGAATTGTTGCCAACGTGCGCTCGTTGTCATCACGAAGTTGCTGGATGCTGGCGTCAGTCTCGCTTTTTTCTGGGTCAAGTTCGTTGAGGTCGTCAGGAGAGAGGCTGAAGAAGGCTATCTCGGAACCACTGGCAAACCCCGAGAGGAACAGCAACGCCAATGCAAGGGTTGCCGCTATTACCACAGAAGCCGTGATAGGGTGTAACTCTATCAAGGCTCCTAAATTGATATCTAAAAAGGTGGGAATCATATATACCGTTAGAAAGGCAGTTGATTGTTATTGTCCCCGTCGGCTTTTGCTTCTTGTTGAGTGGGTTTCGCCTCTGGGTTGGCGGCAGGCTGCTGGGGCTTCGGCGAGAGCATTTCCATCGATGTGACGAGAATCTCCGTCACGTAGTGCCGCTTTCCAATCTTGTCGTCATAGACCGAGTATCGGAGCCGTCCCTCTACATAAAGCTTGTCGCCCTTGTGGACGTAATGTTCGACGGTCTTGGCGAGATTGCCGAAAAAGAGCAGCGTGTGCCAGTCAGTGTGCGGAGGAACATCGGTGCCATTGGGCAGCCGGTAGCCGCGTTCGGTTGTGGCAAGTCTTACCTCAGCGCGCGCTTGGTCTGCACCATAGTAGCGCACGTCGGGTTCCTGTCCCACATTGCCAATCAACATGACCTTGTTCATCGCTGTCTAAATTAATGATGAATTATTTCCAAAGGCCTAAGAACTTATAGTGGAAGTTCTTTCCTTTGGCAGATGGGAATTGGCTGCGAGGGTCCACCATTCCACGTAGGTGGTCCACAATGCGGTCGTAACAGTCCTGACCGGAGTTAGCCTTGACGCGAGCTACGAACTTCGTATCGCGGTATTCGTGCTTGTTTGTAGCAGGAATCAGAACCACGCGTTTGAAGTCAAGCTCTCCCTCATACCATCCGGGTTTGAACTCGCCCAGTCGACTGGAAGCGCTTGCTGCCAGTTCTCTGCGGTTGGCGCCACCTTCACCAGCAGGGCGCAGAGCCTTCTTCTCTTTGAAGTCCTGCATCGTGGCGGCGGTAGTCTTAATGATGATGAAGTAGATGCGAGGACGCACCTTGTAGCGACGGGGGAACAGAACGTCGCTGGCTGCGTATTCGCGAATCTCGGATTCGAGCTCCGGCGTCATTGGTATTTCCTGAATGGAGCGAAGAAATTCAATAGCTTCATCAGCATTGTTTACCAAAGTTTCTCTGTCAAAATATCTAATATATAAATTCATTGAATCGTATTTTTCTTTAACAATTAGGTGAAAAACAAAAAGAGCGGCAAACGGGACTCGGACCCGCGACCTCGACCTTGGCAAGGTCGCGCTCTACCAACTGAGCTATTGCCGCAAAGAAAAATATAAGTGACGAGGAGGAGACTCGAACTCCCACGAAAATAATATTCACTACCCCCTCAAAGTAGCGCGTCTACCAATTCCGCCACCTCGCCATAGGAAGACATTCTGAACCTTGGTGCCCAGAACAGGACTCGAACCTGCACGTCGTGAAACACACGCACCTGAAACGTGCGCGTCTACCAATTCCGCCACCTGGGCTTGTTCTGAATGTTCAGAATGTCAATGAGCGGCAAACGGGACTCGGACCCGCGACCTCGACCTTGGCAAGGTCGCGCTCTACCAACTGAGCTATTGCCGCAAAACTTAACTTGAATGTTAAGCGCATTCCTCTAAATGCGAGTGCAAAGGTAACCTTATTTTTTCAAACTGCCAAAACTTTATCGTCTTTTTTTGAAATCTTATTGAAAAAAGTTCCTGCTGCGAAGGTCGGTCTACTATTATATATATGAGAGGCATTGGTGTTTCCTTCCCAGGTCTATAAAAGTCAAAGCCCAGGTCGCTTGCGCGAACGGGGCTAATTATAGGTTTGGGGATGTCATGAAGGTGAATTCTTAACGCATTAGTTCATCGCCCCCTGCCATCGTTCTCGCTTAATCTTCATCTAACTGGAAGATTTCGTTCACGGTTTTGCCAAATACTTCCGACATCTTCAGTGCCAAAAGGGTGGAGGGAACATACTTTCCAGCCTCTATGGCATTGATAGTTTGACGACTTACACCAATGGCATCTGCCAGTTGCTGTTGCGTCATATTGAGTATGGCACGTTGCACACGTATGTTATTCTTCATTGTTTTCCTTCCTCATTTTATAAATCATGTATTTGAAACGCAAAATATAAACCAAGAAGATGAAAATGCCTTGAAACATCATTACATAGAGGAAACCAAAGCCATATACAAACAACTCTACGACGACGAGCAATATTGTTGTCGTGGTTAAAGCCCAAACAAGGGAGCGCAAGCGGATGGATAGCGTCATCTCATCTTCTTCCTTCAAGGCGGACATGGAAATGAAATAAAGTGACACATACAGCATCACAAACCCAATCTCATCCCACCAGCTATCGTTTTTCGTCAGAAAACCATCTAAGGGACCGTTAGAGGGCAACAGCGTGAACACGGTTGTATCACCCATCGGTGGTAATACATCCAAGAAGTAGTAAGCTGCAATAATCAACACGGAAACCAAAAACATCACCCAGCCTATACGTTCATAACGGTGAGGTAACAAATAATACTTTCGCATGATTCTTTAGTTTTTAATTCAACAATTTCAGTTTAATTCTCTACAGCAAAAGTAAAGTATTCTAATCAAAAAAAGACAAGTAAACATGACATAAAGTCGCGTTTGTTTAACATAAATTGTGTCTATTGTGGATATTTGAACAGGATTTAACTATCGGACGAAGTTGTAATGACTTTTCAACAGCATATTACTTCAAACCAGAGACGCTTAATTTGTGAGTCGCAGTATGGGTAGAGTGGCTCCAAAGTGTCGGTTCTGAGAGGTTGCGGAGGAGGATAGGGGGACAAATATCACAGTCGATAAGTGGTGGAAAGTCGATGCTCTTAATCCTGTGCAGACATACAGGGATGTGTGTTCAGAAAAATCATGGGAGGAAATTACCCAAAAAAATCAACAGACAGAGTGTGCTTTTTCAGCGTAGAGAGCCGTGAAAATTAAAGATAGCTCGGTAGGTTGAAAAGGTAAAGGTATAGAAAAATCAAAACCCGGCCGCTTGCGCGAACCGGGCTAATGAAAGGAGGAGTGGTACCTCTTGGAGTTGAACCAAGGACACATGGATTTTCAGTCCATTGCTCTACCACCTGAGCTAAGGCACCTATTGGTTGTTTTTTCAGTGCAAAGGTAGTATTTTATTTTTTTTCTACCAAGAGCACATACTAAAAAACTTTTTCGTTTAATATACGTTAACAGAAAAAGAGGTCGAATATTCCTTTATGAATGGGAGATGCGGAGCGAATCTCTTATCTGTGAGATAGCAAATTATGCAGTTAGCCTGTTTCGTATTTTCTCATCAAAACGCGAAAAATTATCCACGAACCTGCACGAATTTCCACAGATATTTATTATTGTACCCGCATGGAGCCGCAACTCACGGAGATCCTGCGCTCCGCGCGGGACGACAACCAATGCAGCCCCCAATTTAATAAGTTTGTATTGTCGGCGCTCGTCCCGCGCGGAGCGACGGGAACTCCATGCTACGCGGGACGGAACCTGCACGAATTTCCACAGATATTTATTATTGTACACACATGGAGCCGCAACTCACGGAGGTTCCGCGCTCCGCGCGGGACGATAACCAATGCTGCCCCAATTTAATTAGTTTGTATTGTCGGTGCTCGTCCCGCGCTGAGCGACGGGACCTCCATGCAACGCGGGACGACAACCGTTTTTCAAAAAGCCAACGAATTGCCCTCTAAGAATTAGAAAACTCTGTCATTTACTTTTCAATGGGTTCCAGCCTTGTGCCTTCAGTTCGAATTCGTTTCCGTCGCGGGTGATGAGCATGGAGCCTAACTCGGGCTTGGTGATGTAGCCAATCTGCTTCACGCCTTCCATGTCCTCCACCTTTTCGTGGTCGCCAATGGGAACCGTGAAAAGCAACTCGTAATCCTCGCCACCGTTGAGAGCCGCGGTGGTGAGGTTCATGTTGAATTCCTCACAGGTCACTGCTGTCTGATAGTCGATGGGGATATTCTTCTCGTAGATGCGGCAGCCGCAGTTGCTCGCCTTGCAGATATGCAGCAACTCAGAGCTGAGACCATCGGAGATGTCCATCATGGCAGTGGGCTTTACACCCGCCTCGCGCAACTTGCTGATGATGTCGCCACGTGCCTCTGGCTTAAGTTGACGGTCGATGAGGTATTCCTTACCGGCGAAGTCTGGTTGGAAATCGTCGAGAAGATGGTATTGCTTCTGAAGATTTGCCAAGAGCTTTTCGTCGCCTTTCGCCTTAGCGTCACGCATCTTGTTAGTCAGTTCGGTCAGCTGAGAATAGTAGACGCTTTTCTCACGTTCGAGAATCTGCAGTCCCATGTAGGCAGCGCCGAGGTCACCGCTGACGCAGACAAGGTCAGTCTCGTGGGCACCACTGCGATAGACGATGTCGTCGCGGCGAGCCTCGCCGATGCAAGTGATGCTGATGGCAAGACCCGTGAATGAAGAGGTAGTGTCGCCGCCAACGATGTCTATGCCCCATTTGTCGCAAGCCTCTCGCAGTCCTTTGTAGAACTCATCTAAGTCCTCCACCTTGAAGCGCTTGCCGAGGGCAATATTCACAATCATCTGGCGTGGCGTACCATTCATGGAGAAGATGTCGCTGATGTTGACCATTGCGCTCTTGTAGCCCAAAGTCTCCATGTCGATGTAAGTAAGGTCGAAATGAACGCCTTCCATGAGCATGTCACTGGTGACGAGTACTTCCTTGTCGGAATAGTGCATCACGGCGCAGTCATCACCCACGCCTTTAAGCGTGCTCTCGTTCTTGATTTTTATATTGTCAGTGAGCCGGTGAATAAGACCGAACTCTCCAATTTCTGATATTTCCATATTTTATAATCTGGTGAGGGGGAGTTGCTGTATCTGCAGTGGGGAAATAAACTCCAAACTGCCCATTAACTCCTAATTCCTATCTCCTAACTCTTTAAGGCTCCTAACTCATTATTAATAATGTAGAGGAAGTTGTCTATTCGGGGAAATAACTCCTAATTCCTATTTCCTAACTCCTAACTAACTATAAACTCCTATCTCCTATCTCCTAATTCCTAACTCTTTTAATCATTTCCCGCATGATTTCGGTCATGAGGGGCTGAGCCTTATTAGCGGCTTGCTGCACTTCCTCATGGCTAACCTTCACAGGAACGTCGAAGCCACCGAGGTCGGTGATGACGCTGATGCCGAATACGCGGATTCCGCAGTGGCGAGCCACGATGACCTCAGGCACAGTACTCATGCCCACAGCGTCGCCTCCCATCATACGGTACATGCGGTATTCTGCAGGTGTCTCAAACGTGGGACCCTGTACACCTACATAGACACCATGAACCACGCGTATTCCTTTTTCCTCTGCAATCTTATCTGCCAACTGAATCAACTCGTGGTCGTATGCCTCGTGCATGTCGGGAAAACGTGGACCCGTGGGCATGTTGGGACCGTGGAGCGGATGCTCCGGGAAGAAGTTGATATGGTCCTTGATAATCATCAAGTCGCCAATCTTGAAGTCCGGGTTCATGCCGCCCGAAGCGTTGCTCACGAAAAGCGTCTTGATACCTAACTCATACATCACGCGCTCAGGAAATGTCACTTCCTTCATGGAATAGCCCTCGTAGTAGTGGAAGCGGCCTTCCATAGCCATGATGTCCTTGCCGCCGAGCTTACCGAAGATGAGTTTACCAGCGTGACCCTCTACGGTTGAGACTGGAAAATTGGGTATGTCTTTATAAGAAAATTCGTAGCTGTCAGTTATTTCTGAAGCTAATTGTCCGAGTCCTGTTCCCAGAATGATGGCTGTCTGGGGTGACGTGGTCATCCTTTTTCTTAACCAAGATGCTGTTTCTTGAATTCTTTCGTACATAGCTTATGATTTTCTGATTGAATTGTTCTTCCTGTTCAAGCATGAACTTGATGTGGATGGGGAGAGCGAAGAGGTTTGCCTTGACTTCATCGCTGAGTCCCTGCACAGCCTGTAGCCGCGAGGCATCCTTCTCAGTGGTTATGATAATTTTGGGCGACTGCATAGCCGAGAACTTTTGGTTGATATCCTCAATGTCACGTGGCTTGAAGTTATGGTGGTCGCCATAGGTCATCGGCGTAATTTTAAGTCCGTATGGCTTCAAGTCAGTGAGTATCTGCTTGGGAGAGGCAATGCCCGTGAGCAGCAGGACGTTGTAGCCGTGGATGTCTTCAAGCGTCATCTTACGGGCTTCGTTTTGGTCGCTGAGGTCATTGTAGGGTTTCAGCGGCTCATATTCCAACGTCGTGAAATAGAGGTCCTGATAAGGATAGAGATTCATTGCCTTGGTGAGCACTCGAATCTCCATCGGCTTGAGGTCAGGCGGACACTTCGTGATAATCACCACGTCGGCGCGGCTCTTTCCCTCAAGAGGCTCACGCAGGCGACCGGCAGGAATGAGTCGGTCGTAGATGATGAGGCGGTGGTAGTCAACGAGCAATATATTGATACCGGGCTTCACATAACGGTGCTGGAAGGCATCATCAAGAAGAATCACGTCTACATCCTTGGTCTGTTCGTCGTGGGTGAGACGGTCGATGCCCTCTGTCCGTTTCTTATCCACAGCCACGTAGATATTGTGGAATTTCTCTTTCATCTGGAAAGGCTCATCGCCAATGTCCTCCATAGGAGTATGCTCGTTGGCAAGCACGTAGCCCTTAGACTTTCGCTTGTATCCACGTGAGAGCACAGCCACCTTCGTGAGGCCGCTCAGAAGCCGGATGAGATATTCCACGTGGGGGGTCTTTCCCGCTCCGCCCACGGTGATGTTGCCCACAGAGATGACCGGCAGACTGTAGGAGTGTTGCTTGAGGACTCCCATCTCGAAGAGGGCATTGCGGAACCTTACCCCTAAGCCGTAGAGCCAGCTTAGGGGTAAGAGCCATTCGTTGATTTTGATGAAGTCGCCTTCCATTCTTATTTATTAATTATAGAGGATATAGTAGGGCAAGCGTGCCTGAAGCCTGTTCTGATTCCTAATGCTGCTGAGCATACAGAAAGGCTCATAGAACTGTCCCAGCACTTCGCGCATCTGGTCGTCGAGATAATTGCTACCCTCGCTTATGTTGTTCAACTGCTCAAAGAAGTCCATCGGAGCGGGATATTCATTATAATAATACTCATCGAGATGAGCCAGCTTAGCAGCCTTTTCGAGTGCCGTGTTGAGTCCGCCGAACTCGTCGACCAACTTAATTTGCTTAGCATCCTGAGCCAAATAGACGTGACCCTGTGCAATGTCATTGACTTGAGCCATGCTCATCTTGCGGCCTTCGGCAACACGCGAGAGGAACACGCGGTAACGACGGTCGATAGCACTTTGAATATAGCTTAACTCCTCTGCCGTAATAGGACGTCCCGGCTCTAAAATGGTTGAGTATTTATTAGTTTTCACCTCATCGAACTTGATGCCTAATTTGTTGGTCAGCAGCCCAGATGCATCGGGAATCATACCGAAGATGCCAATGGAACCGGTGAGGGTAGTAGGCTCAGCCACAATCCAGTTGGCTCCGCAGCTCATATAGTAGCCGCCACTGGCAGCCATGCCGCTCATCGAAACCACCACGGGCTTCTTCTCCTTGAGCTTCTTGATGGCATGCCACATCTTTTCGGAAGCGAACGCAGAACCGCCGGGGGAGTTCACACGCAGAACAACCGCCTTCACATCGTCGTCGTCCATCAGCTCCTCCATATCCTTGCAGAATTCGTCACCGACAATCTGCTCTTTTGTGGGGAACAAGCTGGAAGTGTTGTAATAGTCTACAATCTCACCACTTGCATAATAGACTGCGATTTTCTCTCCTCCTTTATTGCCATCTACGGCACTTATCAACTGTCCGGGAGTAAGCTGTTTGATATCGTCATCTTCTTCCAATTTGAGCAACTTCTTCACCTGAGCCTTCATCTCATCGGCAAAGAGAAGTCCATCTACCATCTTGTTTTTCACAAACACCTTGGGATCCTCAGTTGCGATTAAGCGGTCAGCATAAGCATTGAGTGAGTCGACAGGAATTTTGCGGGCTTCGCTCACGCCCTTCAGCCATGTGTTCCAGATACCAGTCAAATACCTTGTGGTCTGTTCGCGGTCGGCGTCGCTCATCTTATCCTCGGTGAACATTTCCGTAGCACTCTTATATTTGCCGACTTTCATGACAACCATTCTCACGTCCACTTTCTTCAGGGCGTCCTTCAGATACATCATCTGTCCGCCAATACCTTTCCAGTCGATTTCTCCTTGCGGATTCAAATAAATTTTGTCCGCTACCGATGCCAGATAGTAACTTCCTGCGCCATAAGAGTCGCCGTAGGCAATAATCCATTTGTGGCTCTTTTTGAAATCCTTCAAAGCATTGCGGATTTCCTCCAATTGTGCTGGCTCGGCACTGAATCCGTCGTTCTCAATATATATACCCGAAATTTTGGGGTTCTTTTTGGCTATTTTAATAGAATAAACAATATCGTTAACTCCCATGTTCTGTATCTTATTTCCTTGGAAGACGGCGAGTGGCGTTTCAGTACTGCGCTCACCTAAGATGCCTTTCATTTGCAATACCAATACGCTGTTTAGCGGCAGTGATGGCTTGCTGCTTGTGGAAGCTACCATGCCGACAATACTCAACATTGCAAAGATGCCCATAATAATCATGAACAATAGGAGACCTACCATCGTAGCACCTACATTCTTAAAGAAGTCTTTCATATCTATTCTGTTTTTGGGGTTTACTGACGATAAACTTTTTCAGACATTGCAAAGATAGTTAAAAGATTGCACATTTGTGAGATATTTATCCTATTTTTTACTTTTTCGACACAGGATTGTCATGTTTTGCGGCATAAATCACCGTAGTGGGTTTGAGAGTTGAGGCTTTTTTATTATCTTTGCAACAAACATCATCAAGCAATATGAACAGACTTTTCATTACTATATTGGCATGCACAGCATTGACTGCTACTGTCCATGCCCAAAATATTCAACCTTCGTACGGCATCTACGGCAATGATACGACTGTGCAGGTGTTTCTCTATTCGCCTAATCCAAAGGCAGGACTCCACATCGCCTATCTCAGTGACGAGGAGCAATGGACAGACGTGGGACAGCTCTGCAGTTCCGAGTATGGACCTTCGCAAACGGAACAGCGGATGTACAATCCTTTTGTCATCAATGAGAACGGAACCTACCGATTGCTTTTTGGTGTGGGAGACAATGCCCCTTGTCTGGGAGTTGCCTACAGCGAGGACTTGGTGACATGGCGCCCGCAGGATTTTCCTAAGATGAGCGTGCGCGGATGCAAGGAACCTATTGCGTTTGTCAATAACGACAATGGATTCGACATCTATTTCAGAACGAAAGAGGGACCGCGCTTCCTTACTGCCACGAATGATTTCCGTCATTTCTCAAAGGATGAGCCTTCTACGATTGAGGATGTGGCGTGGCTGCGCGATACGGCAACTATCAGCGGAAAGATATTTGAAGGCTCTTTCTTTGAGTTGCCAAAGGTTCATTTCGACTATATCGTCAATTATCTCAATGCGTTGGCTCAAGATGCGCAGATGAGCGCCTTGAGCATGAGCGATGATGCGCGTCGGTTTGCTTCTCTGCCCAATGTCACTGCCACGATGAAGGTGGATATGAACAGGCAGAAAACCATCTCCAACCGTCTTTTCGGCGTATTTTTTGAGGATATCAACTATGCAGCCGATGGTGGACTCTATGCGGAGTTGGTGCAGAACCGTGATTTTGAATATAGTGCCAAAGACCATAAAGGATGGAACGCGGCAACGGGTTGGAACACGGTAGCTCCTAATGGGAAATTGAATATTGCCACAGACTTTCCTTTGAGCAAGAACAACCCCCATTATGTCATTCTTTCAGAAGATGGTATTTATAACCGTGGCTTTGATGGCATCACTTTGAAAGCAGACAGCCTTTATGATTTCTGCGTTCAGGCGCGGTTGATGGATTCCACTGAGAAGAAAAAGAAAGTAGTCGTGATGCTCTCAGACAAGGAGGGCAACATCTTTGCAGATGGTAAACTGAATATTGTAGGTTCTAATTGGGCTGAATATCGGTTAGAACTGAAAATAGAGCGTCCCAAAGACCACAAAGAGGCAACTAAGTTCAAGGATGCCGTTCTATCAATCATCCCGCAGGGCGAGGGTAGGGTGGCACTCGATATGGTCAGTCTGATGCCGCGTGACACCTATAAGGGTCATGGATTGCGTCGTGATTTAGTTGAAGCTGTCGCGCAACTGCACCCCAAGTTTATGCGATTCCCCGGAGGCTGTCTCGCTCACGGCAACGGACTTGGCAATATCTATCATTGGAAGGAATCGGTTGGCAAACTTCAAGACCGTAAGCCTTCTCCTAACCTTTGGGGCTATCACCAGACAAAGGGCTTGGGATTTGAAGAGTTCTTCCAACTGTGCGACGACTTGGGCTGTGAGCCAATTCCCGTTGTTTCTGCAGGTGTGCCTTGCCAGTTCTCTGCAGCCGACTCTACTGGCTATGCGGGTCAGCAGGGCGGTATAGACATGAAAGATATGCCCGCTTATTGCAATGAGATTTTGGAACTCATCGATTGGGCTCGCCGAAATCATCACCTTAATTATATAGGTATAGGGAATGAAGATTTAATTTCGACTACCTTTGAGGAGCGTTGCCTTATGATTTGCAAGGCAATTAAGCAGCGCTATCCCGACATAAAGATTATCGGAACGGCTGGTCCTTGGCATTATCCTTCGTCCGACAACATTGAAGGTTGGAAGTTTGCCAAAGCCAATAAGAGTTTCATCGACATCGTGGATGAACATTATTATGAGTCTATAGGCTGGTTCCTCACTCATCCTGATTATTACGACGATTACGACCGCAAGGGTCCGAAAGTTTATTTGGGTGAGTATGCCAGCCGCTCGCGTACTGTGGAGTCGGCGCTTGCCGAAGCTGCCTATCTCTGCAATGTGGAGCGTAATGGAGATGTGGTGGAAATGTGCAGCTATGCGCCTTTGTTCTGCAACTTGAAACATCAGAACTGGAATCCAGACTTAATCTATTTCGACAACGATACCTATACGGTTACACCGTCGTATCTCACTCAGCAACTTTTTGCCACACATAGTGGTGACCGTTATGTGCAATGCAACTTGCAGTTATCGCCTGATGATGCCCAGTTGAAGAACCGTGTGGCAGCTTCATTCGTGATAGACAGTAAGAAAGGAAGTCGCTATCTGAAGATTGTTAATACGCTTCCACGCGAGTTGAGCGTAAAGGTGGACGGATTGCAGATTCCGTCCAATGCACGAATGGAGAGTTTCAGTGGAAATCCAAAAGATGAGAAGGCAACCATCATTTCGGGCGTGGTTGGCAACGAGTTGAAGCTGAAGCCTTATAGTGTGAATGTCATCGTGATGTAATTGATGCGTTAAGAGGGTACACGGAATTCTCTTTCTGTAATAGCGAGTGTACCCTCTTATCGTTTTCAACGGATAGATATACATCCGAATTAAGACTTTTATCAAAATAATGTGAGTTTCTGTAAAAGTTCTTATTTTCAAAATGGACTTGTGTGCAAAATTTTTCCACATCGTGAAACACAATTCAAACTTTCCTATGTGAAATAGTGGAATGTATAATATTGATAGTAAAATTGTCCTATTTTGCATTTTTTTAGTCCGATTCGTACGTGCAAATAGGGTGATTTGTTGATGAAAAGTTAAATTTTGCACATTATATTTGGAAGTTACAATATTTTTTCATTACTTTGCATCGTGAAACCTGCAATAAGGTTTTCAGGATGATATTATTTTAATATTAAATTATAAACTCAGGGAGAAATGAAAAAATTAGTTTTATTCGCTGCTGCTGCTATGATGGCAGTTTCTGTAAACGCTCAGACGGTTACAGAAAGCAAAACTTTCGACAATTTCTACATTGGAATTAACGGAGGTGTAGCTTCTAAGACCACTGGTGTTAATGGTTGGCTTAACAACCTGAATCCCAATGCAGGTCTTCGTATTGGTCGTTACTTCACTCCAGTCTTCGGTCTGGCTATTGAAGGTAACGCATACTTCTCTAACAAGCCTTATCAGTCTTCTGGTACTGCTGTTCGCTATTTGAACACTCAGTTGCTGGGAACTGTTAACTTGAGCAACTGGTTCGGTGGCTACAAGGGCACTCCTCGTTTGTTCGAGGTTAGCGCTTTGTATGGACTTGGCTGGGGTCACAGCTTCTGCAATTCCAGCAAGGGCATCCGTCAGAACCGCATGACATCTAAGGTTGCTCTTGACTTCGCTTGGAACCTTGGCGCTGACAAGGCATGGCAGATTTACATTGAGCCTTCTATTAACTGGGCTTTCCACAACCACAACTCTTCTAACGAGATGGATGCTTCTGATGATCAGCCCGAGTACAACCTCAACTTCAGCCAGGTTCAGCTCAACGCTGGTGTCATCTACAAGTTCAAGAATTCTAACGGTACTCACAACTTTACTATCGCACAGCTCCGCGACCAGGCTGAGATTGATGGCTTGAACGCTCAGATTAACAGCCTGCGCAGCGACTTGAACAACAAGGATGCTGAGCTCGCAGCTAAGGATCGTCAGATTGCTGACCTCCAGAAGGCTCTTGATGAGTGCAACGCTAAGCCTAAGTATGAGAAGCCCGCTACAGCTACCAACTTGCAGCCGACCGTTCTGTTCCGTCAGGGCAAGAGCGTGATTGACCGCGCACAGTATGCTCCTATCGAGCTCATCGCTAACTACATGAAGAATAATCCTTCTGCTAAGGTAGAAATCAAGGGTTATGCTTCTCCTGAAGGCTCCGCAGAACTCAACCAGAAGCTGTCTGAGAAGCGTGCAGAGGTTGTTAAGAATGCTCTTATCAAGAAGTATCACATTTCTGCAGATCGTCTGACTGCTAAGGGTATGGGTGCTACCGATAAGCTCTTCGAGCAGGTAGAGTTCAACCGTGTTGCTACATTCAACGACACTACAAAGTAATCTTTCAATAGAGATTAATCAAAATAAATCCCGTTCTCGATTCGTCGAGGACGGGATTTTTATTTCTCATGACTTCCTTTTGCCCACTCTATCTATGAAAGCTGAGGAAGCTGCCAACGTTGTCTGTTCCTGCATGCTTTGTTTAGCAACCAATAGAAAACGGACTCTGCCCCTCTTTTCTATGCGCATTCCGTTTGTCTGAGTATGCGTTTATTCCTTTTATTACTGTCCGGTAAACATTTTGAGGAAAAATGGTGCATCCGAAATAGGGAGTCATTTTGTCCTGACCTTTCATAGAAAGGGATGGCTTCCAAAAGTTTTCCCATGACGGGTGCTTCCTCTGAGTTTTTTTAGTTGAAAAAACATCTCAGCAATCTCAGCAAAGCATCTAACACGTTGAAAGAAAAACCCTTACGTACATGAATAGATGGTAAAAC
>JBMNUV010000043.1:0-21591 GCA_050946455.1 Prevotella sp.
CAAAGGCATACGGCAACCCCGGCTACATGACATTGAAACGGGGACTGGATTGCTTCTATAGAGATTGTGACCTGATTTTGTTTACAATGGATAGTAACTTTTACAAAGATGTGTATAAAGAGTAGCCTTTAGGGAGGGTTAGGGAGGATCCGTTTCTCCCTTTATAGTATCGCGTCCACCTGCTCTTGCAACTCTTGTTTCTGGCTTTCGTCCAAAACGACCACGTCGGTAGTCCAAGCCTCTACATTGACCATGAGGCCCACCTGATTGGGGAGCACTTCTGCGCCGAGGAAATCCAAGAGAGAGGTCTGTTTCTCGCGGCAGTCCTTGGTCTTGTTCTTGCCTCCGATGCCGGTGAGCACCACCTTCTTGCCCCTGATGGCGGTTTTCTTGTCAGGGTCGTCAGCACGCAACGGCCGTGAGAGCCAGTCGAAGAGGTTCTTCACGTGACCAGGATAACTGTAGTTGTACTCAGGGCTGAACACCCAAAGGACATCGGCATCCATCACCTCCTTGCGAACCCTTGCCACGGGCTCGGGTGCCGGAAACTCGATGTCCTGATTGACGAAAGGCAGGTCGACGTAATTGAGCCATTCCACCTCTGCCTTGCCCTCAAGCAACTGGCTGACATGCTGCGCCACTTGCTTGTTGAATGATTTCTCTCGGAGAGAACCGAGTATGAAAAGTATCTTCTTCATTTGCCTTGAATTAAATGGTTTTATATTCGTGAGCCACCAGCATACGTTGCCTTGGCTTTCTTATATGTTTCGTTATGCCCTATAGAAGGACGCGACAACTGAATGTCCGCTATCGGTGCTTGTGGGTAGCAGGGCTTCCCACGGCTCATTGCCAGGGTTCTTCAGTGTAGTCGTCCCACAAAGTGTTTTCTTTGGCTTCGGGAGTTATAGAAGAATCACTGGTATCGCCGCCCATGCCGGTACTGGGCAGGTCAGTTCCCGATATCGTCGTAAGTACGGATTCCAACGCCATCTTCACTAAAGTGGAGTTCGGCTTGATATATCTTTTCTTGTTCATAGCTCGTCAGATAGATTAATGATTGACCAGTTATTGTTGAACATATTTCCTTCCGTTCCTTATCACAATGCCCTTGTAGGAGGCATCTACGCGCTGGCCGGAAAGGTTGTATGACGGCGCCGTGCTGTCGTTGACATCCTGTGTGACGCTGTCGATGGATGTGGCAAAATCGTCGAATACGATATACATCTTGGCGGCATTAGCAGAATTGATTGCACGGAACACTCCCGTCATGGCATTCGTTGAGGTGGTGCTGCCGGTCCAGCGGTAGAACTTGTTGGCATTGATAAAGTAGTCGTAGGGTTGCAGTCCGTCATCGTCTTTGACGAAGGTGCCCACCAAGTTGTAGCCTTCTGTGCTGGGATTGTAGGTCACATTGGATACTTCTGTTCCATAATCATTGCCCATCTGAACGCGCCCGATGAGGTAAACGGATGTTTCATCGACAGTGCTTGTAGCCTTTGTCGCGTCCACGCCTCTGACAAATACGGTACTGGTATAGGGATTTGTTCCAGACAGTGCCGAGAAATGGAGGTAATAGCCTCCAGTGGATAACTTTTCATCCCCTGTGTATTGGTACACTTGGACATCGTCACCGAAAGCGCTCTGGAAATTCGACAGGGGAATGGCTGCGGGCAAAGCCAGCGTGGCCCAACGACCTGCTGTGAAATTGCGCTTTACGGAAAGATACCAACGTCCTGTGGAAGGTACAGTTGTGTTGTCAGCGCCGATAGTGAACTCTACATCCAAGTCTTTCCATCCTGCACCAGCGTGGTAGCTTGCAATTAAACTGTAAGGGACATGAAGAACCGCAGTTTTTTGGAGGCGGGAGTTGACGGCGTCATTTTCATTATCATCGTCGCAGAAAGCAAGTTGATGGTTAGTTTCATCTTCATCTTTCAATTCCACGAAATCAGAGTTGCTTACATAGATATCCAATTTGTCAGGAGTGGTTTCCTCTGTATCAATGTCGAAGGCATATTCTCCGAGGGTTGTCAGATTGCTGCCCAAGTCAACGTAAGTAAGCGAGGAACAGTCTTGAAAGACATTGTCGTCAAGAGTAAGACCTTCGCTGGGGCTTGGCATCACCACCTTCTCTAACAATGAGCAATCGGCGAAGGCACTTTCGCCAACGGAAGTGATTTGGGTATTGCTCAAGTCGATGGATTCCAAGTCACAATCGTAGAAAGCACTATCTTCGAGCGTGGTCATGCTTTCAGGAAGCGTGATGCCTTTCAGATTGAAGGTGTGAGCAAATGCCTCGGCACCCACGGTAGTAAAAGAACTATTGGCGTCAAAATTTACCGTCTCCAATGACTCAAAGTGGGAGAACATTCCCTTAGGGATGGTATGTTCACTACTACCACCGAACATCGTAGGGAGGTAAATGGTAGTGATGGTACTGCCTATGCCACCAGTGACCACACGGGGGAAATAATCGCCATCCTCATCTTGGGTAATTTTGCCGTAATCTGCACTGTCTTTATTGTTTTCTTGCACGTACCTTTTTGCTTTAGAGGCATTAAAGAATACCGAAGGATCGAATTTCTCTGCGAATGTGAGGACTTTCAGATTGAGACAATGTGCAAAAGCACTGTCCCCGATAGAGGTAAGCGCTGAGGGTAAAGCCACAGAGTCGATGGGTGAACCATAGAACGCGGAATCACCGATGGTCATAAGCATTGAAGGTAATGCCACTGTTGTTATGTTTTTATTGTTCAAGAAAGCAGTATCGGCAATGGCAGTGACATTGTAATAAATGCTACCAGAACTGACAGTTCCCGGTATTGTTAAACTGTTACCAGAGAATGTAGGAGCCAGGCCTACGACAGTAGCAGTGTTAATTTCTTCGGTAGTGGTGCTGAATGTGTAAATTAAATCGCCAATAGTCGTTTGAGCATTCATATTTCCTCCACATACTCCCAAGAAAAGTGAGAGTATGTAGGTTTTAAGTAAAGACCTTCTCATGGAATTAATTGATTTTTAAAGTGATTCTCTTGATGTGTCGTTTCCTTCTTGCATTGTTGGTTATCCCGTCGAGCAACCTTTATAGTCTGCTAATAAGATAATCCTTCGTACAACCTTAAACTATCATGAATTGATTAAAATGTTTGCAAAGTTACAAATAATGCCAAAACTACCAAGCATTTAGGGAGATTTTAACATAGACAATGCATTAAAATGTTGAGTAATCGCCTTTGCTGCCCTCTTCAGCCGCCCAAAAGCCCCCTTTTGGGCTCAGCCCCACGCCCCTTCGCCCCGCTCAGCATTGGAACGAAGGTAGAATGCCACAAGCACCAACTTCAAGTGCAAATCCCCTGTACTGCGTTGCCATCAGCCCATGCTCCTCCCATCTGTCACCCGTGTAGAATATTTGCCTTTCATAGTTTGCAATTCACGAACTGCGGTTCCCGCCGATGGGGAAATATTGCATTGTAGGCTACAGCGATTTTTTCGCCGATGAAGGGATATCTGTTGAAGTTAACTACTACCCCATTCGATTGCTAATGCCTATGAAGCGTCGATGCATGATTGGCTTATGGGTCGCGCCAGCCTACGGAGCGCCGATGTCCTCATCGGCGGAGGTGCTTTATCACTTCTCGAACCTCGGAAGATAAATTGCGTTAGCCTTTATCAGAATAAGACACGACTCCCGTTTCATGACTTTGTTGGTAACGCTGAAGAGAATTCATGAGCAGGTTCCAATTATTATCTCGGGTGATGCCCATAATCAGAAAAATGTCTACCAGCCACCAGATGCCCAATCCACCACAGGTGATGAGCTTAAGGATGCCCAACCCTATGTTGCCCACGTAGAATCGGTCGACGCCCAGACTGCCCACTAAGATAGAAAGGATGAGCGATATGGTGGGGTCTTTCATCTGAATGGCAATCATCGTGAGGTCATGCTCAGTGATATCCGTTTTCGAGAGGACCCCTTGCAGGTAGGGGAAATTGGCAATGGGAATTTTGTCGCCGAAAAGGATGGTCGCTCGATTGATTGATTGTGAATCCATCTGATGTTGAGTCGTTTGTTAGATTAAATATGAAGAATGTTTCTCACTACCAGCCACACCATGAACGCGATGATGTAGAACCAAACCACAACAGGATGTTCCACCCATTTCAGAGAAGTGGCCTTCGCATGTCCTTCAGGCAATAGGTGGGCAATAATGAGTGCCAAGACATAGGGACCTGCATAGACGAGAAACAGATTGTAACTGACGGCCTCGCGCAGATGGCCGGTCAGAAGGGCATGGAGAGCCCTTTGTCCACCACAGCCCGGGCATTGCAGACCCGTTACCAGCTTGAAGGGACAGTGAAACGGCCACCATTGGCTCGTCGGGTCCACTATGGCCAAAGCTGCGAACAACGCCACGACTCCAGCTAAAGCGAGACCCATCTTATTGCTGTGCGTCATGAAGGGTCACCAAGGAGTTTACATGTCACTCATTGAGAAAAAGGCGACACCCCATATCACGTATACAAGCAAGTAGATAATACTGATAACGATGCCCGATACGGCAGCGATGATAGCCCATTTCTTGGCGTTGCGAGAGGCGTCTAATGCCAAGTCGTATTGTTGGGCAACGTAAAGCGAGTTAACCTTAGCTGCATAAACAATGGAGACGATGCCGAAAGGCAGACAGCAACAAATGGTTGTGAGAATGGCCCAAACGAGATAGTTGTCGGGCTTGGGAGGCATAATATTAGAGTCGTATTCCATGATAGGATAGATGGTTTTGTCGCGTTGTCTTCCCGTTTCGCGAATGAAAAAATGACTTAGGCCGGGAGACGTGCCCTATGTCTTGGGCTTGGCCAAAGCTCCATTGAGGAGAGGTTTGAATCTTTATAATTGCAAATTTAAGTAAAAATATATAGTCGGCAAAACTTTTGGGTTGATATTTTTATGGGGCATGAAGGTTTATTGCCGTCAGGAAAGACAAAAATATATCTTTCATAGATTGGCCATTCGTGATTGAGATGCGCGCTCACCCTTTAGGGAGGGTTAGGGCGGTTCCGCCTCATCAGCGTATCCGGCCGATGGGACATCGACGCTACAGAGGCTGGCGCGGTCAGTACCTCCCTAAATCTTCCGTTTTCGAACATGTCAGCCATCAGAAAACAAATCAAGTTATGCAGAAAATCAACCCACATCCAAGAGAGAAATTAATTTCCCTGCTCCCAATGAACGCCTTTACAAAAAGCTTTTGTAAATTTGCAATGGCTATCTGAATTCGCGCGTAGAAGAAATATATAACCAATTATAATTAGGTGTATGGAACCATTGATTGAGACAATTCGTCAGCGCCACAGCGTGCGTAGTTACAAATCAGACCCAGTCGCCCCTGAGGTTCTTGAGAAGCTGCAGCAGATGGTGGAACAGTACAACCGTGACAATCACCTGCATATTCAGGTGGTGACCGATGATGAGCGTGCTTTCCAGAAAGGATGGGCCCGCTATGGCAAGTTTTCCGGCGTGCGGAACTACATTGCCTTAGTGGGTTCCAAGGCGGATGACCTGAGCGAGAGGCTGGGCTACTGGGGAGAGCACTTGGTGCTGTGGCTCCAGCAGCAGGGTGTCAACACCTGCTGGGTGGGACTTACTTTCTCCAAGCATACGGGACGCGTGGAAGTCTCCGGAGGAGAAAAGTTCTTGGCAGTCATTTGCTTTGGCTATGGCACCACGCAGGGCGTCTCGCATAAGATAAAGTCGCGCGAGCAGGTCATGCAGGCACAAGAAGCCCCGCAGTGGTTTTTGGACGGCGTAGATGCCGCATTGCTGGCTCCTACCGCTACGAACCAACAGAAGTTCAAGTTCATTTTGCATGCCGACGGCAAAGTAGAAGCCCGTGCTGGCCTCGGATTTTTCTCCCACACGGACTTGGGCATCTTGAAATATCACTTTGAAGTGGGTGCAGGTCGCAGTATAGAGTGGCTGTAGGCTACTGAAAACATATCTTAGGAAGAGCCGATGGACTTGACTGTCTATCGGCTCTTTCTGCTATCATGGCACATCATGAGGCGTGGAAATAGCCCTTGCCTTTGGTAGATTACGAAATAAATGATAGGAGAAACCTAAATTGAACTTGAATATGTTTTGATTTGTCCATAATTTATACTAACTTCGCATAGCGTTATTTCAAATAATAAATATATGAAGATCAATATATATTGTGATGAAAGTTGCCATCTCGAGCATGACAATATTAATACGATGGTCTTGGGTGGGGTATGGTGTCCCCTGGAAGCCAAGGAGGAAGCATTCCGCCGATTGCGAGAAATCAAAGTAAAACATGGCCTAAAACCATTCAACGAATTAAAATGGAACGGAGTCTCACCATCAAAGGAGGATTATTATAAAGACGTGATGGACTACTTCTTCGATAATCAAGATTTACACTTCAGAGCCTTAGTAGTCCCTGATAAACAAATATTGCATCATGAAGATTATGCCCAGACTCATGACCAATTCTACTACAAGATGTATTTTGACATGCTAAAGGCATTGATAGTTCCAAATAATCAATATTACATATATTTAGACATTAAAGACACTCAAGGTGGGAAAAAGGTCAGGAAATTAAGGGATATCCTTTGTAGCAGCGCCCTTGATTTCGACAAGAAGATAATTAAAAGAATCCAACAGGTCAAATCACATGAGGTTGAATTGATAGAACTGGCTGATTTTTTGATTGGTACAGTAACCTATGCTAATCGTGGATTAACGACAAGTAAAACAAAACTAAAGTTACTCGAAAAAATGAGACAAAGATCTTCTTATTCTCTGACTAAATCGACTCTGCTGCGAGAGGACAAAGTCAATATTTTCATTTGGCGAGGAGGCGTGGCAAGATGACAGTGTTACTATCCCAATTACCTGAAAGACTCTATTTAGAACGATATAATGGCGACTATCATAAATACATTGACGCTGTCTATTCCGTCTTTAAAAATGATTTTATTGATAGCAAGCCAATAATTGAGGATATCGTTTTCAAGTTAAAATTCAATCCCAAGTATCAAAATAGGGCATACACCTTCTATCATATGACCCATGAAGGAGATATTGAACATGAAAGAACGCCTGATTTAAGGCGATGTGAGAGGATGCCATGGTGCAAGCCTGGTATTGAGAGAACGAAAGAATTAAGCTTAAGGTTTTGGGAACAGGAACGACATGGAAGTCATAGAATCTGCATTTGGTTAGATGTTGAAAAAGATGATGATAATCCATGGCAAAACAATTATTTTATCATTCTTGATGTACGAAAGGGATATGTCTTACCTTGGACAGCCTTTTGTGCAAAGTATCACCACGATGTAGAAAAGAAGGAAAAAGAATATCAAAAATGGAAGCAAAGTGTCGGAACTACCGAATATACTTTATATACATTGATTCAAGATATAATGAATCGCATAAAATAAAACTGGGGACGCCTGCAAAGCAGACGGCCCCGTAACTCCTTCAACAACTTGGTTGATGAGATACTGCAAAGATAGGCATTTTTCTCTTAACCTCCAATAATTTGATAGATTAATTAACTTTTTTCTCGTCGTAGGGCAAAGAAAGGCACTGGCTTCACACATAAAAGTACCTTACGGGGGTGCGAAATTGCCAACTGGCGATGGAAATAATGCCCCTCAAAGCCTCTCAGTAACATTAAAAAAAATCCCAAGAGTTTTAGCAAGCTCTTGGGACTTCGTTTTATAAATCAGCTATCTTTTTTCCTAAATTACCCATCAACTCCGTATAACTATCGTACTTGACGAAGTCGCGGCCGCCCTTGAAGCGTTCGGCCTTTATTGTACATACAGAGTTGCCGGATGCGTCCTTGACGTCTATGGTGGCCCAGATAGCGTGCTTATGGCCCGGTACAACACTCATTGCACTGAAGAAATAGTCAATATTCGTCACTGTAATTGTCATTGTGTACTTGGCACCATCAGCACTCTGAGTAGCTTTGAGCTTCTTACTGACTTCGTTGAAGCCATTGAGGAAGAATTTCTCACCGTCAGTGAGATGTTTATCATACGTTTCACCCCAAGCACTTTTTAAGGATTCCTTGTCTGCGTAAGTCGCTTTGTCCCAATTCCAGATTACTGCCACCGTACCTTCTGACTTCAGGAAATCAGTTTTGCCTGAAGTAACCTTCAGTGTTCCGCCCATCATTGAAATGCTATAGACAAGCATGGTCAGCATAATCAACAGACTTTTCTTCATAATACATCATTTCGCACCACTTTGGTTTAACATTGTTTACAAGTTCCCAGCAACAAGCGCTGCATACGATTTTACTAAGTCCTGACTACGCCCGGCAATTTGAAAGCACGCTTTCATTACGCTCGCTTGTAAGAACTTTGCCATATCGGTAATTTCACTTCACTCAGTGGTGCGATAACAAGCTAATAAAACACCAATACGACATGGCAAAGTTAGCAATAATATCTGAAAACCTACGTCGTTTGGCGGAATATTTATCTCGTAATAATTATTTCTTCTCTCGGCAGGGCTCAAGGAAGAGAATGCCGCCGATTCGTAAGAGTTATGGCTTCAACGCTGCCGAAGAAGATCGAGAACATACTTGGCGTCGTATACAAATTAGTGTTCCTAAATCATCAACAAGATGACATGGTGGCTAAAAGTCTTTTTTTACCCTTTTTCGCAGCTTTGTTCTATCCGCTTCACCAAGTCATCCGGATGAACATCATAAAGGATGGAGAAAGCGAACCATTTCTTGCCAAGGTCCTTGATGGATGCACCAATATGATATACAACATTATCTATACACAGAAAACGGTCATGGGAGAACTTGAAAGTCTTCACTTCAATGGCGGGATACTGAGCATTGAACTTCTTCAAGCTCAGGGCTAACTGATGGTCTATCTTTTGAGTATAGATACTTGCCTTCACCCCGTTGCCCCGACGCTCAAGAAGGGTCAACACCTCGTCTGAGATATAGTTGTCTATTAAGATGATGCCTTTTTCAGCATCCTTTATCAATTTGGAGACAAATTCAAAAGCATCATAGACTTGTCCATCAAAGAAGATACCTTGATTTGGTATTAGCTCTTTCCTTTCTATCAGTTGAAACACTTCATCTACTCTCTTGTCTGTCTCTTGTTGATGTTGCTCAATGGCATCTAAGCGCACAAACACCCGCTGGTTGGCTATGAGTTGCCTCATTTTTGTGAAAGCCCGCATGATGCGAATGTTCACTTCTATGGCTATGTCTGAATGCAATACGCTACTTAGCATGGCTATGCCATTCTCGGTAAAGGCATAAGGAAGATACCTGGTGCCTCCTCTACCTTTTGAAGTCACAATCTGTGACCTCAAACATTCTTCCTTGGTGAGCTGAAACATAAAATCTTCCGGGAACCTTTGAAGATTTCTTTTTACTGCTTGATTAAGGGCTTTCGTTTCAATACCATAGAGTTTGGCTAAGTCTTTGTCCAACAAAACGGGAACGCCTCTGACAAAGACAATGATACTATCTAAAGACTGTCCAGAAAGGCTGTCCGGCAAAGCATTTTTATCAGGAGGTAGTGTGTCATAAGCTTCTGCAATAGTTATTCTTATTCAATAATCCAAGCAAATGGATATCTCGTTTGAATATTCCTTTCATCAAGTACTTAGCCCATCTGTTCGATGATGCATTTAGTGCCTCGTAACCCTATCTTTCTATTGCGGACCAAAGCAAGGTCGCCATCCACGTGACCGGACATCTTACGATGAAGTTGTGACACTTCACTTAGTGGTGCAATGAGAAGCAAGTCATCACCAACATGACATGGCAAAGATAGCAATAAAATCCGAAAACCGGCATCTTTCGGAGGAATTCTTCCTTTCATGGAGTATTTTAGATTTAGGGAATAAAAGAATACTATAAAGGTTATTGGCAATCAAGCAAGAATAGTGTGAAAGTTAACAGCAGCCAATTAAAACAATTAAATTTTTAACACTTGAAAGCCGCATATACCAAAAATAATATGTAAATTTGCGAAAATCTATTGCGCATATACTTAAATCTATATACCGTAATTAAACTTTAATTAATTCTTGATATGAAGAAAATCTTATTATTGCTTGTTGTGCTGGGCCTAACCATGCCAGTACAAACGTTTGCAAGAAAGAAGAACCCGAAGAAAGCAGTAGCTGACTCAACTGCTCTGTCTAAACTGAAAGGTGGTGACTGGAACAAGGCAGTTAAAGATGCCAAGGTATTGCATGGGCTATTCACAGTTTATTACAAGGTTAAGGAAGGCAAGTTGCTCTTTGAGCTGGCCGACTCTTGTTTCAAACGCGACTATATCCTGTCGAATAGAGTGGCACAGACAAGCAATACCCATGACTACGTAGCCGGTCAAATGGTGAAGAGCCCCATTCTTATACGTTTTTCCTGCGATAGCAATAAGGTGCTGATGCACCAAATACAGTCGCAAAACGTAGTCAAGAAAGGTGATCCCATTGCTGCATCTTTCAAGACAAACTTTACAAATCCTGTTCTCAAAGGATTCAAGATTGTTGCCCGCAAGAAAGAGCGGATGCTTATTGATGTCACCTCTTTTTTCGGTGGCAACGAGAAACTGCTTAGCCCGATAAAGCCTGACAATCCTCTATCTGTAATCATGGGCGGTTCCAAGTCGCTCAAGGGCACCTTTGTGGCTGATGCGTCGGGCATTTCAAGCGTGAAGGATTTCCCTCAGAACATAGAGATTAAAACTCTGATGACTTTCAGTCTGACACCGCTGAATGATCCTTACACGGTGACGATGCACAGGTCGCTGTATTTAGCACCTGAGGACATGATGAAGCCCCGTATCCACGACAACCGTGTCGGCTATTTCATGACGGACAAGAAAGTCTATTCTTCTTCTTCGGATAAGATTGACGAGTTGAGCTATATTCATCGTTGGCGTTTGGAGCCTAAAGACGAGGATATAGACAAATATTTCGCAGGAGAGTTGGTTGAGCCCAAGAAGCCTATTGTCTTTTATGTCGATTCCGCTTTCCCTGAAAAATGGAGAAGCACTGTGAAGCAGGGCATCATGGACTGGAACAAGGCTTTCGAGGCTGCCGGATTCAAGAACGCCATCATCGCAAAGGACTATCCCAAGAATGACCCTGACTTTGACCCTGATGACATGCGCTACAGTTGTATAAAATATGCAGTAACACCTACAGCCAACGCTATGGGGCCCAGCTATGTGGATCCGCGAACAGGTGAAATCCTGACAGCAGACGTCATCTGGTACCATAATGTTGTCAGTCTGCTGCACAACTGGCGCTTCGCCCAAACCGGTGCCGTGGACAAGCGTACTCATAAGAAGACTTTCGATGACGACCTGATGAAAGAGTCCATGCGCTATGTTACATCCCATGAAGTAGGCCATACCCTTGGACTGATGCACAACATGGGAGCCAGCTATTCTTTCCCCGTGGACAGCTTGAGAAGTCCCTCTTTCACCCAAAAATATGGCACTACACCAAGCATTATGGACTATGCCCGCAACAATTATGTCGCACAGCCAGGTGACTTGGAGCGAGGTGTGAAATTGACGCCGCCTATCCTTGGTATCGAGGATATCAACGCCATCAAATGGGGTTACACCATTATCAAGGGAGCTGAGACTCCTGAAGATGAGAAGAAGACGCTGACGCAATGGATTGACGAAAAGAAAAATGACCCCAGGTACGAGTTTGGCGCCCAGCAGGTATTTGGTACGATAGATGTCAGCGACCAGACAGAGGATTTGGGCAACGACCACATGAAGGCTGGCAACTATGCTATAAGCAACTTGAAGATTATCATGCGGAATCTTGAGAAATGGACTGCAGAAAGGGGTGAGAACTATGATTACATGAAATCCATCTACAAGTCGGTGGTCAATCAGTACCATCGTCATCTCAACCATGTACTTCCCTATTTTGGAGGAGTAATCTATCATGAGGTTCGACAAGGCGACAACATTCCTCCTATAGAGTATCTCGACAAGGCAACTCAAAAGAGGGCTCTCCATTGGGTAGTAAATCAGCTTCGTACTTATAAGTCGTGGTTGGTTCCGCAGAATCTATTGCAGAAGTTTGACCGTGCCGATGAAATATCTACCGATTTCACGGCAAATTCCATTGCTTCTATTTATAGTAGCACCGCTTTGCAGCGCATATCTGACGGCTACAAGAGCAATCCAAGGAAAAATTACAGTCTGAACCAGTACATACAGGATGCTTGGACTGAAATATTCAAGCCAACCATTCAAGGGCGAGCATTGTCCGAAGATGACATCACCATAGAAAATCAGGCCATCAAATTCTTTATCCAGAGTTCCGGCCTGCAGACTCCCAAGACATCAACAAGCACCAAACTTCCATTGTTGACTGAGAATGAAGATGTCGACGAGGAGAAACTGCCTTGTGAATACTTTGACCCCACGACATCTTTCATACGCATCAACTATGGCATCCCCGCACTAAAGGAGGAATTCTACAAGCCGATTATGTTGCAACAACTCAAGAAAGTGCTGCAATTGTTCCGTTCCAGGAGAACGACGGGAAATGTTGCAGCCCGCAATTTTTATGACTATCAGATAACAGTCATCAACAAATTGCTGAACAAATAATCTTTAATGACAAACCATCATGAAACATAGAATTTTCGCATTGATACTGACACTGGGAGTTACTACATGTGTCTGGGCTCAGAATCAAACGATAAAAGGCCATGTCACAGACTCGTCTGGGCAACCGGTCATCGGAGCCGTGGTTAGAACATCTGACGGGAAAGTGGCAGCCGTAACCGATACGGATGGTAATTTCTCCATCACTCTGCCTAAAGGCAATAACAAAATCACCGTTAGTGGCGTAGGACTGAAAAAGACTGACTATGTCTTGAAACCCGGAAAGTCTAATGAAATCAAGATGGATGACAATTCCGAGTTGTTGGATGAACTTGTGGTTGTTGGTTATGGTACACAAAAGAAATCATCACTGACAAGTAGCGTGGAAGTGGTAAAAGGTGATGAACTTGTCAAAATGCCAACGACAAATATCGACCAGGCTCTCGCTGGACAAGTGGCTGGCCTGTCAGTCATGTCAATGACCGGAGACCCAGGCTCACCCCGTGAGGCGAGAATGAACATACGTGCCGTAAGTGGAGCCACAGCATCGCCGTTGCTGGTCATCGACGGAGTGCCCCGCTTCTCTGACGATACAACGGAGGGTGAAATGAGGCTCAGCGACCTTAACCCCGACGATATCGAGAGCATCAGCGTACTGAAAGATGCTGCCGCCGCTGCTGTCTACGGCGTAAGAGCCGCCAATGGCGTGATTCTTGTCACCACAAAACGAAGCAAGGGTGAGGGAAAAGTGCATATCAACTATCGGGGACAATATAATGTGACCAAAGCTACCAAGTTGCCCAATTTCCTCGACAGTTATGAATATGCCAAATTATACAACAAAGCCATTGAGGGAGAAAGCCGATACGAGCCTTTTACTGATGAAGAGCTGGAAATGATTCGTACGCAGAGCAATCCCGACTTGTATGCCAATTCGAATATGCTTGACTATCTGAAGAAACATGGCCATAGCACCATGCATAATGTCAGTGTGTCCGGCGGAAACAAGTATGTAAGATATTATTTCTCGGGTGCCTATAGCAATAATGTGGGTCTCTACAGTGGCACAGGAACCAAGAGGCTTAACTATAGCGCTAAATTTGATGCGACCCTCGCCAAGGGGCTTGTTCTGAGTGTCGATTTCACAGGAGTGAGGAGTCACAATAAAAACACAAGTTACACAACCATAGATCAGGCTTATTCCATCGAACCCACTCAGCCTTTGGTGCTGAGCGACGGTCATCTTGCCAGTATCAATGGCAACAATCCCCTCATCAATGTGTTCAAGCTTGGAGGGTATGTTGAGAATACAATCAACATGCATACGCTCGATGCCAAATTGCAGTGGGAATTGCCTTGGGTAAAGGGCCTGAGCTTCTATGCCAAGTTTACCTACGATGAAAACAACTCCTATCAAGACGACTTCTCCAAACCCGTCGCCTTGTATATGTACGACAAGGAAACCAACCAAATTAAGGTGGACCAGAACACCATCTACCCAAATGCCAATATTACGATGTTCAACAGAGACCAATTCATGGACAACACACTGTATGAGGCAGGAGTCAACTATAATGGTGATTTCGGTAAGCACCATGTAACGGGAATGCTTGTAGCCAACTATCAGGAGTATAAGCATCGTACCATGTATGGAACCAACAACAACCTTCCTGGCATTTATCCCGAGATATTGGGCAACACGGCGCAGGGAGACCTCCACGGAAACAAGAACAAGGTGCAGAGAGCATCGTGGGTGGGACGTGCCACCTACAACTACAACAACCGTTATTTTGCGGAGTTTAATTTCCGTGTTGACGGTTCGGTCAAGTTTGACCCCGACCACCGCTGGGCTTTCTTCCCGTCATTCTCAGCATCGTGGATTTTGAGCAATGAGCCCTTCTTCAAATCCTGGAATCAATCTGTACTCAGCAATGTCAAGTTCCGTGCTTCTACAGGTCTTCTTGGTAGAGATGGAGGTGTTTCCGATTACAGTTACCTGTTGACTTATATCTATTCACCTTCGTATGGCTACAACATTGGCGGTGTGTTCCTGCCGTCGGTTCAAACATCCGGCGCATATCCCAACCCGGAACTGGAGTGGGAGAAGAGCAGGGATTATAATCTCGCTGTCGACTTGGGATTCTGGGAAAACCGCATCGGCATAACCTTTGAATATTACTGGCGTTTCCGCACCAATCTGATTACAAATGCCCCTGATTATCTCTATCCTTATTCCACAGGCGTGTCCGGAGTACCCTACATGAACTTTGGTAAAATCAAGGCTTGGGGATATGACCTTACAATAACCCACCGCAACAGCATCGGCCGGGATTTCCGTTACAACGTAGATTTCAACCTGTCGATGGGCCGTGACAAAATATTGAACTATGGTGACGAGACCAACGAATTGGAGAATCTCAGAAGGAAAGGACACTCTACAAGAGACATCTATTTGTACGAGTCATTGGGCTTGTTCCAGACACAAGAAGAAATAGACAACTACGAACTTGACCAGAACGGCTCTTGGCAAGGCAAAAACTACGGCATCAAACCCGGAGACATCAAATACAAGGACCAGAATGGTGACCATATCCTCGACAACCACGACTTGATTGCCGTGAAATCATCCAACTACCCTGATTTCAACTACGGCATCAAACTGGGGGCAGAATGGAGAGGCATTTTCTTCAACACCCTTTTCCAAGGTGTGTCAGGCTATAAGCAGTATGTCACCGAAAGCTACACTTTGGAGAACGGCACCTTGCCCAAGTTCCAGGATTATCATCTTACAGATACTTGGACACCGGAGAATCCCAATGCCGAATATCCACGTGTCAAGATTACTTCGAGTACCGACAACAACCGTCTTCGCTCTACTTTCTGGTTGCGCAACAACAATTTCATTCGCTGGCGTTATCTCAACATAGGATATCGTCTTCCGAGAAAATGGATTAAGTATGTAGGACTGCAGAATGCGCAAATTTCTTTCACGGCAAGCAATCTCCATACGTGGAGCAAGCTCAAGCACATGGATCCGGAGTCGCACATGGGCTATCCCATCCAGCGTTCCTATGGATTTAATGTCAATATTGGTTTTTAGTAAGTATGCACACATATAATGATTCGTTATGAAAATATATAATATTATAAGGTCGTTAGCAAAAACCTCGTTGCTCGTTTTCGTCGCCTTCGGCACCATCAGTTGTGACTCGCTTTTCGACGACATGCCAACGGATAAACTGACCGATGAGAAGATTTGGTCAAGCGACATTCTTCTTGATGAATATACCATCCAGTGGTATAATGGAATGAGCAAAGGATGGAATACGATGATATCCACATCGTCTTTCCTGAATATGAAATACATGTCCTACACTTGTCCGGCTCTCTATTCAGACCAGCTTACTTATGGCGTCAGCCGTTGGGTCAATTCAGGTGTTGGCGAGGAAATGGCATCAAAAATTACTACTGTGACACTATATGCCCGCAATCGCTGGCGTGACGCTTATCAGCAGATTCAGAGTGTCAACAGATTATTGGAACATGAGGGTGATCTTCCATCTTCTGTGAAAGACCGCATCATTGGTGAGGCACATTTCTTCCGAGGATTCTATTATTTAAAGCTGTTGAAGCGTTATGGTGGGCCCTTGCTCATTGACCACACCTATGATCCTCTTAATTCAGACGAGCGTTTCCCACGTGCTTCCTACGAGGAAATGGTAGATTTCATAGCTAAGGAAGCTGATTTGGCCGCTCAGGCATTGCCCCTTGCCCACGATAACCGCAACGAAGGTCGAGTGACCAAGGGAGCAGCGCTCATGCTGAAAGCCTCTGCCTATTTCTGGGTAGGTAGTCCGCAATTCCAGAATAAATCTGAAGACTATTATGGATTCAAGGATGATCGCAGTAAAGAATACATGACCAAAGCCATAGAGGTGTTCAAAGAAATAGAAGGTCTGGGACAATATCAGTTGATGGAAGTTGTCGGTTCCGATGAAAGTACAATTGCTGAAAATTATCACGACCTCTTCCTGCAGCACAATAACAAGGAAAGCATACTCGAATACCAGCATGGTACTTCCAAACTGACGGCAGAAGGAGCCCACACTTTGGATCAAGACGGAATGCCTCCTTCATTGACGGGAACAACATGCGCCTACTGCCCGACACAAAACCATGTCGATGACTATGGCATGCGTGAGGGGTACGTCTACAACGAAAACGATCCTTATGTGGGCCGCGACTATCGGTTCTATGCCAATATCCTCTATGACGGCAGCGTGTTCAGAGACAGTGTAATGCGATTACATTATAATTTGGTAAACGGAAAACTTGTTGCTGCCAATGGTCTCACCAAATATGGAACAAGCCGGAACAATGGGTTTACACGTACAGGCTATTACATGAGAAAATTCATGGATCCGTCTACGCGTTATCCCTACAATGACAACGAAGGCAGCAACCAAGACTATCCTATTTGGAGATATGCCGAGGTGTTGCTCGACCATGCAGAGGCCGCATACCGCACGGGCGACGCCCAGACTGCTCTATCGTTGATTAACCAAATCAGGGCCCGCGTCCACATGCAAGGTCTCACGTCAATTGATTTGGAATCCATCTTGAAAGAAAGACGCATTGAACTCGCTTTTGAGGAGAGCTCGTATTGGGACGAGATAAGACTGGGAACAGCCCAAAACGACCTCAACGGAGCAACAAATCCTTTGAAATTGATGAAAATAGTCATCGATGAGTCGGGCAATAAGACCTATACGATAGAAGCTATGGAAAATCAAGAAGGTGAACGGGCCTTCCGTGATTATCAATATTATTATCCTATTCCATGGGATGAGGTTCGCTTCCAAGGAATTGAACAGAATACTGGTTGGATAGAAAGCGAATGATATTCTTTGATTAAAGCGCATTGCCATTCCAATGCGCTTTAATCATGAAAAACAATACCATACTTTGGATGAAAATAATCGATTGCTATCGCCGGCCTTTCCAAAAATGTTAGTGGCTACACTACAGGTGGTTGCGGTAAGTACACCCACAATATCCTTAAACACAAATGGTGCCGGCCAATATGCTCATTACCGCAACCCCTTTTAGGGGTAGGTATTCAATCCACGGGGCTCGGGGTCGAGGGGAATCGTCAAAACGCGAACGTTTCTCCTCATCCCCACGCTTTATTGCCGCGACCCCCTGTCGGGGGTAGGGCCTCGACCTTTCAAGGACAATGATGTTCGTCTTGATTTTTCAGGTTGTTAAAGAAGATGCCCCTATCGGAACTGGCCCCTCGCCTTTCCAAAAATAATGATGTTCGTCTCGATGTTCTGGGCTGCTAAAGAACGTACATCTGTCGGGGGTAGGGCCTCACCCATCCAACGATGATGATTGTTCGTCTCGATGTTCTGAGCTGCTAAAGAACGTACATCTGTCGGGGGGTTGGGCCTGCCTTTCCAAGGGCAATGATGTTCGTCTTTAAATTCCGGAATGCTGAATAAGTTATCCCTAAAAGGGGTTACGGAAATAGAGCGAAGGGATGAGCCAACGCGCGCAGCAAGTTGGCGATTCCCCTCGTAACCAATGATGTTGAAATGTACCCCCAAACGGGGGTTGCGGTAAATACAACCACAAAATCCTTAAATACAAATAGTGCCGGCCAATATGTTCATTTCCGCAACCCCTTTTAGGGGTAGGTATTCAATCCACGGGGCTCGGGGTCGAGGGGAATCGTCGAAACGCGAACGTTTCTCCTCATCCCCACGCTTTATTGCCGCGACCCCCTGTCGGGGGTGGAGCCTCACCCTTTCAAGGACAATGATGTTCGTCTTGATTTTTCAGGTTGTTAAAGAAGATGTCCCTATCGGAACTGGCCCCTCGCCTTTCCAAAAATAATGATGTTCGTCTTGATGTTTTTGGCTGCTAAAGAACGTACATCTGTCGGGGGTAGGGCCTCACCCATCCAACGATGATGATTGTTCGTCTCGATGTTCTGAGCTGCTAAAGAACGTACATCTGTCGGGGGGGTGGGCCTGCCTTTCCAAGGGCAATGATGTTCGTCTTTAAATTCCGGAATGCTGAATAAGTTACCCCTAAAAGGGGTTACGGAAATAGAGCGAGGGGATGAGCCAACGCGCGCAGCAAGTTGGCGATTCCCCTCGTAACCAATAAAGTTGGAATGTACCCCCGAACGGGGGTTCCGGTAATCAATCACGGAGCTACGCTACTGCCTCAATAATGGCCTATCCCCGACCACAGTTCCACAGAGACTCCGAACGAGTTGCCCTTGAAGAGTTGGATAATCAAAAACATAATAACTTTTCATGTTTTTCGGCCTCTCAGAATCGCGAATTTGCAAGCAGACGGTCGGTCGGACGAAAAATCGCCAAAATTTAGGCTCTTTCCGAATGTGCTGAAAGACAACAACTTAGTCGGATTCTGGCTTTATAGACCATGCCGAAGGGCCTCCATCAAGCTGCGATAGGACCTCTTTCGCACTGCGGTTAAGCCTCTATCGCAACGCCGCAAAGGCTCTATCGCGTTGCGATAAAGGCCATATCGCGTTGCCGGAAGGCCTCTATCGCAAATTCCGAAGGCAAAAATGCCTGTCCGATGGCTGTTTTGTGGCTCTCTCGGCGTGTTTTTGCCCGTCAGCGTTCTCTAAAATGAGCCTTCAAGTCAACGGTTTTTTGTTGATTTATTTAGGCTGAATTAAATTGGCTTTCTGTCGAAGGAGACATCGGCAAAGGCATCGCGCCAGCCTTTGGGAGCGCCGATGTCCCCATCGGCGGAAACCGCAACCCGACCTTTAAATGGTGAGTTGCAATGATCTGTATGGGAAATAAAATTAAAACTATAAATCAAATTTCAAGAACCTTATTAGGAACAAAGGTAGAATACTCGTCTGCAAAAACATAACCGAGCTGATTGGATACGCATTTTGTATTGCCAATCACCACGTCCGTGTTATAGTGGGAGTGACCGTAAATCCAGTAATCGATGCCGCTGTCTTTAATATAGTCCTGCAGTTCCACATTGAAGGCACCATTGGCCTTGCTCCCTTTGAACTTGGCCTGCTGCATCCGGAACGATGGCACATGATGGGTGACAACGACCTTGTGTCTGGCCTTGCTCTCCGCCACGGCTTTCTGAATGAAGGCGAGGCAATGCTGGTGTTCACGATTGAAGTCGGCAAAAGTCAGCAATTCTCTATTGTATAATATACGATGGAAGTCTGTGATGACTCTTTCCGTGAAACTGGCTTCTTCTAAGGGTATGTAGGACCAAAGGGTGGAAAGGATGATGTCCGTATCGCCTAAATGCACTATGCCATTGTAGTAACTGTGGACATTCGGTCGGATTTCAAGGCAATAGCCGTCCTCCAACGTCGCAAGGTCAAAGTATTTGTAAAACTCATGGTTGCCCATGCAACAATATACTTGCTTGTAGTTTTCCGTGGCCCAATCCCAGAAAGGATGCCTGGAATAGTTCTCATCACCTAAATAACCTATATCACCGGCCAAGACCAGTATGTCGGCAGCAACTTCCAACGGGTGAGCCTTGAGATATCGCCAGTTCTCGGCAAACTCCAAATGCAAATCAGATGCGTATTGAATTTTCGTCATGGCTTAATGATAAAAAGTTCGTTCAATTGGTTCAGAAACTCAGCCACGAAGTCCTCGTCCCTGTCTATACCATCCATTTTATTTCGTTTATCATTCGTTCAATTTCTTTTTGTACACGCGGGTCGTCATCTTCCTGTAATGACAAGGCAAGGGAAAGCTTGTCCACGAATCCTTGTGACGCAACAGCTGGGTATTTCCAGACTTCAACTACTGTATTGCCATCAAAGACATTGGGGTGCTCGATGGTTCCTGAACTTCTCGCAATGCGGTATTCCGAACTTGTCATCATCACCATCTTCTCAGGATCTGGATTGAGCATGGTGTAGTAGGCCAAGGCATTGATACCGCAACAAGGATAGTTATCTGCATTCTCGAGTCCGTCGCAGAAGATGCGTTGCTCCAATGGTGACTGCAAGTACGGCTGTGCCTGATGCCAAAGTTCTACCCCTTTTCGTTCGAAATGAACGAGCTTGTTTCGTTGGCCTTGTTGTATCTTGGTGCAGATTTTCAAGTCGGCAAGACAGGTAATGCCTATCGACACGCTGGCATAGGAATAGGGAACTAACATGGCTATTTCCTTGGCCGTCAGTCCCTCAATACTTTTTACCTGCAGATGGAATAGCAAGAGATACTGGGCCACTGGTGTAAGCGTTGATGCCACTTTCCTGTTGGATACTTTCTCCAAAGCCACTATGCCAGGCAAATGGGCATAACGGTCTGACATGATGAAGTAGATACCTTTGTCCATCAACCGTTGTCGCTCGTAGGCGGGTCCAGCCTTCAGGATAAACACGACCGGTAGCCCTGTAATCCGAGAAAGCCGCTGCCCGGTGATGTCGCATTCCCTGGGGGTTGGGTTATCTTTCTTGGGTTCGACAAACAGCAACGCCGTACCTTGATATGTGCCGCTATAGAATCTGTAGGTCATCCTCTCGCCAATGGAGATACCCATCAAACCATCTTTAGCCATAGGAGCAACCGCCACCTTTCTGCCTAATATTGATATGTCACGATTTAATTCCATTTGCTACATTTTAATCCGCCTTTAAAACGTAGCAAAAATAATACAATTATTTGAGAACCAAGAATTTTTAGAGAAGATTTTCGATAGCACAATGTTTATACCCTTGATTTGTTTATCTACAGGTTAGCGTGAAAATCCTTTTTCCTGAACTTTAGTATTGAGTCCACTTTAAAAAGTCCACTATCGAACCGACATGGAAAAATAATGCCATATTATTATATGTGAGATTTTTTTCGTATCTTTACATCTGCAAAAAGGTAATAGCACAATGTTTAAAAAGAC
>JBMNUV010000044.1:0-21164 GCA_050946455.1 Prevotella sp.
TCATGGTTACTTTATTTATTGCAAATACAAAGGTAGCCAAAAGGGTTGATACTTCGTGAGAAATGTCAGCCCTAATTTTTGTCGGTCATAAAAGTTTTACCGGACAGCAATAATTTGGATATAAAACAAAATAAATCATAAAAAACAAAAGATAGCACTCGTTGTTATTTACTCAACAAGATTTTTTTTAGCCTGATACAAATATTTTCATGTTAAAATCCTATCGCTTCAGAATTACTGAAGACCTATCTATCATTTCTCCAAAGCCCAGCGTGTCAATTTTGTGGGGCGCAACATAAGAATTATTCCATGTTTTGTGATTTTAATAAAAAAATTATGCTTACCTTTGCAAAGAATCTTAATCTTTGACGAACAAGTATTATTATTAGTCTGTTTGTATGAACAAAAAATCTTTTATAGCGATGAGCCTCCTTGCCTGCACGCTCAGTGCTCAGGCACAGTCCGATGAGGCTCTATGGTTGAGATACCCGGCTATCTCGCCAGATGGCAGTAGAATCGTTTTCAGTTATAAAGGCGACCTTTTCACAGTTAGCACTACAGGAGGTCAAGCCGTTCAACTCACGACTAACGCAGCCTATGATGCAGTACCCATTTGGAGTCCTGACGGAAGGAGAATCGCCTTCGCCAGTAGTCGCGAAGGAAGTCGCGATGTGTTTGTGGTCGACCGCAACGGAGGTGCGCCCACCCGCTTGACGGTCAATAGCGGCAATGAAACTCCCGTGGCTTGGCTCAACGACAGCACCGTGCTCTTTAGCAGCTATCAGACTTCGACTGCGCAGAACATCGTGTTCCCAGGCAATTTCCCGCAAATCTACAGCGTCACGCTGAGCGCCATGCGCCCCCAACTCTTCTCTGCCCTCGCTATGGAGGATATCAGTATCAACAAACAGGGCGATATACTTTACCACGACAACAAAGGCTATGAGGACTGGTTCCGCAAGCACCACCATTCTCCCATCGCACGCGACATCTGGCTGGTGCATAACGATTCCTATACCAAACTTACAAATTTTGAGGGTGAGGACCGCAATCCTTGCTGGACTCCCGACGGCAATGGATTCTACTATCTGAGTGAGCAGGACGGAACAAGCAACGTTTGGTCGCGTCCCGTGAACGGCACAGCCACCCAACTTACCCATTTCGAGAAGAATCCCGTGCGCTATCTTTCCGTGGCAAACAACGGAACGCTCTGCTATACGCAGGACGGTGCCCTCTACGTGCAGAATCCCAATGGAAAGCCCCAGCGCCTCACCGTGCACATCACGGCTGATACCAATGACAAGGAACTTATCCGGCAGACCCTTACCAGTGGCGCAACGGAGATTGCTGTTTCGCCCGGCGGCAAGGAAATCGCCTTCATCGTTCATGGCGACGTGTTTGTCACGGCTGTTGACTACCGTACAACGTTCCGCGTCACCGATACTCCTGAGGAGGAGCGCGGCTTGTCATTCGCTCCCGACGGACGTAGCCTGACCTACGCATCTGAGCGCGATGGCCTCTGGCAAATCTATACTGCCAAAATCAAGAACGACAAGGAGAAACTCTTCTGCTACTGTACGGGAGTGGAGGAGAAACGGCTCTGCCCGAGTGATCATGTGCAGATGATGCCCGCTTATAGCCCCGACGGCAAGAGTATCGCTTTCTTCGAGGACCGTTCCACCCTGCGTGCCGCCGATGTCAAGAGTGGTGAGATTCGCACGCTGCTCGACGGCAAATACAATTTCAGCTACAGCGATGGCGACATCGGCTTCGAGTGGAGTCCCGACAGCCGTTGGCTGCTCTCTACTTATTGTGGTAATGGCGGATGGCAGAACTCCGACGTGGCATTGGTGAAAGCTGACGGCAGTGGTGAGGTGCACAACCTGACGCAGAGCGGCTACACCGACGGAGACCCCAAGTGGGTGCTCGATGGCAAGGCAATGATATTCTCCAGCGACCGTGCGGGCTACCGTTCTCATGGCTCGTGGGGCTCTGAGCGCGATGAGTATATCATGTTCTTCGACGTGGATGCCTACGACCTCTTCCGCATGGATAAGGAGCACCGTGCCCTCTACGATGAGGAGCAGAAACGGATTGCCGATGCCAAGAAGGACAAGGAAAAAGACCCAACCGCAAAGAAAGAGGAGAAGAAACCCTTAGAACTGAAGTTTGATTTGGAGAATTGTCGTGACCGCGTCATCCGTCTCACCGTGAACTCCTCACGGTTGGGTGATGCCATACTCGACAAGAAAGGCGATAATCTGTATTATCAGGCTGCCTTTGAGGGTGGTTTCGACCTGTGGCAGCATGATTTCAAAGAGAACAAGACGGCTATAGTGGTGAAGAATGTGGGTAGTGGCTACATGGTGGCAGACTCCGCGCTCACCAATGTCTATTTCTGCAATGGTGGAATCAAGAAATACAAGTTGGGCGAAAAAACGACGAAGCCCGTGGAGTTTGAGGCGCAGTTCAACTATCGTCCCTACAAGGAGCGCGAATACCTCTTCGACCACGTGTGGCGCTTGATGAAGGAGAAGTTCTACGACCCCAATATGCATGGTGTGGATTGGGAATATTACGGAAAGACCTATCGCCGCTTCCTGCCCCACATCAACAACAACTATGATTTTGCCAATCTGCTTTCCGAGATGTTAGGCGAGCTTAATGCCTCGCACACCGGTTCCGGCTATCGCGCTCCCGGTGCCCGCTATAGCACGGCACGTTTAGGATTGTTCTATGACCCCACGTGGGATGGCGACGGACTCAAGGTGGCTGAAGTGTTGAAGCGTGGACCCTTCACGCAGAAAGCAAACGACATGAAGGCTGGCTGCATCGTGGAGGCAATCGACGGTACTCCCATCGGCAAAAAGGATATTAGTCCGCTGCTTGACGGAAAGGCTAACCGCGACGTGCGCGTGACGGTTTATAATCCTTCAACGAAGAAACGTTTCGACGTGACCGTGAAGGCTATCAGCGCAGGTCAGGAGAACGAGTTGCTCTATCGCCGCTGGGTGGACCGTAATCGCCATCTCGTTGATAGTTTGTCGCATGGCCATTTGGCTTACGTCCATGTGAAGGCGATGGATTCTGAGAGTTTCCGTACCGTGTTCAGTGAATTGCTCAGCGATACGAACCGCACCCGCGACGCTGTTATCGTGGACGAGCGCCATAATGGCGGTGGTTGGCTTCACGACGACCTCTGTACGCTGCTTTCGGGCAAGGAGTATCAGAAGTTTATTCCTCACGGCAAGTATATCGGCTCCGACCCTTGGAATAAGTGGAATAAGCCCAGTTGCGTGATGATTTGCGAGGATGACTATTCCAACGGTCACGGATTCCCCAAGGTTTACAAGACTCTCGGCATCGGTCAGCTCATCGGTACGCCCGTGGCTGGAACCATGACTGCCGTATGGTGGGAGACGCTGATGGACAAGAGTCTCTATTTCGGTATTCCGCAAGTAGGCTGTCAGGATATGGACGGTCATTTCAACGAGAACCAGACGCTCTATCCCGACGTAACGGTTTACAATACGCCGGAGGATTATCTTTCGGGACACGACACTCAGTTGGAGCGTGCCGTAAAGGTGATGATGGAGAAAGTTCCAAGTGGAAATGAAACGAAAAGGGAATAAAAAAGATTGGCTGTTTCACAACAACCAATCCCATTCATTAACCTTAATAATCTAATACCATGAAAAACACATTGCAAAAGTAGGGCTTTCCTATGTGTTTGCCAAAAAAATTGTGTTAAAAAACGTAAAGAGACATGAGAAATTTTGTGAAATGCTGGAAAAATGAGTTTTACAAGCTCGCGCAACCTTTGTTGATTGTTTTTATTGCGAGTTTTTGGGCAGTTTCTGCTCAGGCTCAGGTACAGCGCCCGAAATTAGTTGTGGGAATCATGGTAGACCAGATGCGCTGGGACTATCTTTACTATTATTATAATGACTTTCAGCAGGGAGGTTTGCGCCGTCTTGTTGACGAAGGCTACAGTTTCGAGAACACGATGATTAACTATGTGCCCACCGTCACCGCCATCGGTCACAGTTCTGTGTGGACCGGTTCCGTACCAGCCCTCACTGGTATTGCCGCCAACAATTGGATAGAGGATGGAAAGTCCGTTTATTGCTGTCAAGACAGTACCGTAAAGAGTGTGGGAAGCGATTCCGAGGAGGGACAGATGTCACCCCGCCGCATGCAGGCTACTACTATTGGCGACCAACTGCACCTTGCCACCGACTTCCGAAGTAAGGTCGTCGGCATTGCGCTGAAGGACCGTGCCGCCATCCTGCCCGCAGGTCATAGCGCCGACGCGGCTTATTGGTGGGATACCTCGGCAGGCAATTTCGTTAGCTCTACTTATTATATGAACGCGCTGCCGAAGTGGGTGGTAGATTTCAATAAACAGCACGCTGTGAAACCCGGAACTAACGTGAAGACTTCCGACCAAGGTGTGGTGCTTACCTTCGCTATGGCGAAAGCTGCTTTGGACAATGAGCAGTTGGGACAGCATGCCGACCCCGATTTGCTCTGCATCTCGGTTTCGTCCACGGATGCCATCGGTCACACTTATTCCACACGCGGCAAGGAGAACAAGAGCGTGTATATGGAACTTGACAGGCAGTTGGCAGATTTCCTGCAGACGCTTGATGCCAAGGTGGGACGCGGCAACTATCTGCTGTTCTTCACTGCCGACCACGGTGCCGTTCACAATCCCAACTTCCTGAAACAGCACAAGATTCCCGCCGGCGGAGTGGAGACCGGCAAGATGGAGAAGTCCCTCAATGAGTATCTGCAACAGACCTTGGGCATACAGGGAAGAATCGTTCTTCAGGTCAGCAGTGGTCGCGTATCCCTTGACGACAACTTGCTGAAGGCACACGGAGTGGATATTGCAAGAGCACGCCAAGATGTAGTGGACTGGCTTCTGAAGGACAATCGCATACGCTATGCCGTGGACTACGATAGGGTAGAGGAGGCCACTATCCCGCAGCCTATTAAGGAGCGCATTGTCAATGGCTATTTCCGCGGTCGCAGTGGAGATGTGTTCTTCGTGGCACGTCCCGAGTTCGGCGAGAACAGTGACAAACCCGACTTTCGTGGTACGGGGCATAGCCAGTGGAATCCCTACGATGCCCACATTCCGTTTGTGTTGATGGGATGGCATGTGAATAAGGGTGAGACATCTGTTCCCGTCCGCATCGTCGACATCGCTCCAACTATCTGTGAGATGCTCCATATTCAGATGCCCAGCGCTTGCGTGGGAAACGCGGTCTATCAAAACTAAGAGTAATTTCCAAAGAAAACTCAACCTTCCAACTTGGGTCTGCCAACGGCTTCTGTCTCAGACCAATGGTAGGAGGATGAAATAGATTGTTTGATAAAAATGAATTCGGGGGTTCCGCAAGAGCGCGGAACCCCCGAATTTGTTGAAAACCTTTTATTTCAATTTTTTCTATAAAAGCTCTCCTATTTTCCAGTATGCCTATAAAGCCGGCTATTAATATTTATTTCGGATGAGTGATGGAGCTTTAACTCCTAACTCCTATCTCCTAACTCCTAACTCAGGATAGCTCCTATCTCCTAACTCTTAACTCATTTTGCTTCTTTCAGAATCTTCTCCAACTCGTCAAGTTCTTCGTCGGTTGTTGCCCAAGATGTGACGAAGCGGCAGACGCTCTCGTTCTCATTATAGGGACCCCAGATTTCGAAAGCCACCTTCTTCATCAGTTCGTGAGCCTTGTTAGTGGGAATGATGACGAACTGCTGGTTGGTGGGGGAGTCAATATAGGCTTTGAATCCTGCTTCGGTCAACATCTTCTTCAATCGAACTGCCGTGTCGATGCCGTGTTGTCCTAAACGCAGATAGAGATTGTCTGTGAAGAGCGCGTCAAACTGCACGCCAATCAGTCTTCCCTTTGCGAAAAGGGCGCAGTGGCGTTTTACGGTGGTAAAGAAGTGAGCCGGCTCATTGTTGTGCGTGAATACGATAGCCTCACCGCAGAGCGCACCCATCTTGGTTCCGCCGATGTAGAAGGCGTCGCAGTGGTGGCTGAGGTAGGGCAGGTCTACATCGTTGCCCGGTGCCATCAATCCGTAGCCTAAGCGGGCGCCGTCCACATAGAGGGGAAGGTGATATTTCTTGCAAACCTCGTAGATGTCACTTAACTCCTTGGCTGTATAAAGTGTTCCGTACTCTGTAGGGAACGTGATATAGACCATTCCGGGCCATACGCAGTGGGGCGCATTCTCGTCGGCGTGGAAGGCTGCGAGATACTGCTCCAACTGTTCAGCCGTCATCTTGCCGTTGTGGGCTGGCATGGTGAGAACCTTGTGACCGGTTCCCTCAACAGCGCCAGCCTCGTGAACGCCGATGTGACCTGAGTCCACGCAGACCACACCTTCATATTCTCTCAGCATGGCAGCAATCACCGTTGCGTTGGTCTGAGTGCCACCGCCAAGGAAGGTTATCTGAGCCTCTGGGTCGTCACATGCCTTCTTGATTTTTTCTTTTGCGCTGAGACTCCATACATCGAAGCCGTAGCTCACGCTTTTCTCGTTGTTGGTTTCCAAAAGGTGCTGCAGCAGAGCTGGATGCGCACCGTTGTTGTAATCTGATTCAAATGTTAGTTTCATAGTATATGAATCTTAATAATCTTGTACTCTACTCACTTGTTGCGAATGAACGACTCCTCAATTTAAGAGATTAGCAGAAAGTTCCCGTTTCTGTATTGCGAGAAACTCACGATAGCAGCATTGACGCTTATCTGTTGTCTCATGAGCCATCGTTGCCTAAATTCTCCTACTTCACTCGTCTTTCAAAGCCGAATTGTCTTGTATCGTTCGCAATGCGGATGCAAAGTTACAAAATAATTATTAGAAAACGTCACTCCTACGGAGAATGTCTTGTGCAGCATAGCACTTATATACAAATCACGCTTCTTTGGAAGGTGCTTACTTTATTATAATATAATAAAGTGTCTTCGCCACTTATCACACCCCAATTCTTCTATCCGCGATTGAGCGACAATTGTCGACACGCATGTCGGCAATTGTCAACGAGTTTGTCGGCAATTGTCAACGAGTTTGTCGACAATTGTCGCACAATCGCGAGTTGATACAAATTAGCCAGCGAATTACGCTAAGTTAATTCTCCTGCAACATGTAGGTTCCGCGATACATGGAGGTCTCGCGCTCCGCGCGGGACGACTACCGCATCGAACCAAAGTTAATACTTCTGCAACATGTAGGTTCCGCGATGCATGGAGGTCCCGTCGCTCCGCGCGGGACGACTGCCGCGTCGTGCCAAAGTTAATACTTATGCAACATATAGGTTCCGCGATGCATGGAGGTCCCGTCGCTCCGCGCGGGACGACTACCGCATCGTGCCAAAGTTAATACTTCTGCAACATATAGGTTTCGCGATGCATGGAGGTCTCGCGCTCCGCGCGGGACGACTGCCGTCGTGCCAAAGTTAATACTTCTGCAACATATAGGTTCCGCGATGCATGGAGGTCCCGTCGCTCCGCGCGGGACGACTGCCGCATCGAACCAAAGTTAATACTTCTGCAACATGTAGGTTCCGCGATGCATGGAGGTCCCGTCGCTCCGCGCGGGACCACTACCGCATCGAGTTCAAATCAGCAGCCAACGAATTAAAGCGAATTTTTTACCGCCATTCATGGCGGTTAATTAGTTTAATTGGAGGAATTCGTTGGCAGATAATATTATCTGCGAATTTACGAATTAAAGCGAATTTTATAGCGCAGCCGTAGTTCTGGCGCTCCGCGCCGGAACAGTTTCCGCAATTGCAAGACGACTCTCGTCCCGCGCGGAGCGACGGGACCTCCATGAGTTGCGGGACAACATCCGTTTTTGCCAGTTGGCATCTACCCATCCTATATGATAGCTCGCTCAATTATTCTTCTTCGAAGAAATTTGCGAAAAAAGCGTAAATGTTTGGTAGTTTGAAAAATAAGCAGTAATTTTGCATCCGCTATTGTGGCTATACGCCATTAGCATTAATAACATAATTAAAAATTTAAAACAAAACAAATGATCGTAGTACAGGTAAAAGAAGGTGAGAACATCGAAAGAGCTCTCAAAAAGTTCAAGAGAAAGTTTGAAAAGACTGGTGTCGTAAAAGAGCTTCGTGCTCGTCAGCAGTATGACAAACCCTCTGTACTGAAGAGACTCAAGATGGAACACGCCATCTACGTGCAGAAACTTCGTCGCGAGGAGGAATAATTCCTGTTAAAAATTTGGTGGTCTGAATTAATTTCCTTATATTCGTAGCCAAAAAACAAGTGGTATGATTGAGGAGTTCCTGACCTATATGCGTTATGAACGCAACCGAAGCGAGCGTACCATGACAAGCTACAGCAAAAACCTGACGCTTTTCGAACGCTTCTTCAAGGCCTTGGAATGCAATCTCACTTGGCAAACCGTCGACGCGGATGTCATCAGACTCTGGATGGAGGACATGATGGACAAAGGCAACAAGGCTTCCTCGGTTAACTGCCGGCTGTCGGCTGTCAGGTCGCTTTACAGATGGGCTCTCGCAAGGGGGCTGGTGGAGCATGACCCAACGGTGGACGTCACAGGACCGAAAAGAGAGAACCCGCTGCCGCAATTCGTGAAAGAATCTCAGATGGACGAGCTCCTTGACAAATCGTCGTGGGGCGACGACTATAAAAGCGTTCTGAAACGAAGCATCGTGATGACATTCTACGAAACCGGAATCCGACTGTCGGAACTTCTCGGACTTGACGACAAGGACGTGGACTTCCACACTCGGGAACTGAAGGTGACGGGAAAACGCAACAAGCAGCGTATCATTCCTTTCGGGGAAGAACTGGCGGAGACGCTGAAGGACTATATGTCGATGCGCAACCGCGAAGTGGTTCGACAGGACAACGCCCTGTTTGTATATAAAAATGGTACGCGCGTGAAAGAACTCTGGACACGCATGATGGTGAATGAAGAACTCTCGCGGGTGTGTACGCTGAAGAAACGTTCTCCCCACGTGTTGCGCCATTCCTTCGCCACGGCGATGCTCAACCATGACGCGGACTTGGAAAGCGTAAGAAAGCTGCTGGGGCACGTAAGCCTCTCTACAACGGAGATTTATACTCATACCACATTTGAGCAGCTAAAGCGAATTTATAAAGATGCCCATCCCCGGGCGTGATAACCTTGTAAAAATTGGAGGTACTTATGGAAATTAAAATTCAGTCAATCAATTTCGATGCTACCGAAAAGTTGCAGGCTTTTATTGACAAAAAAGCCGCTAAGTTGGAAAAAACATTTGAAGATATTCAGAAAGTAGAGGTGCAATTAAAGGTCGTGAAACCCGCTACAGCACTCAACAAGGAAGCCAGTCTGACGGTCACGGTACCCACGGCTGCTCCGCTGTTTGTAAAGAAGACATGCGACTCATTTGAGGAGAGTGTTGACCAGTGTGTAGACTCTATGAAGGTTCAGCTGACCAAGTTGAAAGAAAAAATGCGTGGAAGATAAAATTTACCAATGATTTATTTGGTGAATTAAAAAATAAATCGTATCTTTGCAGCCGTTTTACAACGAGTCCTCGTCGAGTCGGCCAAGCGGCTGCAAGGATTTGCCTCTTTAGCTCAGTTGGCCAGAGCACGTGATTTGTAATCTCGGGGTCGTTGGTTCGAATCCGACAAGAGGCTCACCGCTTCGGGCGGCGTTTTGAAACAAAGGGTGGTTTCCAGAGTGGCCAAATGGGGCAGACTGTAAATCTGCTGCGTCTCGCTTCGGTGGTTCGAATCCATCACCACCCACTCTCATAGACGGCCAATTGGCGGTAACGCGGAAATAGCTCAGTTGATAGAGCACTAGCCTTCCAAGCTGGGGGTCGCGGGTTTGAGTCCCGTTTTCCGCTCTAACAATTTTCGCTGTAATAGCTCAGTGGTAGAGCACTTCCTTGGTAAGGAAGAGGTCCTGAGTTCAACTCTCAGTTACAGCTCTACCTTCGGGCCGGATATTAATCCGAAGACGAAAATAAATCAAGATTTTAATTATAAAACGAATAAATAAAGTAAGCTATGGCTAAAGAGACATTCCAGCGTACCAAACCGCATGTGAACATTGGTACAATTGGTCATGTGGACCACGGTAAGACCACTCTGACAGCAGCTATTTCTAAGGTGCTGCATGAGGCTGGCTTCGGAAATGAGGAAGTTAAGTCCTTCGATCAGATTGATAACGCTCCCGAGGAGAAAGAGCGTGGTATCACCATCAACTCCGCACACATTGAGTATGAGACAGCAAAGCGTCACTACGCACACGTAGACTGCCCGGGACACGCCGACTATGTGAAGAATATGGTTACTGGTGCCGCTCAGATGGATGGTGCTATCTTGGTGGTAGCTGCTACTGATGGTCCTATGCCTCAGACACGTGAGCACGTGCTTCTGGCTCGTCAGGTAAACGTTCCCCGTCTGGTGGTGTTCCTGAACAAGTGTGATATGGTTGACGATGAGGAGATGCTCGAACTCGTTGAAATGGAAGTTCGTGAAATCCTTGAGCAATACAACTATGAGGAGGATACTCCTATCATCCGCGGTTCTGCCCTTGGCGCTCTGAACGGTGTTCCAAAGTGGGTTGACTCTGTCAAGAAGCTGATGGATACTGTTGATGAGTGGATTCAGGAGCCTGTCCGTGAGGTTGATAAGCCTTTCTTGATGCCTATCGAGGACATCTTCTCTATCACTGGTCGTGGTACTGTGGTTACCGGTCGTATCGAGACTGGTCGTTGCAAGATTGGTGACGAGGTTCAGCTGCTCGGTCTTGGTGAGGACAAGAAGTCTACCATCACTGGCGTTGAGATGTTCCGTAAGATTCTCGAAGAGGGCGAGGCTGGTGATAACGTAGGTCTGCTGCTCCGTGGTATCGACAAGGACGAGGTTAAGCGTGGTATGGTAGTTGTGCACCCGGGTGCTATCACTCCTCACGATCACTTCAAGGCATCTATCTACGTGCTGAAGAAGGAAGAGGGTGGCCGTCACACTCCGTTCGGCAACAAGTATCGTCCCCAGTTCTACCTCCGCACAATGGACTGCACCGGTGAGATTAAGCTCCCCGAGGGTGTAGACATGGTGATGCCTGGTGATAACGTAGAAATCGAAGTGCTCCTTATCTACAAGGTTGCTCTGAACGAAGGTCTGCGTTTCGCTATCCGCGAGGGTGGTCGTACGGTTGGTTCTGGTCAGATTACGAAGATTCTTGAGGATCTTCCCGAAGGCTGGCAGAACGAGAAGAAGTAATCAAATCCAATTACGATAATAAAGTCTCCGCTTCGTATCGGAGCGGGGACTTTTTTACGGGTTTAGCTCAGTTGGTAGAGCACTGGTCTCCAAAACCAGGTGTCGGGAGTTCGAGCCTTCCAACCCGTGCTAAAACGAAATCAAGATGTTCAAGAAGATAGTACATTACTGCAAGTTCTGCGTTGATTACTGCAAAGTCTGCTATGATGAGTTGGCTCACAAGGTGACTTGGCCTACACGTAAAGAACTTACGCATAGTGCGGGGGTTGTCCTAATGGCATCTCTCGTGATTGCTTTGATAGTATTCATCATGGACACTGTGTTCAAGAACTTTATGTTGCTTATCTATCCTAACTGATTAGGCGAAAATGGCAAATAAGTCAGATAAGATGAAGTGGTACGTCCTTCATGCTGTGAGTGGCAAGGAGGCGAAGTTGAAGGAATATATAGAAGCACAGAAGAACCGCAACCCGCTCCTGCAGCAGGCTGTGGGTGAAGTGTTTCTACCGATGGAGCATGTGGTGAAGAACACACCATCCGGAAAACGTACCGACCGCTTAAAGACAGCCATGCCGGGTTATCTTTTCGTTGAGGCTAATCTCTCATTGGGTGAGGTGGCTTCTACATTGCGTTTTATGCCTAACTGCCTCGGCTTCCTGGGAGGTATGGACCATCCCACACCCGTTCCCCAGAAAGAAGTTGACCGCATGAAGGGCGCAGCTGAGGAAAGCGAGCTTAGCAGTACGGTGGAGATACCTTATGAGGTGGACGAGGTGGTGAAAGTCATCGATGGTCCGTTCAACGGTTTCTCTGGCGTAATTGAGAAGGTAGACCGCGATAAGCGCAAGTTGACGCTCGGAGTGAATATCTTTGACCGTCGTACTTCGCTGGAGTTGTCTTACGAACAAGTGCAAAGAGAAGTCTGAGTCCGATTGTTACTATAGGCTCTGACTGATACACGACTGAGGAGGCTTCCACTCCTATGTCTTATAATTTTCATCTATAAATTCAAGAACAAAAATGGCTAAAGAAGTAGCTGGATTAATCAAATTACAGATTAAAGGCGGTGCTGCGAATCCTTCACCTCCCGTAGGCCCTGCACTGGGTTCTAAGGGAATCAACATCATGGGATTCTGCAAGGAGTTCAATGCCCGTACCCAGGATAAGGCCGGAAAGATTCTTCCAGTCGTTATCACTTACTATACTGATAAGTCATTCAGCTTCGTCATCAAGACTCCTCCTGCAGCAGTACAGCTGAAAGAGGCTGCCAAGGTGAAGAGCGGTTCTGGTCAGCCCAACCGTCAGAAGGTGGCAAGCGTTACTTGGGACCAAGTAAGAGCTATCGCCGAAGACAAAATGTCGGACTTGAACTGCTTCACAGTGGAGAGCGCCATGAAGCTCGTCGCTGGAACGGCTCGCAGTATGGGTATCACCGTAAAAGGGGACTTCCCTGGTAACAAATAAATAACTTCAATTAAGAAATGACAAAACTGACAAAAAATCAAAAATCAGTAGCTGATAAGGTTGAAGCAGGGAAGGCATACACATTGAAAGAGGCCGCTTCACTGGTGAAGGAAATCACCACGACGAAGTTTGATGCGTCTCTGGACATCGATGTACGTCTGGGCGTAGACCCCCGCAAAGCCAACCAGATGGTTCGTGGCGTCGTGTCACTGCCTAATGGTACTGGCAAGGTGACGCGCGTCCTTTGTCTCTGCACTCCTGATCAGGAAGAGGCTGCCAAGGCAGCTGGCGCTGATTACGTAGGTCTTGACGAATATATCGATAAGATAAAGGGCGGCTGGACTGACGTTGATGTCATCATCACAATGCCTTCCTGCATGGGTAAGGTTGGTCCTTTAGGCCGTATCCTCGGTCCCCGTGGCTTGATGCCTAACCCCAAGTCAGGCACCGTGACGATGGACGTAGCCAAGGCTGTTAAGGAAGTAAAGCAGGGTAAGATTGATTTTAAGGTGGACAAGTCTGGTATCATCCACACCTCCATCGGTAAAGTCTCTATGACCCCAGAGCAGATTTATGGTAACGCCCGTGAGTTTATCTCAACTGTAGTCAAGCTCAAGCCTGCTGCAGCTAAGGGTACCTATCTTAAGAGTATCTTCCTTTCAAGTACCATGAGCAGGGGTATCAAGATTGATCCCAAATCAGTTGAAACCCTCTAAAATTTGAAGCAACATGAAGAAAGAAGTAAAAGATACTATTATTGCCGATTTGGGAGAGAAGCTGAAGGAATATCCCCACTTCTACTTGGTAGACGTGACAGGATTGAACGCTGAGGCCACCACCAAACTGCGCCGCAAGTGCTTCAAGAACGACATCAAGATGATTGTCGTGAAGAACAAGCTGTTGCACAAGGTGTTCGAGGCAAGCGACATTGACTATGAGCCTCTGTATCCCGCATTGAAGGGCAACACCGCCGTGATGTTCACGCAGGTGGCTAACGTGCCCGCTAAGCTTCTGAAGGAGTACACGAAGGAAGGCATTCCCGCTCTGAAGGGCGCTTATGCCGAGGAAGGCATCTACGTGGGTGCTGACCAGCTTGAAACTCTTGCAGCTATCAAGAGCAAGAACGAGGTTATCGCAGAGATTGTCAGTTTGCTGCAGTCTCCTTGCAAGAACGTTGTTTCTGCTTTGCAATCAGGCGCAAACACCATTCATGGTGTGCTCAAGACTTTAGGCGAGCGTCCTGAATAATCAAAGGTGTGGCTTTGCCGCATCCATGAGGTCGACAAAATCAAATTAATAACGAATAAATAAAAAAAATTAGAATAAAATGGCAGACGTAAAAGCTATTGCAGAAGAGTTGGTAAATCTCACTGTGAAAGAAGTTAATGAGTTGGCAACAGTCCTGAAGGACGAGTATGGTATTGAGCCCGCCGCTGCAGCTGTTGCTGTAGCTGCTGGTCCTGCAGCTGGTGGCGCTGCTGCCGCCGCTGAGGAGAAGACCGAGTTCGACGTTGTTCTCGCTGAGGTAGGTCCTAACAAACTGAAGGTCGTGAAGGCTGTTAAGGAAGCTTGCGGTCTTGGTCTGAAGGACGCTAAGGATTTGGTAGACAAGGCTCCTTCTACATTGAAGGAAGGCATGGCTAAGGCAGAGGCTGAGAACCTGAAGAAGGCTATCGAGGCTGAGGGTGCTAAGGTTGAGCTCAAGTAATCCGACTTTTTAGAATTCTTTAAATACAGGTTAGGATCTTCCAAGTAGGTGGGTCCTAACCTTTTTGTGTCTCTTCAGGCACATATCCCTCTCAATGCCGCTTGTCGGCAGTGCGCCGCAAGGCTGTTCACTCCCTTGCTATTATTTAACAATATATTTTTTATGGCTACAAAGAAAAACGACCGCATTAATTTTGCCAGCGTCCACAATCCGGTGCCCTATCCTGATTTTCTGGATGTGCAGTTGAAGTCCTTCCGCGACTTCCTTCAGTTGGATACTCCTCCTGAGGAACGCAAGAATGACGGTTTGTATAAGGTGTTCGCCGAGAACTTCCCTATCACCGATACTCGAAATAATTTCGTTCTTGAGTTCCTGGACTACTTTATTGATCCCCCACGCTACACCATCGACGAGTGCTTGGAGCGTGGTCTGACCTATTGTGTTCCTTTGAGAGCGAAGATGAGACTGTCGTGCACCGACGAAGACCATGAGGATTTCGCCACTCAGACGCAGGATGTCTTCTTGGGTACTATTCCTTATATGACAGACAATGGTACGTTTGTCATCAATGGCGCTGAGCGCGTTGTCGTTTCTCAGTTGCACCGTTCACCCGGTGTGTTCTTCGGACAGGGCGTTCATGCCAACGGTACTGTGCTTTACAGTGCTCGTATCATTCCATTCAAGGGTTCTTGGATTGAGTTCGCCACGGATATCAACAACGTGATGTATGCTTACATCGACCGTAAGAAGAAGTTGCCCGTGACGACCATGCTCCGTGCCATCGGCTACGAGAGCGATAAGGACATCTTGCAGATTTTCGACCTCGCAGAGGAGGTGAAGGTCAACAAGAAGAACCTGAAGGAGTGCATTGGACGTACCCTCGCTGCCCGTGTTCTGAAGAGTTGGAACGAGGATTTTGCTGATGAGGATACCGGTGAGGTGGTGACACTTGAGCGTCACGAAGTGGTGCTGGAGCGCGAGACCGAAATCACCGAGGATAACATTCAGGATATTCTCGACAGTGGCAACAGCACCATTCTGCTCCATAAGGACGCAGAGGCCGCCAACAGATACGCCATTATCTTCAACACCCTCTCAAAAGACCCCAGCAACTCTGAGAAGGAAGCTGTGGCATACATCTACCGTCAGCTCCGCAACGCCGACGCTCCCGATGATGCCAGCGCACGCGAGGTGTTCCAGAACCTCTTCTTCTCCGACAAGCGCTACGACCTTGGAGATGTGGGCCGCTACCGCATCAACAAGAAGTTGGGTCTTGACATTGACCCGAATGTGCGTGTACTCACCAAAGAGGATATCATCGCCATTATTAAATATCTCATCCAGTTGGTCAACAGCAATGCACCCGTGGATGATATCGACCACCTGTCCAACCGTCGTGTTCGTACCGTCGGTGAGCAGTTGTCAAATCAGTTTGCCATTGGTCTGGCGCGTATGAGCCGCACCATCCGTGAGCGTATGAACGTTCGCGACAATGAGGTGTTCACTCCTGCCGACCTTATCAATGCGAAGACTATTTCAAGCGTTATCAATTCGTTCTTCGGCACCAACCCGCTGTCGCAGTTCATGGACCAGACGAACCCCTTGGCAGAGGTGACCCACAAGCGTCGTCTCTCAGCCCTCGGTCCCGGCGGTCTGTCGCGTGAGCGTGCCGGATTCGAGGTGCGTGACGTTCACTATACCCACTACGGTCGCTTGTGCCCTATTGAGAGTCCTGAAGGTCCTAACATCGGACTTATCTCCTCTCTTTGTGTATATGCCAAGATTAACGATTTAGGCTTCATCGTCACTCCTTATCGTAAGGTGAAGGACTCGGTTGTTGATATGAACAACGACGACATCATCTACCTCACAGCCGAGGAAGAGGAGGACAAGATTATCGCACAGGGTAACGCACCGCTTACTCCCGATGGACATTTCATCCGTAAGGTGGTGAAGTGCCGTCAGGATGCTGATTACCCAGTGGTTCCACCCGACCAGGTGGACCTCATGGATGTAAGCCCTCAGCAGATTGCCTCTGTTTCCGCTGGTCTCATTCCTTTCTTGGAGCATGATGATGGTCACCGCGCTTTGATGGGATGTAACATGATGCGCCAGGCTGTGCCTTTGCTTCATAATGATGCGCCTATCGTTGGAACAGGTCTTGAGCGTCAAGTCTGTGAGGACAGCCGCACGATGATAACCGCAGAAGGCGATGGTGTTGTAGAATATGTAGATTCTACTACCATCCGTATCCTCTACGACCGTTCAGAGGACGATGAGTTTGTGAGCTTCGAGCCTGCTCTGAAGGAGTACCGCATTCCGAAGTTCCGTCGTACCAACCAGAACATGACCATCGACCTTCGTCCTATCTGCGACAAGGGTCAGCGTGTGAAGAAGGGCGACATCCTCACCGAGGGTTATGCCACCGAGAACGGAGAGCTTGCCTTAGGTCGCAACCTTCTCGTTGCCTACATTCCTTGGAAGGGTTACAACTACGAGGACGCTGTGGTGATTTCAGAGCGCATGGTTCGCGATGATATCCTTACCTCCGTCCACGTTGACGAGTATTCTCTGGATGTACGTGAGACCAAGTTGGGTATGGAGGAGTTCACTTCTGATATTCCCAACGTGAGTGAGGAAGCCACCAAGGACCTTGACGACAACGGTATCATCCGCGTGGGTGCTCGTGTAGAACCGGGCGACATCCTTATTGGTAAGATTTCGCCTAAGGGTGAGAGCGAGCCTACTCCCGAGGAGAAACTGCTCCGCGCCATCTTCGGCGACAAGGCGGGTGACGTGAAGGATTCCTCTTTGAAAGCCAATCCCTCACTCAGTGGCGTTATTATTGATAAGAAACTCTTCTCGCGTGCCATCAAGACCCGTGAGTCGAAGAAACAAGATAAGGTACTGCTCGCTAAGATTTCCGAGGAGTACGAGGCAAAGGTCAACGACCTGAAGGATATTCTCGTTGAGAAGCTCATGCAGCTTACCGAGGGCAAGGTCTCTCAGGGCGTGAAGGATTACACCGATGCCGAAATCATTACTAAGGGAAGCCAGTTCACTGAGGCTGCTCTGCGCAATCTGGAATACGATGGCATTCAGAGCAACAACTGGACAGGTGACGAGCACACAGATAATCTTATCCAGCGTCTCATCATGAACTTCATCCGCAAGTACAAGCAGATGGATGCTGAGCAGACACGCCGCAAGTTCGCAATCACCATCGGTGACGACCTGCCTTCTGGCATCATGCAGATGGCAAAGGTCTACGTGGCTAAGAAACGTAAGATTCAGGTAGGTGACAAGTTGGCTGGTCGCCACGGCAACAAGGGTATCGTATCTAAGGTTGTCCGCATGGAGGATATGCCCTTCTTGGCCGATGGCCGTCCTGTTGACCTCGTTTTGAACCCCATGGGTGTGCCTTCTCGTATGAACCTCGGTCAGATATTCGAGGCAATCCTTGGTGCTGCCGGTAAGCGTTTAGGCGTGAAATTCGCTACGCCTATCTTCGATGGTGCCAAGTTGGAAGACCTTCAGAAGTGGACCGATAAGGCAGGACTTCCCCCTCTCTGCTCAACGTATATCTACGATGGCGAGACGGGCGAGCGCTTCGACCAGCCTGCCACAGTCGGTATCACTTACTTCCTCAAACTCGGTCACATGGTAGAGGACAAGATGCACGCCCGTTCTATCGGCCCGTACAGCTTGATTACCCAGCAGCCGCTTGGCGGTAAGGCACAGTTCGGTGGCCAGCGCTTCGGAGAGATGGAGGTCTGGGCTCTTGAGGGCTTCGGTGCCGCTCATGTGCTTCAGGAAGTGCTCACCGTCAAGAGTGATGATGTCAATGGCCGTAGTAAGACTTACGAGGCTATTGTCAAGGGCGACCCAATGCCTACTCCGGGAATTCCTGAGTCTCTCAACGTATTGCTCCATGAGCTTCGCGGTCTGGGACTGAGCGTCAAGTTGGAATAAAAGAGTAAACTCACATTAAGATTAGAATTTATGGCTTTCAAAAGAGATAATAAAGTAAAGAACAATTTCACGAAGATTTCCATTGGTCTTGCCTCTCCTGAGGAGATTTTGGAGAATTCGTGGGGTGAGGTTACCAAGCCCGAAACCATCAATTACCGTACCTATAAGCCCGAGCGCGACGGTTTGTTCTGCGAGCGTATCTTCGGTCCTACGCGTGACTATGAGTGCGCCTGCGGTAAATACAAGCGCATCCGCTATAAGGGCATCGTCTGCGACCGATGCGGTGTTGAGGTGACGGAGAAGAAGGTGCGTCGTGAGCGTGGCGGACATATTGAGCTCGTCGTGCCCGTTGCCCACATTTGGTATTTCCGTTCCTTGCCCAACAAGATAGGCTATCTGCTCGGTTTGCCCACCAAGAAGTTGGATTCCGTCATCTACTATGAGAAGTATATCGTCATCAATCCCGGTCCTTTGGCTGGAAAGACGGATGAGAACGGTGAGGAACTGAATGGTTCCCACAAGCTCGACTTGCTCTCTGAGGATGAATATTTCAATTTGCTTGACAACTATCTTGATGAGAACAATGACTATCTTCCCGATGACGACCCCAACAAGTTCATCGCCAAGATGGGAGCCGAGGCTATCTACGACCTGCTCAAGGAACTTGACCTTGACGCTCTTTCTTACGAGCTTCGTGACCGCGCCAACAACGACTCGTCACAGCAGCGCAAGACAGAGGCTCTGAAGCGTTTGCAGGTGGTGGAGGCATTCCGCGCCAGCAATAGCAACGGCAAGGAGAACAAGCCCGAGTGGATGATTATGAAGATTATTCCTGTCACGCCGCCTGAGCTTCGTCCGTTGGTGCCGTTGGATGGTGGTCGCTTTGCCACATCTGACCTCAACGACCTCTATCGTCGTGTCATCATCCGTAATAACCGTCTGAAGCGACTTATGGAGATTAAGGCTCCTGAGGTGATTCTCCGCAATGAGAAGCGTATGTTGCAGGAGGCAGTCGACTCTCTGTTCGACAATTCTCGCAAGTCTTCCGCCATTAAGAGCGAGAGCAACCGCCCGTTGAAGTCTCTCTCCGACTCCCTCAAGGGTAAGCAGGGCCGCTTCCGTCAGAACCTTCTCGGTAAGCGTGTTGACTATTCAGCCCGTTCCGTTATCGTCGTAGGTCCTGAGTTGAAGATGGGCGAGTGCGGTCTACCTAAGCTCATGGCAGCAGAACTCTACAAGCCGTTCATCATCCGTAAGCTCATCGAGCGTGGCATCGTCAAGACCGTCAAGAGCGCTAAGCGCATCGTTGACCGTCGTGAGCCTGTCATCTGGGATATTCTTGAGAATGTGATGAAGGGTCATCCCGTGCTTCTCAACCGTGCTCCTACGCTCCACCGTCTGGGTATTCAGGCTTTCCAGCCCAAGATGATTGAGGGAAAGGCAATCCAGCTGCACCCGTTGGCTTGTACGGCATTCAACGCCGACTTCGATGGTGACCAGATGGCTGTTCACCTTCCTTTGAGCAATGAGGCTATCCTTGAAGCTCAGATTCTGATGCTCCAGAGCCACAATATTCTCAACCCTGCCAATGGTGCTCCTATCACCGTGCCTTCACAGGATATGGTGCTCGGTCTTTACTACATCACCAAGGTTCGTCCCGGTGCTAAGGGTGAGGGTCTGACATTCTACGGTCCGGAGGAGGCTATCATTGCCAACAACGAGGGGCGCTGCGACCTCCACGCTAAGGTGAAGGTGCTCGTGGATGACATTGTTGACGGAGAACCCACCAAGCATATCGTTGAGACGACTGTGGGACGTGTCATCGTCAACCAGCTCATCCCCAACGAACTTGGATATTTCAATGGCGTCATCTCTAAGAAGTCTCTGCGTGGACTGATTGCCGATGTAATCAAGGCTGTGAACATGGCTCGCGCCTGCTCCTTCCTCGACGGTATCAAGAACCTCGGTTACCACATGTCCTACGTTGCCGGTCTCTCCTTCAACCTCAACGATATCATCGTGCCGAAGGAGAAGGACGACATCGTGGCTAAGGGTCAGGAGGAAGTCGACGAGATTACGAACAACTATAATATGGGCTTCATTACCGATAAGGAGCGTTACAATCAGGTTATCGATACATGGACGCACGTCAACGCCAACCTGAAGGCAGCCGTGATGAAGCACATGACTGAAGACGACCAAGGCTTCAACGCCGTATATATGATGCTCGACTCTGGTGCCCGTGGTTCTGCCGACCAGATTGCCCAGCTCGCCGGTATGCGCGGACTGATGGCTAAACCGCAGAAGGCTGGTGCTGAGGGTGCTCAGATTATTGAGAACCCTATCATCTCCAACTTTAAGGAGGGTATGTCAGTGTTGGAGTACTTCATTTCCTCACACGGTGCCCGTAAGGGACTTGCCGATACCGCTATGAAGACGGCTGATGCTGGATACCTCACTCGTCGTTTGGTGGATGTCTCTCATGATGTCATCATCACCGAGGAGGACTGCGGTACACTGCGTGGTCTGGAGTGCCGTGCTCTGAAGAATGGTGATGAGGTAATCGCTACGCTCTATGAGCGCATCCTCGGACGTGTTTCTGTGCACGATGTGGTTGACCCACGCACGGGCAAACTGATTGTCGCTGCTGGTGAGGAAATCACAGAAGACAAGGCTCAGGCAATTCAGGATAGCCCCATCGAGATGGTGGAAATCCGTTCAGTGCTCAC
>JBMNUV010000045.1:0-20831 GCA_050946455.1 Prevotella sp.
TGCTCTCGTTGATGTTGAACATCTTCGCCACTTCCTTAATAGAATAGTATAGTCTTACTTTCTTGTCCGTTGCCAATGCCATCGTCTTTAAGTTTTTGTTCTTGGCAAAGATAAGAAAAGTTTTTCAGAAAATAGAAGTCCTTAACAAATAGTTGTAGCATACAGCATTGATGTCTTGCTTATACTTCTGCCGACTTCAATCTCTTCTTGATTATGATTAATAATCGACGAAGAAGAATATCTAACAGAAAAGATATCAATAACTCAGTATGACAAGTCGATATAATCCCTGCTCTATTGTTATTTTTCATCATTAATAGGTATTGTAATAATTACAAACTATGCGTAATTTTGCAACCGAACAAACATACTTAGATAATAAAAACAACAACGTTATGGAATCAATTATTAATTCTCAATCACCTGCTTTCAAGGTGAATGCTTATCAAAATGGAGAATTCAAGACAGTGTCAGATGAGGATATCAAAGGCAAATGGGCGCTCTTTTTCTTCTATCCCGCTGATTTCACTTTTGTGTGTCCTACCGAATTGGTAGATTTGGCAGAGCACTATGATGAGCTGACAAAGATGGGTGTAGAAGTATTCTCCGTGAGCTGTGACAGTCATTATGTTCATAAGGCTTGGGCAGATGCTTCCGACAGCATCAAGAAAATCCGCTATGCCATGTTGGCAGACCCATTGGCTGTGCTTGCCAAAGGTTTTGGCGTTTATAAGGAAGATGAAGGTGTTGCCTATCGCGGCTCATTCCTTGTCAATCCAGAGGGACAAATCAAGTTGGCAGAAATTCAGGACAACAGCATAGGCCGCAATGCCGAGGAATTGGTCCGCAAGATTGAGGCAGCGCAGTTTGTTGCCGAGAATCCGGGTGAAGTGTGTCCGGCTCGGTGGCATAAGGGAGCCAAGACCATCAAGCCCAGCATCGACCTCGTGGGTAAGTTGTAAACCCCTGCTTACTACTATTTAAAAACGATAGCCCCAGACAAACAAATTGAAGATGGTGTCTGGGGCTTATTGCCGTTCGAAGTTCTCATGATTGATGGTTATGGGGGCAGACGAGAGTGTTTAAGAATACTTAATAAGTATGACATCTTGCATAGTTTGGCACGGTTTTTCCATGCAAATGATTGAGAAATCATTATTTTAAGGTATTGTGGCAATACAACAATACAAGTACATTTGCAAACCGTTAATATATGAACAAGATGAAAATTGAAAAGATTCACGCAAGAGAAATTTTGGATTCACGTGGTAATCCAACAGTAGAAGTTGAAGTGACTTTGGAGAACGGAGTCATGGGTCGTGCCAGTGTACCTTCGGGTGCGTCAACTGGCGAGAACGAGGCTTTGGAACTGCGCGACGGTGATAAGAAACGCTTTGGCGGAAAAGGAGTGCTCAAGGCTGTAGAAAATGTGAACAGAGTCATCGCACCGGCACTCGTGGGCGATAATGTCTTCGACCAGCGTGCGCTCGATTATAAGATGCTGGCTCTTGACGGCACTCCAACTAAGAGTAAATTAGGTGCCAATGCCATATTGGGCGTTTCCTTGGCAGCCGCCCACACTGCCGCAAAGGCTCTTGGCATGCCCCTCTATCGCTATATTGGCGGCTGCAATTCGTATGTGATGCCCGTTCCTATGATGAACATTATCAACGGTGGCGCCCATTCAGACGCTCCCATTGCTTTCCAAGAGTTCATGATTCGCCCAGTGGGAGCCAAGAGCGAGAAGGAGGCTATCCGCATGGGTGCCGAGGTGTTCCACCAGTTGCAAAAGAATCTGAAGAAACGTGGACTTTCCACGGCTGTAGGCGATGAGGGTGGCTTTGCGCCCAAACTCGACGGTATTGAGGATGCCCTGCAGAGCATTGTCGACGCAGTGAAGGATGCCGGCTATCAACCCGGTACCGACGTGCGCATTGCTATGGACTGTGCAGCAAGTGAGTTCTCAGTGAAGAAGGATGGCAAGTATTATTACAACTATAAGCAACTTTCCAATGGTATGCCCAAAGACCCCAACGGCAAGGTTCTGAGTGACGACGAGCAAATCAAATATCTCGAAGAACTGATTAACAAGTACCCGATAGATTCTATCGAGGATGGACTCGACGAGAACGATTGGGAAGGCTGGGTCAAGATGACCAAGGCTATAGGCGACAAATGCCAGTTGGTGGGCGATGACCTCTTCGTGACCAATACCAAGTTCTTGGAGAAAGGTATCAAGATGGGCGCAGGCAATGCCATTCTGATTAAGGTGAACCAGATTGGTTCTCTGACAGAAACGCTTGAAGCAATAGAGATGGCTCACCGCCACGGCTACAATACCGTCACCTCCCACCGCTCGGGTGAGACGGAGGACACAACTATCGCGGATATTGCCGTTGCCACTAACTCGGGTCAAATCAAGACCGGTAGTATGTCGCGTACAGACCGTATGGCTAAATACAACCAGCTCATTCGCATTGAAGAAGAATTAGGCAGTAATGCAGTTTATGGATATGAGAAGTTTAAATAAACTTTGAATGAATCTTCATTTTACATGGCTTATCTTCATAAGCAAAGTGTAAACAATAAGGCAGCAGAAAGTCGAGAGACAGCCTGCTGCCATTTTTATAATGCATAATTCATAATGCATAATGCATAATTAGCTGCGCCACCTGAATAATGCATAATTCATAATGCACAATGCATAATTGCCGCGAGTTCGGTACGTCGCTGTATATACAGCGACCGAAGCAGTTAAAATAATGCACAATGCATAATTTTCTTCGCACTGACTTTAGAAGGTGTTTGATAGGTTAAGTGAGTATAGTGTGGGCGCAACAACTCCTATCTCCTATCTTCTAACTCCTAACTATTTTCTCCTATCTCCTATCTCCTAACTCTTTCTTCCTCCTAACTCATTCTTTCTCCACCTATATATGAAAGGAGAGTGATAATCCTACGTATGAATGAGAAGTCGGTTGACACCGAAATCTTTTTGTAGTCGCTTCATGACCGAATCCATATTCTCTCCGTCGTCTCCACCGCAGATGTAGCTGATTTCCATGTCCTGTAGGTATTCCAGATAGTCGGCGCTGACCCGATTGCCCACCACGGCAACGATGCTGTCATCTTTCCACTTGTTGGCAGGAAAGCGGACATCGCCATCGGGTACCATCGCAACAAAGAGATTTTCCGAAGAGCAGTCTCCCACAAAGGTGTGCAGTTGGTCGGGAAAAGCCTTGTGGCATTGGCAACCGTCAAATCGGTCGGTGAAGAGACTCTTCACGGTGTGGGCATCCGCCCAGTGAGCCGTGCACCCACCTAAATATTCATTGAAATTCATAACTTTTCTCTCAATGCCTTTGCCTGACTCTCGTTGTTTGCCATGCCCATGTATTCGAAGCCATACATTTTGGCGAAGCGGCTCATGGTGTACTCGCCGTCGTCAATCATCATCTTCGTGGGTGCAGCACCTTGATAGAGGAAGAAAAGTTTCTTGCCCTTGAATGTACCTTCGTCGATGGTTCCATAGAAGCGCTCCATTACCGTACGCACGGAAGCGCAGATGTTGTGCCAATAAACGGGAGAGCCAATCACGACAATGTCGGCTTCCTTCATCTTCTTGACGACTGTGTCGAGTTGGTCGCCCGGAAGTGTTTGTCCGTAGGCATTGATGCGGTAGTCTGTGAGCATCAGCGTCTCATACTCACGTCCCTGGAGCAACGTCTTGGCAAGAGCGGCAGTATTGCCATTTTCTCTCGGACTGCCATTGATGAAGAGAATTTTCTCTGTCTTGTTTGTTTCATTACCTTTCATAGTCTCATTTGTTTTGTTTTTGCAGTGCACCGCCGTCACAATCAGCAGTAGGGCTGCGAATAATGCGATAACTTTTTTCATATTCTTGGTTGTTGATTTGTTGGTGCAAAGATAGGCAGAATCCACTGATAGCCCTTTACACTAATTACCGTTCTTTATCACATAATTTCGGTTTATTCTCCGTGGGCAACGATTCCTGATTAAGGTGAGTTCGACGAAAATAATTGGCTATTCCGATTCAATATCCGCAAGAAGTCACTTCAATAACTGTTTACTGGCGTGTGCTGACAGGTGCCACCCAATCGGGCGCCAAGTGCCACCCGATGTGTTGCCAAGTGCCACCAATTCGGTTGCCACTTGTCAGCACACGGCAATGTGCGAAGCTGCGCTCAGAATAAGTTGACGGCGGCGGATGAAGTGCCCTACAAAGGCTTATACTACTATATAATATTAATATTATATAGTACATTTACTTGCACAATGGGGTGGAAGAATGCGACGACTCCACCTTACATTCGAAAGTTGAATAATCATTAACCTTATTATAAAAGGATGTTCTTAGCTTGTATGTTGTTGGTTTTTCAAAAACCGAATTCTTGTATTAAGCAACCGAAAAATTCGTAATAACTCGTTTTTTGAAACACGCTAACTTTGCACCAGAAAAAGTTCAATACATTAAAGGATACGATTATGAAAAAATCAATTTTACTCACTTTGTCATTCTTGTTCATGGCAACAATTGTGAACGCTTCTAACATTCTCGTGGCTTATTTCTCTTGGAGCGGTAATACCCAGGCTCTTGCCGAGGAAATACAGAGCCAGACCAATGCCGACATTTATGCCATAGAGCCTGCCACACCCTATACCACAGACTACACAGAACTTGCCTATACCGTCTCTCTCAATGAGAAGAACAACGACGAGCGTCCGGCTTTGAAGGATACCACCCTCGACCTCTCTGGTTACGACTACATCTTCGTGGGCTGTCCTGTTTGGTGGGGCGATGCTCCGATGCTTATCCATACTTTCTTGGAGCAGTATGACTTCTCTGGCAAGACTATTATTCCATTCTGCACCTATGCTACATCAACGGGTCAGACGCTCAACGACATTATCGACGCCACTCCCGACTCCTCACACCTTGATGGATTTGGTACTACCGGGCGTCACAGCTACAACAGTTCCACCATTAGTTCATGGTTGGAGCGCATCGGCATCAGCGACATCGTGGCTGGTATTGACGGCATCTCCACTGAACTGAAAGAGCAGAGCAAGAACATCTATACGCTGAATGGTCAGTTGGTTCGCTCCAACGGTGACATCACAGGTTTGAAGGCGGGTATGTATATAGCCAACGGCAGAAAAATCATCATCAAATGAAAGGGTCGGCATTCATCATAGTCATTTTGACCTTTTTATTCTGCACCCAGTCGTGCTCAGGTGAGGACAAAGGAATGTCAACACCCGAGCCGACTGGCAATAGCAGTGAACAAAATGATTCCACTACGGACAGCTACAGTCAACTCATCAACGAGACTTCCCCTTATCCGTCGTCTTATTCTAACCCTATCTCACAATCTGGAACGGTGGTGAGAATCAGCTACGACACACGCGACTATGTTAGTGCTGATGGCGGAACGCGACAGAACAACGCTACCGTCTATCTGCCTTACGGTTACAGCGACAGTCGGCAATATAACGTGCTCTATTTAGTTCATGGGCATTATGGCGACGACCGCACGTTTCTTTCCGTCAACGACAGTCTGCTGAAGAATGTGCTCGACAACATGATTGCGCAGGGCGACATCGACCCGCTCATCGTTGTCACTCCCACCTACAACTACGGTTCGCCCACTTCCGACTACGTGGCTGCAGACCCGTATTGCAAGGCTTTGCCGCAGGAGTTGCTCCACGACCTCATTCCCTTGGTGGAAAGTCGCTACAGCACGTATGCCGAGAGTACCGACGAGCAGGGACTTGCAACCTCACGAGACCACCGCGCTATCGGTGGCTTTTCGATGGGAGGAGTCTCTACTTGGTATGCCTTTGATGAGACGCTCAACCTCTTTCGCTACTTTCTGCCCATGAGTGGTGACTGTTGGTCGCTTGGTGTTTTCGCCGGAATGTCGCGACCAGCGGAAACGGCAGAGTACCTTGCCAATCGCGTCACAGAGCAAGGATACACTGCCAATGATTTCTATATCTGGGCTGCGGCAGGAACCAGCGATTCCGCCTATCGGGAGATTCTCAATCAGATAGAAGGCATGAGCGATTATGGCAGTCCCTTCGGACTTAGCAACCTCACTTTCCATCAGAAGCAAGGTGCCCGTCACGAATACGGACCCATGGTGGAGTATATCTACAATGCCCTGCCATTCATCTTTCCATGACAGTCAACAAGTGGGCTGAGAGTCGTCACTCATTCTTCCTATTCTGACCAAGCCTACAATTTGCAAGGTCAACGAATCATGAAGCCCTATCACGGAATCGTTGTGAAGGGCGGTCGCAAAATGCTATATAAATAACCGAAGTTTCGCAAGTTTGCAACTTGCTTACTTCAAAGGAGTTAAAAGGAGTCAAAGGAGTTAGAGGAGTTAAAGACAAATCCGATGCAAGCGAGTGTAGAGCCGAACTTGTTCGAGCTATACCGAGCGCAGCAAGGATTCAGCGAAGATAAATCCGATGCAAGCGAGTGTAGAGCCGAACTTGTTCGAGCTATACCGAGCGCAGCAAGGATTCAGCGAAGCTAACAGTGCTGAAGGGTATCAGAATCCTTCAATAGTAATGTCTTAACTCCTTTGACTCCTACTAACTCCTTTGACTCCTACTAACTCCTTTGACTCCTCCATACATGCGAAAGTTGAATAAATAATAAGGTAAGGACAACGTAATTACCGTAAAATTGTTCCAATCAACCGTAAAATTCGTAACATTCTCCTTTTGAATTATCTCTAACTTTGCATATAGAAAGCAACACAATAAATATCAGATGAAGATGAAAATCAAAACAATTTTATCAGTAATAATGCTCATGGTTAGTATGAATAGCAACGCACAGAATTATGGCATCGAAGGTCCGACCCTCACCCCGAACAGCTTCGGACTGGTTTATGAGGGTGCCATCAACAAAAACGAAGAGGGAAAAGTAAACATCCACCGCGTGAACTATCAGGTGGAGGGAATTCCCGTTGTCGCCAACGTCTATACGCCGGCAGGCTACACGGAGAAAGGCAGTTATGCCGCTGTAGTTGTTGCCCATCCCAATGGGGGAAGCAAGGACCAAGTGGCTGGACTCTACGCACAGCGTCTCGCTGAGGCGGGTTTCGTGACTATCGCCTTTGATGCCCGTTATCAAGGGGAGAGTGGGGGAGAGCCTCGTCGCACTGACAAGCCAGCCAACCGTATTGGCGATATTCGTGGAGCCATCGACTTTATCCAGCAGTATCCCGGTGTCGACCCTAACCGCATTGGCGCTTTCGGCATCTGCGGTGGTGGCGGCTACACCTTCGCCACAGCACAGGCGGATAAGCGAATCAAAGCTGTGGCAACCCTGAGTTTATTTAATACGGGTGACGTCCGCCGCAATGGTTATATGCGCTCGCAGTTGGGTGACATCCACGAGCGTCTACGCAAGGCTTCAGATGCCCGTCAGCGTGAGGCGGCAGGAGAGAAACCGGAAGTGGCTGGATTTGCAGATATGAGCGTGGAGGAGGCACGTAAAATCAAGGTGGACCTCTACCGCGAGGGCTTCTTCTATTATGCCGTGACCCACAAGACTCCGACAGCTCCGGGCTCTTATCTCGTGAGTTCGCTCACCGACATGATGGCATGGGACGCTACCGACCATGCAGACCTCATTGACCAGCCGCTCATGGTTATCGCCGGCGAGAAAGCCGACAGCCGCTACATGAGCGAGGAGGCATTCGCCGCAGCTACGGGAACTGCCGATAAGCAATTGGTCATCATTCCCGGTGCCACGCACATCCAGACTTATTATATTAAGGAGTACGTGGACCAGATTGCCAGCAACATTCAGAAATTCTTTAGTAGTAAATTATAAGTTATGAGAACGACGACTTTAGGAAAAGACCTGCAAGTCTCAGCCATTGGACTGGGCTGCATGGGGATGAGCCACGGTTATGGCGACCCCAAGGACAAGAATGAGATGATTCGACTCATCCGACAGGCGCACGACATGGGCATCGACTTCTTCGACACCGCCGAGTGCTACGGTCCTTACATCAATGAGGAACTGGTGGGCGAGGCATTGGAGCCTATCCGCAACGAGGTGAAGATTGCCACGAAGTTCGGCATCACGCTCAATGATTTCAAGCAGACGCTCGACAGCAGTCCTGCCACGATTCGCCGCAGTGTGGAAGGCTCATTGAAGCGGCTCCGTACCGACCACATCGACCTCTATTATCAGCATCGCGTGGATAAGAACACGCCCATTGAGGAGGTGGCAGACACCGTTGGTCAACTCATCAAGGAAGGTAAGGTGCTGCATTGGGGCATGTCGGAGGCTGGCGTGGAGAACATCCGCAAGGCAAATGCCGTGACTCCCCTCACCGCCGTGGAGAGTGAGTATAGCATGTTCTGGCGAGAGCCGGAGGAGCAGCTCTTGGGCGTATTGGAAGAGTTGGGCATCGGTCTTGTTCCCTTCTCGCCATTAGGCAAGGGCTTCCTCACCGGTAAAGTGAAGCCCGGCACCACGTTTGCCAAGAACGACTTCCGCTCCACCGTACCCCGTTTCGAGGAAGAGAACATGCGGAAGAACTGGGTCATCGTGGATTTGGTGAAGGAGATTGCCGACGGCAAAGGCATCACGCCCGCACAGATGGCTTTGTCGTGGGTGATGGCGCAACGGAAGTTCATCGTTCCCATTCCAGGCAGTAGTAGCATGAAACACTTAGAGGATAACATTGCAGCAGCCGAAGTGACCTATACTTCGGAAGAGATGGCAGAAATCAACCGACGCCTCGACCAGATTCATCTGCAGGGCGACCGCTATTCAGCCAACAATCAGAAAAATATAGATCGCTGACATGTTACTACTAACTTGTTCCCGGCTTTCATCTTGAGGATGGAGGTCGGGATTTTTTACTTCCCGAATAAAAGGTAAGAGCAACCGAATAATTCATAACCGAACATCGAAGAATAAGCGTTACTTTTGCATCAAGTAACAAACGAGTAACAAAACGTATGAGAACAAAAATCATTTTCACTTTTATTGCCGCAGCCTTGTCTTTGGGCGTATCGGCACAGAAACCACTCAGTATTGCCCGTCAGGGACATTTCTCTGTAGGCGGTTCCACCATTCAGCATTCCGGTACATACGACAACAGTAAGTTCATCGGTTGGGCGGAACAGGACGAGACGGGACAGTCATCGCGGGTGGACCATGCTTCCATCTCCTTTCAGATTCCCGTCAATGCTAAGAAATTGCCGTTGGTCTTTGTTCATGGATATGGCGGCAGTGGTCTGTGTTGGGAGATGACTCCCGACGGTCGCGAAGGCTTCAGCACCTTGATGCTCCGACACGGCTATTCCACCTACGTGATGGACCTGCCCGGTCGTGGACGTGCGGGTCGCACTTCCGCCACAACGATGGTGCATCCTATTGCCGACGAGATGTTTTGGTTCGATATTTGGCGCATGGGTATCTGGCCCAAGTGGAACAAAGCCGTGCAGTTTCCCAAGGACAGCGCATCGCTGAGTCAGTTCTTCCGTGAGATGACACCCGATTTGAGTGACCACCGTCAAGATGTGCCCGCCATCAACGCTCTGACCGACCGATTGGGCGAAGAAATCCTTGTCACTCATTCCGCAGGCGGATTCCCCGGTTGGTTGGCGGCTATGCAGCGTCCCGGCAAGGTGAAGGCTGTTGTGGCTTACGAGCCGGGTGGCTTTGTGTTCCCTGAGGGTGAGGTGCCTGAGAAGATAGACGGACTCACGGGCGGTTGCGCGGGATATCCCGTTGCCAAGAAAGACTTTGAGGTGCTCTGCAAAATTCCCGTAGTGCTTTATTTTGGCGACTACATTCCAGAGACTCCGAGCAAGAACTTAGGTGATGAGAACTGGCGTGTGCGCTTGCAGATGGCACGCAAGTTCGTTGACTGCATCAACCGTCATGGTGGTAATGCCACGCTCGTGGAGCTTCCCAAGATAGGTGTTTACGGCAACACCCACTTCCTCATGCAAGACTTGAACAACGATGTTTTGGCAGACCTACTTGCCAAATGGTTAGAAAAGAATAGGTTGCAATAACGTGAGACCAGTGGATAATTTGCCAACGAATTAAGCTAATTCCACTAATATTTACGCAGCGTAGTTCTCGCGCTCCGCGCGGGAACAATATCCGCATCACGCTAAATCTGCCAACGAATTAAACTAATCACTCTAAGTTTTTACCGCCATGAATGGCGGAATAATTCGTTTAATTCGAACAATTCGTTGGCAAAAAAAAGCGAGCAATTCGTTGCTGCTCCTTCGTATAAGCCGCAACTCACGGAGGTCTCGCGCGCCGCGCGGGACGAGCGCCGCATTGAGCCAAATCAGCTCTATCTGCTCAATCTGCGAGACAATAACAAAGTCGCGCAAATCTGAGGCTCAATAGAAAGGTCACTCAGATTCAGCAGCTCCTCAGGATGCTGGTCGGTCGAAATACGTTGCGTGTTCCCGCGCGGAGCGCGAGAACTACTATTCGGTTAATTGTGCTGTCGGTAATCGTCCCGCGCGGAGCGCGAGACCTCCATGCATCGCGGGACAACAGTCGCATCGTGCTCTAAGTACCGCCAGCCATATTAAATGTATATTTGCCGCAAATTCTGCGGCGTTTTTGCAACAATATCGACGCAGAGAATGATTAAACAAGTGGACTATGTTATGGCAGGCTCTGTGGACTGGGCTTCGACAGTCAACTTTCTACTATGGCAGAAAACCTTCCGCTCGATACAGAACGCTATGAGAGAGGCGACTTGTCTTTGCGGAATTTGTTGGATAAATATTGTTCTTATTTAGTTGTTAGGAAATGATTGTAGCAATACAGTATGATAATGACGGTATATATCGCTATTATTACTGTCCAGTAAACTTAACCTCTCATGTGCCCCATCCTCATCTACAGACGGGTTGGGGCTTTTTACTTGTCCGATAAGTACATCTCTCGATGCCTCTTCCGCATCACATGGCAGGTTGGCTCAATTGGCTCTTAATTCGTCCTAAAGCCCTATTCGTCACCTCTTTGCCCATTCCATAGGAAAGATGTTCCGTCTCAGTCTGCTGAGATGTTGCTGAGATATTGCTGGGATGTTTTACCATCTATTCATGTACGTAAGAGTTTTCCTTTCAACGTGTTAGATGCTTTGCTGAGATTGCTGAGATGTTTTTTCAACTAAAAAAACTCAGAGGAAGCACCCGTCATGGGAAAACTATTGGAAGCCATCCCTTTCTATGAAGGGTCAGGACAAAATGACTCTCTATTTCGGATGCACCCTTTTTCCTCAAAATGTTTACCGGACAGTAATAACTCGTTATATCGTGTGATGACGGATATCGTCCCGCAACTCACGGAGCGCGGGACCTCCATGCATCGCGGGTCATTTCCGTGGACAGATACGGATATCGTCCCGCGCGGAGCGCGGGACCTCCATGCATCGCGGGAACATTTTCGAGGACAGATACGGTAATCGTCCCGCGCGGAGCGCGGGACCTCCATGCATCGCGGGAACATTTCCGTGGACAGATACGGATATCGTCCCGCGCGGAGCGCGGGACCTCCATGCATCGCGGGTCATTTCCGAGGACAGATACGGATATCGTCCCGCGCGGAGCGCGAGACCTCCATGCATCGCGGAACGATAACCACATCGCGGGAACAATAGCCGGCTTCTGCAACAATCATCAAAGCCATTTAAGGATGGGAACGCTATCCTCTCTCGTAATGGTCCAAGCATTGCTCAATGCGCTCCTTCATCAACCCTCTTAGACTCGCTGGCTCCAACACCTCAACGAGTTCGGCGAATGCCAACAATTCCTGTTGCAATTCAAAGTTCACGATGACATGCAGGGAGAAAATAGCCCACTCTCCATCTTCCCTCACCAACTTCTGACTGCGGTGCAGGGGCTTCGTCACGAGATAGGGCTTCTGTGCGAGAGGCACACAAAACAGAATATCCTCCGGGGTTGGATTGTCTTTGGGCTGCGACACACCGATTTTATTTGCGAAGTATTCGTTGAAGTTGATATCCGTATCTTCAAACGGCTTGTCGCAGGGCATAACCGAGAGGATTCTATCCAGCGAGAAGATACTGAGGTTGGTGAAGCGGGTTGAGCGACCAAAGAGAAACCACCTATTATTATATTGTTTCAGCAAGTAGGGAAACACTTCCATGCGGGTAGGATTCGACTGACGGAAGCTCTTATATAGGATAGATACCGTCTGCTTCTTGGAAATAAAGTTGTAGAGAGGGTCAAACCATTCCATCCCTTGGTTATAGCTGGCATCCTCAAACATGATGATAGGTCTCTCGTGTCGCTTCAACGAGAGGTTCAGTCTCGCTTCCAGTTCGCTCAGCCATGAGAAACGGGGAATACCCTGAAGCCTTTTCAGTGCGCTGACCGCCATCGTGATAGCCTTATAGTCCTCGTCGGACAAATCGGAGTGATAGATACTAAATTCCGGATTCCGGTAGAAATAGTAGATAAACCTGCCCCGACGCTCATGCTCTATCACGGTATTATATTTGTTCTCAATTTCCATGAGGTCGTTGAGGATGGTTGTCCTTGCAGTGACAGGCATCAAACCACGCATTTCCAGTTCATGGTTCACCTTATCCTGCAACTGCTGTCGGGTGTAGCCTTTACGGTTTTGGAGACAGCGGTCGAGAATCATCTCTCGCATTGAATAGTCCTTTGTGTTCGACATAGTTTTTCGTTTGGTTGATGCAAAGATAGCCTTTTCGTTGATAATAATCCAAAGAAATCCTGTTTTTTCAGAATCTTTTTGTATCTGTTTGCATAGATTGGACGCATTGAGCCTAATTTTGCAGTGAACATTAATAATCAAATAAATCTCAATGTTATGAAAAAGTTACGTCTATTTAGTTTGTTTACTTTGATAGGTCTCTGCCTCATCAGTTTCACAGCTTGCTCAGATGACGATGATGATGATGTCTCATCGGATGATATTGCCAACAATATCATTGGTACATGGGAAACCACTCACGTGGCAGGTTACTGGTATGACTATACGGAAGATGAGAACATCATCTCTATCGACGAGGATGTTGACGAGGAAGATAGGGTGCGATTGACTTTCAATGCCAATGGTACTTGCCAGTACTACTATTATATATCAACTTGGGACGAATGGTATAGGGAAAGCGGCAGCTACACTTACAACATCATGGGTGACAAGATTGTTATCTGCGATTCTAAAGGTGAAGTCGAGGATACTTTCAAAGTCCTTTCCGTAAATTCGACCCAAGCGGTGATAGAAGGGACTCTTGACGAAGGTGATTCGTACACATTCCGAATAACATTGAAAAAGGTGGATGAAGACCCCTCCTGAGTTCTGCATATCGTTTTATCAAACAACTCCTTGTCAGTCTCTGGCAAGGAGCTTTGTGTAATAACTGAAGTTTACTTTAAAGGAGGAAAAAACAATCAATAATTCAAAATTCATAATTCATAATTCATAATTAGCTTCGCGCTCGTGTACGGCGCAGCAACTCCTATCTCCTAACTCCTATCTCCTAACTCAGAATTTCTCCTTTTACTCCACCATACACGCGAACTTTAAATCAATAAAATTGCGTCAAAGACAAAAGATATTTGGGTAGATACAATGAAAATTGATATAATTTGTTTATCTTTGCATAATTCAACACACGATTAAGAACCTATGGAAGATATCAACCGAATTAAAGTCGTATTGGTGGAGAAAAAGAGGACAAGCAAATGGCTTGCTGAGCAATTGGGAAAGGACCCTGCTACCATATCCAAATGGTGCACCAACACCTCTCAACCCGACTTGCCCACATTGCGGAAGGTTGCCTCGCTTTTGGATGTGGATATCCGAGAACTCATCAATAAGACCAAAGAGTAGATACAATGAAAAAGTTCAATAGCCCCTATACAGCTGCCATCACGGGAGGCGGTTTTCTCTTTGAGGAGACCAACGCCATCCTGCCCTTGTTGCAGTCGCCCGACAGGGCACAGCTCCTCAAGGAAGAACGGCTGAATAATCAAGTCCTCCATATCAATGCAGAAACTTCCAGAAAGAGAGCCATTCGTGAGATAGGAAGGCGCTACGACGCAATGAAGCCCTCCTTTTGGGTGGACTATCAGGCAATGAACAATAAGGACCAGATAGTAGCCTTGTTCTTTGTCATCTTGAAGACCTACAAGATATTGTTCGATTTCCATGTCAATGTCACGCTCAGGAAATGGAACTCCAGTGATAAGAGTGTCAATCATGATGATGTAGATATGGAGATGAACGAAATCGCCTCGCAAGACGAGTTTGTGGATTCATGGACAGATGATACCAAAGGGCATGTGATTTCAGCCTATCTAACCATCCTAAGGAAAGTAGGAATGCTGGATGCTGAAGGCAAACTGCATCCCGTGAGTTGCAGCAACTTCGGCTATTATCTCACTCATGGTGAGCGTTGGTTCTTGGAATCTTGCCTGTTACAACCATACGAAATCGAAGAAATAAAAAAATCTTTAGCATGACGATAAAAGAGCTTGACGACAAACTGAACAGCCCCGGCTTTCAGGACACGGAAAACGGTGATTTGTTTTACAACTTCTTTATTTTCCAATATCCTGCAGAAGAAGAATACAATATCCGCCGACAGATACAGGAGTTCAAGAAGAATCTCCTGCGTCCCACCAACTATGTGGATGTGCTGACGCTGAACCTCTTTGATGAATTCTGCTCCTACCTCGACAAGAAGCGTTTTCTCAGGCACCCCTCGATGCTGAAATATCTGTTGGAGAAGGAAGAGAAGGACCCTCAACAGGCGAAGAACGTGCAGGAAACCCTCACCCGTCTTGCCCACGGCGAGGAGTTCATGAGGTCTATCCATGAGAAAATCATCAATCATATCTCCATCAAGGACGACTATAAGCGCCCGTATGTCTTCATCTACGGAATAGGCTCCATGTTTCCTTATCTTCGCGTCAATGAGTTCCTCGCCAAATATGAGGACTACAACGAGACAGGCAAGTACAAGATTCTCGTCTTCTATCCCGGTCACAGGGAGGGAAACTCCTTCCGCCTTTTCGATACCTTATCAGACAATCATACCTATCGTGCAACCTTATTAGTAAATGAATAACATGAAACTGAAAGAAATTTATAGTAAACCTATCGAACGTCCGGTCAATCCGGCTGTCAGCGCTACCAAATTCGACAAAGAGACGGAGCGGGTGGAGATTGAGGAATACGTCTTTACCGATGAGATTCTAAACGGTCTCTTCCGCATTCTCAATGCCATCAAGAATAATGAGCCTTACAACCATGTGGGCATCTGGATTGACGGATACTATGGTTCCGGTAAATCCCACTTCTTGAAATATCTCGACTATTGCATCACCAAGGATACGCAAGAGCTTGCCCTGCAGCGCTACCTCGACGCAGTGAAGGCAATCGACCCGCTGGATGAGTCGCATAATTTGCAGTTTGATTACGACGACATCCTCTCCATTTCCTCATGGCTCAAGAAGGCAACCATCGATACCTGCATCTTCAACTTGGAGACATCGTATGACAATTCAACCGACAAGACGTATGCCTTCTTGCATGTTTTCTGGAACGAGTTCAACAATCTGCGTGGATTCAACAAGTTCAATATATCTCTCGCTCAGAACTTGGAGAAGCCCCTGCAGGAGAAGGGTGTCTTTGAGCAGTTCAAACAGCGCATCGCCGATGAGGGCGGCAACTGGAACGACCCCAGCGAGGCTGCCAGCATCATCGACCAAGAATTGGGTTGGGTGCTGGATGTTGCCTGTGAGCTTGCGCCGACGCTCGACAAGGAGAGCATCCGCCAGCGCATCATCAACCGCGACACGAATATCAGCATCGACCGCTTCGGCATGGAACTCGCCAACTATCTCAAGGACAAGGGCGACGACTACCGTCTCATCTTCTTGGCTGATGAGGTGTCGCAGTTCATCAACAAGGAGAAGGACCGCTATCTCAACCTTCAGGAAATCATCACCAAGTTGTCGGAAGCCTGCGCCAACAAGGTATGGGTGGCTTGTACTGCTCAGCAGGACTTGTCGGAACTGATGGACGACATCGACATGGTAGATGAGAAGGACAAGGAAGGCAAAATCAAGGGTCGCTTTGAGGTGAATGTATCGCTGAAGGGCACGCAGCCGGAAGTCATCACGCAAAAGCGAATCCTCGACAAGAAGGAAGAAGTAAGACCCATGCTGGGAGAGATGTACGACAAGCTCAACAGCTCGTTCAGTCTCCAATTCAAGCTCCCCAACAGCTATTCCGTCTATGACAGCAAGAAGACCTTCATTGATTATTATCCCTTCGTGCCTTACCAGTTCAAGCTGATATCACAGGTATTCGACTCCTTCCTCAAATTGGGCTATGTGGCGAAGGAAGTGAAGGGCAACGAGCGAAGCATCATCAAGGTGGTGCATGCCACAGCCAAGCAGGAGATGAATGAGAACGTGGGTCAGTTCATCGCCTTCGACGAGCTTTACAACAGCATGTTTGAGGAGGGACTGCAGGCACGGGGTCAGAAGGCAATCACCACAGCCATTGATATTGCCAAGAAATATGAGGGCGATTCCAAACTGGCGCTCCGGGTTGCCAACATCCTCTTCATGGTCTGCAACATCAGCGACAACAACAAACTCTACTTCCCCGCGAGCATCGACAATATCACCAGTCTGCTCATCAAGGATGTTAACATACCCCGCCTCACCATCAAGAAAGAGGTGGAGAAAATCCTCGATTATTTCTGCATCAACAATATCATCCGCCGCGAACCGGGCAAGAACGGAGCGCCCGACACCTACGCTTTCCAGTCGGAGGAGGAAATGAAGGTGGCGTCGTTGATTGCCAGTCAGACCGTTGACAACAACTCGCAGGCTGAGCAGTTGCGCGACATCATCTTCAAGCACTTCGGCAATCCCAAGAACAAGGAGCAGTACAAGACCCGCTCTTTCACCGTGGGCGCCACCATCAAGCAGCGTTCGTTCTTGAGCACGAACAACCCCGATGTGACGGTTGACTTCTCCTTCGACCAAGACTATGACAATCTTGCTCTGATGGCGATGAAGAATTCCAACACCCGTCTCATCTTCTATCTCGCTCCGCAGTTCCGTGGCAATCACCGCCTTGCCAACCAGTTCTATTGGTATTGTCAGGTGCAGAAGTATATGGCAACTCCCGCGCCGGATGCCGAGAACGCGAAGATTCGGAAGGAGTTTGAGAAACGTGCCCAAGAAATCAAAGACACGTTGATAGCTCCCGAACTTCATCAGATATTGGATACCTGTCCGGTCGTGTCGGGATTGACGGTTCTCGAAAATCCCGAACTTACCAATTACAAGGGTGCCGAGCGCTATCATTTTGCCCTGCAGAAGCATTTGGGCAGCATCTACACGAAGGCGGGATTGGTCGACCTGCCCAGCTATCCGCATAACAGCGAACAACTCAAACATGCCATCTTAAAAGACATAAATCCCGGAGATTATGAGGGCGTGAATGACAAACTCTCCGAAGCCGAGAATGAGGTGGAGGTTTATCTGAACCGTCAATTCGGCGATGTCAACGTTTCCGACGTGGTAGCCAAGTTTGCCAAAGCCCCATACGGTTGGGACAACATCAGCACGCTCTACGTGGTCAACGAGTTGGTCCGCCGCCACAATAGGGACTATTCCTATAACAACAACCCCAATGTGGATAAGTCCCTCGTCGCCAACCATCTCATCAACGAGTCCAACAAATTCACGCTGCGCAAAGCCCAAGCCATTCCAGAGGAGCTAATCAGACGGTTCCAAGATGCATGGAAGAGCATCTTCGGAAGTCAGGCAGCCCTTTCCACAAGCGACAGCAAGCAAATCTATCTCATGACGCGCACCGAGGGCAATCTGAGTCTGAAGAGCAAGCGCAACCATTATCACGACGTGGAAGTACAGTATGGGAATTACAAGTTTGTGCATCCCTTGTATCAGGCGATTGTGATGTTTGATGCCCTGCTGGAAGAGCGCGATACCGTGAAATACTTTGAGAAATTAATCAGTCAGCAGGACAGTCTGCGCCAACTCATCGACACGTGCAAGGAGGTGATAGAGTTCATCCATGACCAGATGACTAATTTCAACAAGGTGCTTGACTTTGTGAGGGACAATCAAGATAACTTTAAGTTCCTCCCTGCCGAGCGGCAGCCCGACGTGGAGAAAATCTCCGGCTTGGCACAAGCCGAATGGCCCATCCATATTCGTGAGTATATCAAATCCATGAATAGCATCACAGACAGTCTGAATGAGATTCGTGAGGCAAAGCGGGAACTCATACGCAAAGCCTACGAGGACACCTTCAGCCAACTCTATCAGGCAGCCGAACAGCAAGGCGTCAGCAAGGACGTGTTGGCGAATAAAGACAATACCATCCAGTCGAAGACTGCCTCCGACAATATCCTTGTGCTGACCAACAACCTCAACACGGATGAATTCTTCGCCAAGCAGAGTGCAGTGATTCTGCAGCATGTTCCTCACCCTGTGGACCCAGACCAAGAAGGCGGGCAGAATCATTCAGAAACCAAGATTAAGAGTTGCCAACTTCAGACGCGTACCACCAAACCGCTGAAGAATGAGCAGGATGTTGACGCTTATCTGAAAGATTTGAAGCAGCAACTCATGTCGAAGATAAACGAGGGCTATCAAGTAATCGTAACAAAGTAACGCAAAGGAGAAGACGCATGGACACCAATCAAATAAAAAAGTTCGCCATCGATGCCCGCAACAAGTTGAAGCAGGGCGTAGAGGCAAAGATTCTCAAACTTGGATTCTCCCGCAAAGGAGAAGTGGAGGAGGGGATGGCTCCCGAACTGCTACAGGGAGGTTCCATCTGGAACGGACAAACCATGTCGGAGAGCTTCTATCATCAGTGGATGTCGCTCTACAACCGAGTTCAGCAGGTGGGCATCAAGGAAGTGTATGAGGAAGCCGCCTACACTTGGTTCAACCGTTTGATGGCTATCCGCATTCTCCGTCGCAACAACTTGATAGAGCCTGTATTGGAATATGTGGGTCAGAGCCGTATGCCCAAGATTGTGGACGATGCCCGCACGGGAGTACACATCCCGAACATGACCGACCGACAGCGCGAACGGCTCAGGCAGTTGCTCGATGACGACACGAAGGTGACGGAGCAGTTTGCCCTGCTTATCGTGGCTTGGTGCCATGACAATCCTATTATCAATTCCTGCTTCGGCAGCATTGCCGACTATACCGAGCTTCTGTTGCCCGACAACATCCTGTCGGAGGGAGGCTTCATGGACGACATCAACCATACGGACTTCATCACCGATGAGGATTACCATTCGCCGGAACTCATCGGCTGGCTGTACCAGTTCTATATCTCCGAGCGCAAGGATGAGGTCTTTGCGAAGAAAGGCAAGTTCGAGGCGGACGAAATCGCGCCAGCCACGCAAATCTTCACGCCCAACTGGATAGTGAAGTATATGGTGCAGAATACCATCGGTCGCATCTACCTCGACAATCATCCCGAGGCGGAGAGCGTTTTCAAACCTAAGTGGGAATATCTCGTTGACCAGCCCAAGACAGAACCACAAAATGTCTGCAAGGTGGACGAGTTAACCGACCTGCGCTGCGGCGACCTTGCCTGCGGTTCGGGGCATATCCTCAACGAGAGTTTCGACCTGCTCTACGACCTCTATATCTATGAGGGCTATAGTCGTGGGGAGGCAGTGGAAAACATCTTCCAACGCAACCTCACCGGCATTGACATCGACCAGCGAGCCATGCAGCTTGCCACCTTCGCGCTATTGCTGAAGGCATGCCAGAAGGATTCAACCTTTACGGATGCCCATGTGCTTCCCAACGTGATGAGTATGCCTGTGGTGAACGAATATTCATGGAAAGACCTGAGTTGGCACTTCATCAACAATGTTCAAGATATGAAACCTCTGCCTCGTGGTGCAAACGAAGAAATCACGCAGTGTTTCCATCTGATGCGTGATACACAGACGTTGGGCAGCATCGTGAAGTTTGATATCAGCGAGACCACCCGGCAGTGGATGCAGCAAGCCATTGATGCTTACTATGCTCATCCCTGCTTTGAAAAGAATTTTGAGCCGTTGGTAACGGACCTCAAAATCATTCTCGCCCTTACCGACAAGTACGATGCACTCGTGATGAATCCGCCCTACATGGGAAGCGGCAACATGAATAAGGTGCTGAGCGACTATGTGAAGAAAAACTATGTTGAAGGAAAGGCAGACCTCGCTACATCGTTCGTTCAGATGATGCCTCAGCACTTGGTGCCCAACGGAAAGTATGCTTTTATTATTCCGCCGTCGTGGATGTTCCTATCCAATTTTGAGTCTTTGCGAAAAGATATTATTGAAAACAATTCGATTGATTCTTTGTTACATCTGAGTAGAGGAGTGTTCGGTGCAGACTTTGGCTCTGCAAGTTCTGTTATCACTAATGCACAACCAAAAGCAACGACAAGTGGAACTTATTTTAGATTAGTGGAGCGTACCTTCCAAGAGTTCAATCAAGACCATCTGCGCATCTTGTTTGAAAAGACACTTGCTGACCATAGTTTCAAATACAAGTTTAAGGATTATGACAAGAGCAATACGGAATTTCCTTGCTCTGAGGACGGCAACAATATCTATTATCCCAATGTGGAGCAGAGCCAGTTTGAGAAAATACCCGGCTGTCCGATAGGATACTGGTGTTCTCAAAAAATTTTTTCCGGCTTCGCCGGAAATCTCGCGTTGTCTGCC
>JBMNUV010000046.1:0-16229 GCA_050946455.1 Prevotella sp.
CTGTCTTTTTAAACATTGTGCTATTACCTTTTTGCAGATGTAAAGATACGAAAAAAATCTCACATATAATAATATGGCTTTATTTTTCCATACCAGCTCGATAGCGGACTTTTTAAAGTGGACTCAATGAATTATTAGATAGCTGGCTCTTTTTTATTGTCCCGATTTCGTCCCTCTCTGAAAATAAAAAAGGCGTAAGTCTTTAATTTAAAAGAACTTACGCCGTTATAGTTGCGGAGGCAGGATTCGAACGTGCGACCTCCAGGTTATGAGCCTGGCGAGCTACCAACTGCTCCACTCCGCGATGTTTTAATCTGCGCTAAGGAATCAGCTTTGAAGCATCTCCCTCATTTGCGACTGCAAAGGTATATATATTTTTTGATATAACCAAATATTTCTGTTCTTTTTTTCTTTTTGACTGCCATATTAGGCTTTTTTCATAGAAAAAAGTCAGATTTACGACCCATTTTCATCAATTTTCTTCAAAAGAAAGATGTTTTTCCTGACGTTCGGCAAACTGAAAACTTTCGACAATTCTTCGTCTGTAATTCATAGATTACCCTCTCATAGATTCATCATTAACATGAGTTAAAGGAGATTTCTTCCATCCATTGAGCAAGTGAATACAATCCCATAAGTATATTTTGATGATGTCTGACACGTGTTAACCACAAGTCTAACACGTGGTAGCCTTAAGTCTAACACGTGGTGCCCTTAAGTCTAACACGTGTCAGCCTTCAAGAGTAGATGATTCTTAGGGTGATTTCTTGCGCTTTTGGGAGCGAGCATAGCTTGCTATTTTGGTCGAACTCACGCTTATGATATTATTCTCTCTACAAAAAGAGCCTATAGCAGGCACTCGTTACCACCGAAATGAAGGTTATTTCTAAGCCAAGAAAGGCTATCATTTCTGCATTATCACAATAAGAACGGGGACTTATTCAGAATTTTTTATCGTTTTTTGTTTGTTTTCTAAAATAAAACGATTAATTTTGCACACATAAACCCACATGTGCAATTTTAAAAAGGAGGCTTGGTAGTAATATGTCAATCTCAAAGACCAGACAGAAATTAGTCGATGTCGCCCGCCAACTGTTTGCGAAAAACGGATTGGCTGGTACTACAATGAACGACATCGCCGTCGCTTCAGGTAAGGGGCGCCGCACCCTCTATACCTATTTTAACAGGAAAGAGGACGTTTACTATGCGGTGATTGAGTCAGAACTGGAAAGGCTCAGTGATAAACTGGATGAAGTGGCTGCCAAGAAAATCCGCCCACAAGACAAAATCATCGAACTCATCTACACTCACCTAAGCATGATTCGCGAGACGGTGGTGAGAAACGGAAATCTCCGCGCCGAGTTCTTCCGCAATATTTGGACGGTAGAAAAGGTGCGCAAAAACTTTGACGAAGACGAGATAGAAATTCTCCGTAAAGTTTACGCCGAAGGAAAGGCGGACGGTGAGTTTGACATTGAGGATGTGGACCTTGTGGCAGACATTACCCACTATTGTATCAAAGGACTGGAGGTGCCCTTCATCTATGGGCGCCTGGGTCATGGCTTGACTGAAGAGGCAAGCAAGCCACTCGTGACGAAAGTTGTATATGGCGCATTAGGAAAAAGGCGCTGAAATATACTAACAACGCTTTTTATGCGTTTACAAAAATAAGTACATCAAATTTTACGAAGCATGAAATTATTGGAAGGCAAGACCGCAATCATCACTGGTGCGGCACGCGGCATTGGCAAAGCCATCGCGTTGAAGTTCGCTTCTGAGGGAGCTAATATTGCGTTTACAGACCTTTTTATTGATGAGGAGCATGGTGGTCTCGCCACCGAGCGTGAAATCGCTGCTTTGGGTGTAAAGGCAAAGGGCTATGCCAGCAATGCTGCTGACTTTGCCCAGACCGAAGAAGTAGTGAAGAAGATTCAGGAAGAGTTCGGCTCTATCGACATTCTCGTTAACAACGCAGGTATCACCAAGGACGGTTTGATGCTCAAGATGACGGAGCAGCAGTGGGATGCTGTGATGGCTGTCAACTTGAAGAGTGCCTTCAACTTCATCCATGCGTGCACTCCTATCATGATGCATCAGCATGAAGGCTCCATCATCAACATGGCTTCTGTAGTGGGTGTTCATGGCAACGCCGGACAGTGCAACTATGCAGCTTCAAAGGCTGGTCTGATAGCATTGGCTAAGAGTATCGGTCAGGAGATTGGCCGCCGCGGCATCCGTGCCAACGCCATCGCTCCGGGCTTCATTGACACAACTATGACTCAGTCACTGCCCGAGAACATCCGCAAGGCGTATATTGATAGAATTCCTCTGCGCCGTGCAGGACAGGTGGAAGACATCGCCAATGTGGCTCTGTTCCTTGCCTCCGACCTATCGAGCTATGTTTCTGGTCAGGTCATCCAAGTGGATGGTGGCATGAACATGTAAGCCAAAGTGAAGATTATCTACGAAGACAATCACATTATCGTCGTTTTCAAAGAGGCTGGCGAAATCGTACAAGGCGACAAAACCGGCGATGAGCCCCTCTCTGAAAAGGTGAAACAATATATCAAGGAGAAGTACCACAAGCCGGGGAATGTTTTCCTCGGCGTAGTACATCGCCTTGATAGACCCGTTGCCGGGTTAGTGGTGTTTGCCCGCACTTCCAAAGCCCTGTCAAGGCTCAACGACATGTTCCGAAATGGTGAGGTTCATAAGACGTATTGGGCAATCACCAAGGAAGAGCCGAAGGAATCGGAGAGTCTCTTGGAGAACTGGCTGGTGCGCAACGAAAAACAGAACAAGAGCTATGCCTATGACCACGAGGTGCCTAACAGCAAACTTGCCAAACTAACCTACAAGGTGATAGGTAAGAGCGAAAACTACACGCTGTTGGAGGTTCACTTAATCACGGGCCGGCATCATCAAATCAGATGCCAGTTGGCACACATAGGCTGTCCCATACGAGGCGACTTGAAATATGGTGCTAAGCGCAGCAATCCCGACGGCAGCATCTCACTGTTGGCTCACCACATCGAATTTGTTCACCCCGTGTCGAAACAGACGTTATCGTTCGATTCGCCATTACCGGATGAACCGTTGTGGCAGGCAATGGGAGCTGGTGTAATTCATAATGCATAATGCATAATGCATAATTAGAATGAGTTAGGAGTTAGGAGCAAAATGAGTTAGGAGTTAGGAGGAAATAGGAGTTTCTGCGCCTTACACGATTGCGCAGCTAATTATGAATTATCAATGTGGGGGCGCAGCCAATTATGAATTGTGAATTGTGAATTATGAATTATCAATGTGGGGGCGCAACCAATTATGAATTGTGAATTGTGAATTGTGAATTATGAATTATGAATAAAGCCCTAAAATGGATTTTGATAGCCATTTTAGCGCCAATATTGTTCATTTTGATATTGGCCGTGCTGCTTTACATCCCTCCCGTTCAGAATTGGGCAGTAAAGCACGTGGCGGCTTACGCTTCAAGGCAAACGGGAATGGAGATTTCCGTAGGCCATGTCAACTTGGAATTTCCCTTGGATTTAGGGCTGGATGAGGTAAAGGTCATCCAGCAAAACGACTCGCTGCCACAGGTGAAAGACACGGTGGCACACGTAGGGCATTTAGTGGCAGACGTACAACTGTTGCCTCTGTTCAAGAAGCAAATCCAAATTGACGAATTTGACCTTCGCCGAGTGAAGGTCAACACAACCAACTTCATTCATTCACTACGAATCAAGGGTACTGTGGGCAGGCTCAACCTGCAAGCCCACGGAATAGACCTCTCCAAAGAGCATGTCCACGTGGACAACGCTCTCCTGCAAGATGGCAATATCGACATAGCGCTCAGCGACACAGTACCGCCCGACACGACTCCCAGCCAAAATTTCTGGAAGATTGATGTGGCGCAGATGAAGATAGACCGCACCAATCTCGACCTTCACATGCCCGGCGACACAATGGAAGTGAAGGCGGGAATGGGCGACGTGGCATTGAAGGGTGCCTACTTCGACCTGTATAAGGGTCTTTACAGCGCCAACCACATTGACTGGAAACAAGGCTCGGTCAACTACGACTTGAACTATGAAATCAAGCAGAAGGGCTTGGACTTCAACCATTTGGCATTGAGCGATTTGACGTTGGTAGCTGACTCGTTCAGCTACTGCGACTCTCGGCTCGACATTATTTTCCGCGAATGCTCGTTCAAGGAAAAGAGCGGACTGAATGTGGCATCGTTCACGGGTCCTTTCGGTCTGGACAGTACCCGATTGTGGCTGCCCCAACTTTATCTGAAGACACCTGAGTCGCAGCTCCGCGCGCAGGTCAATATGGATATGGATGCTTTTGCCGACAAGAATCCCGGAAAACTCAATCTCGTCGTCCACGGCTATGTGGGCAAGCGCGACCTGATGCTTTTCATGAGCGGTGCTCCAGCGGCAATGCGTCGCCGTTGGCCCAATGCTCCATTAAGGATTGACGGAGTGTTGAAAGGCAACCTTCAGCGTGCCAACTTTGCTGGACTCAACGTTGTCTTGCCATCGGCTTTCCGTTTTCATGCCAATGGCTACGTTGCCAACGTGATGAATCCCAAACGCTTTAAGGCACGCATCGACTTGAACGCAACCACATACAAGTTGGACTTCCTCACTGCCCTACTCGACCCCTCGCTTATGAAGACGGTCCGCATTCCCGTAGGAATCGGCTTCAAAGGCAACATCGACATTGACGGTTCCGTCTATGCCTCCCGCTTCCGTGCCACGGAGGGTGGCGGTTCCGTTGCCGGCAATGCGAGGTTTGACGCCGACCGTATGGCATACAACGCCAATCTCGTAGCTCATAGCCTACAGTTGCAGCATTTCCTACCCAACATGGGGCTGTCGCCTTTCACTGGGCATATCGTGGCAAAGGGCTACGGCACAGATTTCATGTCACCGCACACACGGCTTGACCTCAATTTCAACGTTGACGATTTCCATTACTCCGGCTATAGTTTAGCCAATGTCAACGGCAAGGCTTCCATGGCGGGAGGACACCTGCAAGCCAACATCGACAGCCACAATCAACTGCTGAAAGGTCTTATTGGACTTGATGCACAGACCAACAGCAAACTCATGCGTGGTACCCTTAAGCTTGACCTTGAGCACATGGACCTTTATCACCTGAAGTTGGCTGACAATCCGATGGTTCTTTCCGGCAACGGCAACATCGATTGGGCTTCCGACTTCAAGCATTACTATCAAGTCAATGGGCAGTTGGGCAACCTCATGTTCAAAGACAGTTCACGCGTTTACCAACCCGACAACTTGGTGTTTGATATTCTCTCGCGCACTGATACGACGCATGCCGTAGTAGATTGTGGCGATTTCCATATCAACTTGAACGGAAGTGGCGGTTACGAGAAACTCATTGCGCAGAGCCAAAATCTGATGAAGGAGCTTCGCAAGCAATTTGATGACCGCTATATTGACCAGAAACGCCTTCGCGCCCGACTGCCGCTGTGCGACATTTATCTTGTCAGTGGCAACACCAATATGTTCGTTCGTGCCTTGAAAGCGTATGGAGTGGAACTGGGCAGCATCAATATGGATATGACGTCTTCGCCCTTGACCGGACTCAATGGCAATCTGGAAATCAACAAGTTGTTGTTGGATTCGACTCAGTTGGATACCATTCGGCTTGCCATTGTCTCTGATTCTGTCACTGTCCGCTACTCAGCGCAAATACGTAATAATCAAGACAATCCGCAATATGTTTTCAACTCTTTCTTCGATGGAGCCCTTCATCCCAAAGGCACGTTCCTACAGGGTCGCGTCTACGACCGCCACGACCAGCTCGGAGTGCGCCTTGGCTTATCGGCTGAGATGGAACAGAAGGGGTTGATGTTCCACATCTATGGAGATGACCCGATATTGGGCTACAAGGAATTTAATGTAAACGATAGCAACTATGTATATCTCGGCACTGACCGACGGGTTTCTGCCAACGTGAGTCTGTTGGCTGCCGATGGGCAGGGTATTCAGCTCTTCACCAATGACGAAGACTCCACTGCCCTGCAAGACCTGACGCTGAGTCTCCATAAGTTTGACTTGGAAAAAGTGCTTTCCGTATTGCCCTATACGCCGAACGTGAAGGGCATCATGGACGGAGACTTCCACGCTGTGCAGACAGCCGAAGAACTTTCCATCTCAAGCAGTGTCACCGTTGACAGCATGGTCTATGAGAATTGTCCCATGGGCGACATCGGAACAGAATTTGTCTATTCGCCGTCGGCAAACGGAACTCACAAGGTCAACGGATTCCTCTATCACAACGATACGGAGGTGGGCTATCTCGACGGTACCTACTATAACGAGCAGGGTGGCTCTCTCGATGCCACATTCAAGGCAGAACGGTTGCCGCTCCAAATTCTCAACGGATTCATTCCCGACCAACTGTTTGGCTTCCGCGGATGCACAGAGGGTGAGCTTTCAATCAAAGGTAAGTTGTCTAATCCCGATGTGAATGGCGAATTGATATTCGATTCATGCTATATCTTCAGTAAGCCTTATGGCGTGGAGATGCGCTTTGCGGATGACCCTGTTCGCATTATCGGCAGTCACTTGCTATTTGAAAACTTCGAGATGTTCGCCCACAACGACAGTCCGCTCGATATTCTCGGCAGCCTCGACTTCTCCGATACCAACCACATGAAGCTCAACATGAAGATGCGAGCCAGCAACTTCCTCCTCATAGACAGCAAGGAGAATCCCCGCTCAGAGACTTATGGGCAGACCTACGTCAACTTCTTCGGTATGATGAACGGTCCTGTTGAGGCACTCAAGATGCGGGGTAAACTCGACGTGCTCGGCTCTACCGACATGACCTACGTGCTTCGCGACTCACCATTGTCTGCCGACAACGAACTGGAGGAACTCGTCACGTTCACCTCATTCAGCGATACCGTGGCTGAGTCTATCGTCAAACCGCCTCTTACCGGTTTTGACATGGACCTCAACATAGGTATCGACGAAGGAGCACATGTAGTTTGTGCGCTCGATGCCGAGCATACCAACTATATTGACATTGTAGGCGGTGGCGACCTGCGAATGCAGTACAATCCTTCGGACAATCTGCAGTTGCGAGGAAAATACACCATCAGCTCTGGCGAGATGAAGTATTCTCTGCCTGTGATTCCTCTGAAGACTTTCACCATTCAAGATGGCAGCTATATCCAATTCCAAGGTGACCCCATGAACCCAGCCTTGCACATCACGGCAACCGAACGCACGAAGGCTTCGGTTTCGTCCGACGGAAGCAGCGGCTCACAGATGGTTGACTTCGACTGTGGCGTTGTGCTGTCCAAGACTTTGAATGACATGGGTGTGGAATTTATCATTGATGCTCCCGAGGATATGACCATCAGCAACCAGCTCAACACGCTCTCAAAGGAGGAACGTGGAAAAATTGCTGTCACGATGCTGACTACAGGCATGTATCTTGCCAATGGCAACACTAACCAGTTCTCTATGAACTCGGCACTAAGCTCTTTCCTCCAGTCGCAAATCAATAATATTTCTGGTCGTGCCCTGCGCACTCTCGACTTGAGTTTTGGTGTTGACAACGCCACATCCAAGAGCGGAGCCATGCAGACCGACTATTCCTTCAAGTTCTCCAAGCGGTTCTGGAACAACCGTCTCAACATTCAAGTAGGCGGTAAGGTTTCTACGGGTGCTGATGTGGACGATGAGGACCAGACATTCTTCAACAATGTGGTCTTTGACTACCGACTCGACAAGCACAGTAGCAAATATCTCAAACTCTTCTACAATCGCGACAGCTACGACTGGCTCGAGGGATATGTGGGCAAATACGGTGTCGGCTTCGTTTGGAAGCGTCGCCTGCGCCACTTTAAGGACTTGTTCCGTTTCAAGGACAAGGAAGAAGTAGTGCCAATGCCCAAGGACAGTACGAATCAAGCAGAAAAACCAGCAGACAAACAATGAGTTTACACAGACTATACATACCCTTCTTTGCAACGTGTCTCCTTCTGACCCTATGCGCTTGCAGCACGACGAGCGGCATAGAGGAAGGCGAGCAACTCTATACGGGTCTGAAAAAAATAGACTATACAAACTACGAACAGAATCAACACTACGAGAGTGTCAAGGAGGAAGTGGAGGCTGCTTTGGCTGCCGCGCCCAATGGTGCCATCTTAGGAAGTTCCTATTACACAACTCCTTTCCAGTGGCATCTCTGGATTTGGAACGCTTGGCACGACGACACGTCAAAATTTGGCAAGTGGCTGACGCGCAGTTTTGGTCGTCCCCCTATCTTGATGAGCCAAGTCAATCCTGCGTTGCGCGCCAGCGTAGCCCAGAGCATACTCCAGAAGCACGGTTATTTCCAAGGTCGTGTGACCTATGAAAACATCACCGAGCGTAATCCCAAGAAGGGCAAGATTCAATACCACGTGGCATTCAACCATCTGTACACACTCGATACCATTAAGTACGTCAACTTCCCACCCGAGGCTGAGCAGATTATCGCCAACAGCATGTCGTCCACTCTTCTTCATCAAGACGATGCCTTCGATGTATCTGTGCTCGACCAAGAGCGCCAACGACTGTCCACACTCTTCCGCGACAGTGGCTTCTACTATTACCAGCCAGCCTATGCATCTTATTTGGCTGATACAGTATCCCAACCCGGCAAGGTACAAGTGCACCTGCAGATGGCAGACAGCATTCCCAATGAAGCCCTTCACAAATGGTATTTGGGAAAGATTGATGTCATGCTGCGCAAGAACATGCGCGACTCGCTCGACCAACTGCGCCACCGCCGAACCATGGACATTCACTATTCCGGGAAGCACTTGCCCCTGCGTGCGGGTGTCATCCGCCGCAACATGCAGTTCCGTCCAGGACAACCCTACAGCTATTCCAAATATCAAACGGCAATGAACAGCCTTTCTTCGAGCGGACTCTTCAGTCTGGTCAACTTCAACTTCACTCCGCGTGATTCCAGTGAGAATTGCGATACGCTCGACCTTAAAATCAACTGTCTGTTCGACAAACCATACGACTTTTACGTAGAAACCAACGTAACAGGAAAGACCTCGGGCCGTGTGGGACCGGGAATCGTACTCGGTTTTACCAAGCGAAATGCCTTTCGTGGCGGTGAGACCCTCGATTTGAACCTCTACGGCAACTACGAGTGGCAGACGGGTCACCAATATGAGGGTTCTACCTCAAAGATGAACTCCTATGAATACGGAATGGACGTATCGCTGACCATCCCACGGTTCCTATTACCTTCAAATTGGAGATTCCGTCATCGCCACATTCGCAACCGTTCCACAACCATCAAGGCTTCGAGCGAAGTCATCAACCGTGCGGGCTATTTCAAGCGGCATGTCGTGTCGGGCGAACTAACCTACAAGTTTCAGACATCCTCGCAATCCTTGCATGAGTTCTCACCGCTTATCCTGCAATACGACTACATGACCAGCTCCACAGCTAAGTTTGACTCCATCCGGCTGGCAAATCCCTACCTCGATGTGACGATGCGCGACCAGTTTATACCCAAGCTCCGCTATCGCTTCAGTCACCAGTCACCTTCCGACTACCGCAACCCCATCTATTGGGAGGCAACTTTTTCCGAAGCCGCCAACCTGCTATCGTTAGGCTACATGGCGTTTGGCAAGAAGTGGGGCGAGAAGGACAAGACCATGTTCAAGAATGCTTATGCACAGTTTGTCAAGTTGGAGGCTGAAATCCGTAAAACGTGGTCGCTCACGCAGAAGTCGTCGATTGTAGGTCATCTTGCCGGCGGCATCATCATTCCCTACGGAAACTCTTCCTCGGCACCCTACAGCGAGCAGTTCTATGTGGGTGGTGCCAACTCCGTGCGTGCTTTCAATGTGCGTTCCATCGGTCCCGGCTCCTACTCTACCGCCAACAGCAACATGTCTTATCTCGACCAGACAGGAGACATCAAGTTTCTTGCCAACTTGGAATACCGCTTCCCTATTTTGGGCAACCTATATGGAGCCACCTTCTTGGATGCCGGTAACGTATGGGCAATTAGAGATACCGAGATGCGCCCCGGCAGCAAGTTCAAATTCTCCAACTTCTTTGATGAGCTTGCCGTCGGAACGGGTATAGGATTGCGCTACGACCTCGACTACTTTGTGATTCGTGTCGACTGGGGCATCGGCATTCACGCGCCTTACGACACGGGCAAGAGTGGCTACTACAACATGCCCAACTTCAAGGATAGCCAAACCCTCCATATCGCTGTGGGTTATCCGTTCTGATAAGATATCCATTACAACAAGGATTAAGAAATTGGCGTCTCTTTCTGACCCTGAATCCAGTCACTCAATGAATGCTATCCATTACAACAAGGATTAAGACAGTTCATTGTATTTCATCTTCTGCTCGATGTGCCACTCAAAGAGAGGTATCCATTACAACAAGGATATTTTGAAGGCAATCCCTTTCTGCAATGCAGGTTCTTTGCAGTGTGTTGTCTCTCTCAAAAGCAAGGAACTGCTAATCATACAATTGCGGGGTTAGCGGGGTTCATCTGTGTTTTTCAATAATTCAGAATGGATAGATAGGGAATGTTGTGCCTTAGAAAGATGTTCTTTATTGTGGTGTCTTGTCACCAATAAGTATCAAGGTAGTAACAGTGCATAAACAATTCAGGCTGACACTTTTAGTGCCAGCCTGAATGATTAATAGTAACTATAAAATAGTTGATTATTTGTTGAGATACTTCTTGCCGTTGCGGATGACGATACCCTTATAAGATTCATCAACCTTCTGACCAGCAAGATTGTAAATAGCATCATTAGTATTCACGTCTGCCTTGATTTCGTTGATACCGGTAGCAACTGAGATAGGTGCCAGTTCAGGAGCATCTTTGTAGCAGACCACGATGGCTGTCATCGTATAATCACCATCAGTCAAATTATCCAGGCTTCCGTTCTTGAACTTGTCATAGCATGCAACTCCGTCAAGGGTCTTATCAGCAGATGCATAAGAACCAGTAACCTCTACAAGGTCGCAATAGTCATCAGAAGTAAGACTCGTAGCAGAGTCTACCTTTCTAGGAGTAGCTGTTCCATCGGTAACAGTAAGGTCTGCATCAGCAACCTTGGTAATTTCGGGCAGTCCGTTGTACTCATTGTAAGTAGCTGTCAAAGTACCATTGAGAATCTGACCAGCGGTATAATCAAGACCGCAGTTGTAGAACTGGATGGCACCAGAAGCGTCACGAACATAAAGTTCTGTATTAGTATTACCGCTCGAAGTCTGATAGCTGTTCACGTAAACCACCTGTGCATCGGTGAGCTTCAGTTTAGCTGTTGACTTAGCATCAAGCGTCTTGAAGTCCTTGATAGAAGTATAGACCTTCTCTACAATCAGAGTATAAGAAGCGCTGCCAGCATAGTACTCATCAGTTTCTTCAGAAGATGCAGTTATCTTAGTAGTACCAGCACCAACGATGGTTACTTCGCCAGTTGAAGCATCAACTGTTGCAACGTCTGTGTCGCTGGAAGCGTAGGTAACAGTGAGATTATTGGGGTTAGTCAGAGTAGGAGCGGTGAAGCTCTCGCCCAAATCCACGGTCACTGTATCTACTGAGAAAGCGAGACCTGCATCAGCCTTGGTAGAAGCAACCTCCTCGGCAGTAATCACCAAGATTTCGGGATTACCCTGATAAGGAACAAGAATACCAGTGACGGCACCACGTCCTCCGTCAGCGAGATTATCAAGCTCGCCAGTGTCGAACTTGTCGTAAAGGGCTACGCCATCCAAAGTCTTATCCGTTGCATTATAAGTACCCTCTATTTTCACGAAATCGCAATAGTAGTCAGAAGTCAAGTCTGCAATAGCGAGTTCCACAGGCTCGGCTGTTCCGTCGGCGGTAGTGACATTTGCGTCTGAAGCGTTCGTCAACTCTGGAGTGCCATAATAAGACTTGTAAGTACCCATAACGGTTCCATTCAATTTCTGACCTGCGGTATAGCTCAAGCCGCTATAGTAGAAATCGATGGCACCCGTAGCGTCGCGAACGTACATATCATTATTATAGACGTAAAGCACCTGAGCGTCGTTAAGTTTCAGAATTCCTGAATTGCCATCACCCAAAGCCTTGAAGGCTGCAATGTTCTCAACCATGGATACAACGGTCAAGGTGTAGCTTGCAGAGCCAGCATAATACTCGTCGGTTTCTTCAGAGGTAGCCTTGATGGTTGTCGTACCAGTAGCATTGATGGTTACGTTGCCGCTAGCATCCACTGTTGCAACAGTGTCATTGCTAGAACTGTAAGTCACAGCGAGATTGTTGGGATTGCTCAGCGTTGGAGCTGTAAATGCTTCGCCCAAAACTGCTGTTGCTGTAGTTGCAGAGAAAGAAAGGCCAGCAGACTGCTTGGAAGAAGAACCAGTGGAAGTTACAACCACATCATCAAGGAAGAAGCGATTCTTGCTTGCCTGAGCAGCAGAGAAGGTAATTTTAACGCTACCAGTTGCCTCAGTGATGTTAACTGTGTAATCAGTAAAAGCCTCATTAGCCAAAGTAACACTTGTCACGTCCAGTGTTGCTCCCTCTGCAGAAAGATTCAACGTTGTAGCGTCGCCTTTCCACGCTCCGGCTCTAAATGTCAAAGTACCAGCACCAGAAAGAGAAATTGATGGAGTGGTTGCCGAACCTTGTTTACTACCTGTTCCAAACTTAGCACACTGATAAGCGGCATAGCCATAGGTAAATGTCCAACCGGTATTATCAGTAGCGATATCGCCAGAAGGATTAATTTTTGACCATCCACCATCGTTTCCTCCTACACTTTCACATTGGTCAAATGTCTCAGTAAATACCTGTGCATTAGCTTGCCCAACAAGAGCCAGCAATGCCAAGACAAATAAACTACGTAATTGTTTAATCATAGAATTTAAAAGTTTTTGGCGGGTAGATGCTTTAGGGCATACTCCGCATTATTATTAATAATTTGATTTCTGTATCCTGAGCTCCACTTAAAAGAACTGTTTTTATTAGTGGCAACACGCCCTCTTTGCGGTACAAAGGTAGGGAGATTGCATTGAGATTCAGTTACACCTATGTTACGAATAGGTTGCACAGGTGATGTGTCAATAGCCCTATTACACACGTTGCAAAATTACAAATTATTTTCGATTCTAAAGAATAACAAACGTTGTTATTCCTTAAAAAACAAAAGATAAAGGTAGAGTGGCTGAAGCTGGCGACAAGTGCCTGAAATAGAAAGGGCTTGGCTCATCGTGATGCCAACGAGCCAAGCCACATTCTTATAATTCTTTATTGCCAATCAGACAAGTTGTAGCTTTCTTCCACCTCCTGCTCGATGTCATCAGGCAAGTTGCAGAAAAAGTCTATTCCTGTAAGTTCTTCTATTTCCTTGATGCTCTTGGCGTAGTGGGAATAGTCGTAGCTCTCTGACTGATTCACATGCTCCGTCCAGAATCCAATAGCCTTATATTGTCCATCCTTTACAGCCAACAGGCACATATAGAAATACTTGGGTACAGGCACCTGATAGTTGGATGCATCCTGATAGGAAAGAATCTGACTTGAGTTGTCGATGGTTGCAGCCTTCACCACATAGAGGGTGTCGCAGAAGCTGCGATTGTTGCCCCATGTTTGTACTGCGGTTTCTAACCTGCTCCACTGTCCACCATTGTGAGCCTGATACTGAGGTTGCATATTACTATAGTAGAAAGTCTGCTTGTTCTGCTCCACACTGCTCTGGCGGTCATTTGAGGCACATAGGTGACCACGTGAGAATCCACTAAAATCCGAACGTGTGGTCTGATATTGTGTGGGAATGTCCGGGTCTGCAGTGAAGTTCTCATTGCGTCCCACGTTGTTGTCGGGTGTTGCAGCTGAGAACTCATAGCACACCCAACGGTTGGCGCGCTTCGTACCGTCCCATTCAAGCGAATAGGTGATACCGTACTCCGAGGTTGTGTGAGAAATCTCGAAAGTCACGTCACTACCTTGATAGAAACGAGGGAACTCCAGTCGCCAACCTTCCTTGTTCTTCTGTAAGTCCTCTGCTGTATTGCGATTGACATTATTGTCGGCAGAGGTATCATTGCCATAAAAAACGACAAACTCCAACTGTGAATATAGGAAGTCCTGCGATTCCTTTCCTGTCACATAGATTTTAACTCCAAGAGAGTCACCTTCAGGAGTAAATACCACACGGCTACTATCAACCGAAGAACGCTCGAAACTGACTACTGTACCGTTCTTTAGGTGAACTGACTGTACTTTCACGTCGCTCTGTGCCTGCGTGAACAAGGCTGTCATAGCACAAAGGATAGTAAGAATATATTTTTTCATCGCGTGTTCCTCCTACTTATTAATAATGAGTTTCTTTCCGTCTCTGACGTAGATGCCATTGGGAAGGGTATCCGTGTCAGTTCCAACAAACTGCCCTCTGAGATTATAAATACGGAGGTCGGAAGGGGTAGTACGCTCATCTGTCAGAACTTCATTCAGCGACAAGGGAATTTCTGTTACAGGCTCGGCAATCACGAAGAAAGCACTATTCGTATGTGATGTGGGAACAAAAAGGGAGAATCCATCAGCCGACTGCTTCTTACCTGTAATGTAGCCTGCAACATGCTGGTCAACATTCATCGTTGGATTGGTTTCCACACCCACAAACTTCAATAAACCAGTATTGTCGCTCAGCATCACCGTGTCTTGGTTGATATATACTACCCGTACCTGTGGCTCATCGGGAAGATAAAGCTGTGCTTCTGTGCCATCCTCAAGAGCATTAAAATCGGAGATAGACGTGACACGGCTGATTTCCGGCTGCTGACTTCCACGTCGCCAATAAATCTGTTGATTATCCTTTACTGTTGAAGTAGAGAGATAACAGGAGAACAGCGGTTTACCATTATTGGGATTATAGCGAAGATTGTTGTGAGTGTACTCTCCAGTGAAAGCAATATAGGCTGTAGTATCGCTGCCGACAGAGATAGTGCAATAATCCTGAGCCTGCGGAGTAGTAGTCTGGTCCGTACGAAGCCAGTTCTTAGAACTGCTGGCTGCATACAAATATCCGTCACCTACGTTAAGAAGCCAAGCACCCGCAGCACCCTCCAAAGTGATGATCTGCGTAGTGGCATCTGGTGTGAGGACTTGATTCTGAATCGTAACAGCGACAGTACCACGGTTATTCGTATTCTGTGTTGTAGAAAGGGAAAGCGCTGCTTCCGTGTTGGCGATAATGATTTCATCGCCAGCCTGAAGCTGTGAAGCATCTGTCAACAACTGAAAAGTGTCTTGTGAAAACAGCGACGATGGTAACAACCATGCTGAGAGCACAAGGCAAACGGTAAGGAATCGTTGATGGATTGTCATAATAATAAAGTTTTGAGTTTCTGAACACTAAAAAAGGAGCTCCGAGTAGAATCTCAGGCGCTCCCTTAGCAATAGTGGGTGGTGATGGATTCGAACCACCGAAGCGAGACGCAGCAGATTTACAGTCTGCCCCATTTGGCCACTCTGGAAACCACCCTTTTTCAAAAAGCGTTGCAAAGATACAACATTTTTAGCAAACAGCCAAAATAATTCGAAAGTTCTTTAAGCAATTAAAATCCGACGTTCCAAAATCATATTCCCATCCCGTAGTTTCACACCCTCGAAATTCTTGACGCGATGCATAGAGGTCCCGAGATGCACGGAGGTCTCGCGCTTCGCGCGGGACGACCACCGCATTCACCCTACGCTTATTGTTCCGCCCTCGTAGTTCTCGCAGCGATACACAGATTTCTCGCCGCGATGCATGGAGGTCCCGCGCTCCGCGCGGGACGACTGCCGTCAATACAATCAATAACTTTCCGCATCGCCTCTCATTGAGCCTGCATATTCGGTTATCGTCCCGCGCGGAGCGACGGGACCTCCATGAGTCGCGGCTCAACGACGGATACGGCTGCGCATTTAACGTCCAGGCATGAAAAAAGGCCTCCGCGGCATACTGTCACGGAGGCCACTGTCTGATTGAAAGGAGGCGGCTACCTACTCTCCCGCATTGCATTGCAGTACCATCGGCGCAGGCGGGCTTAACTTCTCTGTTCGGAATGGGAAGAGGTGGGACCCCGCCACTGTAACCACCTGATATCTCCTGCGGATTCCATCCGCGTATATCACAAGCGTTCTAACTATGCAATCCTATATCGACA
>JBMNUV010000047.1:0-14494 GCA_050946455.1 Prevotella sp.
CATTCCGCCATCCGCCATTTGCTTATCCGAAACCCCAAAAATACTACTTTTTACTACTTTTTCATTAGTTTTGGCGGTTGGCGGAATGGCGGAAGTGGCGGAAGATGAGAAAACTCTTGACAAGTCAACACCTGCTGTCTTGGCGAGGTAGAAGAATGATTTGGCGGTAATTCCATGTCCATGGCTCTTCAGGCAGGCGCTGTATTGCCGGTCACAGTCGCTCGAATTGTACCCTGCGTTGAGACGGCTGAGGTTGTGATAGACGGCGCGTCCCTCTTCGCCCAGACCGTCGGCGAGGGCAAAGCCCAGGGTGAGCCAGTTCTGGTAGCCTGCCGTGATGTCGATGCCGTGGCCAGCGAGGTAGTCGGCCAGTTGGAGCATCTGCGATCGCACGTCGTCATTGGAGGACGGAGCGACAAGGCGGACCGCCGGTGATGAAGTTGTAGGTGTCTCGTTGTTCATATTGGCCCAGGCAATCGGGTCGAAAGAATTATTTTCAGTCATAGTCATAATCAATTAAAATGGACAAACATCGGGTTGCTGTAAGATGATGGGATGGACGTAGCACACGGGGTCGTGTGGCAGGAAGCAGGCCCTGGACACGTTTCCGCACTTCTCGTCGACCTCCACCCGGTAGGTGGCGAGGATGTAGTTGTGCAGGGCACGGAACCATGTGGCGTGGTCGCAGCGGCCCGGATCGATGCCGACCACCCATTTCAGTCCGTCGCCGCTGGGCGAGGTGAAGAGCAGCCACGTGGTGAAGTAGGGGTCTTGGATGAGCCGCTCGCGCAGGTTCCACAGTTGGTTGGGTGAGCCCACGTGGTCGAAGTCGAGACAGATCAGTCCGCTGTGCTTCACGAGGCTGTCGTCCTTGCGATAGCTGAAGACGCCGGAGAAGCAGGCGAAGTCGAAGTGCGAGGCCTTGAACCGTCGTCTCTCCTTGTCGTCGTGTAGTTTTCTGAGCTCGAACGTGGCTTCCATGGCCTTCTGGTCGAGCGTGACATACTGGTAGGCCTCCTTTATACCCATCGTCCTCACCGGCCGTGTGGATTGAGCCGGTGCGGCGAAGAACGAGAAGCTGTGCTCATTTGTTTCCATAGTTTCCTCCTTTCTTTTTAGCAGCCAGGTATCTGCTATAGCCCACGGCCAGGGGTTCATTACTCCGGAGGTAGTCGCGAAGGACGGCTCCGATGCTTTTAGGTCCTTGGGAACCATTAAGCCTTTGTAAAACAAAATCTTTATGCATATTGTAAAAGATCTGGGCGGTTGGCTCCATCTGCTTAGCCCATAGCGTAAGATGGCCGAGAATGGATCTGCTTCATTCTCGGCTACAAAGGAAGAAGGGGTATTTTATGCTGGCAAAGCCCAGAAGTTGGGTTATTTTATAGCCCAACTTTTGGGGTAAATTGGGGCATCGTTGATTATCAACAAGTTATATGTGACAAAAAAAATAGCTGCCAAATCACTTTTATGCGATTTGGCAGCTATCATATATAAATGTAGAAGGGTCTTAAACCTCAGATTTAATCTTTTCGTAATCTTCTTCCACCACCTTGGTGTATCTCCAAGCAGAATACATGTTTTTATCCTCTTTACTATTAGGATTGAGAACAAGATAATTTCCTTTCACACCTCTTTCGTTACTCAGACTTAGTGCATCATTCCAATGTTTATATATCTCTTGTTGAGTTATTCCCCTTGAGTGGACATTATTTTTCGCAAACTGTTCTTTCATCCAAATGTCATATTCCAAGAAGCGGAGCATGGCTACTGCGTAGGCTCCAAGATTGTCAGCGTGTCCAACTATCTTATTTATAAGCTGACCGCGTTGGCTTCTGGTCAAGGCATTCACTTTCGGACAATCTGTAAAATGGAATGGTTTTGTGACATCAATAAAATGATTATATTTCCTAATTATTTCATTTTCCATCATCTCCTCTCCACTCGGTAGCTCATTGTGATAAGACTCTGGCAGGGGGTTAACGCTGTCTGTCATATTCTTGACATAGTTTATCAGTCCCGTATCAATATTTTTGTCCAAATCTTGCGAGATGTCAAATAGTGAGTTGTTTTCGCAGATTTGCATGAGCAGATCAGGAACGAGTACCTCCAGATCATTCTCTCTTGTAGCCAAAAGGCAAACAGCCAAGGAATATATGATACAAGATGTGGCAAGTTTCAGTTCTCGGTCATTTTCTGTATCATCGGAACATAGCCTCGATTGATTTTCTTGCGTCTCTTCTCGTATTTCATTATAGATATCAGTCCATAATCCAGATATGTCTCTGTCGCGCTTACGCTGATTCACAATACCCTTGAACTCTTCTTTGCAATTAACAAAAATCTCGACAGGCGAGAAATGCAGATGGGTCATCTCGCGTTCCATATTGCGAAAGGCCAAAGTGAGCAGATGGAGCAGGTGGTCGTCTCTATATTGTTGCTTTATTTTCTGCTTGTCTTCACTCTTCAACAATCTTTTCATTTTTATAATTGGCTATTTCCTTTCTTATGTTATCCAACTGAAGTATCAAGTTGTAAGTTGGTTCTTTGCCATTACCTATTACTTTAGAATTGCCCTTAAACTCATCTATAATTACATTTTCAATGAAGCAAGTAGCATGTACAGCTTCTTTATAAGTAATTGTAGAGGATTTGTTGAAATGATAGGATATGTTATACCCGTTTTGGGCACAGAGTCCAAGTATCATCCCCAGCTGCTTCACCGTATCGGTATCAATGTTCATGTTGCCTCCTTGCAAGGTCAGCTTACCTTTGACAGCTTTCATTCCTTCCATTAGGAATTTCAATGCAGACAATTGTTCCAATACGTCTTCTGGAGCATCAACACCTGAGACCTTGTCCAAGTTGTGGAACTCCCAAACCACTTTATTCACACAATCGCCTTTAGCGACTCTCTCCATTACCCGTTTTTCGAAAGTTTCAGCCCGATACTTTTGCTTCAACTCCACCTTAAGGCCATAGTATTTCAAACATTCGTTGAGCGAACGTTTAAGAAATTTAGCTATTTTGTCGGTGTCGGAATCGAAGGCAAAATTTTTCTCTATTGCAATCTGGCACACTCCCTCTCGATTATCAATAATGATATAGCTACCGGGATGGGAATATTCGGGCGGCAACTGCTTGTGACCGTCATATTTGATTACCTCCACATCATTGCAAAGCGTCAGGACGAACACGTTGTTGTGTGTACCTTCCAATGGGCATTTCAGCACCTGATCTTTTTTGTTCTTCTTTCCTAACACCTTGAAGTCACTTTTGAGAATACCAGCAACGATTTCGTTAGCATGTGCGATGGCCTTCTCTTTAGTATCTTGATACAAGAGAGACCTATCACCTTCTTGTACCTCGTAAGAATATATAGCATATGTTGCCATAGTCAATCATTTTTTTGTTTCTGCCCTCTATTTCATATAGGGTCTGTTTAGTTTACAAAAATACTTAATTCCATTCATATATCAAAAGATATGTCTTGAAAAATCAATATAGTGGAAAATCTTTTTTTGTCGAATGCCCCTTAATCCCAAGATTATTTATTACTTTTGCGAAAACATAGATAAGCTTACAGGCAATTTCAATCTGAAAATCTGAATGGAAATATACAGCTGAGCAATAAGTGAGCAATAACAACATAATGGCAAAGAAAGCAACAAAGAAGCAAGAGCCTCTGAATCTTGACGCGATACTGTTCAAGTGCAGAGATATATTGAGACAGGCAAAGAACTCCGGGTCGTTCTTTGAGAAGCGTGACATGATGCTTACCCTTGTGTTTCTCCGCTTTATGGGCGAGAAATATGAGGATGGCGTGGCAGGGTTGCGCCAGAGACTCATCGATGAGGGCCTTGACCCGGACGATGAGGAGATCAGAAAGGCTTTCTTTGACGACCCCACCCTGACCGATGGCACGTTCTATCTGCCTGTGGAGGCTCGCTGGTCCACCATCATCAACACGGCTGCCCCACAGCTCAATGTGGCGCTCGACACGGCGCTCCGCAGCATTGGTGAGACCAATCCACAGTTGAAGGGCTGCTTCGTGGAAGGTACGTTCACACAGCGCAATCTGGAGCCCAACGACATGAAGAAGATTGTGGATGAAATCAATAAGATCAGCCACAAGGCTTTTGGCGAGGAGAAAGACCTCATAGGCCGCGTCTATGAATACTTCCTGAAGGAGTTTGCCGTCAACGCTACTAAGGAGGAGGGTGAGTTCTACACGCCTCATGATGTGGTGCAGCTCATCGCCACGGTGATAGAGCCTTTCGACGGAACCCTCTATGACCCCTGCTGTGGCTCAGGCGGCATGTTCATCCAGAGCGCCGAACTGATTGAGTCGAAGCAGGGAGACATCAGCCGCATCAATGTGTATGGGCAAGAGAAGGAAGCCGCTACCTATCGCTTAGCTAAGATGAACCTGGCGCTGCGTGGCATCAGTCACGATCTGGGCAGCGAGAGCGACTCCACTTTCACCAACGACCTGCACAAAGGCATGTACTTTGATTACATCATGGCCAATCCGCCGTTCAATCTCAAGGGTTGGTACAACGACAATCTTGAGCACGACCCGCGCTGGGCCGATTACGGAACACCCCCCGAGAGCAATGCCAACTATGCGTGGATTCTCCACATGCTGTCGCACATGAAGCCGCTGACCGGTGTGGCCGGCTTCCTGCTGGCCAATGGCGCATTGGGTGATGCCGATGCCTTCGAGATCAGAAAGAAGCTCATAGAGAACGACAAGGTGGAAGCCATCATCATCCTGCCCAGGGAACTGTTTATCACCACCGACATCAGCGTCACTTTCTGGATAATGAACCAGAACAAGCGTGGCGGAAAATATCATGGGCGTATGTTGCGTGACCGCGAGCACGAGATACTCTTTATGGACCTGCGGCAATGGACGGGAAATCCCATCAAGGGAGAGCAGAAGAAAAAGGTGCTGCTCAGCAAGGAGCAGATTCAGCGGGTGGCAGACATCTATCATGAGTGGCAGTCGGAAGGTACCGACGGCAGGGACTTTGCCGTGCCGGAGCTCTATCGGAGTGTCGGCATAGAGGAGATAGAACAGAACAACTGGTCGCTTGTGCCCAGCAAATATATCGAGTTTGTCGACCACGACCTGGAGATAGACTATCCCAAAGAGATGGCGCGCATCCAACGGGAGATACGTGAGCTGATGCAGCGTGAGAAGGACTCGCAGAAGATGCTCGAAGAGGCGTTTAAAGGGATTGGATATGGGATTGAATAGAAAGGAGGATGAGCCATGACATCAGAAAACAAAGTGATGGCGCATACAGGTAGTGAATATAGTGCCATGGCCGGTACCTTTTCCGCGGCGAAAGGAGAATTGCGCAAGTTGAATGTCTCCGCAGGATTGGGCGGGCCGTCCTACATGAGCTATCAAAAAGTACCCTCACGCCTTGCGGCGTTCTGTGACGAGCTGAATCTGCGGAGAAGGGATGTTGATCCTGCTGATGTGGCTGCCATTTACGACCTCAGTTTCCGGGCACATTATGAGTTGGTGACCATTCACCCTTGGGCTGATGGCAACGGTCGCACGAGCCGCTTGCTGATGAACCTGCTGCAATGGGAATTTGGAGTTCTGCCCACGAAGGTGCTGAAAGAAGATAAAGCCGTATATATTAAGGCTTTGGCAGACACTCGCGAGCACGAAGATATCAACATCTTTCTCGATTGCATGGCACAATTGCACATCGAGCATCTTATGCATGATATCGACTTGTACGTCAAGTCGGTGGAAGACGTGCCGCAGACCAAATGGCTTGAAGATGGCCAGAAAACTACTACTAAGTGGCCAGAAAAGTGGCCAGATTTGGCCAGTAAAATCATTGAGGCCATCAAAGCCGACAGTAAGGTGACTATCGCGGATTTGGAGCAGACTCTTGGCTTGGGACATACCACCATAAAGAAGCTACTCCGTGAGATGCGTAATGAGCAGTTTATCCGTCGCGTGGGCCCTGACAAAGGAGGCCATTGGGAAATAATCGATAAAAAGGTGTAGATATGGGATTGAAGAAGTATAAATTGGGGGAGCTGATAGAACGTTCTACTGTTAACAATAAAGATCTAAAATATGGCACCGACTTAATCGCCGGAGTCAATAATGATGGTGTATTTACCAGTCCCAAAGGTAATCCAATTGATGTGGATTTAAAGCCATATAAGCTGGTGAATAATGGAGCTTTCGTTTATAACCCTACAAGAATCGATTTAGGCTCTTTGGCATATCGTACCGAGGGTTTCTGTATCGTTTCCCATCTGTATATCATTTTTTATCTCAACGAAAAAGGTAAGGAAATATTAGACCCATATTATTTATACATATACTTCCATCGTGACGAATTTCGTCGAGAAGTTAGGTTTAGAAATTTTGGAAGTCAACGGCCGGAATTTAGTTTTAGTGATATGGCGGATATTTCAATCACCCTTCCCTCCCTCGCCCAGCAGCGCAAATTCGTTAATGTCTATTTGGCGCTCCAAAACAATCTTGCGGTCTATCAAAGCAAGGCGGAAGACCTGAAACTGGTGTGCGACGGGTACTTGGATAAGTTGAAAGACGAATGCGAAAAGATGAAAGTGGGAGATTTGCTTGAAGCAGTTGATAAGCGAAATACAGAACTGAAATTCTCAGGAGTACAAGGCATCAATATCAACAAGCAATTCTTTCCTACCGTTGCGAATATAGATGAGAGTAGCACGCGAAACTATAAGATTGTTGAACAGAATCAATTTGCTTTCAGCGGTATGCAAACTGGACGTGACAAGTGCATTAGAATAGCTCTGAATGAAGAAGAACGTCCTATCATTGTTTCTCCTGCTTATACAGTATTAAAAATAATGGATGAAGACAGAGTGCTTACTCACTACATTATGATGTGGTTTTCTCGCAAGCAGATTGACCGTTATGGTTGGTTCGCAAGCGATGCGAGTATTCGTTCAAATTTGGATTTAGAGCGGTTCTATGAAATGAGTATTCCCATCCCCGACATCTCCGTGCAACGGGAGATAGTCAACATACACAAATGCTACATCGAGCGTCAACGCATAGCCGCCCGCTTAAAGGAACAGTTGAACAATCTCTGTCCGATACTCATCAAAGGTTCGTTGGAAACTGAAAATTAAGGAGACAATATGTATATACCGCCGTTCACCATAACAGACGACATCACAACGTTGATAGCAGATATTGCAGAGAAGGTAGGTCATCTGACAGCTTTGGCAGATCATCTTCCCGCCCCACATCTGCGCAAGGAGAACCGTATCAAGACCATTCAGTCATCGTTGGCTATAGAAAACAATTCTCTAACCTTGGATCAGGTAACGGCTATCGTTGAAGGCAAACGCGTACTTGGACCTCCCAATGAGATACAGGAAGTAAAAAATGCGATTGATGCCTATGAGTTGTTGTTGGAACTGAATCCATATAAGGAGAAAGACCTGCTAAGGGCTCATCGGCTGATGATGGCAGACTTGGTGACGGAAAACGGTCGCTATCGTAAAGGAGGCGTGGGCGTGTTCGACGGACAGAAATGTATCCACTTGGCTCCACCTGCTCAGCGTGTTCCGATTTTGATGGCAGATTTGTTTGAGTGGGTGAAGAAAACCAAGGTGCATCCTCTTGTCAGCTCCTGTGTTTTCCATTATGAGTTCGAGTTTATCCATCCTTTTGCAGATGGCAACGGACGTATGGGTCGCATGTGGCAAACTCTCCTGCTGATGCAATGGAAACCTATTTTTGCCTGGATTCCGGTAGAGACAATAGTTAAGGAAAACCAACAAGCCTATTATGCAGCTATCGCCAGGAGCGACTCAGAGGCCAACAGCACACCTTTCATCACTTTTATGTTGTATTGCCTAAAGGAGGCTTTATCGGAAATGGAAGAAAGTAACCAAAAAAGTAACCAAAAAAGTGACCAGAAAATACTTGCTGCCATGCAGCGAAACCCATCTGTCACTATCCGTGAACTTCAAGATGAGACAGGGCTTTCGGAAAGCGGTGTGAAGAAAGTAATTCGTCAACTGAAGAACAACGGACAGATTCGTCGAGTTGGTGGTGCTAAAGGTGGCCACTGGGAGTGTTCGGTGTAAAGTTCGGTGTAAAATTCGGAATAAAGTTCGGAATAAAGTTCGGAATAAATCAATATAAATTGCGACTATGGCGAGACCTAAATACAAGTCGATGAATGGTCACTTCGTTGAGAGCGACTACGAGGATGCCCTCATCAGTTTCCTTGAAGCGGAGGGATGGGAGTACATCTTTGGCGAGAATATGGCAAGAGCCAACCGTAAGGAGGTGCTGTATATGGACGACCTGCTCCATTACTTGGAGGGGAAGTACCCTCAACTTGATGGCGAGGATATAAAGAAGATTGCCGACAAGGTCCGCTTGGTGGGAGCTGATACCGATTTCGCCACGCTGCACAAAGTGTATCAATGGATGGTGGACGGCATGCCCTTCACCGCACATGACGGTACGGCCTATACCATCAGCCTGATTGACTTTGATAGTCTGGATGATCCTGAAAAGCCCAACAACAATACATTCCGCGTGGTCAACCAGTTGACCATTGATTATGTCAACAACGGGCTGACAAAGAACCGCCGCCCTGACGTGCTGCTCTATGTGAACGGAATACCGGTGTGCGTGATTGAGCTGAAAAATCCTGCCGATGCCAATGCTACCATTGAAGATGCGTGGGAGCAAATCAACGAGCGCTACTGGCGCGACATCCCTCACCTGCTGCACTACTGTCCGCTGGCATGTATCAGCGATGGCGTGAAGACTCGGTTGGGAACAGTCCGTACAAATTATGAATACTTCTATGCCTGGCGGCGTGTGGAGAATGGCGATAAGCTGTCAACCGGCCCCTTTGACGAAGTGATGGCGATGGTGAAGGGCGTGTATCGTCCTGACCGCTTTCTTGAGATTTTCCGTGACTATATCTATTTCCAAGATAAGGATTACGACAGCGATGAGCGGGAGATTGTGTGCCGCTATCCTCAGTTCTTTGCCACTCGTCTGCTGAGAGAAAGCGTCATCCAATCGGTCAAGACGAAGAATGGCAAGGGCGGCACCTACTTTGGCGCTACCGGTTGTGGCAAGACCTTTACGATGGCTTTTCTGGCCCGTCAGCTGTCATTACGCTGTACGGCAGAGATTGGCTCGCCCACCATCTTGATGATCGTTGACAGAGACGACCTGCAGAAGCAAGGAGCTCAACTGTTTACCAAGAGTACAGAGTTTCTCAACTTAGGTGAGGTGTCAACTGTGGCCTCCCGCAGGCAACTGCGCGAGGAACTGAGTGCCCGCGAGAGTGGCGGCTTCTTCATCTGTACCATTCAGAAGTTTTGCGACCGCAAGGATGACCCCATCGGTCTGATCAACTCGCGCTCAAACATCATCTGCTTCAGCGACGAGGCCCACCGCACACAGATAGAAGGGTCTAAGCACATCAGGTTCAGCAAGGATGCCGACGCCAACATGAAGGCCATGATCTCCAAGCCCTACGCCAAGGTGCTGCGTGAGGCACTGCCCCATGCCACGTTCGTAGGCTTTACCGGTACCCCCATCGCTGAGACCTATCAGACCTTTGGCGACGAGATAGACCGCTACACGATGGATCAGGCCGTGGCCGACGGTATCACCGTACCCATCAAGTATCATCCCCGCATAGCCAAAGTGCTGCTCAATCAGGAGAAAGCCAAAGAGATTGAAGCCTACTACGCAAGATGTGCCGAGGAAGGTTCTACCGCTGAGGACATTGCCAAGAGCAAGAAGGCGATGAGCTCCCTGGAGATATTGTTGGGTGAGCCGGAGCGGCTTGACAAACTGGCCGTTGACATTCATGACCACTACACAAGCATAGTGGCCAAAGACCCTGACAGGGTGCAGAAAGCCATGATCGTGTGTTCCAACCGCAAGATAGCCTATGATTTGCTGCTGCGCTTCAAAGAACATTACCCGGAATGGTTTGTGGAAAGGAAAACGCCTGAAGATATGAGCGCAACGGAAAAGGAGCTGAAAAAGCTGACGGAGATGCCAACCATCGCCATGGTAGCCAGTGTGGGGAGCAACGACGAGAAGGAGATGTACAACTATTTGGGAGGCGTGAGAAACGACCAGCGGACATCCAAGTGTGACGCTGCCTTCAAGAATCCCAAGTCCAACTTCCGAATAGTCATTGTGGTGGATATGTGGATTACGGGCTTTGATGTGGAGAGTCTGACGTATATCTACAACGACAAACCGCTGCAGAAGCATTCGCTGATACAGACCATCAGCCGTGCCAACCGTAAATATCCGGGCAAGGAGTATGGGCTGATAGTCGATTATATAGGCATTCGTGACCAAATGCTTGAAGCCCGCAAGATGTATGGAGGCGAAAGTTCGTTGGCTCCTAATGCTGATGACATAGAGCAGGCTACAATACTGTTCCGCGAAATGCTGGAGATACTGAAAAACCTGTTCAAGGACTTCGACTTGACTCCATTCCTTGATGCCAATACAGATCCTGCCACACGTTACACCCTACTGGCCAAAGCTGCAGAGTATGTGTTTGTTTCGACAGAGATGTTGAAGACGGAAAGCAGCGATGGAAAGAAGACCAAGAAAGTGTCGTTTAAGACATATTTCTTGCAGATGGTGAAACGAATGCGCAAAGCCTACGACCTTTGTCAACCGTCAGGTGAACTGGGTGAAGAAGAGTCCGCGTTGGCCCAATGCTTCATGGCAATAGCCGGCATGGTCTATAAGATGAATGGAACGGATGCGCCGGACACCGATACCATGAACCGAAACGTGGCCAAGATGGTAGAAGAGGCTCTGAAATACAACAAAGTGGAGAGTATCTTGGAAGAAGGCGATGAGATGGATATCTTCGGACCGGAATTTACCGAACGCCTTTCTGACATCAAGATGCCTGCCTCGAAGTTGGAGATGCTTATCCGTCTGCTCCGCAAGCAGATTACAGAATACGGTAAGGTGAACCAAGTGGCCTCGAAGAAATTCCAAGAACTGCTCGAAGAGACCATCCGACAGTATCTTGACCGTCGGAAGTTCCTCTCAGAGGAGGAAGCTGGTGCCACACAAGAAGAGACTGCTGAAAGCATCATCAAAAGAGCTACGGAACAGGCATTGGCTATTCTCGAAGACATGAAAGCTGACCGGGAGAGTTTCCGTAAACTGGGATTAACCTTTGAGGAGAAGGCATTCTACGACATCTTGATTGCCCTGCGTGACAAGAACAACTTTGAATATGGCGAGGACAAGATGGTTGACGGAGTCATGGTCAACGACAAATGCAAGACCTTGGCACGTAAAATCAAAGAGATAGTCGATACCAAATCGTCGTTTGCTGACTGGTTGAACAACCAGCGTGTAAGAGAACAACTGAAGCTGGACATCAAAATATGTCTGGTGAAGAACGGTTATCCACCGAAATATACTCCTGAGGTTTTCCGTGAGGTAATGGACCAAGTGGAGAACTTCAAGGAGAATGAACAGGCGGATAATGAAGGAGAATCTTCAGCCACTTCTACCGTCTCCATGTATCCACAGTATGTGGAGCAAGAAGATATGATGCTGGCAGCAGAGCCCTTTGAATGCTACAAGTGGAATAGCTTTGACAAGAGTATTGCCGACTTCTTTGGCGGAGATAAGACCATTCTTGTGGGATGCTATAAAGGCAAGAAATATTTGGATTGGATAGAATCTCATCATATCTACAATGTGAGATTGGGCAAGGCAAAAGGCTCTATGGAAGAGAATAGTGAATTGTTCAGCAAAACATCTCTCGTGGTACTTTATGCGCTTGGTAACCCCGGCAACCTGTCTGCTTTTAAGGTCACAAGCAATAAGGAAATGAGTAAAGATGAACTGATTAGTTTGAACTATCCCAACCCCAAGCCAAGAAGGAGTTATATGACATTTAGCATTGTTCCTCTTGATATGGATTTGAGCCTTTTGAAAAATCAGCATCTCATTGAGAAACTCATAGAGATCAATCCGGGAAACGCAAAAGGAACACCTGTATTCATAGAACCATAGAATGAGGATTCTCTCTGTCTTGACTATGCGCAGAAGCTCTACGTAAAGTACATCTTCTTCAAGCTCAATAGCCGCTGAGTTCCACGAGGTTACCGTGGGGGTCTCTGACGTACAGGCTGCGCATGAGTCCACGGGCTCCGTTAGGGCTATTTCAACCGTTCAACTTGAAAAAGCCCATGAACGGGAGTCACTCCCGGACATGGGCCTAAACTAATTTACTATTACCTACATTACATCACTTTTGCACAGTGACGCTTACCGTCCATTCAGCTGTCTTTCCGTCTGCCGCCTTCACGATATACTTGTTAGGCTTCGACCAGTCGCCGGGGGCACCAAGTGTAGGCGAGCCTCCTTCGGGCGTGATGACCGCCGCTGTAGAGATGCCTAACACAACAACCAAATTGTTAGCAGACACATTGGCCTTCTCCGCTTCGGGGAAGTTGGAAGGGATCGTCACCGTTATCGTAACGGTCTTCGTGTCGCTGTCTATCTTCGACTGGGCACTGAGCTGGCTCTGGAGCACACGCTTCTCGCCACTGACAGGAATTGTCGTCGAGTCGTAATAACGGTGATAAACCGCTACTACACTGGTAATATCATTGCCTTCATACGTCTCCAAGTCGTCAAGATCACTCTTCAGACATGAGCTGAAAAGCGTCATGGCAAGCAAGACCAATAAGGCATTTATAATCTTGATTTTCTTCATGATTCTGTATTTAGTTGATTAACGGTTACCATTCGGGGTTCTGAGTGTGATCGAGACCATACGACTCACGCGTGTTGAGGAAGCTCTGAGCGATCGGGAGCAGATAGCGCTTGGTCGTGAAGCTACGTGTGGCTGAGTTGAGCAGCGTATGCTGACCGATGAGCAGGGTCTTGCGGTCACGGCTGATCTCAATCTTATAAACCGGGCGGTCGAGGTCATAGACCACGTCGCCGGGCTGGCGGCCGTGATTGGCATAGCCTCCGTACTTACCCCAGCGCAGATAGCTGAAATAGATGTCGGCACCCTCGGAGAAACCGGGCACATACTTGCCGTCAACGACATAAGCCTCATTGTTGAGGTTATAAGAGGTAAGATAAGCGAAACGTCCGGCGCTGCTGTCAAGTCCGGTCTCACCGTAAGAAGCACGTATCTTCAAGAGGTTCAGGATATTGCGATCCACGAGCGGCTGCATAAACTTCTCCTTGGTCACGACCCATCCTAAAGAGCCGGAGAAGAATGTACCCCAACGATGACCAGGCGCGAAATAGTCACTGCCGTACTTGTTCAATCCCGGTGTTGTCGGCAGTTTGTCGTTGATATGCGAGAACACCTGACCGTAGCCGTTGGCCGTTGACGTGTAAGGATGCTGATTGTGCTGGCGATAACCGTCGAAAGCCCCGCGGAAGGTCAGTCCAAGGTCGCGCAGTCCGGTCTCCACAGAGAGACGGAAATTGGTGCGCTTCATAAAGTAGTTATCGTTCTTGTAGAGAGAGTTCTGATAGATATGTCCCAACGAAGCATAGAACTTGCTGTTCTCTCCACCGCCGCTAAAGGTAACGGTATGCTTGGTCTGTGGAGCCCAGTCGTTGAGCACGAGTCCTCTCCAGTCGGTATCAGAGAAGTGCTCGGGATCGCTCCCGTCTTGTAAGGCTTTTAGTGCTGCTTCATTGTAGACCGGTTCCAGCCCGTCGTTGGTACGAGCCGTGTTAGCCCATACTGCACGCTCATAAGCATGAAGTTTCTTAGGCCAGATACTCGGCTGAGAGACACTGTAGCTGAAGTCGTAGTTGATATTGAGCTTTCCGCTCTTTCCTTGTTTCGTCGTGACTTGGATGATACCGTTGGTAGCACGCGAACCATAAACAGCTGTAGCAGAGGCGTCTTTCAGGATAGAGATACCTCGATGTCCTCGGGCGAGAGGTTTTGGAAGTCGACAGAGCTGCGGATGACGCCATCGATGACATATAGTTAGGAGTTAGAAGTTAGGAGTTAGAAGTTATTATAGTTAGAAGTTAGAAGTTAGGAGTTAGAAGTTATTATAGTTAGGAGCTATTATAGTTAGGGATGAATAATCAAAAGTTAGGAGTCAGGGGTTAGGATAACTCCTAACTTCTAACTCCTCACTCCTAACTCCTCACTCCTAACTCCTCACTCCTAACTCCTCACTCCTAACTCTCTTAGCGGTTTCATGACAAACTCACGGTCATGCATCAACGGATGGGGGATCTTCAAGTCGGGCTCGTCGATATGAAGGTCGTCATAGAGCAGGATGTCGATATCTATCACACGGTCCTTGTAATCGCCGTTGACACTCTTCCCCGTGCGTCCTAAGTCCTTCTCAATGCGTTGTGTGGCCCACAGCACCTCATGCGGTGAGAGTGTCGTCTCACAGCATACACAGGCATTGATGAACTTGTTCGGCGAGG
>JBMNUV010000048.1:0-13511 GCA_050946455.1 Prevotella sp.
GATTGAACTTTTCACACAGTCCCCAGTACCAGTCCTTATACTGCTGATAGGTACGCGTGGTGTCGCGCGTTATCCAGTCCTCGTCGCAGATGGACCAAGACTCCACGATGCCAGGCACAGAATAGAGGCCCCAGTGCATCAACACGCCGAATTTCAAATCCTGCCACTGATGCAGTTTGTTTACTATTAGTGGGTCGTCAGGCCACTCATAAGTCTTTGACCGCTCATAAACGTCTCCCTGTGCACCGACTGTTTGGGCAGAGAATAGGAATAAGATGAAGGTTATTAAATGTCTCATAAATATATTTATGTTGTTACAAGTTGTAAAGGTAAGCAATATTTTTTTAATTTAGACTTTTTTCCGTATTTTTGCAACAATATCAAGCCTAATTCATGAAGATGGCTGAACATTTCAAACTGCTGATTGTCACTTGCATACTTCCAATTCTGACTTGGGCACAGAACTCCTCACCTAAGTTCTGCGAGACCGTCGTCCCCGACCAGAGTATTTACGATTTCGGGACCATTCTGGAGGAAAAAGGCAAAGTGAATCATGTTTTCACCTTGACCAATAAAAGCAAGAAGCCAGTGTCCATCACGAAGATTAACGCTTGGTGCGGTTGCACAACAGCCGACTACACGCATCATGCCATTGCCTTAGGGAAGACAGGCACCGTAAAAGTAAACTTCAATCCAAACCATCGTCCCGGCAAGTTCAGCAAGGAGGTTGTAGTGATGCTCAACAACGGAAAAGCGTATATCCGCCTTTGGGTGAAAGGAAATGTCAAGGGATACCAGCACCCCGTCAAGGAGGAATGTCCTTACTATTTAGGTGAAGGTCTGTATATGAGTCCGACGACGATGGCTTTCCCTTATCTCAGGAAGAGCAAATCCTACACGTTCCAGCTACTGGTGGCCAACGATTCCGATAAACCCATAACCGTAAAGCTCAACCGTGTCCCTGACAACCGTGTACTCAAGATGCCCGAAATGCTGAAACTAAAAGCCCTGGAACGCACCTCCATCACCGTGAGCTACACGGCACCACGCTCTTATTCCTACAGGCGGCACATAGAAATCAGACCCTCTGTGAATGGCAAAGAGGTAAAGCCATTGCGTGTGACATGGTCAGGAAGTCAGACTGAGGCATCTCTACTAATAACGAAATAATAACCCAAAACTTATGAAACATATATTAGTAGCCACATCACTATTCCTATCATTAGGAATAAAGGCGCAAGAAGCACCCAAAGCTATTGCTCCTTTGCCAACTGAGCCCCAGGTAGCTTGGCAGAAACTGGAAACTTATGCGTTCATTCATTTCGGTCCCAACACCTTCATGGATAAAGAATGGGGGTATGGAGACGCACCCCTGTCATGCTTCAACCCTACCAAACTCGACTGCGAGCAATGGGTGCGCACCTTCAAGGCAGCCGGCATGAAGGGTGTCATTCTCACCTGCAAGCATCATGACGGCTTCTGTCTGTGGCCTACGAAATATACTGACTACAGCGTACGCAACACGCCCTTCCGCAACGGCAAAGGAGACATTGTAGGCGAACTCTCCAAAGCCTGCAAGAAGTACGGTTTGAAGTTCGGTGTCTACCTCTCTCCGTGGGACCGTCATCAGGCCTTTTATGGCACACCATTATATATAGAGTATTTCTACTCCCAGCTGCGCGAACTGCTCACACAGTATGGTGACATCTTCGAGATTTGGTTCGACGGTGCCAACGGAGGTGACGGCTATTATGGCGGCGCCCGTGAGACGCGCACCATAGACCGTCGCAACTACTACAACTTCCCACGTGCCTTTAAGATGGTGAATGAGCTTCAGCCGCAAGCCATTATCTTCTCCGACGCTGGCCCCGGATGCCGCTGGGTGGGTAATGAGAACGGATATGCATTCGCCACCAACTGGTCCTTCCTGCGCATCAACGAGGTATATCCCGGCTACCCCAACTCATGGGAGCTGCAGTCAGGTCATCCCGACGGTTACGCCTGGGTTCCTGCTGAGTGCGACGTGTCCATTCGTCCGAGATGGTTCTATCATGACAGTCAGAATGACAAGGTAAAGAGTGTGGACCATTTGGTAGACCTCTACTACCGGAGTGTGGGCCACAATGCCAACTTCATCCTCAATGTGCCTGTCAATAAGGACGGCCTCATTAGCAAGATAGACTCTACCCGACTGGTGGCTTATCACCGTCAGGTGGTCAATGAGCTGAAGACCAACCTGCTACAGCGGGGCGTCAAGGTGAAGGCCAGCAACGTGCGTGGCAAGCAGTTCAGTGAGCGCGCGCTCACAGATGGCGACTACGACACCTACTGGAGCGTGAAGGACGATGTAAAAGAGGCTACTCTGACCCTCACCTTCAAACGTCCCACTCGTATGAACCGTATGCTGCTGCAGGAGTATATCCCATTAGGCCAGCGTGTGCGCAAGTTCGTAGTTGAGTACCGGCAAGGCAAGGAATGGCTTCCGCTGAAGCTCAACGAGGAGACCACCACCATCGGCTATAAGCGCCTGCTGCGTTTCAAGCCTATCACCACCACCCAGTTGCGCATCACCTTCCCTGACAGTCGCGGTCCCATCTGCCTCAGCGAACTGGGTGCTTACTATGCTCCTAACGCCAAGGACCACTTTGTGGAGAAATTGGAAGACGTGAAGAGCCTGCCATTTACTATCTCCTCCAAAGACAACAGTCAGGTAACTCTTGACTTAGGAAAAACTCAACAGCTTTCTTCCTTCTATTATCAGCCGCACCAGAGCGCACAACACAAGGGCTTGATATCCAATTATGAGCTTTACGCAGGTGACACCCCAGAGTCTCTGAGCAAGGTGGCAAGTGGCGAGTTCTCCAATATACGCAACCACCCCATCATGCAGGAGATTCACTTTACGCCTGTGCGTGCCCGTTACATTCAACTCAGAGCCACACGGATGGTTACCGACGGCGAGGCCTTAGGCTATAAGAAACTGGCCGTACAAAAGTAGATTATTACGAATATGAAATTTAAAGAAGTATGATATTTGGCCTGGCATGCCTGCTCACAGCGGGTATGTCAGCCCAGAAGAAACTCCCCTACCAGAACCTCAAGTTGCCTGTAGAGACCCGTGTGAAGGATTTACTGGGCCGCATGACCATTGAAGAGAAAGTGGAACAGCTGTGCTGCAGCACATTGTCGAAGTACTCCTGTGACAACCGGTTGCTCATCATCAGCTGGTTGGCCCTTTTCACCGTCTGGTTGAAATTGCCTCCCAGCCATCCCAAATCCTGTTGGTATTTTCTCAAGAGGGCCATCATTCCATCAAGAGCAGCTATCTTCCCTATTGTCGTCCTGTCATCGAATTTTGTCACGGCGTCCCGGACCATAGCACTTACACTTTGGTAATGACTGGCTTTTCGCTTGAACATGTCCCACTCTTCCGGACTTAAACGGATGAGGAATGCCTTGGTACGCTTGCTGTTCATATTTGTTGATTTTGTTCGACAGGTGGGGTGAGTTGCGAGCCCATATATCCCCAGCGACAGCTGGCAAGCGACTTTTGGAATACAGGGCGGAGCCTCTGTATATACAAAAGTACAACTTGCCTGGCATGGATTTATCCGCTACAAAATAACCCAAAACTTCCGGTCGAACAAACATTTCCGATGGTATTTGTACATGTCTCTCTAACTATTTTGTCTCTTCATCTGCAAATCTTCAAATACTCAAGGATATGGCAGCATTCTGATTGTATTGTCATCAAGATTAGAGGCAACTTCTCTTATGAGCAACACCACCAAGCGAAATAGATTTTAAGTTCGGAAATGTTGGCTTCTCATTTTCTTTTCTATCCACACAATGACATGGATACGCCTTAGCAAGGGCAAACTCCTTAATTCTGAAAACAAATAAATGTATGAGTGGCTTCATAAGGTTAATTGACAAGTTCCAAGAAGCCAATATTTATGGTTCATCCGACAAATCGCACGATTTAGTCGGATGAACCTAAATATCTTAATTGAACATCTTTGCAAGAATGGAATCCATCTTCTCCTCTTCCTCGCTGTCGATTTTAGAAACGATATTGCCGTCTCTATCAATGATGTATTTGGTAGGCAACAAGTGGATGGCATATTTGTCACTGATGTCATTCGTCTTGTCCATGCCTGCTATACCCTTGCTTTTATCCCATTTGAGACCGCGGAGCACATGGTGGAAACCATCACCCAACAGTTGGTCCTTAGCAACGGCCGACTTCCACTTGTCGGGATTCGAGTCGTCATCGCTCACGAAGACGAATTCCAGGCCCTTGTCATGATATTTCTTGTAAAGTTCAAGCATGTGGGGATTGCTCTTTCGACAGGGAACACACCAGCTGGCCCAAAAGTCGATGACGACCACCTTGCCCTTGAGACTGGACATGGTGAAAGGCTTTCCGTTGATGTCGTTAGCTGTGAAGTCAGGTGCCGGACAGCCCGGCCGCACCTTGGATAAGGTCTCTACTTCAGAGGCAATCTCTTTGCAGTAAGGCGAATATTTCTTCAAACGCTCCGAGAATCCTTCATAGATACCCTTCATCGTCTCATAATCCATGTTGGGCAAGTCAAATATCATGAAGTAAGGCGAGAGGTATGAGTTAGGATGCGTCTTGTAGAAATTTTTCCTTGCAGCCATGACGGCATTTAAATACAAGTCCATTGCAGCGCGGAGCGAATCCCTTTTCTCGGGTGCTGTTTCGTAGTATTGTTCATTGAGATTATCAATAATCTTTACAGTATCGCCCAAGGAGAAAATAAGGTCATTGTATTCATCTTGCGTTTTGCTGCCTTTGACAACAGCATGATTCATTTTCGTACCTTTCAAGGATACGGTCATGGTGCCGGGTTCCATGAAGATACTGGTGGAGACTCCTGGTGTGAAGGCCTTGCTGCTTAATACAGAAGCCATGATGAAAGGGCGCTCGTCTGTGAATGAGAACGAGCATATGCCATTCTTGACCAAGGCGCTGTCCAATTTATTCTCAGTCTGACTGCCATAGGATAAATAGATGTACTGGCCTTCCAAGTCGGGAAAGTTGCCATTCACGTGGTACTGATACTGAGCTCCTGCCGCCATGGGAATGGCCAAGGCTGCGGCGGCCATAAATATTTTCAAATTCATATTAGTTGTTGATTTAGTTTGGTTATTCTGCACTGTAACCTGGATTTTGATCGTCGGCCGTGAGGGCATTGTTGTATTTAAATTCGTCCGTCGGAATGGCTAGTACGTTAGCTTGTTTCACGGCGTATTGAGGATTGAATCCCAAAACGATATCCTCGGGGAAGCGAAGGCATACTTCATGCTCGATACCGCACTCATAGCTGAGGTTGCGTAGATATTCGTTGAAGATTTGCTGCAACATATCATGTTGTGTGGTTGCATTTTCCACAGCAGTGAAGTCAGTGATGCCCGCTTTCTTCTCCACGGCTTCCAAATTGGCGCGCGCCTGGTCGATAAGCCCTTGGCGGGCCTGTGCCTCAGCCAACATCAGATAGATTTCCGATAGGCGCATTTGATACTGTGTCTCTTCCAGTTCGTCGTTGGAGAAAATGGTAGTGCCGGAAGAATTTACCGTTGCCTTGGCAGGATCCAGGTGCTTGGCGATGACATACTTGGTATCATAATAAATATAATAGGTGCCATCGTCATTAAAACCGAATTGCATGGACTTGACGGGATAAAATATCTCACTCATTCTCGGATCATCCTTCATCAGATTGAGCATGGAGTCAGTAGGAAAGAACTGCGGCGAGTTGCGGTAATAATAGGTTTCATAGCAATTGCTCTGGTTGTCATTGGGCTGGATGCCGAAGATGACTTCAGGACTGTTCAATCCGTTGGTATGGAAAATGTCATTATAGTTGTCCAGCGTGAATCCGCCTTTGTCGATGATGTCCTGACAGAGCGTGGCAGCCTCAGCATAGTCTCCCTCCTGGCCACGCATGAGGAGCAAGCGGGCTTTCAGTCCCATGGCCATCCATGAGGTAGCCTGGTATTTCTCACCCGATGTGGGTGCATTATTGATGGCAAAGTCACAGTCGGAGAGAATCTGTGCGTAAGTGTCAGCCACAGAACTGCGATCGAGCGGCAAAGTACTAACTGTACTTTTCTGAGTGCGAAGGATGATGCCGTAGGGACTGGAATAATCCCAAGTATAGCCAAAAAGGCAGAAAATGTTGTAGAACGACAAGGCACGCATTGCATGAGCCTCCCCCAGAATCTCTGCTTTCCGATTGCCACTGTAATAGTTGTCAGAGGAACCTTCCACTTGTTCGATAACCTCATTGGTAACATTGACAGCCTGATAGTATGATTGCCAGAACCAATTGCTGTAGGAAGCATAGTTTGAATTGCCATGGACTTCAAACAAATAGGCACCTTGATAATACTCCAACGTACCGGCAATATCGGCAGGATAGGCCTCGTAATACGAGGAACACATTGTGGATGCCACGTCATAATAGTCCGTTCCGCACATGGCATACTGATAATAGACACCGTTCAAGGCTATCTCAGCACTCTTGGCATCGACAACCACATTACCGTCTACCTTTGACTGACTGGGCAGAGCATTCAAGTCGTCACCGCAGGAACTGAACAGGGTGCAGGCGCAAAGTACTGCACCAAACCCATTTATAATGTATTGTATTTTCATTGTATTGTCGTTAATGTTAGAAACCAAGTCTTACTCCGAAGTTATAGCTACGCACTGTTGGATAAGTGGAGGCATCACGACCGCCACCGCTTATGCTGTAAGGGTCGTCACTAACTGCTGGGTCGGGCCCTGGATAGCTGGTGATAGTGAAGAGGTTGCTGGCTGTTACATACACTTGTGCGCTGTTGAGATGCAGTTTCTTGAGCAGATTTTTTCTGAAGTTGTAGGCCAAAGACAGAGTCTGAAGTTTCAAGTAACTGGCATCGTAGACATTCAGATTAGTGAGAAATTGCAGGCTGTTGTAGAGGTTGGTCAAACCCTTATGTCCATTCCACAGACGTGTGCTGCGGTTGGCTGTTGAACTGAATGTCATGTCTGTGACATCTTTCTGATAAATCAAGTCATTGCCTTCGGAGAAGGTGAAAGTGGCCAACAGTGACCATCCCTTGTAGTTGATGATGTTGGTGAAGCCACCATAGAAATCGGGCGTGCAGTTGCCGATAACATCCTCATAGTAACTGCCGTTTTCATCGAGTGCAAGTTTCACGGAACCCACACCAAGGTCGGGCATGAAGTATTTCCACAAACTAAACTTGTTCATATAGTCTTCCAGTTCTTCTTGCGTCTGAATGATTCCGTCGGCCTTGCGTCCGCACAGCAATCCGAGCGACTCGCCTTCGCGAATGAGGCTGGTACCTAAGTTGAGGGCATTGCGGTCAGTGGCACTGGTAAACTGATTGGCTTGAATCTTCTTCACTTTCGAACTGTTGTGCGAGATGTTCAGACTACCGGTCCAGTTCCAGTCGTGGGTACGGATGAAGGTGCCGTTGAGCTCCACTTCCCAACCCTTGTTGTTGATTTTGGCAATGTTGGTAATAACATTGGAGAAACCACTGCTGGGAGCCGGGGTGACGGAGAGCAGTGCATCGTCGGTGGTCTTGTCGTAATAGGCCAGGGTTCCGCTCAGTCTGCCATTGAATAATGAGAAGTCGATGCCGAGATCTTTCTGTACGGTGCTTTCCCATTTGATGTCGTCATTACCCATCTGCGAAGGATAGATGGCACTCTTGCCGGCGTAAGTTCCAGGAGAATAGAGAGTGAGATACATCCAGTCGCTGATGTGCTGTGTACCTGTCTTTCCGATACTAGCACGCAATTTGATATCATCAATCCATTTGACATCACGCAGGAATTTCTCTTGAGAGATTCGCCATGCAAAGGCACATGAGGGGAAGAAGCCAGTGCGGTGCGACTTGGAAAACTTTGAGGAGGTGTCGCTACGACCGGTGACAGTGAAGAGGTAGCGGTCGAGCAGTGTGTAGTTGATACGGCCGTAGAATGACAGCAAGGATGACTGTGCAGACGGGTTGCTGCCTTCCACGCTGGCTGGCGTAATGGCTGAACTCAGGTTGTTAAGGTAGGTGTCATCAGGATAGCCCTTACCCGAAGCAGAAAAGAAGGAACTTTTGTCCTTCTCCCAGCTATGACCTAGGACAACATTGAAGGCATGTGCCTCTCCGAACTTGTGGTTCCAAGTGAGGTTGTTCTCCCAGAAGATGTTGGAGGTTGTCGACTCAGATTCGCTGCCGGCACCGCCGCCGGAGTCTTCTGCACCATAGTAGCTGGAAACCAGCAAATAGCTGGGAATGTAGTTGAGCTGGTGATAATTGGTCCAGTCGACGGAAACCGTGGTCTTGAATTTCAAGTCTTTCAGAATTTCATACTCGGCACTGAAGCTGCCCATGAAGCGATAGGTCTTGGCTTGGTTGGTGGATGTGGCCACAGCCAGGGGATTTTGGTATCCCATATAGGAAGAACCCACACCGCCAATCTCCGAGTAGTCGGCAAAGGTGCCATCATCATTGTAGGCTGGAAGGATGGGAGGTGCCGAAACAGCTTGTCCGTAGACACCATTGGTGATGTTGTTCTTACCGTAGCTGACTATCATCTTGATGAAGGTATGGAAGCGGCTGGTGATGTCATTGTCGAGGCTTACATTGCCGGTTAGACGGCGGAAGTCGGTGCTAATCAGTGTACCCGACTGATTGGTGTAAGAGAATGACGAATAGTATCGGCTCTTTTCGCTTCCGCCGCTCACCGAGAAGTCGATGTTGTTGGTAACGCCTGTACGGAGCACTTTGTCCAGCCAGTCAGTGTTGGCATTGCCCCACTGATCAATTTCTGCGAGCAGTTTCTGGTCGGAAGCAACATAGTCGTCGAATGAAGATTTGCTCAAGTAACCATTCTCATAGTTGGAAGTGATGTTCGCGATACTGTTGTTGATGGCCTCTTTGAGTCCCTTGATGTATCCTTCACCATCAAGCATGTCTTCCTTGATGGGTGTGGTGATTCCCAACGAATACTTGAAGTTGAATGTGGGCTTCTGGTCGTGACGGCCACGTTTGGTGGTGATGATGACAACGCCGTTGGCAGCCTTGCTGCCGTAAATGGCAGTGGCTGAAGCATCCTTCATGACGGTGATGGTCTCTATGTCCTCGATGTTTAATCCAGCGATAGAATTCAGGCCACGGGCGAAACTGCCCGATACACTGTTGCCGAATTCATTCTCACCGTAGTTTCCGGCTTCGATGGGATTCACGAGATCCGTAGTACTCAGATAGTTGTTGGTCACTTCCGTGGGAATGCCATCGATGACATAGAGTGGGTCTACGGCACCTGTCAGCGATGAACCGCCACGCACGCGGATGCGGACCGATCCGCCAGGACTGCCGTCAGCCTTGGTAATCTGCACACCGGCTGCCTTGCCAGCCAACGCATCGTCGAGGGTGACTGCAGGTGCATTGACAAGTTCGTCGGGATCCACAACGGATACACTTCCCGTCAAGTCTTTTCGCTGGGTGGATCCGTAACCGATGACCACCACGTCATTAAGAGCCCTGAGGGCAGCCTTCAACTTGATGTTCATATAGGAAGAAGCGGGCAGTGACTGTGAGGTCATTCCGATGTAGGAAACCTGAATCTTAGACCCTGCAGGAACACCGGTCAAGCTAAACTGTCCATTTGCATCGGTGGCAGTAGCGATCTTTGTGCCTTCCACACGCACAGTGGCACCAACCACAGGCTCACCGCTCTCTTGCTCGAGTACGATGCCCGACACATTTCTTTCCCCCGTCTTCTTGATGCCCTTCTTGATATTCACGATTCGACCGTTGATGCTGTAGGTGAGAGGCTTGCCCGAAAGCAGGAAAGACAATGTCTCGCCGATGGACGAGTCCTCAACGCGCCCAGACACTTTGTAGGCTTTCACATCATCATAAGCAAAGACAAACTTGTAGTCAGTGACTTTCTCCAGACGTTTGAAGACGGTGGGAAGGCTTTCATCATGGAATTCCATGGTGATACCTTGGCCCCATGTCGTCAAAGAGAACAGGAGCGATGCCATAAAAATACAGAAACGAAGCTTATTCATTTTATCTCTCTTATTTAATGATTAATGGATGTTTTAATTTTTTGCCTTTTTTTAATAATACTACAATCCTGGAATCGATTCGGTTACGATTTGATGGATTTTTTTTATTTATCTATTTATCAAGCACCTTTTTCTTTGATTTTTCCATCACAGTTGTCGAATATTTAGCGTAAATTCGTTATTTTTGCAAACACTCCCAAAGTAATGTAAATACGTGGAAAAAACAAGAGTTTATCAAGATGAAGGATATTTCACAGTTTGAGCAACTCTATCGCACACGCTACATACAACTCTATGCCTTTGCACGACAGTTTGTAGCCGACGAGGAAGAATGCCATGATATCGTGGACATGGCATTCGAAGGACTGTGGAAACACTTCAAGGAAATCAAGGAAGACACGATACTCCCATATCTCTATCAGACAACGCGCAATATTTGCATCAACTATCTACGTAAGAAGAAACTGAAGACGCAGTATATCAAGTTGAAAACGCTCGTCACTGAAGAGGCCGCCACCGATTCACTTGCCGAATACGAAGAAAGGATGGAGGTTGCATACCAAGTGCTCAGCGAATTGGGTGAGCCCACCGAAAGCATCATGAAAGCCTGCTTTATCGAAGGAAAGAAATACAAGGAGGTGGCGAAAGAGATGAATATCAGTCTCAGTCTCGTAAAGAAGCATGTGGTCAAGGCATTGAGGCTGATACGTGAAAAAAAACTAAAAATAAAAGATTCGTAACCTTTTTCATTTTAGAAATGTATTATTATTTGAGTTTTAAACTTCTTATAGTCATATAGTTCATGGCAGACGATGAAAAGAAATACGACAAGGCCATAGACCTGTACGCGAAAAGCACAGATCTTACGGATAACGATCTTCAGGAATTATCCGAAGACAAAGAGATGCTGGATCAACTTAGAGACCTCAGTGCCCTGGGGCAGGCTTCTGTGGAAAAGATGACAGACCTCAATATCGATGCCCGCTGGAATCGTTTCAAGTTAAGGCGAAGTAAAGAACATAAAAAAAACTTGCTGGTAGGAATTGGAAGTTCGCTACTCGTTGCTGCCTCACTTCTTTTACTATTTATGCTTTCCTATCGTCGGCCAGATGTTGGAAAAGTAAAGCAATTGGCCAACAAGGAACATAGTACGGTCATCTACCAAGCCGACCCCGGACAACCAGTCGTGTCTCTTTCAAGCAATGTCTCTATTCCATTGAATGAGTTGACTGCAAACCAAGAACAGTATGTGTTTGATGCCAACAAGGTCACTGTGGCCGATTGCAATTTGACGGTTAATGTACCAAAAGGCCAAAGTTATCGAGTGGATCTCGCTGATGGCACCAAGGTTTATCTATATGCCGACAGTAGGTTGACATTTCCGACAAGTTTTACGGGTTCCAACCGTGAGGTCCTTTTGCATGGAGAAGGCTATTTCGTCGTCGCTCACGATGCCGAAAAGCCATTCATTGTCAAGGGCGATAATTTTCGGACAGTCGTATTGGGTACAGAATTCAACTTCAAGACCTACGGTCAAACTGACGACAATGTCACGCTCATCAAGGGCAGCGTGAGAGTGTTGTCAAAAGAAAAGAGTGTCACAATAACTCCTGGTCAACAGGTCCGACTGACAGAAAATGGAGACTTGACCACCACAAATGTGAATTTAGACAGATATACCTATTGGCGTGACGGATTCATTTATTTCGACAATGAGACGTTGGAAACCGTTATGATAGAATTGGGCAGACAATACAACTACACCATTGATTTCAAGAACAAGGAACTCAGCGACTACCGAATTCATTTCGTAATCGAGCGATCCTCAGATATCAACGATGTCATTAAGATTCTCAATGATATCAACAGAGTCCATGTCGTCAAAAAAGAGAAGACCTTAATAGTGGATTAACCTTTTGCAGGCCTATATTGACTTACTGACCAACATGGCGGCCTATTGCATCTTTTCAATGAAAAAATTGGTATTAAACTGGAAAGGGTTCTGGAACGAGACAACCCGAAGAAAGGTCCTGATCGGCCCTGGCAAGAGGGGGATGAGCCAATGGACGTTAATGAAGACAGTTTTGAGGAAGGGGAGCCCCTGACTCCACGGCAGAAGCTTCATTCCAATCCGTTGTACAATACTGCCCATGAATTCCAAAAGGAGTCGCTGCTCGTCTTGCTCAAAAGATACATTTCAGATGAAGAGCATTAAGGAGCGCAACATCATCGCCAATACCGACTTGGAGGTAAAATGGAATGCATTGTCGGCAGACAAGAGGCAAATGGTCTGCAAGCATGTAAGTTCTACTACTATTGGGAGACTTGAACGACAGAGGGATATTTTTATTTTCCAGTGTATGGTAGGGTGCCGTATAGGTGACTTGCTAAAATTCACGAAGTCCAACATTACAGACAATGTGCTCTCATACGTACCGCACAAGACCAAGGACAACTCCATGTCCGTACAGGTTACAGTACCACTCAATGAGATAGCAATGAAGATCGTTGAGAAGTACAAGGATTACCCTTGCAAGAACAACGTCTTGCTGCCTTTTATTTCCGCTCAAAAATACAATGATGACATCAAGACTATTTTCACCCTATGCAACATCACCCGAAAGGTACCCGTCCTCAACACTTTGACCGACGAGTACGAAATGAAGCCTCTCAATGAAGTGGCCTCCTCTCACATGGCCAGACGCACCTTCATCGGGAACCTCTATAAGAAAGTGAAGGATCCCGCACTCATCGGCAAACTGTCTGGACACGTTGAAGGTTCCAAGGCTTTTGCCAGGTACCGAGACATCGACATGGATATGAAACAGGATCTGGTAAATCTTTTGGAGTCCAAGTAATCTTGGATGGTAAAATTTAAAATGAAGTGTTTGCAAAAGACTGAATTTCTGTTTCAGAGTAATAGGAGAAGAGATTTTAACACTATTTGGCCGAAGTTTGAGGTCACATCTGTGGAAGTGTTTTTAACATTTTGATCCCTTGGATTTTAACACTTCAGCCATCAAAAATTAACATGATATTATGTATAAAATCAACGGCAAGCAAACAGAGAAATTGAATTATCCAACGCCAACTTTGCGCTCTTACAAAATGATTTCGTAAATTTGCGCTTGTGCTTGATGCCTCAATGTCAATTGGCAAAACATCTGAGAGATCTGAAAATTGGTTTTTCATGATAAGGTCAAGCCATGCTCACCGTGCATGAATTCATGGATGATGTAATACATGACAATAAGTTTGGATTGTTGAAGGGAAATGAACCGAAGGTTGATTTCAAGAAAATAAAATCAACCATTTCCTTGTAGGAACAACAACAATTGCTTATCTTTGCGGTTGGAAACCAAGTAGAAAAATATATTATGAGTGTATCTACAGGAA
>JBMNUV010000049.1:0-13426 GCA_050946455.1 Prevotella sp.
TATATATTATTATAATTGCTTGACCAATTTCTCAAATTCATCACGATTTACAGCCGCCTTGTTTCTCGTCTGTGCCCGGTAGTTGTATATCGTATTAACACTGTAATTCAAGAACTCAGCTATCTGGGCACTGTCATCTATGCCAAGGCGCACAAGAGCAAAGATGCGCAGGGTGGGAGTGAGGTGCCCCGGCTGTTTTACCTCAATGCGCTCGTCGCTGCGCAGGAGACGGTTGAAATCGGTTACAAAGTCTGGGAAAAGTTTGAGGAAAGCCTCATCAAACTGCTGATAGAATTCTTCGTACTCCGCATTCTTTATCTCCGAAGAATTGGCCAAGCGCTCCAATTGGTCAAACCGATGCTGCTTGAGCAAGTTGCGCATCTGATTGCGCAACTTATCCAACTTGTCGAGATAGAGACGGCAGAGCGCCATGAAATGAGCCACATACTCCTCCTTTACTCGATTGCCCGCCTCCAATTTATCATTGAGCACATTCAGTTGTCCGATAAGTTGCGACATCTGCTCATTAGCTTTCTTCATCCTGTTGTTGGCCGACTCCATCTGCTTGTTTCTCTGACTGAGTCGCTTGAGCGTGATATTGAGTTGTCCCCTTTGCCGCTTGATGAACATCAAGGCCACCAACAGCATAATTACCAAGACACTACTTCCAATGAGAGCAATGTAGAGTTGCCTTGTCTTATGCTCATTCTGCAACTTGTAAGCCTTAACGATGTCGCTCATGAGTGCGGCCATCATGGAGCTTCTCTGCTTGGAACCGAATTTCGAGGAACAAGCCGAGGTGTATGAGATGTAATTGTACGACCGCTCTGTGTCACCCATCGCGTAGAGCAGATTGGCCAGTTCCCAGAGTGAGCCTTGGTCCATCACAGCATTTTTCACATCGGCCACGGAGGAGAGTTGCAGCCACGTTATCATCTGGGTGGTGTCCCGGCGAGCCCTATATTCCATATAGCGGTAAAAAGCCACTAAAGCAAACCGATGACTCCCTGGTTGTGTGGTTTTCATCCAAGCGTCATTAATGGCCATCGACTCATGAAGATTTCCCTTATTGAGAAGCTGCATCTCACGTGTACGGAAGTAGGCATCATCATCTTTCGGTATGTACTTCAACATCTCATTCCGATAGTGTTCGGCATTTTGCAGCCATTCTCTGCGAAAATCATCATGCACGGTATAGAAAGCCATCTCATTATAAAGATTTTGCAGAGCATGGTAGTACACTCCTTTGGTGATGTTGCTCAGGCGTGTGGAATCAATACCTTTCAAGACTTGTTCGGCTTCGCCATAGTAACCTGTAGCACTCCACATCAACGATATGGTGGCTGCCAAGCGGTCTGCCTTATCTTTTCGCCCCTGTCGGAGTGCTATTTTCCTGCACTGGTCGAGATACCAAACAGCAGAATCGTTGCGATAAGGGCGATAGAGATCATAGAGCTGCATATACAACTTCTCCCTGTCACTGTCATTTTGGATGTCCACCACTTGCTCCCGCAATCGCTGAATAGCATTCAACCTTATGTTGAGATATTCCGATTGCATTGCAATGGTTTCGTCCAGCGTCTTCAGCATTTTCTCTATATCTGTTGAAACCGAAAAAGAATTTGCTGCCAAGGAAACTGACAAGCAAATGAAAATCACAAAGATTCGCATATTGTTCAATGGGTTACTGATGTCCAGTCTGTTCCACTATAAGTTTCATGTAGCTGTCTGATGTTTGACCAAACTGACAATACGTTATAAAAACATTCTGGCCCCCTCTTCGTCTAAAAGTTTACCGCAAAATTATAACAAAGTAAGAAAAAAGCCAAGCAATCTTTTGATAAAGACCATTTCTAACCCGAATTTTCTCCTGTTATATTTCCTTACAATCACATTGAACAAGTAATTTGAGTTGGATTGCATTCACATGATATTTGTCGACATAATAGGAAATAAAACTTTTATTCATGTTGCCATATACCTACGATTGAATTATTGGAAAAGTCGAGTAATATACCGAACTGATACCGCACATGTGAATCAAATTCAATTTAGTCAAATTTTATTTCGATTATCTCAGCTATATTAAAGTATTTTCAAGGCTTCTTTTTTATAAATTTACCACTCTTTTAACAAAAGAAAAATTCATTAAAGTTTTAGTTATCAATCGATTATGAAAATTACATGACCTTATTTTACCACTATTTTCTTTCATAATCGTCAATATATGGATTTATTTTTTAATTTTGCAAAAAGACGATTGAAAAACTAACTAAAGGCCTTACACCATAATAAATATAAAAGACCTTGAAAGCTTGCTTCATTTGAATGAAAGCCCCAAAAATCTGAAAAGCGGCAAATACTTAAATCTCACTATCTGTAGATAAAATCTATATACAAACAATAAAAACTTCAAAACATGAGAGACAGTCATAATTTACCAATGAGGCGATGTTTTTTCACATTGCTTTTCATGACTTATTTCTGTGCTGTATTTGGACAGAAAATAAAGGTGTCGGGCAGCATTGAGGATGTTCAGAAAGAGCCTATTATTGGTGCCACAATCATGGAAATGGGTACGTCGAATGGCACTACCAGTGACATTGACGGACATTTCACTTTGGAGGTGACCAAAGGCGCACGTCTCAGAATCACGTATATGGGATACAAGGCCATGGAGGTGAAAGCTATCGACGGCCTAAAGGTGCAAATGAACGAAGAAGTGAATACGCTGAATGAGGTTGTTGCCATAGGCTATGGTTCTGTCAAACGAAAAGATGTTACTACCTCCGTATCTTCGATTTCCACCGAGGATATTGAGTCAAGACCCATCGTCAACGCTTTACAGGGAATGCAGGGAAAAGCCGCTGGCCTTTCTATCTCACAAGCCAACGGACAACCTGGTTCAGCTCCCACTATCCGTGTCCGTGGCACCACTTCACTCAACGGTTCCAACGACCCGCTTTATGTAGTGGACGGTGTGCCAGTGAGCAATCTCGATTACCTCAATGCGCAGGATATTGAGAGCATGCAGGTGCTCAAGGATGCTTCCTCAGCTGCCATCTATGGTTCAAGAGCCGCCAACGGAGTAATTCTTGTCACTACAAAGCAAGGAAAAGCCGGAGTGACTAAAGTCGACTTGAATGTTCACTATGCTTTCAACACGGTTCGCGACAATCAAGACCCACTCAATACGGAACAGTATTTGGACCTTATTAATGAGATGAACGAGCGGGGCGTCATTTCGCTCAACTTGCCATCAACTCTAACCGACCAGACAGACTGGAAGAAAGAAGTTTATCGCACAGGAAATGTTCAAGACTACCAACTCTCTGTCACCAGTGGCACGAACTCTCTGCGCTACTATATTTCGGGTGGCTACACGGGTGAGAAAGGTGTCATCGTCAGTTCCAACTTCAAGCGCTATAATATACGCGGTTCTATTGAGAACGATGTCAACAATTGGCTTACCATCAACGCTTCTGGAGCCTATTCCGACTACACCTACAAAGGCACCGGTATCATCTCGGGAACCACAGCCGACCGTGGCGGCGTGATTCCGGCTATATTGAGCACTCCTACGTATGCTCCAATCTGGGATCCCGACAATCCTGGGCAGTACTACTCTGACTTCTACGGTGTGAACATTGACGGACCGTTGGAGAATATTGCCCGTACCAGCAACAATAAAAACCAGTATAACAAACTTCTGCTTTCTGGAAAAGCCATTGTACATCTCTTGCCTTCACTTACTTATACCGGTACCGTGTCATTCGACAGAGAGCAAGGGACAACCACCAACTTCCTTGATCCTCTGCTAACCCGTGAGGGAAGAAATCAGAACGGAACAGGATACGATGCTCGCTACTCCAATACATTATGGACTATCGACAATGTGGTGGACTGGAAGCAGGATTTCGGAAAGCACAGTTTTGACGTAATGGCCGGCTCTTCCTATACCAGAAACGATTACAGTGGCAACTATATTAATGCCTCTGACTATGCGGACGGTACTTTCCAAACCCTCAACGCAGCCAATACAATCAGTTGGACGGGTACAGGTTCCTCTGCCTCCGACTGGAGACTGTTCTCTGTCTTCGGACGACTTCAGTACAACTGGAACAGCACTTATATGTTTACCGCCAATCTCCGTGCTGATGGAAGTTCGCGTCTGGCGCCGGGACACAGATGGGGCGTATTTCCCTCTTTCTCTGCAGCATGGCGCGTATCCAACGAGAAATTCATGAAAGATATTACCTGGATTGACGACCTGAAGATTCGTGGCGGTTGGGGACAGACAGGTAACCAGAGCGGACTGGGTGAGTACAGTTATCTGGCACTGTACGACTTCTCACGCACCGAATGGTGGGTAAGCGGTCAGGAAAATGCCGTGGTATCGGTTACTCAGTCCACGCTGAGTAACCCAGAACTCACTTGGGAGACCACCTCTCAATGGGACTTGGGTCTCGATCTCACCGTACTGAAAAACCGTCTGACTTTCTATTTCGACTGGTATTATAAGAAGACGAGCGACATGCTCATGAATATCACCCTCCCCGCAGGAAGTGCCGCTGCACGCTCTCTTGCCTACAATGGTGGCGAAATCACCAATAAGGGTGTAGAATTTTCCGTGAGCTCCAAGAACTTAGTGGGCAGATTCAGTTGGAACACTGATTTCAACATTTCATTCAACCGCAACAAACTCACCAAACTGAAATTCGTCCCTGTCTATTGGGCAGCCACCACTACCAGCAATGTCGGTCAGTATGTTGTTCGGAATGCCGTGGGGCATCCCCTCGGGGCTTTCTATGGCTATGTTTGCGAAGGAGTGGACCCTGAGACGGGCGACCTTGTATATAAAGATGTCAATGAAGACGGAGTGATATCGGCCAGTGACCGCACCTATATCGGTGACCCGAACCCCGACTTCACCTATGGCCTCACCAACACTTTCAACTACAAGGGATTCTCCCTCAGTATTCTAATACAGGGAAGCTACGGCAATGATATCTATAATGTGTCACGTATGGAAAGCGAAGGCATGTACGACGGCAAGAACCAGGACACTGGAGTGCTACGCCGCTGGCGCACACCAGGACAAATCACTGACGTGCCCAGAGTGGGATTCAATCAACAGAATTCCTCCTACTACATAGAAGACGGCAGTTATCTGCGCGTGAAAGACATTTCTCTTTCCTACAGTTTACCTCTCAACATCTGCAAGAAATTACACATGACACGCATCATGCCATACGTCTCGGTAACCAATCTCATCACATGGACCGATTACAGTGGTCGTGATCCTGAAGTTAATCAATATGGCAGTAGTGGTGGTGTGCAAGGCATCGACTGGGGCACATACCCTCTCAACAAATCGTTTGTCATGGGAATGAAACTGGAATTTTAGTAGAACAACTTAAAATAAGAACAACATGAGATTTCATACCATTCATACCTATATATTGACGGGAGCACTTCTCGCTGCATTAAGCAGTTGCTCACTCGATACGGAGCCTATTTCCCAAGCCTCCGAACTTACCGAGGGCTCCCAGTCTGACACCGTTACCGCCGTGCTCAAGGACAGGGCGGCAGCCGTCTCACAAAGGGAAATCATCTATCGCCTCTTCCGCAACCGCCAAGAGCACATGCACCTCGACTATGTGCTTTTAGGCGATGCCCACTCTGACAATGCCTATGGAGGTACGACAGGACAGGAGACCGTGCCTACCGAGACCAACGCTCTTGACGCCGCCACTGGCACACTGTCAAGAGACTGGAGCCGCTACCTTGAGGACATCGCCAAAGCTAATGTCCTGATTAATGGAGTGGAGGAACTGAAAGAAAAAGGAGATATCACCGATGCCGAATACCGACAGTGGCGCGCTGAAGGACAGATTTTCCGTGCCCTCGACTTGTTCCGCATGGTGCGTATGTGGGGCTATTTACCCATCATCACAAAGGTGGCACAGACCATCACATCGGATAATATTGATGAGGTCTATCCCACCTATTTCCCATCGCAGTCAACACCAGAAGAGTGCTATCAGCAGATTATCAGTGATTTGGAGTATGCTGAGGAGAATGCGCCCGACATCTCCTCCACGGACCGCACTATCATGTCAAAGACCGTTGCCCAAGCACTGCTCTGCAAGGTATATGCTGAGAAGACTGTCCAAGACTATGACAAGGTGATAGAATATGCCGAAAAGGTGAGAAATACCGCTGGTGTGTCACTGGAACCTGAATTTTCAACCCTGTGGGGATGGGACGCCGAAAAAGGTGACTGCGTGAAGCGCAATACCACCGAAGGTATTCTTGAGGTGCAGTGGCCCGTAGGCTCCGGCAACTGGGAGTCATGGATGTACGGCCGGTGCCTCGAAAACTACGATAACTCTTTCACGTGGGCTAAATGGGTGACTCCCTCACGCGACCTTATCAGTGATTTCGAAAGCGAGGGCGACACCGTGAGATTCAATCAGACAGTAGTCTACTACGCCTGTACTTGGAGCAACTATTATCCTTCATCGCACTATCCTTTCATGTATAAACTGCGCTCTGGATACAACAACGAATATATCATTCGTTTGGCTGATATCATTCTCCTGGAAGCCGAGGCTTATGCCAACAAAGGAAATCTGAGTGAAGCTGCCTCTCTGGTGAACATCATCCGGAGCCGTGCCAAATTACCGGCTCTCACCAGTGATAAGACCGCTACGAAAGATGCCATGGTGGAAGCCGTGCTTCATGAGCGCCGTCTCGAATTGGCTTTGGAGGGAGAAAGATGGTATGACCTCTGCCGATATGGCAAAGTGGAAGAGGTGATGAACGACATCAACAGCCGCGACTCCGGCCGTCTGCCTCTCGCTAAGCAATTTGATGAAAACTCTTATCTTATGCCCATCCCTCAGACAGCGTTGGACGAGAACGAGAATTTGAAGCAAAACCCAGGTTATTAAAAAGCAAAATCTATGAAATTTCATAATATGTTTTTAGAAACTATCTTGATGAGTGTCGCCACATTGACCGCTTGCAGTGTGGACAGCAACCTCGACATTCAACCAAACGAAACTGTGGAAGAAACCAATCCTTCTCCCACACCAGTAGACGGATTGGTGACTACTTTCACAACCAGTGCCAACGGATTCACCACTCTCAAACAAGGTTCCGTGAAACTGTATGAGGGCTCCACTATTGCACCCACGGCCATTATCCTTGATTCCACAGACACTCATCAGACCATCGATGGCTTCGGATTTGCCATCACTTATAGCACCTGCTATAATCTTCTTCACATGAGCGACGAGGACAGGACTGATTTTCTCAAGCGCACTTATTCCACCACCGAAGGCTACGGTGTGAGCTATGCCCGTATTTCCATCGGTTGCAACGACTTCTCAAGCACCGAGTATTCTCTGTGCGATGAGGAGGGACTGGAGAACTTCGCACTGCAAAGTGATGAGATTAATTATGTTATCCCCGTGCTCAAGGAAATACTGGCCATCAATCCCAATCTTAAAATCATTGCCGCACCGTGGACTTGCCCCAAGTGGATGAAAGTGGAAGACATCACGACAAAAACGGCTCATGACGAATGGACTGACGGACATCTCAATCCAGATTATTATGACGAGTACGCCGAGTATTTTGTCAAATTCATACAGGCAATGAAAGAGCAGGGCATCGACATCTATGCGGTTAGTCCTCAGAACGAGCCGCTCAACAAGGAAAACTGCGCCTCACTGTACATGCCTTGGGAAGAGGAGGCTGCTTTCGTGCAAGAACTGGCCAAAGCTTTCGAGGAGAACAACATCACCACAAAGATTTATCTCTATGACCACAATTATGATTACAGCAGCATAAGCGACCAGGAAGATTACCCCGTAAAAATCTACAATGCTCTCGGCGACAGCTATGAGGGTTCCGAACTTGTGGTGGGAGCCGCCTATCATGACTATGGTGGCAGCAACAGCGAACTGAGCGACATCTACAGTCAGGCTCCGGATAAAGAGCTCATCTTCTCGGAAACTTCCATCGGAACATGGAACGACGGACGCAACCTCTCCGCACGCCTTCTCGAAGATATGCAGAACGTGGTATTGGGTACTCTCAACCAGCAGTGCAAGGCGGTGTTGGTGTGGAACCTGATGCTCGACACGAATATGGGACCCAATCTCGACGGTGGATGTCAGACATGCTATGGTGCTGTGGATATCTCAACAGATTATAAAACTATCAGCAAGAACTCACACTACTATATCATCACTCACGCCAGCAGTGTAATTCGCCCAGGAGCAACCCGAATAGGCACTTCAAGCCACTCTGCAACCTTGAGCGACATCACTTATTCTGCTTTCAAGAATACAGATGGAACAAGTGCAATCCTGTTGACAAACAGCGGAGACTCCGACCAACTCATAACTGTGGTGGACGGAAACTCTTATTTCCAGATTACTGTTCCTCAGGAGAGTGTGATGTCATGCGCATGGAAATAAAATGCACATAGCTATAATATCTTGCGATTAGAACCGCTACAATTCATTTCTTTAAACAGGAAGCAATATGAAAAAAGTCAGATATCTTTTCGCCGCTCTTGCATTTCTTCCTCTGATGACAGCATGCAGCGACGATGACGAAAACGTGGGAGAACCAGTAGTCACGCTCTCCACTACCACGCTTTCGGCGTTAATGGGTGACAGTCTCGACTATACCGTGAACTGCAGTAGCCAGAACGACGTGGCATTGTCAGTGGTAAAGGTACAGCTCTACTACGATAATGAGTTGGTGTCCGAGCAGACCCTGCGCACCAAGACCGCCGGCGACTATACTGGCAGAATAGCTGTGCCTTACTATAAATCCATTCCCAACGGCACCGCTGAACTGCGCTTCACACTCGTCGATGTGAGTCTCGCCACACAAACCAAGTCAGTGGACGTTGAACTCACTAGGCCAGAATTCTCTTCCATTTACTTTGTCTGCACCGACGGCAATACTTATGAGATGAGTCCGTCGACTGATGACCCCTATCAATTCTCCGTGACAGTACCTTCCACCTCTACGGTTGTTAAAGGTCATTTCGTCACACCGAAAATAGGAAATTACGGTCAGCCTCTCACTATAGGTTTCAACGGAACAGAAGCCGAAGTGGGAAACAGTGGCGACTTCACCATGACGGCAGAAGAAGCAGGAAACATTGAAGTGACTTTCAACACCCGCTATTTCGACTATGGACCTCAGTACGAAGCAGAAGTAAAATTGATTCAGTTCTCAACCGATGGCGAAGCCCAAATACTGAATATGGAACAAGGAAAGTCTTATCAGTTTGAGGGCAACTCGGCAATGGCAACTTCCAGTTGGTACTACGATCCAGACTATCTGCAAGACAATGGGGATGGCACTTTCACGTTCCTCGCATTGACAGGCAGTTATCGATTCACCGTCGACTTCACAAATCAGTATTTCCGTATCTGTCCCGTTGATGATTCGGGAGAACCAGCCTCTCTGCAGCTTAACGGATCGGGAACCATCTGGATTATCGGAAGTGCAGGCGTGAACAAGCCTACATGGAGCGCCATCAACCACGGATGGTGGACTGGAGCGGAGAACGATATCGCTATGGCACCCATCTCCCTCGGTAAATATCAATGCACGCTCACCATTGGAAAGCAACTCAATAAGGACGACGTGAATTTCAAGTTCTTCGGTCAGGCCAATTGGGGTGTAGAGTTCGGAGCTGTAGGCTCTACGTTCTACCTCACCACCGACAGTCCTTATTTCAAGGTTGGTGAAAATGATGGAAACATCTCATTGGCTGACGGAGCAGAAGACCTGATTAACGACGGCGATACCTTTGTATTTACCATCGACCTCACTGGAGGATATGCTCCCGGTACATTGACTGTAACTAAACAATAATTATTTTTCCGTCGCACTATGGTTCGCATCCTGGTGCGACGGATTTCATAAACTGTTTATCGTATATGAAAAGATTCCTCTTTTCTATTATCTTCATTGCGTTCGCAGGAACAATGCGGTCACAAAATCTACCCGCCTATCTTGACAATTCCTTGCCTATAGAGCAACGGGTGGAAGATGCATTGAAAAGAATGACACTTGACGAGAAAATTGCGGTGATTCATGCCCAAAGCAAGTTTTCCTCGCCAGGAGTGAAACGTCTTGGAATCCCTGAGTTCTGGACCGACGATGGTCCAATGGGGGTGAGGCCTGACGTTCTCTGGGACGAATGGGAACAGGCCGGACAGACCAACGACTCGTGCGTGGCTTTTCCCGCCCTCACCTGTCTCGCCGCGACCTGGAATCCCAATGTGGCTTGGAACTATGGCCGCAGCTTAGGCGAGGAGGGCCGTTATCGCCGCAAGAACATGTTGCTTGGACCAGGCGTCAACATTATCAGAACGCCTCTTGGAGGTCGCAACTTTGAGTATTTCAGCGAGGACCCATTCCTCGTCGCTCACATGTGCGTTCCCTATATCAACGGACTGCAATCGAACGGAGTGGCAGCGTGCGTGAAGCATTTTGCCCTTAACAACGATGAGCAATTTCGTCATCAGGTCAACGTAAAAGTGAGCGACCGGGCACTGCACGAGATTTACCTGCCCGCATTTCATGCCGCTGTGACCGAGGGGAATGCCTGGGGTGTAATGGGCGCCTACAATCTCTATCAAGACCAGCACAATTGCTACAACGAAATTCTCGTCAACAAGATTCTCAAAGGCAAATGGCAGTTCGACGGTGTACTGGTAAGCGACTGGGGCGGTACTCACGACACGGAACAGGCTATTCGTGGCGGTCTCGACATGGAATTCGGGTCATGGACCAATGGTCTGAGTATGGGAGCAAGCAATGCCTACGATGCCTACTATCTGGCTGAGCCCTACAAGAAACTCATCAAGGAGGGAAAATACACCACGCGTGAACTCGATGAAAAAGTGCGGCGCGTGCTTCGTCTTTTCTTCCGTACCAATATGGGTGAGACAAAAGGATTTGGTTCGCTATGCTCCGAAGCCCACTATGCCACGGCAAGACAGGTGGCTGACGAAGGCATCGTGCTGTTGCAGAACAAGCGGCAGTTGCTTCCCATTGACACCAAGAAGATACACTCTCTGCTCGTGGTAGGTGAGAATGCCATTAAGATGATGACCGTAGGTGGAGGCTCCAGTTCACTGAAAGTGCAGAGAGAAATCTCGCCCTTGGAGGGACTGCGTGAGGCACTTCAAGAAATGGCTCCGCAAGTGAAAGTGGAATATGAGCGAGGCTATGTCGGCGACACCACCGGAAACTACAACGGTGTGAAGACAGGACAAAATCTAAACGATTCACGTTCTGAGCAGCAACTCATCGCCGATGCCGTGGCAAAAGCCAAACAGGCAGACTGTGTCATCATGTTCGGCGGTCTCAACAAGAGTGACCATCAGGATTGCGAGGGCACCGACCGACTTCAATATGGACTGCCTTATGCGCAGGATCGGCTCATAGAGGCACTGGCAAAAGCCAATCATAACTTCGTCTATGTCAACATCTCCGGCAATCCCGTAGCCATGCCGTGGGTCGCACGTGTGCCGGCTATTGTGCAGGGATGGTTCCTCGGTTCGGAAGCAGGACATGCTCTCGCCGACGTACTTTTGGGAAAAGTCAATCCTTCGGGTAAACTGCCCTACACTTGGTATGCCAAGCTCGATGATGTAGGTGCCCATGCACTTGGCACCTATCCTGGCACTTGGCGCGAGGATAAGAAGATTATTGACGAAGATTACAAAGAAGGTATCTATGTAGGCTATCGCTGGATTGACAAGCAAGGACTGAAGCCTACCTTTGCTTTCGGTCATGGATTGAGCTACACACGTTTCCGTCTCTCCGACCTCCGACTCTCAACCCGGAATCTCGGCAGTAATGACAGTCTCAGCGTTACCGTGAATGTAAAGAACATTGGAGACCGTGAGGGAGCTGAGACCGTACAACTCTATCTTCACGACAAACAGTCGTCTGTAGATCGTCCGGAAAAGGAACTTAAAGGCTTCTGCAAGGTCTTTCTCAAAGCTGGAGAGGGCCGCGATGTCACTATGAAGATATCTCGCGCCGACCTTAGCTTCTGGGATGAGGCTTCCAACAACTGGAAAGCAGAGCCCGGTGAGTTTGAGGTCAGAGTGGGCAACGCCTCCGACAATCTGCCTCTTCGTGCTACCTTTAATTACAATGCCGACTAATTTTACTTTCAGCCTGAGAGATACGTGTCATTAACTATTAAATGTCCTCCAACAATCAATTTGTAATGACGCTATCCCCAGGCAGAAAATCTTCCATGTTTACTCATCGATTCCAAGAGTCGACTTTTCTAATAGGCAAACTGCAGATTTAAGAATTCCCAGTAAGAACTATTATTAAAACATATTATAAATTAAAAGAGGGCAAGTGTTCGCGAACATTTGCCCTCTTTTATAATAAATGTATAGAATCCTATGCCTTTGCCAACATTCTTTCCACGCACTCCTTGAGCAGATTTTTCATCTCGGGTTCGAGGTAAGAGGCTGCTTTTGTTACGAAAGGAACAGGAACACTGTAGTAGGCTTCGGCGATAGAACCGCAGATGGCTGCCTTGGTGTCGGTGTCGCCCCGTGTCATCACAGCAATACGGATGGCATCTTCAAAACTGTTGCTTTCTACAAAACAGCGAACAGCCCAGGGCACCGTTTCCTGACAGACACCATCGAAATGTCCTTCACGACCTATCTTGTTAATATTCTCCAAGGTGTCAATCTTATATCCGAAATGTTTCTTCACCCAAGCCTCCGTGTCCTCACGCGAGATATGACAGGTGCGAAGTTCGAAGATAAGTGAAGCCACGCACTGTGCTCCACGCACGGCTTCCGGATGATTGTGACTGGCCAATGCAGTGCGCTCAGCTTCGCGCAGCACCGTCTTATAGTCATCGAAAAGCCATCCCACTGACGACACTCTCATGGCAGCTCCGTTGCCGCATGAGTTGTTTGCCGGCATGTCAGGTGTAAAGAGCCACTGTTGAAAGTAGTTGCCATATCCACCTTTAGGATTAGGATAGCGTTGTCCCCACTCTCGCATGGTCTGTCCATAGTCTTTGCCATGAAGAATGGCATCGGCAATGGCCATGGTCATCACAGTGTCGTCGGTATAGTCGCACCGCGGCTTATCGAGAAAGAGATGAAAGTCCTGATGAGGTGTTTCGTCAAATTCGAAACGGGACCCTACAATGTCCCCAATGATGGCTCCTAACATAATGACAAGGTTTTAAGATTATCCGTACTAATTTCTAAAGCCTCTTCGCATCGGGAGAGGAAAATATAACAGGCAAATTATCTGTATTCTTTTAATAATCAACCTATTATTGTACTCTCACTGGGAATCGAACCCAGATCAAAGGTTTAGGAAACCTCCG
>JBMNUV010000050.1:0-12527 GCA_050946455.1 Prevotella sp.
TAACTATGCTGACATTCTCACCGCCATTGTCTTCACTGACGAATACCAGGACAATGCTTCGAGTTTGTACAGCATGGCTACAAGCCAGTATGTCATAGCGCCTTCGAAGGCTCTTATCGACAATTTCGATGCTCAGTTCTACTATACCAATCGTGCTATCAGCGGCGACCTGCGTGGACTCTATGGTACCTATCGACTCGCTAATGCTACAACAGGCGATGCCCAGAATGCAATCATCACGAAGTATGGCTATATGAAGGCATCATCGAACTACTATGTATCGCCATGCCGCTCGGCCCTTGTATGGCTGCGTTATGCAGAGGCTGTAAACCGGCTGGGCAAGCCTAAACTGGCCTTTTACGGATTTCTGAAGTATGGACTCTCGGCCTACAACATCAATCTTTACCGCAACAAGGAGCCTCTTTCTGGTGAGATTACTGGTGAGTCCTGGATGAATTTTGGACAAGATGACCCAGAGGGTGAAGTAGCTCAGATTTTCGAAGATAATACTTTAGGATTCCATGCTCGTGGTTGTGGCAATACAGACATGAATGAAGCATATCGTATTGAGGAACAGCCTACCCTGCAAGACAGTATTCTTTGGGTAGAAGACCAATTGGTTAACGAGTATGCCTTGGAAACCTCGTTGGAGGGCAATCGTTTTCATGACTTGATGCGCGTGTCAATGTACCGCAATGACCCCTCTTATCTTGCGTCGCATGTTGCATCAAAGTTTGATGCTTCGATGTATAATACCATTCTATCAAAACTGCAAAATACTGATAATTGGTATTTACCATGAATTTGGGATTTATGAATTAAGAAAGCTGATAAGCAGTTTTTTTTATTTCTGTACGATAAAATATGTACCTTTACCCATGGCTACTAAATTTATGAGAAACTGACAAATGTAACCATAAAAGAGGCTGTGTCAAAAGTTAGTTTTGACTTCCCCTTGACATTAACTGGGCAACTATCAGGTTTCTATCTGATAGTTGCCTGATTTTTAATATTGCTGTCCGGTAAAACTTAAACACACATATTCATCTATCCCGAAGCCCAGCAAAAACGGGCTTCGGGCTTTGTTTTTCTAAAAGTAAGCTCCTCTAATCAAAAAAGGTCCTTTCTGGTGGCTATTACTGCTCTCTGGCAAGGATGCCATCCATGTCTTGTCCGGATTCTCCATAAACGCAATGAAATCGATGTAGTACATGAGTGTCAGTCGTATCATGGTGACGACTTGGGAGAATGCGCAGTTTCTCCTGATGCTTCTTGAGAGAACGGTGATCTTGTGGGCCTCCACCCTCATGCCTGTCTCTATCTCGGACAGCCGGATGAGGCTATCGGTGTCTATCGAAGATTACCGATGCTCTTCACATTTTCCTCAAAATGGGCCGTATCCAAAGCACTCATTTTCACCCGCGAACGATAATTATATACGGTATTTGCGGAGCATTGCAAGAATTCGGAGATTTTGCCACTATTGTCTATGCCCAGCCTTATCAATGCGTAAATTCTGAGTGGAAGCGTGAGATTCCCCTTCCCATCCACTGATAATTGAGAATCCGGTTGCAGCAGCTTGTTCAAATCTCGGACAAATGTAGGGTATAGTTTCAGAAAAGCGGAGTCAAAGTTCTGAAACAGGTCCTCCATGTTGACCTTTTTAAGGTCCGTATTTTTAAGCTCTTTGAGGACTTTAGCCTGTTCCCCAGCGTTTAACTTTCTGAGAATTGACTTCCTGAAATCGTCTAACTTGTTGATGTAAGTTGAGCATTTTGCAAAGAATATACCGATGTACTCCTCCTTTGCTTTGTTGGCCTCATCATAAAGCCTAAGCGTTTTCTCAAGTTCCGAATTAAGGTTTGTCAACTGATTGTTCGAGCTAATCAGCTTGTCATTTGCCTCTTTCAACTTGCTGTGTGTTTCTGCCAACATCTTCTTCTGGCGAGCGATTCGGAAAAAAGCCAAGAACAGCAACACTAAAAGTATGCTGACAAGGACAACTACCAACTGTAAATGGAAGTTGGCGGAAATCAATTTGGATTTATAGGCGATATCGGTGGAGAACAACACTGGTATGATTTGCCAGTTTCTCACCTTCGTTCCAAAGACTTGGGCACAATTCCATCCATAATTGATATATCGGTTGGCCCTTTCCATATCGCCCTTATGCTGCAAATACTGTGCAAGAAACCAAATCGAGGCCTGGTCGCATACGCCATGCTGAACATCGCTGATTGCTGACTCGGTAAGCCAATAAACAGCTCTCGTGGTATCTCCTTTCAACGCATAATCCTGGAAACGGGACAAGGTGACATAAGCATATTGCCTGCTGTCTACTGATGTACGCTTCAGTCGCATGTTGTTCATGGCCAAGGCAGAGTCTGCTTTGTTGTTGTGGCAGTAATAGTAATCCATGAAAGTCAAGTATCCTTCGCTCTTGGGACTATATGACGAGAGCACCAAGTCCAGATAATGTTTGGCTATATCATTGTACTTGTTCTTCAATTTGGGCATGCCCGTATACAAGAAGAATTCGTGATAGACATGCTCATAAGAGACATAATATTCCCGAAGGTTGTTTCCCGTCAAGCCAACAGTATCTACTTTCCCCAATTCTACAGTAGATTCATGAAGCATTCCAATTGTGGCATAGAGATAGGCCGCCTTGATATGGCAAAGACTCGCTTTCTGCTTGTCTTGCATTTTCAAAGCCAAGGAGTTGGCCCGGTCAAGGTATAAAAGTGAAGAGTCACTCATATAGGGCTTGTATTCCTCTGCCAGCCGAAGATAAAAGTCATACAATATCTGCGGATTCTTTTCCTCAGCAATGGCTTCCTTGAGGTTGTTGATAATCGACACCCTCTTCGCTCTGTATTTGGATGCATTTGAAATTGCCACGTCCAATCTTTCAAACTGTTTGTTCAACTTCACAGCCTGTTCGTCCGCATTCGATTCGGAGGCAACAAAGAGAAAGATGAACAGAAGCAACAGATGCATACAAACATGACTCTTCCCTGATATAGACATAGTAATAGTAATTGATGATTAGGATTCTATTTCAAAACGTGGAATGCCGATGATTATTTCAGTAGAATTCAGCTTTTAGTCTGAACAACAAAGACAGAAGGGGCAGATTCTATAGCGAAGGAATCTGCCCCATAATCATTAGAACCTTATAGCTATGAGAATTTATCTATTGTCATTTCACAACGAGTGTATTGAAAGAGTTCGGCACCAATGTCAGACGATAGCACTTGTCACCCACTTTGACCGACTTCTTTACCTCATGGTCTTCAGAATTAAAGATGACTAAGACGCAATGGCCCTCAGGACTACGGAATGCGAGCATATCCTTGAAGTCACCTCTGACCGGCAAAAACACAGAGCCGGCATCAACGTAATGGCTCAAGTGCTTCAACAGATAATACTCGTATGTGAACTTGTAGGTTTTGTCTGCCTTATTGACCGTTATCAGCGAGTTTTGTTTCCAGCCCCAGTGGCTCATGCCACCCTGCTCAAGAGCGATGTTCCAGTAGTCGTAGACACTGGCTCCATAATTGAAATAATGCTTCATCAACCCCCAGGCATAGACACAACCTTTCCAATCATTGGCGCCGAATCCACATTCCTGCTCCGACTGGTAAATCTTAATGTCGGGATAACGTTTGCGAATGTCAGGAAGTGCCTTCTTTCCAGCCCATTGAAAACCTACACCATGAACATACTTCTTGCAGTAAGTGTCTGTAAGGATAGTGTCGACCAAGGCAGGATTCGGACGTTCCATCGTTCCAAAGAAGACATCAACTCCGAGCTTTTTCATGGCCGGACCCAAATACCTGCCTACAAATCGTGCCAAACTGGAAGACCGCCAGACACAACTGGGGAAAGGCTGGTCAGAGTTGAACTCATTCTGAGGCATCACCATGGAAATGTTGATTCCCTCTTTCCTGTAGTTCTCTATGAACTTGGTGAAATAGAGAGAATAAGCTCTAAGGTACTTGTCCTTCATGATAAAGGCATCTGTCCCTTCACGGCAAATTTGATTAGGCTGCAAACCATTTGCTCCGACAACAGCTTCTGCCCGTGCACTCAGAGGCTTGCAAGCATAATGATGGTTGACCTTCATCCATGTAGGTGGGCACCAGGGGGTTGCCCACAATTTCATTTTTGGGTTCCTCTTCAGTGCCTCCTTGATGAAGGGAATCATGGATTCCTTGTCGTGAGCGATAGTGAAATGCTTCATTTTGAAGTCACCGGCTGTCTCATTATATGAATACCAACTATTGGCAATGTCATTGGCGCCGATTGGCATTCGGCAATAATTAAAGTTTGCTCCTGACCCTGGAGTGAACAACTCGTCGAGTATTGAATTCCTGACGTTATCGTCGAGCTGTGAGATAGCCATCCACCCTAATTCGCTGAAGCAGGCTCCAAAGCCTTCAATGACTTGAGCGGGGTGTGCAACATCTACAATGGCATCAGCCTGTTCGCCGCCTGTCACATCAACGGTTCTTGGGTCTAACCTTAGCCAAGACAGATTCGGCGTAGTGCAAACCCATTCGGATACCGACTGACCTTTGCAGGGAACGCAGAAGGTCAAAAAACATACGAGCGATACGAGTACCGACCTTCTCAAAGGCTTTTGTCCCCTGTGGCCGTACGCTGTGCTATTCTTAGACAAGAATGATGAAAATTGAATCATGCTTTTCTCCTCGCGTTATTATATTTAACTTAACTTTCGCATGTAGAATTTAAAGGAGTTAGAGGAGTTAGGGGAGTTAGAGGGAGTTAAAGACATTACCATCAAGACGGAAATGCTCAATGTATTGTCTTTTAACTCCGAGCGACTTTAGGAGCGATAACTCCTTATAACTCCTTTCACTCCCTCAAGTTAAGCAAGTTGAGTATTCAATCATTTTCACAAAACAATCATCAGCTTGGGTTCTGTATGAGAGCATATTCCTCACCCTTGGCAGCCGTAGCTTCAATCTCCGATTGCGGTATTTGTATATACTTCTTGTTCTCATTCCAGTTCTGGCGTTCGGGGATAGCCTGGCCGCCCCATGAGGCGTCACGGAAACGCAGGTGGCTAAGGTCTTTCACATTGTCTTCAAAGTAATAGCCCTTGCTCTGGAGGAGAACTCCGCCACCAGCCTTCAACACGGATGCAGCCTTGCCGGTACGAACCAAATCATAGTATCGCTTGCCTTCGCCCACGAACTCAAGCCGACGCTCGTCAATGAGATTGTCAATGGTCACTTCTCGAGAAGACACGCCTGCACGGGCTCTAACTTGATTGTAGTAATTCTGAGCTTTAGTCTTGTCGCCCGTCTCCAAAGCCAGCTCCGCAGCGTTGAGCAGAGTCTCAGCATAACGGTACAGATGAAGGTTGTAATCCCAGTTCAGCGCATCGCTGCCATTATATCCATCATTGCCACCCGTCCTCGGCAAGTACTTCTTCAGGAAGAATCCGGTGTTCTGATACCTTCCATTATAATAAATAAGGTAACCTTCTTCCGACTTCTGCTTGATATACTCATCAATGTTGAGGATGCTGGCATCACGCCTCAAATCTCCGTCTTCATAGTCATCATAGACTTCCTTGGAGACTGTACAGAATCCCCATCCGCCTGTGGCAAATTCAGGGGTTGTTTCCGTACTTGTATAGCCGTCTATGCCGATAAGCTGGGGAAAGACCGTTCCACCTGTCAAGAATATGGAGCTCCAGCTTCTTTCTCCATTCTTTGCACAGTAATTGATATCGAAGATGATTTCATCATTCCACTCATTGGTCACATCCCAAAGTTCGTCGATAGTAACCAACTTATACTCGCCTGAATTGATAATGTCCTCCATGTAAGACAATGCTTTGGCATATTTGCTTTCATCTGCTTGATACATCACATAGTCGGCATAAATCATTGCACAGGCTGCTTGAGTCATGCGGCCTTTCCACTCGTCTGTTTGGCTCATGGGCAGGACATTGCTGTCAAGCACTTTCTCCAAATCTGCTGTGACAGCATCATACACTTCCTTCTCCGTATATTGACGCGCCAAGTACGGGTAAGTCAAGTTTTCTTCATAATATGGCACGTTGCCCCACAATTTCCACAAGACAAGATAGTACCAAGCCCTGAGAGCTCGCCCTTCGGCATCATACAGACTACGCTCGCTTTCGGTGATTTCTGTTGAGTTATTGGCATTCTTTATCAGCAAATTGGACCTGTTGATGCCCGTATAACTTGTAATCCAAGCACCGGGAATATTGTTGGAAGCATCCGACCTATACTGCGAGATGAGATGCAGATAGCTGGCATCTGTAGTTGAACCGCCGCCGACATAGATGTCATCGCCCATACAGTCGCTGACAAAATTCAGGGCCGACCAGCGATAGTAACAGTCGTACCACTCCATCGGGTCATAAGCTGCTACCAAAGATTCAAATATCTTGCTGTTCGTCGTATAGTAACCTTCTACGGGAACAGAACTCGACGGTTCCTCTGACAGGAAGTCGTCTCCACATGACGACAAGCCCAATGTGAAGGCCAATGCCGATATATATAATAATGTCTTTTTCATTTTTGTATTGATTAGAAGTTAATGTTAAAGCCAACCTTGAATGTCCTTGCCTGAGGATAGTAACCACGGTCAATGCCATTGGCGGTGTCGTTATTGAGCTCAGGGTCGAGTCCGTCGTAGCCGGTAATGGTAAGCAGATTCTCGGCAGCAACATATACACGCAGGCGGTCGACAAAGAACTTTCGGGTAAAGGATTGTGGCAGGGTGTAGCCCAACTGTATGTTCTTGATGCGGGCAAATGCACCATCGTGGAGATACAGGTCTGAGAATCTTCCCCAGTTCTTGTTATTGTCGTCACCGTTCCAGCAGAATCGTGGCATCGTATTGGATGTCCCCTCGCCATGCCATCGATTGATGTATTCTTGAGGAAGGTTCACCCACTGGCAGTCCAGTCTGCGGATGACCTCAGCTATCTTGTTGCCCCACTGGCCAGAAACCAACATGCTGAAGTCGAATCCCTTGTAAGAAGCCGTAAGATTGACTCCGAATGTCCAGTCTGGGTCACCTTTGCCCAGTTTGGTCTTGTCATTGTCATCGATGGCGCCATCTCCATTCACGTCTACAAATCTCACGTCACCAGGTTGGGCATTGGGTTGCAACAGCTCGCCATCACTGTTCGTATAGGCTTGAACCTCCTCCTCATTCTGGAAAATCCCATTCGTCTTGTATCCCCAGAAATAGGGATAAGGTTCTCCATTTTCAGCACGGGAGATATTTCCCAACTGGAACACGCCGTCCATCGTTTCAAATCCGTCTGCGTTGCCAAGGTCAATCAACTCGTTCTTCAAGTAACTCAAGTTTGCCTGGACGCCGAATCGGAATCCTTTGTTCACGTATTTATAGCCGAGCTCAAATTCAACTCCTTCGTTTTTCATTTTGCCCACGTTGCCATAAGGCTTCGACTCGCCAAGGTAGTTGGGAATGCTCATTTCCTTGAGCATGCCGTTTGTTTTCTTGTAGAAATAGTCGACGGTGAACGTCAAGGCATTGCTGAAGAAGCCAAAGTCAGCACCGACGTCATACTGTTCCGACTCCTCCCACTTCAAGTCAGGATTAGGAGTAATGGAAGGCTTCGAGCCCATATATATGGCTTGAGTTGAGCCGTATTTGCCGAAAACATAGTTGTTGTTGAATTGCACGTTGGCCATATACCTGAAATCGCCGATGTTCTCGTTTCCGTTCTTTCCCCACGAGAAGCGCAACTTGGTGTTGGTGTACCAGTTGGGGCGCTTCTGCATGAAAGGCTCATTGGTAATGTTCCAACCCAAAGAGAACGAGGGGAAGGTAGCCCACTTGTTGTTGGTTCCGAATCGGGACGAACCGTCTCGGCGAATCGTAAATTGCAACATATAGCGTTCAGCATAGTTTGCGCTCACTCGGCCGAAGTAAGAAGCCAGGGAATGTGGGTCTTCCGCGCTGCCATAAGCGTTACGCTTACCGTCTGAAGCCAAGCCAGTCGTAAAGTCAAGGTTGGCCTTGTTGGCCATCAGTTCCACCAAATCTTGAGCTGTGCCCTTCAGATAGCGGCCCGTATAGCGCATGGCTGACTGTCCAAGGACTGCTGAAATCGACAAATCCCCAAAAGTCTTATCCCAGGTAAGGACGTTCTCTAATTGCCAGGTATATTCCCTCATCATCGTTGACGTAACGCTCGAAATCGAATTGCGCGAGTTCTTGTTGAGGTAATAAGGTATCGTGTATCCGTCTACGCCTGAGAAAGCAAGGTCTGAACCCCAAGATATCTTGTATCTGAGATTGTCCCAAATGCCGACCTCAGCCGAGAGGGTTCCAATGATTTTATCGGAATTGTTGTGGTCGGTGGGCAATGACAGCCTGGCAAGAGGATTACCAAGTTCGTTGAAGTCAGGAGAAGGTACATTAAGTAGTTTTCCAGTCAACTGGTCTCGGATGAAGTCACCATAGGAGGAGTTGTAGTTGCTGCCGGCAATGGCAAGCAAATCGTCTTCGCTATCTGCATACACAGACATCGTCGGGTCAAGCTGCAGGGCCTCGCCCAATATGGACTCCGTAAGACTGCCTGCCAATATCTCTTGGCTGTGAATGCGGCTGTAGCTCACGTTCAGACTTACTTTCATGTCCTTGAGCCAGTTCCTGTTTTTCGACTCATCGAAAATCTTTGCCTCCATGTTGTCACGTATGGTGAAACGCCGATAATTTGACTTGCCGTAATTACCGCCAATGATACCTTTTTGGTTGAAATAGCCGAAAGACAGATAATAATTGAGTTTGTCATTGCCGCCGCTTATACTGATTTCATGGTCAGTAACGGGTGCTCCGTCGTAGAAAATCTCGTCTTGCCAGTTGGTTCCTTCGCCCAAAGATGCCGGGTCGCTGAACTTGCTCGAACCCGGGCTATTATACTCAGCAGCCTCGTTCATCAATGTGGCATACTCAGAAGCATTGAGCATATCGCGCTCTTTCCATTTCGTTTGCCAACCGAAATACCCATTATAACTTACTCTCGTCTTTCCGGCAGTACCCTTTTTTGTCGTCACTAAAACTACGCCATTGGCAGCTCGTGCACCGTAAATTGCTCCGGAGGCGGCATCTTTCAATACTTCTATGCTCTCAATGTCTGCTGGATTGATGTTGTCAATGCCGCCACTGATAGCCATGCCGTCGACGATATAGAGAGGGTCGGAATCATTGATGGTGCCGGTTCCGCGGATTCGTATCTTCGAGGTGGCTCCTGGCTGACCGTTGGCGGTAGTCACCTGAACACCCGCAGCAAGTCCTTTCAACGCCTGGTCTATTCTTGATGGAGAGGTCTCGGCAAGAGCATCAGAACTGATTTTGGCAATCGAAGCCGTAACCACGCTTTTCTTCTGAACGCCATAGCCAATCACCACTACATCATTCAGCAACTTGGCCTCTTCTTTCATCACAATCCTCATGTCGGCTGAAGGCTTGCACTCCACTGTCTGATAGCCCACATAAGAGATTACGATGGTAGCCGAAGCATCCACTTTGATGGTGAACTTTCCGTCCAAGTCGGAGATGGAACCATTGGACGTTCCTTTCTGGATGATGGAAGCTCCTATGATGGGCTCACCATTCGCGTCGACAACTGTTCCCGAAAAGGTAGTTGTCTGTCCAAAAGCCGTCAACGAGACGACAAATGTCAACAATAAGGTTAATAGTAAGTTACGTTTCATCATTTTGTATTTGTTAAGTTCGTAATTAATCATAGGCACACGTACCTTAAAGCAAGCGGAGGCTTGGAGGTGCTGAGATTTTCAGTCCCAGCACCCCTGAACAACCTTCTTCAAGAGGAATATAACAGTTATATATCGATTAGAATTTATTTCTCAGACGCAGAATCTTGGGAACGCGCTGACGGAAACCTTTCAGACGGATGGATGCCGATGTCTGAATGTCCTGGCTGGAGAATCCGACTTGGAAAGTATAGGTTCCTGCATCGACTACCCATGAACTTGACTTCTCGACAAAAGAAGCGAGGTCTTTGCGATTCACGGCCATCCTCAGAGTCTGAGACTCTCCTGGCTTCAGTTCCCTTGTCTTGGCAAATGACTTCAACTCGTGAACGGGCTTGACCACCTTGCCGCGAGGCGCTGCAACGTAAAGTTCAGCCACCTGCTTGCCAGGACGATTCCCCGTGTTGGCGATGGTCACGGTTGCTATCACGGAATCTCCCTGTAGTTGCAGGTTTAAGGGACTGCAACTGAATGTGGTATAGGACAGACCATATCCAAATGGGTAAGAAACGCCTTTGCCGGCAGTATCAAAATAACGATACCCAACATTCAAACCCTCCTCATAGCAAGTATAGCCTACGTTGCGCACGTCTTTGTAATTTGCCCATCTGGAATCCTTGAAGTGCATCTCCAATCCGTCAAGCGGGAAATTGCTTGTGGACGGAACATCCGTAAGGACATTGGGCCATGTCATGGGAAGACGACCCGAGGGATAGCTGGCTCCGGAGAGGACATCGGCCACCGAATTCCCAATCTCCTGCCCACATTGCCAGGGCAAGAGCACGGCATCAGGTGTGTTTTTCCACGAACTTGTCTCTATGACACCCCCTACATTGAGCACCACCACCGTTTTCTTGCCCAAAGCCTTGAAAGCATTGGTCACTTGCTGAATGAGCTGAAGCTCTTCTTGTTTCAACTTGAAATCGGAAGCCGACCTGTCATAATCTTCGCCCGACTGCCGCCTCAAGGTCACTACGGCAACGTCATTCTGTGACGCGGCGGACCGGATAACTTCGTCAGAAGGCACTGCATCTGGTGCCAAGAAGGCATGTTGCCACCATTCGTGCTTCAATTTGGCTATACTGTCATTGGCTCGTTTGATGTATTGTGTGTAACGGTTCAACAGCGATTCGTCAACTATATAGTTGTGATTGCGCATTCCCTCTACAAGAGATACCGTGTATGCCCGGTTGACATTGCCCGAGCCCGTTCCTCCTGGCAGCATCTCATAAGAACCCACACCAAAGAGAGCGACATGCTTAACTGATGGTGCAAAGGGAAGCACTCCCCTGTTTTCAAGCAATACGATTCCCTCTGTAGCCGAGTGGCGCGTGATAAGGGCATGTGCCTTCAAATCGGGTTGGTTGCTAAATTCATATCCTTTAAATCTTGGCGTCTTGACTATCAACTGCAATACACGGCGCACATTGACATCCAAATCTTTCATGGAGAGACGTCCGTCTTTCACAGCGCTTTCGATGGTTTCTACGTCGACATCCTCACCTGGTTCTATGAGGTTATTGCCAGCCTTCATGTTGGCAACACGGTCTGTACGGCCACCTCTCGCCACCGGGTCCATTCCGCCAAACCAATCGGACATGACTGTACCTTCGTAACCCCACTCGTCGCGCAGCAACGTGGTAAGCAAGTCTTTATTCTCAGAGGTGAGAATACCGTTGACCTTATTGTATGAGCTCATCACGCACCAAGGCCTGGAATTCTTTATTGCTATCTCGAATGCCTTGAGGTAAATCTCACGTGCAACTCGCTCACTGACCCGAGCATCCGTACCGAATCGCGATGTCTCCTGATTGTTGAATGCAAAATGTTTGATGGTAGCACCGACATTCTGGCTTTGGACACCATTGATGTAGGCAGCCGCAATGTTGCCTGCCAGGACAGGGTCTTCTGAATAATATTCGAAGTTACGACCACACAATGGGTTTCTATGGATGTTAGCACCAGGGGCCAAAAGGACATCAACGCCATACTCATGGACTTCATTGCCTATGGCTGCTCCGACCTGTGAGACAAGTGCCGTATTCCAAGAACTTGCAAGACATGTTCCAATAGGGAAATGGGTGCAATAATAGGTATGTGAGTCATACGGGCGATGGGGTTTGATGCGAAGGCCGGCAGGCCCGTCTGCAAGCACTATCGATGGAATGCCCAAACGGGAAACAGAACGCGTGGAACCTGCTGCACCCGGGATGATGAAGGAACTCATTCCTATGTTGGACTGGACATCCTTCCTCATGACGCCAACGACAAGCTCTGCCTTCTCATGCAAAGTCATTGAACTGAGAATCTCGTCAACATTGTCTTCTCTCAACTGCAGTTCTTGCTGAGCACTAACAGACAATGACACCATTAATGTTAATAGAATACAAGATAGTTTCATAGGAATTAAATGTGTTTAGGTCTTAAGCTATGCACTGGCAAATTTAGACCATTATTCCCATTTATACAATATGGGCGAAGAAATTAGGAGAAGAAATATAGATGCTGTAAGAACATAAACAATTAATAATCAGCATTATAAATGTATCACATCCCTCTTGAAATATAGATTTAACAAAGTATTTTCGGTATGAGAATCTATATAAATATCTAAAGTTTCCCACTTGAGCGTAAACTTGTAGCAACCCCTTAAAAATCAGAGAAAAGTATAAGGAATGTCCAAAAGTTTTTGTATCTTTGTAGTGTCAT
>JBMNUV010000051.1:0-12004 GCA_050946455.1 Prevotella sp.
GCTTTGAACTCCGAAGAGTATTTGCTTCTTCTACCCATAGTAGCTAATATTAGATACCGCAAAGTTAATGAATTTATTCATTTTAACAAAATGCGGGTGTCCAATTTGGCGGCAGTATTATAATCATGCAAATCTTTCAAATCAAACAATATATTTGAAACCTAACAAGATTTCTTTGCGAAGCAAATCCTTTCAACATCGCTGGCAGGAAGTAACGATTTGAAAGATTTGTTCGATTTGGATGATTTCTTTTGCGAAGCAAATTCTCTAAAAGAAGCGCTCGTGCGCAGAAATCATTCAAATCATTCAAAATCCAACAAGATTCAATAACGTGATAGCTGTAGAGATTTTGGATGATTCTGATAGATTTGAAAGATTTCTTTGCGGAGCAAATTTCCCCATCAAAAGGCTTAGCAGTTGCCTTTTCTTTTGCCACAAAACCAAGTAACTATGGGCAAAAGCACACGTGTGCCATCCGACACTCCATAGAAATGAGGGTGGGGTAGGACTTCAAAGACCCCACCCTGTTTTCAACATCCTACCCCACCCCTTAATACATTGAAATACATACCGTTAGGTAACATGGGTGGGGATGGTGGGGTGTTGTTTTCAAAAACTCTTAGAGGGAACGCAAGATTTGGCCAAGAAAGACTTATCATGATGAGCATGTCTTGGAAATACCCGCTCAGGCAACTTACTCGTTGTACTACCTTCATCCTGCCTCTTAGTCTTTAAGCGCTTCCGCGCAGAAATCATGCAAATCTTTCAAATCAAACAATATATTTGAAACTTAACAAGATTTCTTTGCGAAGCAAATCCTTTCAACATCGCCGGCAAGAAGTAACGATTTGAAAGATTTGTTCGATTTGGATGATTTCTTTTGCGAAGCAAATTCCCTAAAAGAAGCGCTTCCGCGCAGAAATCATGCAAATCCAACAAAATCCAACAAAATTCTTTGCGGAGAAAATTCCCCAATGGATTCTTTATGATTTCTTTTGCGAAGCAAATTTCCCCATCAGAAGGCTTAACAGTTACCTTGTGATGAAACTTCCCAGCCTTTTCCTCTTTGCAACAATATTCAGTCAAAAGTCCCAATCGTTCAACAAAACAAAGCATCAATCCTCAAGACTGAAGACTGATGCTTTGTATTTATTAATATAGAGTGGTTTATCGATTCACAACCTTGCGTCCACCAACAATGTAGATGCCCTTGGGCTGTTGGTGAAGGACTTCACTAACTCGAGTAGCCGTTGTCTCGGCCACCTTCACTCCTTGCAGATTGTAGATAACCACAGGAGCGTCTGATACCGGTTGGATGCACTCCTCAATGCCTGTGGCAGTGCCGACGAGGAAGCGATATTCGTTCAGATTGAAGATGGGGCTTTTTATATCATGATTACTGTCTACTGTTCCGCCTTGAATGGAGAGCATATACTTACCATCGGTTAAGCCTGAGAAATTGAATTGCAGACTGAAGGACGTGCCAGCAGATCCTGTGACAGTAATATACCTTGCAGGATACTTCTTATTCCCGTACTTTTTGCTTGTTTCATCGTATTGATAGAGATAAATAATAATATCTGTTCCTGTTAAGTCTTGATTCAGCTTTATCTGGCAATCTCCTTTCAGGTTCATCGTCTTCAAAGGAATTACCGTGCTTGTTTTATCATCATCTAATGCCTCATTTTCAAAGTCTGCATTCTCAACATTAATAGATACTATGGAAGCTGCTTGGGTGGATGGGCTCTGTCCCTCAGTGACTTCGAATGTCGTAGAGCCAAGGACCTCATTGCCCGAAGCATCATAGCAGATGTAGAAGGTGTAGGTGCCTGCCTCGGTTGGGACAAAACCCACCGTCTGAGATGCTCTCGAGTTCGCGTCGACTTCCACCAAGTTATCCTTCACTTTCTCTTTTGAACCCCCATCTTTTTGACTGAAGTAGTAGAGCGTGCCATAAAAGCCATTAGAACCACTATTAACCAAGTCAAATGAGACAGGTATATTATGGTTGGATACAAGCAAGTTGCCGGTTTTCACATTCTCAACTGTGATGGTATATTGTGGCATCATCGTAAGTGTGACATTGCCACTGGCATCAGCTTGTGCCAAGATGTATTTTGACTTTGACCAGCAACTAACCCATTCATTATTACCCGAAGTGTGGCTGATGGGTACAAGCTTGGCCTCACTCGTGCTTGAAGGCAAGGTGACTTGGAATGACTTTATCGGGTTACTTATATATTGGCCTGCATCCAATGTTAATGGAGTGGAAGCCGTGGCCAAAGGCGTGTAGCTTCCATCGTCATTTCTGATGCCAATGCCATAATAGAATGTTTCTTTCTCTCCACTATCATTGTAGGGATAATACGAAATAGTATTGCCGCTGATTGTCAAGTCCTTAGCTGTAAGGGGATGGTTGGACGCGATATTATTGCTGCCAGGTTCTGCATTGATAATGGCTGTTTGGTTGAACTGATAGCCATCGCCAATAGTTCCTGAACCAATGCCGCCCTCTGCGGGATCGAGCACGGAAAGCTTGAAGTAGCCATCGCAATAGCCTCCCCAGCCCCAGTTTACATGGTAAGTATTGGTTGAACTTTCATAACCATCGATGATGAACTCATGCCCAGAACCACTCGAAGCTGTCCCTGAATAGATGACAGGTCTGTTGGCACTAATTTCGTCGTAGATAGTCTGGTTCCAATCATCCATCGTGTAGTTGTCGCGAATGATGATGTCGGTGCTGCTCTGATAGCCGAAATACTTCTTCAGGGCAATAGGTATGGAGTTGCTCTGAGCTCCAGAGCCACCATTGGCAGAATTCTTATAATCCATCTGAACAGACGCGCCACAATAGAATATCAAGTTGGCCACTGCTGCCTTGGAAGCATCTGAACTTGAAGAACTATAGGTATCGGTCATGTTGTTCCAGTCAAGCATGGTACCTGCTGGGATTTTGCTGACGCTAATCTGTCCGTAGCCACTCCAATTTGTCCTGCACTTATAAGCAGGAATAGTGGCGGTAGTTGCTTTCACAGAATTGGCACGATGGTTGTACATCAATTGAGCCATGGCTGTAGCCACACAACCTGTGACGCATTTGCCATAAGAAAAGAAATCTGGACATGAATTGTTGAATGGTTCATCTTGGTCCCATTCCGAAGTAAGCAGTGGTGAAATGCTTGATTTGTTGTTAGTTCTATGAAGTGTATGTGAAGTATTCGAAGGATGTTTTTGCAAATAATTGATTTCTTGAGAATATTCGTAGAGCCAGGCCTTCATGTTGTCGGGGGCTTTTTCATAGTCGAAATCGCCCTTGTCTGCATAGCCCAATACTTGTGCTGTAGCATCATCTCCCGAAACTACAACGAATCCTTGACCATTGCCTGCGTTGAATATATAGTAGGCTTGATTGTTTCCGCTGCGGGTGAGAATGGGCGAAGCATCGCTAATATCACGATTGTTGATTCCCATTGAATCGAAGAATTGTAGGGCATTTTTCAATGCTTGTCGTTTTGTAATGGGTGATGCCAACATGGTTGTCAGTGACAAGCACGCAAGAATGCTAAGTAATATTTTATTCATTGTAAAATAACAGTTGTGTTAATGATTAATTGTTAAACGTAAGCTCATTGTAAGAATAGTGATTGTAGATAATTGTCGCCTCCCTACTTTGGATTAGATGGAAAGACCTTCGTAATAATTGAACAGTCTCATCTATAAAATAAAGGGAGAAAAGAAGGGAAGCTATTATGACTTCCCTTCAATAACTCAGTTTAGAGCCTACAGAGAAATTTAAGACCTATAGGCTTCATGCAATATTTTCCTTTACTCTGCTATGCAGATAGACACACGGTTCTTGTTGTTCTCAGAGAACGGCTGAACACGTGCACCCTTGGAGTCGCTTGTGATACGGCTGGCATCGATACCCTTGTCCGTCAAGGCCTTCACCACGGAGTCGGCACGGCGCTTGGCAATGGCATCGTTGATGCGGTTGTTGCCGGTGCCTGCGTCAGCATAGCCGGTAACAGTCACCTTTGCGTCGGGGTTGTCGTTCAGGTACTTCACGATGTCGTCAATCTTGGAGTTCTCAGAAGCAGCCCACTGAGAGCGGTTGATGCGGAAGAAGATGTCGCGGCGCAATGGCTCGGCCTTCTTAACCACAGGCTCGGGTTCGGGTTCGGGTTCGGGAGCAGGCTTGGGAGCGACATACTCCTGTACGGGTTCGGGAGCGGGTTCGGGCTCCTTCTCCTTCTTGGTGTAGGTGCCGCCGAGGTTGATGCGCAGACCAGCTAATGCGTTGAAGTACCAGTCGGGGTTGTCGGCCTTCTTCGAGTTGTAGCGGTCAATAAGGATGTTGGCATTGCCCTCGATAATGATGCTCACGGCCTTGCTCACACGGAAGGCAGCCTCAAGACCGCCGCGGCCGAAGGCTTTCACCTTGGTACCGTCCCAAAGATATTCCAACTCATAGTCATCGAGGTTCTTCAGCGTAGCGCCGATTTCGTTGGCCTCGTCATTGCCCCATGCGATGTTGGCACCACCGCCCAGGAAGGCAGTGAGGTTGAACACGCGGTTGGGGTTCCAGCCGAAGAATGCGTTAGAGAGGTTGAACATGAAGTCAACACCGGGAGCTACATAGTTGAACTTGTAGTCGTTGGTGTAAGGATTGCCAGTACGGCTCGTCTCATAACCGTTCCAACCACCCTTGCTCTGCCAGGCATTGGCCTGAATGCGGGCAGCGAACCAGGGATTGAACTGATAGCCGATGCCCAGTTGAACATTCGGAGAAATCAAATCGCCGAAACTGGCCTCACCCAATGTGTACTGAGCACCACCCTGAAGGTTCAGGAATGTGTGCTTCTTGAACTCATACTCGTTGCCGTCTTTGTCCGTGTAGGTAGCTTGAGCCATAGCAGAAGAAGCCAGCATCACGGCAACAATTGTAATTAAAGATTTAACTTTCATGTTACTACAATTTTATATTTAACAATTACCTTTTAATAACTTTCTTACCATTGATGATGTAAATGCCAGCTCGGGTGATTTTCTTAATTCTGCGACCTTGCAAATCAAAGATTACACTATTGCTGTCATCATTCACTTCCAGTCCCTCAATACCGTCTGAAATCTCTGAATTTATAGAGTAAGTCTTGGTATAAGAGTCATTGACAGTGCATTCCGAAGAGCTAATATTAGAAGGATTCTCTAAGTATTTAGCATAGTTGCCATCACCAAAAGCTCCTTCAGGAATAACAAAAGTATATTCTGTTGTCCTGATTGCCGTCATGTCGATTTCTTGGTCCCAAACAAGTTTAAGGGCGTAATTTATTTCGTCTGTGTGTTCGGAATCAACTTCAAAATGGCCATAACCCATTAGTTTGTTGTTTGTGTACTCACGGAGCTCGACCCTTGCTTTAGGATTACCGTAGAGTCCACCAACGGATTGTGCTCTGTCTATCAGAACAATATATTGGGTCAGATAATTCTTGGGATACTCTGTCTGTGAACCACCTTCTTCAGGGAGCTTGGTCCAAGAGTAGTAATGCTTGAAGTCGGGATTCTCAGGAGTTACCTCACTCTTCAAAGTAAACTTCTCTTTCACTTCATTAGAGCTAACCTGCTTGCCATCCTGGGTGAAGCTGAAAGCACCTTCGGGAATAACAATGTAATAAGTGCCATCAGTAATGCCGCTCACAGTGATGTCGAAGTCCATTGTCGAGTTCTCCACAGCACAGATAGTGGCTGAAGCACCGCTTACCGTATTCCCGTCTTCATCGGTAATCGTCAGTTCTATGCCATCCTTTAAGACAACATTGTTATTATGAGTGAAACTCAGACGCATGGTTTCATCCGTGCTCTCAATGGTCGAGGGTGTGAAATTGGCATCGATGTCAACTTTCTCTTCCTCAGGCTTTGATCCATCTTCAAAGACAAAGGCACTTGAGAAGGAGCTGGTAAAATAGGTGTCGGTATATTCAGGAGAAGACACAGGCACATTAATTGAATAGTCAACTAAAGCATTTACGCTGACTTCATTGCCCGTGACCTTATTCGTGCCTAAACATCCATTGACACTGAATTTGCCGAAGGTGAGTTTGTCATCAACACCACTTACAACAAGTTTATTTAATGTTAGGTCGTTAACGCTCGACGTATAGCTGTCGGTAACATTCTTCGAGGAAGTGGCATCATAAGTCTCACTGTTCATCAACACATGTAGATACTTGCCATCAAGAGTAGAGAAGGCTATCTTTCCACTCTTGTCCTCAGCTTTAAAAGAATATGCATCGTCGGCTTGAGAAGAAAGAGTGACAGCACTTCCATTGTATGACAAATACAACTTCTTGCCATCGGCGTTGATGCCATATATCTTATAGTACTTGCCATCTTCAGGAAGCGTCACATTGCTCTCTTTATAGAAGTTGGTCATAGCAGTGGAAAGTTCTTCATCTGTGGGAACTTCTTCTGAAGTGGTCAACTCTTCCAATGCCTTACGGCTTTCGCTGCCTGTTGCAGGATAACCTACGCCATTAGTTTTCAAGAGCTCTTTTGCAGCAATCATGGTTTCTGTGTCAGGCTTCTTGTTGGTCACTTCCCAAGTATAAGTCACAGCTTTATTGTAGCGATCATACTCGGAAACATTATAAAGATTGTTGTGGACAAATCCTTCGGGCAGGGTAAAAGTATAAGTGCCTAAATCTGTCAACTCCTTTCCACCATTGAGCTTTCCTACTATAGATTTTCCATCATCGGAAATTGAGAATACAACTCCTATCTTGGGACTTCCATCGCAGAAAAGAGCCTGTGCATCAGAGCCTACTGAACCAATCTCATCAAGGAAGGTAATGGTAAATGTTGCAGGGAACGTGTCACCAACATAGCCTTCGCCTGGTGTTACAGAGACTGGATTGAATGTGGTCTTGTCGGTCGTGATGGAGAAAGTGTAGGTCATGGACGAATTAGTGTATCCATCATTGTCTTTAACCAAACCAGAGGGAATGTTGATGGTATAGTTTCCATCGCCAGTCACGGCAGTGGGTACACTAAGCGTAAGGTCATATCCACTGGCGCTTGCGGTCATGTCTTGGTTTGTATTACCGTCAGCTGAAGTTACGGTGGCTTGACCATTACCAACAAGAGAAATCTGCTTGTTGAAAGTCAGCTGAATGGAAGAGAATGAATCAATAGTAGACCCATCTGTCAATGAAGAACCTGTCAAAGTGAGGTCAACGGGTTTGGGTGTATAAGTAACCGTTAATTTATAGAAACGGGAACCCGTTCCAGACCCACTGCAGAAAAAAGAAACAGAATTGTAGTTTCCCCCATCTGCCGTCCATTGGCAACAATAGTTTGATCCAAAAGAACTGAAAGAGCCTCCTTGGCCATTGTCCAAGCCAAATCCACCTTGTGTGCTTCCCTTGCTTACAGTGACGGAAAGGATTTTTACACCAGTTTCTCCCTTGACAATCATTCGACTGTTGTCACTCATATCAAGTGTGTAAACAGTTCCACTGGTGAAGTCGTGCTTGGCCAAAAAATCGCCAGTAGCATTGGCCTCATCATTAAAAAAGAGTGAGATATCTCCTGATGTGAAAGTCTGATTTGATACTTTTATTGAGGTCCCTTGACTAGTTTCGAAACTGGACTTAGGATAACTGGGATTGAGACTTTCTGGGTTGGAGAAATCAAAAGTGGCAGTACTTGTTGATTGCCCCCATGCCCCAACTGTGAAAAGGAGCGATATTAACAGTAAAACTTGTTTCATAATTTTGTTGGGTTAACGCATGTCAGGATCAGTCTCGTCTTTCTGTGTTTTGACACAGAGTTTCCAAGTACCATCAATCTTAACGGGATTAAACATATAAGCTGTCTTTGCAGGCGAACCGGTTCCAGTCTTGTCTGCCGTTGCAAAGGTGACATTATATCGAACATCATTGCATCCCTCAAGTTGAAAAGAGAAGAACTGGCGAGAATAATCAAGTACCGGAAACATGCTGAACTGATGGCGATAGCGATTGGCTGTCTGCTCCGAAAGTGGTTTCACCTCTTTGGTTGAATCATCATATTCATACAGATTGGCAAGTACTTGATCAATCTTTCCAGCCTTTAGCTGCTCCATGGCATTGTCACAGAGTTTGAGCATTTTTGTAGTATCCTCATGATTGAGGGTGGCACGAAATTCAGCAACGCGTTCCTCGCGGGGCTTTTCTTTATTTGTACAAGAATTGCAGGAGGCAAAGAATGACAATGTGAACAGGCCACAAACAAAAATGATGGATTTCTTCATAATTGAAAAATATTATAAAGTAAAAAGAGGGTATGCCTGCTCTTTTGTAGACATACCCTCTTATTAAGAGCTTTTCAGCTTTTTATGTTCTCAGCGTTTTTAATTGCCTTGAGTACGTTCAACAGTTACAGTAACGGTATCGTAGAAGTCACCCCAAGTGTAGCTGATGGTTACAGGAATCTTCAGAGTGAACTTGGTAACGTTCTCACCGTTGTTCTTATAGTAGATAGCACCGAACTTAGCCTTGTTATCGGCGATGTAGTCGAGCAAATCTTGGTTCTTGCTCTGAGCATCGTATGCAGAGAGGTCGAATTCGAACTTGTGGCTACCTTTGTTAATAGTGCCATTCTCTCCATAAGTGTAGAGTTCTGCGAGCTCAGTCACGTTCTTCAGAGGAACGAACTTGTCCTCAGTAGCCTGGTGCATGTTGGTCAGAACGTTTGCAGGATTAACGTCAACAGTGATAGCGTTCACACCGTAGTATGCCCAGAACCACTTGTTCTCGCCTTCCATGCTTACATTACGCCAGTCATACAGGTTGATAATGTCGCTCAGATAGATGATGTTACCGTTGGTCTTAGCATCTACAGCTTGCTGAGGTGCAATTTCATCCAGGTTGATAGGACGCTCCCAGCTTGCGAGGAATGTACCATCGCTGACAGGAACAGCTACACCGCAATCGTTAGAAGCGACAATGCCAATGTATGCGCGGAGCTCCTTGGCAATATTAGCATGGTTCTCTGCATAGCCAATTGCATTAAGAACGTCTCTTGCAGGTTGGTTGTTGATGAGCTTGAGCTCGCCGGTATTCTGATCGAGAGATGCAATCTGAGTGTACTTGCCACCATACTCAGCATAGAGCTCTGAGTTGTAGAAGGCACCCTTATTGTAATCGATAGCGCATGCGTTCAACTGATTAACCAAGTCTGCCTTATTATAGGTATCAGTGTGATTGGCAACATACTTGTCATAGAGCTTATTGTAGCTTCCCTGACGAGAAGCGCTACCAGCTGTCAAAGTGTATGTCTTGCCATTCTGAGCCGTAATCTCGATATCCTGAGGTACAAAGTAGTACTTGTAGGTCTGGTTAATCTTAGGTGCATTGCCTACGAAGGTAGCGGCAATAGAGTTATTGAAGACATCAATATTGCCATTGTCAATAGGCTCGTGAACATCATTCAAAATAGCGCTTGTGCCATCATCACTACCAGTGGTTTCATCGTACCAGTAGTTGTTGATCTTCTCAGTCAGTGCAATAGCTGTGTTAGCCTTGCGACTCAACTTAGAGGTAACCTTCACATAGATGTACTTGTATTCTGCAATACGTGTACCTACCACAGCCTGCTTGAGGTTATAGCGGAAATAGCGAGTAACTTCGACAGGTGTAGTCTTAGCATGATGTGTCAGACTTTCAACCTCCTCAGGAGCCAGAGTCCAAGTCCAAGTGTGGTTGGTAGTTCCTTCTGTGTTGGCAGCATAGTACAGTTCACCCACTTCGTCCTCTTTATAAGTGCCATCGGCATTTTTCTTATAGAGTTTCAGTTTATCCAGTGAATTGCCGTTAGCATCTGTGCCAACATTTGCCTGAAGCACCTCAGGCTCATACATTGCATCGAACTCTTCCTTGGTAGTTCCCTTCAGAAGGTCGGTCAACATATATTTGTTGAACTGAGCCCATGTAGTCTTGTAAGCGTCGGTAGCATTGCAAAGGTCGAATGTACCAGCACCATCAGGATATGTAGTCAGTTCAGTGATCTTGTCCTCAGGAGCCTTCTCAGTGATATGAATCAAGATGTAGCCATCAAGCACAACGTCACCATTAGCATTCTTAACCAACACCTGAACCAAAGGCTCACGGTCGATGGCTGCACGGTTAGACTCTGCAACGTTACCGTTCTCGTCTACGTTGTTAGCTTCGAGGATACCCTTGTCCTGATCTTGCCACTTAGCGAACTTGCTGTCGCCGGTCTTGTTGCCGTCAACACTATAGTCCACAAGGTTGAACTCATAATGCAGACCCCATGCGCGCTCTTCACCGAATTTCAGAGTCTGAAGCTTAAACTCCTTGGTAAGAGACTTGTAGTCTTGCTCTTGCATGTGGAGAGCCAGATAAGAGCCCAAATCAATAGAGCCATTGTAGTAGAGTTCAAGAGCTGCACCACGCTTATCAGCGAGGGCCTCCTTTGGAGAGTCCCAAACGTGAATCTTGGCATCTGTGTCTACGATACCCTTTTCATCACCGGTCTGAGTGCGTTTGTCAGCAGCCATCTCACCATACATAGGCTTCTGTGCCCAGATGAGAGCCTCGAGCTTGGCCTGGATAGGATTAAGCAGAGCATAGTCAGATGTGATGACAGCATCTTCAGTGGCCAGCTTGCTGTCCTTCGACTTCACTTGGAGAGCAATGGTATTGTCAATCTGATAGGTTTCAGAGGTGGGTTTAGCATTCAGCAATTCAGGATGAGCAATCTTCAAGCCTGCAGTCAAGACACCATTGCTGGTCATGAATGCATATTCGTCGTTGTCCATCTTCTCAGGAGATGTGATTCCCAACTCTTCCTTAGTAGCACGGCTCTTCACGTATGTAACCTCAGGCTCCAGCACGTTATAACCGATTACGTCGGAATATTCAGTGTTGGCGTTTGCAGGATTCATGTGATATTGAACTGTCCAGGTAGGACCATAGTTGAAGGTCTTACCACCAGTGGCAGCAATAGGCTCGTTAGGCAGATAGTTAGACTGCCAGTCAGTGATATTACCGCCAAGAGATTTGCCCTGATGGTTCTTCAAACCTGTCTGTGCTTTCTCGACCAAAGTGGTACCTGTCAGATAGGGATAGTTGACAGTCTCGATACCATCCATATAAAGCTTGGGCATAAGCACAAGGCTTGTCAGGTCTCCGGTCAACGAGATGACCACATCCTCAGCATAGCCATTCAAGCCAGAAAGGATGAGTTGTTTGTTCTGAGTGTCGAGAGTACCAGTAATACCACCATCGGAAGTATTGACGAAGTAGATGTCGGTTTCACGCACGAACTTTCCGTCTTTCCAAATTTCAAACTTATGGGTTTGAGCATTGGGCACGTAGTACTCATAAGATGAAGCAGAGGTTCCAGGGTCACCTTTATCACCTTTGTCACCTTTGTCACCTTTATCACCTTTTTCTCCTTTGGTACCAAGAGCATAATACTCGGTTTTTGCACCATCTTGGTACCAATAGCCATCATCGCCGATAGTCCAAGTAGTACCGTTCTTACCATCAGCTCCGTCCTTACCATTAGTGATGGTGAAGCTCTTTCCATCACTTAATGTAACCTTAACGCCGTTGGTAACAGACTCGACATTAGTGATAACACTGCCGCTTTGGATTAACTTTTGAATTTCATCAATGGCCTTGCTGTTCGCATCGATTTGTGCCTGCAGGTCGTCGATGTCGTCATCGTAATCCTTACAAGACGAGAACATGCTTAATGTGACTACTGCAAGCAGCCCCATCAGCAACGTACTTAAAAATCTTTTTTTCATACGACTTTTTTGAATTAAACATATTAAATAAACAAAAATTCTCTCACATTTCACCCCCCGAACGAGTCTAATCTCTGCCCGGGAGATTTCAAAATCCATAATTATGGATTTGATTCGTCTTGTCCGAATTGACTGAGAGAACAGTCGTCTTGAATGTGAATGTACGCATGATTCCTTCAGCTTTGAGAC
>JBMNUV010000052.1:0-11527 GCA_050946455.1 Prevotella sp.
CATTCCGAACAGAGAAGTTAAGCCCGCCCGCGCCGATGGTACTGCAATGCAATGCGGGAGAGTAGGTAGCCGCCTCCTTTCAATCAGACAGAGGCCTCCGTGACAGTATGCCGCGGAGGCCTTTTTTCATGCCTGGACGTTAAATGCGCAGCCGTATCCGTCGTTGAGCCGCAGCTCATGGAGGTCCCGTCGCTCCGCGCGGGACAACAACTGAATATGCAGGCTCAATGAGAGGCGATGCGGAAAGTTATTGATTGTGTTGACGGCAGTCGTCCCGCGCGGAGCGCGGGACCTCCGTGCATCGCGGCGAAATATCCAAGCATCGCGGCGAGAACTACGGGTGAAGGACAATAAGCGTCGGGTAAATGCGGTGGTCGTCCCGCGCGGAGCGACGGGACCTCCGTGCATCGCGACTACATAGAAACGGATTCACGGTAGTGTCTATTCGATATCGTTTGGGAGTAGTTCCCGCGCGGAGCGCGAGAACTACGAGGGCGGAACAATAAGGGTCGGGTAAATGCGGCAGTCGTCCCGCGCGGAGCGCGAGACCTCCATGCTTCGCGGTAGATACCCATGCTCGGCGCGGGAAATTATGAGGCAAGAGAAAAACGATGAGAGGGATGAGGAAAAACTATTCTATCTACTTGAACGAGATGTGTTTGGGAATCTTTACCCATTTCCTGTTTCTCGCAATTTTCATTGTGCTTCCAGAACCTTGCCTTAATGTGTATGTAGAATCTTCTGGATGATAAGTCAAAGTGGCTTCCAAGTCTTCACTTCCATAATCGTTGGTTATAACAAGATTGGCAGTGTGGGCATCGATAAGGGTTGCATCAGTGAAAATCCATTTTCGGGCATCTTTGTAATCCCCGAAATAACCGGGCACTTCACCTAAGAACTCTTGACCTTGAATAAGTTTGTTCTGATGGTAGAAGTCCAGGTCTATATACACATTGTATTCCTTATTGCTAAATTTACCCTTAAAAACGGAATCATTAGCAGCGATGACTAACTGATTGGTATTTGTATGTTCTTGTGCTTTTAAGGGGCAAGAATATACAAATGCACACAGAAACATAATAGTCCAATTCAATTTTCTCATGACTTTCTAACTTAATATTTTAGACAAAGATAATATTTTTCACGTTACTATTCAACTTTTTAGTAACTTTTGTGGCTGTTAATAACCTTATTTACTATTTTTTACGTAACTTTGCGGGTGCATTTTAATATGAAGTATGAAGAAAGAGAAGATATTTCCGGATTACGTTTTTGAATCGAGCTGGGAAGTCTGTAACAAGGTAGGAGGAATATACACAGTGTTGTCTACTCGTGCTTTAACCCTTCAGAAAAAACTTCCTGATAAGATTTTCTTCATCGGACCGGATTGTAAAAAGGATACGAATAATATTTATTTCATAGAGGATGAGAGCTTGTTTGCTGATTGGCGCAGCCATGCAAAGAAGAATAATCTTTCCGTGAGAGTGGGGCGTTGGAATATTCCAGGAGCTCCAATCGTGTTTCTTGTCGATTTTGAGCCATTTTATGCTCAAAAGAACGAGATATATGGTAAGCTGTGGGAAGATTTTCAAGTAGATAGTCTTCATGCCTATGGTGATTATGACGAAGCATCTATGTTCTCATACGCCGCAGGAAAAGTGGTAGAGAGTTTCTATCATTACTATCACTTGGACGGCAAGCGAGTGATTTATCAAGGCAACGAATGGATGACAGGCTTAGGATTACTTTATGTCAGGAAGTATCTTCCCGAGGTTGCCACTATCTTTACAACTCATGCTACCAGTATTGGTCGTTCAATCGCCGGTAACAATAAACCCCTTTATAAATATCTTAGTAATTATAACGGTGACCAAATGGCTTGTGAGCTAAACATGCAGAGCAAGCATTCAATAGAGAAACAAACGGCTTTTAATGTGGATTGTTTCACAACTGTAAGTGAAATTACAGCCAAGGAATGCAGCGAGCTATTAGACAAGCCCGTTGATAAAGTGTTGCCCAATGGTTTCGAACCAGACTTCGTCCCCACTGGTGCCCAATTCACAAGCAAGCGTCGTGCTGCCCGTCAAAGTCTGTTGCAGGTAGCCAATGCGCTTACTGGCTGCGAATTTGCCGATGATACATTAATTATCTCGACGAGCGGTCGCTATGAATTCAGAAACAAAGGCATTGACTTATTTATAGAATCTCTCAACCGTCTTCGTCATGATACCCGCTTAGACCGTCAAGTGGTTGCATTCATCTGTGTTCCCGCATGGGTGTTTGCACCGCGTGAGGACTTATCAGACAGGCTAAAAGCAGGTGGCAACTATACCTCAGCTTTGGACCAGCCTGTTATTACTCATTGGCTCCACAATATGAACGAAGACCGGGCAATGGGAATGATGCGTTATCTTGACATCAATAACCGTATGGAGGACAAAGTGAAGATGATATTTGTCCCTTGCTATCTTACAGGTGATGACGGCATTCTTAACAAGCCCTATTATGACATCATTTTAGGCAATGACCTTTGCATCTACCCGTCTTATTATGAGCCGTGGGGATACACGCCTCTAGAAGCGATAGCTTTTAAGGTTCCCTGTATCACAACAGACTTAGCTGGCTTTGGACAATGGGTAAACTGTGAATATGGCAGATATGCCGAATTGGAAGATGGCGTTAAGGTGGTACACCGTTCAGACTTTGATTATAATGAAGTTGCAGATGCCATCAAAGAATCGGTATTACGCTTCTCAAAGATGAGTCCGGCAGAAGTGAAAAAGTGCCGTGAACACGCTTCTCGACTATCGACTAAAGCTTATTGGAGCCGTTTTATAACCTATTATGAGGATGCCTACGATATAGCCTTAAGAAAGGCTGCAGTTAGAAAATAGAATTCAGTTAGAACAACATAATCAATTTAAGAGCGAATATGAAAATCAAAGCAGATTATTCAAATGAACCTCAGTGGAAAAATTTGACCATTAAAAGTCGTCTTCCCGAGCAGTTGAGATGTTTGGATGAATTGGCTCATAACATGTGGTGGGCATGGAACTACGAGGCCCGTAACCTGTTCAAGAGTCTTGATGAGAAACTTTACGCCGAAGTGGGACATAACCCCGTTTTGTTGTTGGAGCGCTTGAGCTATGACCGCAAAGAGGCCATCGTGAAAGACCGTGCTGTGATGAAGAAGCTCAAGGATGTGTATAAGAAGTTTCGGGATTACATGGATGTGAAGCCTGATACAAAACGTCCTTCAGTGGCATATTTCAGTATGGAGTATGGTCTGAACCAAGTTTTGAAAATCTACTCAGGTGGTCTGGGAATGCTTGCAGGTGATTATCTGAAGGAGGCTTCTGACAGCAATGTCAACCTGTGCGCTATCGGTTTCCTATATCGCTATGGCTATTTCACACAAAGCCTGAGCATGGACGGTCAGCAGATTGCAAAATATGAAGCCCAGAATTTCAACTCTCTTCCTATTGAACGAGTATTGGATGAAAATGGCAATCCTGTTGTAGTTGATGTGCCTTATACCAACTATCAGGTTCATGCCTACGTATGGCAAGTGAACGTGGGTCGTATCAAACTGTATCTGCTTGATACTGACAACGAAATGAACTCTGACTTCGATAAACCCATCACCCATTCACTTTATGGTGGAGACTGGGAGAACCGCTTGAAGCAGGAGATTCTTCTCGGAATCGGCGGTATTCTCACATTAAAGAAGTTGGGTATCAAGAAGGATATCTATCATTGCAATGAAGGTCATGCAGCACTCTGCAATCTACAGCGTCTCTGCGACTATGTTCATTCAGGTCTGTCCTTCAATGAGGCTCTGGAACTTGTTCGCGCCTCTTCTCTTTATACCGTCCATACTCCTGTACCTGCCGGTCACGATTATTTCGATGAAGGTCTTTTTGGCAAGTACATGGGTGGATATCCCGCTCAGTTGGGAATCTCTTGGGATGAGTTCATTGGCATGGGCCGTCAGAACCCGGATGACCATAGCGAGAAGTTCTGCATGAGTATTTTCGCTTGCAATACTTGCCAAGAAGTAAATGGCGTATCAAAACTCCACGGATGGGTAAGCCAGAAGATGTTCGCTCCCATTTGGAAGGGCTATTATCCCGAGGAGAACCATGTTGGCTATGTTACAAATGGCGTTCACTTCCCCACATGGGCAGCTACAGAATGGCGTAAACTCTATGATAAGTATTTTGACCCGAGCTTCATGAGCGACCAGAGCAACGAGGAAATCTGGCATGCCATCTACAAGGTTCCTGATGATGAGATTTGGGATACCCGTATGGCACTCAAGCAGAAACTTGTACGCTACATCCGCGAGAAGTTTACCGATACATGGCTTCGTAATCAGGGTGACCCCAGCCGTGTGATGTCGCTTTTGGAGCGCATCAACCCTAATGCATTGATGATTGGCTTCTGCCGCCGTTTTGCAACTTACAAGCGTGCACACCTGCTCTTCACCGATATTGACCGTTTAGCCAAGATTGTGAACAATCCTGAGCGCCCGGTTTTGTTCTTCTTCTCCGGTAAGGCTCACCCTGCAGATGGAGCTGGTCAAGGATTGATTAAGAAGATTTACGAAATCAGCCAGCGCCCTGAGTTTCTCGGTAAGATAATTTTCCTTGAGGACTACGATATGCAGCTTGCACGTCGTTTGGTTTCAGGCGTTGATATATGGATGAATACTCCTACACGTCCTCTCGAGGCAAGTGGTACATCAGGCGAGAAAGCCGAGATGAACGGTGTTGTCAACCTCTCAGTACTCGATGGCTGGTGGGTTGAAGGTTACCGTGAAGGTGCAGGATGGGCTTTGCCTCAGAAGCGCACTTATCAGAATCAGGAATATCAGGACCGTCTCGATGCAGCTACTATCTATAGCCTGCTTGAGAACGAAATTATTCCTCTCTATTATGAGAAGAACAACAAAGGTTATAGTCCCAATTGGATAAAGGTAATAAAGAATTCTATTGCCACCATCGCTCCTCACTACACTATGAAGCGTCAATTGGATGACTACTACAATAAGTTCTATATTAAGGAGGCAGCCCGTTTCAAGAAACTCGCAGCCAACGACAACCGTCTGGCTAAGGACATCGCCCGCTGGAAGGAGACCGTTGCTGAGCGCTGGGATTCCATCCGCGTGGTGGACCGTCAGATAGACCTTCTCAATCAAGGCGGCGAGACTGGTGTGAAATATACCATGCGCTATGTCATTGATGAACAAGGACTTGATGATGCAATCGGATTGGAACTCGTAACGCTGAAGAGCCAGACGGATACATCAGACCATCAGGTTTACAGCGTTCATGAGTTCAAGGTGGTCGGTCACGAAGGCAACAACTACACCTTCGAGGCTGTGATAGAACCCGATGAAGCTGGCTCTTACCGTTCTTGCGTCCGCATGTTCCCGAAGAACAAGAACTTGCCTCACCGTCAGGACTTCTGCTATGTGAAGTGGCTTGACTAATAAAATTTTATTGCAATATTAAGAAAGGAGTTGGGAATTCTTTTCTCAACTCCTTTCTTTTCATATTATTTCCGTCTTATAAACTTTTTCTCTCAAATGTTTACCGGGCTGTAATTCAATATCAGCTTGAATTGGCTTTTACCCTCTATCATTATGTTGATGTTTTGCATTTCTTTGTAAAATGCTATAAGAAAGTACCGACAGGAAATAAAAAGACCCTAAAAAGAAACTTCATTCACTTTGTAAGGAGAAATTGTGTGAAAATTGATTATCTTTGCAATAGAATACCTTAGATAAATATTATAAGAATGTGAGTATAGAACAACTAGCCAAATATTTTCGCAAGGGTACGAGTTTCGCCTGTTACCGACTACCTGATGAGCAACCTGTTACTGTTGTTATCTGTGACTCAGACCCTCTTGTGCTATCTTCTTGCGAGTCACTTAATGGTGTGGAAGGTTTTGTCATCGCCCCTTTCAGCATCAGTAGTGCATCTCCCTTAGTTGTCATCCGACCAGAGGAATGCCACACGCTGAAGTTGGAGAATGTCGAGCCAGCCACTTCCTACAGTTATGTGGAACACTCCGACCCTGCCCAGTATCGTCTTGATTTCGAACGCATGCACCGTCATTTGCTGCAAGGAGAGGTGAGTAAGATAGTACTCTCGCGTCAGTGTGAACTGCAAGTGGACTCCCAGATAGATGCCGGGACACTGTTCAGCAGGGCAGTCCGACTTTATCCTCATCTCTTTGTAGCTCTCATCAGCACTCCCATGACGGGCACATGGCTCATGGCAACACCCGAAGCTCTGTTGCGCGGACGGAATGGACAATGGCAGACTATGGCATTGGCAGGCACTGTGTCAGCAAGCGTTGCCAGCAAACCGAAGCTCGTCAAATGGAGCGCCAAGAACATAAAGGAACAAGCGTATGTGACGAATTATATCAGCCACTGCCTGCAAGAACATTCCACACAGCTAAGCCAGCATGGACCTTACACTACACAAGCTGCCGGTCTCTATCATCTCCGCACAGACTTCAACTTCCAGTTGCGGAATCCTCAACGCTTGGGCGACTTTTTAAACGTATTGCATCCAACGCCCGCAGTGTGTGGAATACCCAAAGAGACAGCACGTCAAATCATCATGGAGGAGGAGAGTGGGCAGCGCCGTTATTATAGTGGCTTCTGCGGCTGGATGGGTTCCACCGAAACCAACCTCTTTGTCTCCCTGCGTTGCATGCAGTTGGAGAAGTCTTCGTGCCGTCTCTATGCGGGTGGAGGACTGCTTAAACAGAGTGAGGATGAGAGTGAATGGCGCGAGACAGAAGCTAAGATGCTGACTATGAAACGATTATTGCACAGTTGAAACAATGAACTACAGTAGTAATAAATCTATAAACGTGCTCACTGCGTTATTGGTGGCACATCGTGTGAGACATGCCGTAGTGTGTCCTGGGTCGAGGAACGCACCCATATCCCACAACTTGCAGGTTGTTCCAGGCATAATATGCCATGCAGTGACCGACGAACGCAGTGCCGGCTTCTATGCCCTTGGCTTGTCGTTGGCTACTAACGAGCCTGTGGCTGTGTGCGTGACTTCGGGCACCGCCCTGCTCAATCTGGCACCCTCTGTAGCGGAGGCTTACTATCAACATGTTCCCATCATCGTAATTTCGGCTGACCGACCACAGGCGTGGATAGACCAGTTGGATGGTCAGACACTGTCACAAGGTGATGCGTTGGGACGTTTTGTTGCCAAGGCTGTGACTCTGCCGGAATGGAATGATGACAGCAGCGAAGAAGGCATCACGCGTCACTGGCATTGCAACCGCCTTGTAAATGAGGCGTTGATTGCCGCAAGACAATATGGAGGCCGACCCGTACATATCAATGTGCCCATCACGCCACCTCTCTACGACTTCTCCATTGACGAACTTTCCGAAGAACGCACGATTCAGTTGCTCTCGTTAGACTCAGTTTTTCAGACTGGCACTCCGATAGCCTACGTCCAACCCATGCTTCATCAATTGGAAAAGGCGCAGCGACCACTTATCGTTATCGGACAGATGAAGCCTTCGGAGATACCGTCGTCTCTCATCTCTGGGCTTATGGCTCGTCAATTTGTAGTGCTGCAAGAGCCGTTGAGCGCCACTGAGAGTGGCAACTGCGTGGATGAAATGATACATGATGCAAGTCTTGACTCGTCGCATTTACCTGATTTTATCCTTTATGTGGGTGATACGCTGGTCAGCAAGAGTCTGAAGAAATACTTGCGACAGGCTTCAAACGCCATCTGTTGGCGCGTGGATGAAAATGGCTTGGTACACGACACGTTCATGAACTTGCGTGGAGTGGTGCAGGCACGACCCGCAGAAGTTTTCGGCAGCATCACGGGTGAAGGCGACAAAGACTGGTTCGGCTATTGGCAAGGACTGCGACAACAGGCTCGTGAACGCAGGAAGACATTCCAGCCCGAGTATTCCGCCATGCTTGCCGTGAAGCTCTTTGAACATCTTTTGGCACAGACAGACCGCTCTGCAGTAGTTCACTACGCCAACAGCTCAGCAGTCCGCTTAGGCTGTATTTATGCTACACATTATATATATTGTAATCGAGGCGTCAACGGCATCGAGGGCTCACTCTCCACGGCAGCGGGTTTCTCTCTGGCTACTAACCGTAATGTCTATTGCGTTATCGGAGACCTAAGCTTTTTCTACGACCAAAACGCATTGTGGAACCAAGGACTTCGCGGCAACCTGCGCATTCTTTTGCTCAACAATGGGGGCGGAGGAATCTTCCGGAAATTTGATGGTCTGCGTCAAAGTCCTGCTGCCGAGCCCCTTGTCATGGCAAAACATAAGACCTCAGCACGCGGCATCTGTATGGAGAACAAAGTGGAATACTACTGCGCCAGCAATGCCACCGAACTTGAAATAGGGCTAACATTGCTTACAACAGAGCAATCCTCGCGTCCCATTTTACTGGAAGTGATGACCGATAGCGAGATAGACTGGCAAGTCTACCAGCGTTATTTTGAGAGCTTCTGAGTTTCTTAGTCAATCTCAACGTCTTCGCAAGAAGATGGCTGCGCATTCCTTGGGATAAGCAATCCCGATTTCGATAAATATACGTAGTTTCATTTCAACTTAACTTAGAATTTATGCTGAAAATTAATATTAGTAAGAGATTACTCCAGTTCAAACAACTTGCAAGGACATCGCGTGGTGCCTATTCCACCCACCTCTCTTATTATATAAAGGTATCACAAAATGGTGTGGAAGGAGTGGGGGAGGCATCAGTCCTGCCAGACCTCAGCTGTGATGCCATGCCTCAAGAGGCGTATGAAAAAAAGCTGAGAGACGTGTGTGCCATAGTGGAACGCAGCAGTGAGATACCTTCTGAGCTATTACGACCTTATCCCTCCATACTTTTTGCCTTGGAGACAGCCTTCGCCCAGATAGAAGCAGGCGGCTCTACGGCACTCTTTGATACTCCATTCGCACGTGGCGAGGAAGGCATCCGCATTAATGGGCTTGTATGGATGGGAAGCTTTGAGGAGATGAGTCGGAGACTTGAAAAGAAGCTCAGAGCTGGATTCCACTGCATCAAACTCAAGATTGGAGCCATAGACTTCGAGCGTGAGTTGGCGCTGGTGAAGTACATTCGGGAACGCTATGACAAAAGCGTTGTGGAACTTCGAGTGGATGCCAATGGCGGTTTCTCGCCCCAACAAGCCCCAGAGCGACTGGAGACTCTTGCTAAGTATGATATACACAGCATCGAACAGCCCATCAAACAACACCAATGGCGTGAAATGGCTGCACTGTGCCGCAATACTCCCTTGCCCATTGCCCTTGACGAAGAACTGATAGGAGTGAACGACTATGCAAAGAAAGAAGAACTGATTGAAACCATACGACCACAGTATCTCGTGTTGAAACCGTCACTTCATGGAGGTATGCGTGGTACAGAGGAGTGGATAAGTCTGGCACGCAGTAGAGGTATCGGTTCGTGGATTACATCGGCATTGGAGAGTAATGTTGGACTGAATGCGGTGGCTCAGTTGTGTGCACGGTGTTATGGACCTGCTATTACAATGCCACAGGGATTGGGTACCGGACAGCTATATGAGAACAATATTGAAATGCCCCTGCATATTTTGGGTGAACAACTCTGGTACGGAAAGAAGGATGTATGAGTTGTTGGAGTTCATTAGTAACAAAAATGCCCCGACACTGACAGTGGATGCTTTCCATTTAGGCATTTCTAACTTGACAAACATCATCAGCCATACAAGAAGCTACTCAATCATGTAGATTTTCGCTGAGATTTTAACCCAAGTATTGACATCCTCCACGCTCTCAACTTTTGCGTAGAACTCCTTTCCCGCATCCATGAGACGGGAAATGATGAGATTCAATGTGCGGGGAACATAACCGATGCGAGTCTTATCATAGAAGATGGCTATCGCCTTCTCATCATGTTTGTTGTTTGGGCGGCGCACCATACGTAGGATAGTTCCTTTCGCCAAATGAGGCTCCACATCGTAAATCTCCTTACAATGAGTTGTGCCTGCCACAACAATGTCGAGAAGAAATATTTCGCGCTTAGGAAGTCCCAATTCATTCGTGCCACTGGTACCCAAAAGGGTCAGTAGTTTCTCATCGAGTTTTATCAGTTCATTGCTCATAGTTGCTGCGATTTGTATTCCTCCATAACGGCGACGATGCTTTGCAAGTGCTTGCGCTCATCTTCCAACTTGCTGATTTCCTGCTTGATACGCTCCTGCTCAGTCGCAATCCAGTGGTCATCAAACAGATGCTCGCGATGAATAAATGGGAAGGTGGCATTGAGCTTATCAATGGTCACTTTGAGTGTTGCTACCTTCTGCCGAAGTTGCTCTGCCAAGGTCTTTAGGTCGCTGGTCGGTTCCTTTATCTTGTCATAATCGAATGACTGAGAGTCGAGCATCAAGTATAGCTCGCGAAGTTTGTCCAAGTTGCATGCCTTGTAGGCTTCTGTTGCTGCAAAGAAGAATTCCTTGTCCTCCTCGCTCTGCCCTGGGTGCAAGTCGGGATGGAGGGCTTTCACCATCGACTGGAACAGATGTTTTAATTCCGCAGTCTCTTCCTTGCTCATGGTTGGGGCATTGAGATAATCCTGCGCTGCTTTCAACTGTTCCGCCTTATCGTGCAAGGCATCATTACACTCATCTACGTAGGCTTTCACGTCTTGCTCAATCTGCTTCAAATCAGGTGTCTTATCTTGGTTGATGAATTTTTGCAAGAGAATCTGACGCACTTTAAGGACACGAATATCCAACTGTATCTGAAGCTGGTCGTATTGCAGATTTCCGATGAACTTCAGATAAAGTGCGGCGAGTTTTGGTTTCTCTTGGCTTACCATCTCCTCCTTCTTCAGCATTAGTTCTGCATATTCTTTTCTCAGAGCCAGTATCTCTTGCCTCAGCTTCTTGCTCTCATCCGTAAGGTCGATAGATATGTTGTTTGACACGTTCTAAAATCGTTGGTTAATATGTAAAATTGAAATGGATTGCAACTAATCATAAGTGTTACACATAGTCAATAATCGAGGAACATCCCAATATCGGCAGTAAAGCCACAACCCAAGCACACGCATGTGTTATCATCCTGTACCACGATATCTGGACTTCCACATTCAGGACACACTAAATATTCCGTATCACACATAGTTGAAAAAATTAATAGTTGTACTTCAATCGCAAAGATAAGCATTTTATTTGTACTTGTGGAGTTATTCTTTGAATTTTTATGGCAATTGACTCATTATTAGTGTGAATGTTGAAAAAGACAATTCACATGTAAGAGGATTCTGCAATATTTATCGTGGACTCGATGAATTATATCATTCCATTGAGCAAATGACTGCTACTATATAATATATATAATATAAAGTTTATTATATTTTCTATATTGCTAATAATCAATAACTTATAAATCATATAAAATAATTTGTTACGTCAACTGTTACGTATAAACAAAAAATTCCCCT
>JBMNUV010000053.1:0-11512 GCA_050946455.1 Prevotella sp.
TGTTCTGAAAGGTGGCTTTCTCCTTATTGTTCACAATTTTGTCTATTTCCGCGCGTTGCCGGCTGATGCCCTCTTTGATGGCCGGAAGATAGTGTTCCGGGCGAATGGCATTAAAGTCGGGAGCGCCCAACGGAAGCCGAGAAGGCTGTAAAAATGGATTCTGATTCGTCATGTCGCTATTCATTCTATTGGTCTGCGTCACTTCCTGGGGAGCACCATTGCCCGCCAACGGAGCGGCGCAGACAGAAACCGAGGAGGCAAAAGCCATGCCAAGCACGGACAATTTGCCCAACAAATTTATCTTCATCATATAGAAAAATATTAGAATTTCATAAATGAGTCTCTGACTGCAAACATACGCAAAATATTTGGATTTTCAGCCTTTAATAAAGAGAAAATTCAATAACTCTCAATGCGGAAAGAGAAATCGAAATTTCGCCTGTGAAGAAACCAAGGAGAAACGGCAGTTACACAACGACCTGCAGCGGAACAGAGATTTGAAAACTTTAGAGCGGCATACAGCTTTTTCTCCAATCTTTTCATTAACTTTGCAAGCAAAAGAAACAGAATGGCAGAAGACTTTGATATAAGAGAAGAGAACATGAACAAGGAGGAGCGCGACTTTGAGAACGCGCTCAGACCTCTCAGATTCTCCGATTTCAACGGTCAGAAGCAGGTGGTGGAGAACTTGGAAATCTTCGTGGAGGCAGCAAAATACCGCCACGAACCGCTCGACCACACCCTGCTCTATGGACCTCCCGGACTCGGCAAGACGACGTTGAGCAACATCATTGCCAACGAATTGGGCGTGGGATTCAAGATTACCAGTGGTCCTGTGCTTGACAAGCCGGGCGACCTTGCGGGCATCCTTACCTCATTGGAGCCTAACGACGTGCTTTTCATTGACGAGATTCACCGGTTGCAGCCCGTCGTGGAGGAATATCTCTATTCCGCCATGGAGGACTATCGCATAGACATCATGATAGACAAGGGACCGTCGGCACGGTCTATCCAACTGGACCTCAATCCTTTTACGCTGATTGGCGCCACCACGCGGTCGGGTATGCTCACCGCGCCTCTCCGCGCCCGCTTCGGCATCAACATGCACCTGGAATACTATGACCCCGAAACGCTGAAGCGCATCATTCAGCGGTCTGCCCGCCTTCTGCAAGTGCCTATCGAGGACGACGCAGCCGTGGAGATAGCAAGACGCAGCCGCGGAACGCCCCGTATCGCCAATGGACTGCTGCGCCGTGTGCGCGACTTCGCACAGGTGAAGGGCAACGGAACCATCACGTCTGCCATTGCAAAGATTGCCCTACAAGCCCTCCACATTGACGAATACGGTCTCGACGAGATTGACAATAAGATTCTGCTCACCATCATCGACAAGTTCCGGGGCGGTCCTGTGGGCATCTCCACCATCGCCACAGCCATCGGCGAGGACGCCGGAACCGTGGAGGAAGTCTACGAGCCTTACCTCATCATGGAAGGCTTCATCAAGCGCACACCGCGCGGTCGAATGGTCACCCCGTTGGCATACGAGCACTTAGGGCGCAATCCCTACAACGGCAATATCATGCAGACCAGCCTGTTCGAATGACAACCTATAGGACGTGTTGCAGAACTATTAAGTCGCTTATTACGAAATGTTGTAACATTCATTCTACATCATGGCAGTAGTAAAGATACCACAAGTAAGAAAAGATGAAAGAATAGGAAGTGTGTTCAACGACCTGTTCCGCGTCATCAACAATACTGAATGCGCTGATGACAATGCTATAGAATGGGACTTCGGCGGCACAGATTTCTTTCATCCTTTTTTTCTCGCGCCTCTTTCCATCTACAAGAACAGGTGTGGAAAAAGAATTATTTGTACCAACATCTCTAAAGACTTATCAAATTACTTCTCCCTTATAAACTTTGACGGGATTAAGAGAATAGAGGAAACCGACAACTTGAGGCAGCAACTTCAGCCATACGTGAGCAAAACATACACTCCGATTTGCAAGTTTTCACTTCACAATGAACGAGTTGCAGACGATTTGCAATCCATCGTGCAAGCTATCATCAGACAGCAAAGCAACTACAGCGACAATATCAACACGCCATTATCTTATCTCTTAGGAGAATTGGTATGTAACATTAGCCAGCACTCCCAAAGCGAATATGGATATCTCTACTCTCAGTTCTTGAAAAGAGAACAGGTTATTGATTTGTGCATCGCTGATGATGGAATCACAATCTATGGAAGTTATGTCCGGACTAAGCGATACTTGGATAAAATCGGAGACAATGAAGCCGCAGCCCTATATCTTGCGAACAACGGTTATTCCACGAAAAACAGACCAATGTCTGAATCAAGAGGGTTTGGGCTTTCAACCACAAGGAAACTTCTCGTCGAAGGCATGAAAGGAGCGTTCTTCGAACTTTCTGGTGGAGCTTTTTATAGATATGAATCCAATAAGGAGAACTATGTACTCCTCCCGAAATCACTATATTGGGAGGGGACCGTCATTCTTCTCCGTATTCCCGTTACTGTGGGCAGTGACTTTAATTTTTATAATTACATAGAATAAAGGAGGTCTATTAATATGGAAAAGGTGATTAAATTGGCAGAGCTACTAAGCAAGGACATTCGTTCCCGCAGAAATGCAAATGCCATCAGAAAAGAATTGTCGGGAATTGACAGCGGAAAAGTCATCATTGATATGACAGACGTGGGGTTTATTTCCCGTTCATTTGCTGACGAGCTTCTCAACATCATCTCTGAAAACAAGCAATATGATATTTCCTTGGAAAACATGTGCGAAGAGGTGAAAACTATGATTTCTTTGGTTGAGACGGGCCGGAAGAGCAAGAGAACAAGACCTACGAACAATTCCTCTTTTATAGAACTAAAAGATATGGACAGTGTCCGAAATTTCTTCTCATTGCTATAAAGACATTGATTAATATGCGGACTGCACTTTTCGTAGGGTCTTTCGACCCGTTCACCATCGGACACGACAACATCGCACGCCGTGCCTTGAAACTCTTCGACAGGCTCGTGATAGGCGTGGGAATCAACCCGGAGAAGAAATACATGTTCTCCGAGGAGCAGCGCGTGGGATTCATCCGGGAACTCTACAGCGACGAGCCGCGGGTGAAGGTAGTGACCTTCAGTGACCTCGCCGTGGACCTTGCACACCGCGAAAACGCCCATTTCATCGTGAAAGGCGTGCGGTCGGCCCGCGACTTTGAATATGAACGGGAGATGGCAGACCTCAATCAGCGACTCGGCGACGTGGAAACGGTGTTGCTCATGGCTGAGCCCCAGCTTAGCAGCGTGTCATCGACAGCCGTGCGCCAGCTCATTTTCTTCCACAAAGACTACAGTGAATTTATACCCAAAAAGAAATGATAAGCTATCAAGCAGACGGCATTGACATGCCGGACATCAAGAAACGCGAGATTACAAAATGGATTAAGGATGTGGCTGCCACCTACCAGCGGCGCGTGGGAGACATCGGCTATATGTTCGTCAACGACGAAAAGATACTCGAAGTAAACCGTCAGTATCTCGGTCACGACTATTATACCGACATCATCACCTTCGACTACGACGAGGGGAACGTCATCAGCGGCGACATTGTCATCTCGCTCGACACCGTGAGGAGCAATGCCGAACAATTCGGCAAAACGTATGACGACGAACTTCATCGCGTCATCATCCACGGCATCCTGCACCTCTGCGGCATCAACGACAAGGGACCCGGTGAGCGGGAAATCATGGAAGCCTGTGAGAACAAGGCACTAAAGATGCTGGATGAGGAAAGAAAAGCCAATAAAGAAGAATAAAACTAGTTTAGCTAATCTGCAAGTAGAAAGAAGAGCTAAATAAAGGAAAATAATAAGAATAGCTAATCTGAAAAAAGAAGATTAGCTAATAAAATAAGAATAGGAAGGCGGAAGAAAGGCTGTAATTGAAAACACATTGTGCCAATAGAAAGCCCATTGAGCTATGGTTTTATGTAGCTTACTCAATGTATCCTTCCTGGTCATAGCCTCGGTGACAGGCATTGATGGCATCCACAAGTGGTTGCACACGCGGGTCGGTCACCTGCATATTGGCAAAACGGGCGTACTGCGCCACATATCGTTCGAGAGAACCCTTCAAGAGACGTTCCCGAAAGTCTGAGGGAATGAGAAAAGAGGCTCGCGGACCCAAATACTGATAGAATTCGGTGAGAAAGATATGGACACCCGCCAAATCAAGGTCGCCGAAATGGATATAAGGATTGGGAATCTGCTGCAACCATCTTACGAGTGAACCGTTCTGTGGATAGCGGCAGACAAAGAGACAATGGTCGGTCACTGCTCCGGTTTGAGCAGACGAACCGGGCAGCAGGGCGGGCAAATTGGACATGAAGAAACGGCGCTGTCCTTCCAACCTACGGAAATTCTCTCCATTCTCGATGCCCACCACCGCCACATCTTCTGGAATCTCGAAAGTGGAATAGTCTGAGACATAGGTGAACGCGCCCTTTTGCGGTCTCAACAGCATTGGCTCGCCTTGGAGCTTCGCCTCAATGGGATGAAGGCACGCCACTGGGAAGCCGGGAAAAGTGCGATGGGACTTGTATTTTGAGTCACCGGTGACCTTCACCATAGAAGCTCTGTCGGCATCTGTCTGTGTCAGTAACTCACGGGCGCGCTCCAAGTCAGGCAGGTTCAGACGACTGGCTGCATACTGTCTGAGGCGAGTGGCACTCACGGCTTTCACTTGTTTTCTCGTACCGTGAGCGGTTACAAGCAACACTCCTTCTTCCATCATATTGTCAAAGAGGTCACCTTTCAACTTGCTGGCGGCGACGGATTCGCCCTCAGCCAACTGTATCAACACATTGATTTTTGATGCAGACAACTTCATCCCATTTCAAAGTCTAATCGTTTTTAATTTCCCCAACATCTTATTTTCCCTTACCTGTGAAGCGTATTCAATGATGCGCTATTCAGCGAGGCATTGTTTCGATGGAGCGCTATTTCTGCGAAGCATTAATTCAATGATGAATCGCTGTTCACGCGAAGCGCTATTCCTGCGAAGCACTTATTTGATGGTGAGCAACGGTCTCACTATGGTCTCATTACGTTCGTTTTTCCGCAAAGAGTAGGTGTAGCGGTAAGCGCTGGCATTGTAGGCGGTAGGCGAACTGTTGATAAGGAAGATGTTGCGCACATTGGCAAACTTCAGAATACCTTCCACATTGTTGGGATGAAGTCTACCAATCTCATCCATCATACAGTGGAGCTTGAAATCACCGAATTTACGGGATATTTTCTGCTTGAACACATTGATGAGCATGATGTTCACCATCGCCTTCACCAGCACGTCGGTTCCGTCGGAGCCCACGTTGGAGAGCTTCTCCACCCAATTGGTGTCGTTGTCATTCTCCCTCACCTTGAATTCCAGTTTGAACGAGTCGGCAAGTGTTACCTCCTGTCTCAGTGGGTCTTCCTGCATGAGGTCGATGAATGTCAGCAACTTACTCACTGCCTGTTGGTTCAGTTTTTCCCTCTCGCCCTCGGTGGTGAAGAGATTGGGACTCTCTCCGAGGTCGTTGCTGTGCTCGTTGGCAAACTTCTCAATACTCTTCAGCATCACCACCATGCGGTCTGTGCTGTCCACAGCGCGCAGTTCAATGTCCTTGATGACTCCAACGAAATTGTTTTCGCGGAAGTCCTTATTGATATCATTGATGGTGGATTTGATGTCGGCACCGTGTCTGCTTAGCTCGCCCATTTCGGAGGCAATGCGCAGCACCACGGTGGCAAACTGCCCACTGGTGCGCTCGCGGAACAGTTCAATCTTGTTGTTCACCATGAAGTCATTAAGATTGACGGCAAAGTTCTCGAAATCCTCGCTGGTGTCGAGTCGGGTCTGAAAGTGGAAGATGTTCGTGGGAGAGAAATGCGACAGGAAGCCACGCGCGGCATCGCGAAAATCCTGACTGTGCCGTTGGCGCATGCTCTCTTCGTTGCGCAGATTCTCATAGAGTTGCTGCAGGTCTTCGCGGGTCTGTTTCGGTTTCAGTTTGTCAATATGCTCAGGCTTCGACTCACTTTGCAGATAGCCCTCTACCCTACTGAGTCCTTGTTTAATCCGTTCAGCCTCATCGCCGAGCTTCTTCAGCTGCTCGTCCAACATATTGATGGAGTCATCGAGCTTGCGCTTACGTTCCATGAACTTCTGGTCGATGGTGCGCTGCTTGTCGAGAACTTGCTCCAGTCGGTTCTTATTGGCGTTCTCCTGGTCGAAGAGTTCCTCCTTGTCGCGTTGCCAGTCGAAGTAATTACGCCGGTGGTTCTCAATGTATTGCAGTTTTTGTCGGATTTGCTGCAATTGCCGGCGCACCTCTTCGAGTTGCTTCATGTCCACGCCCAAGCCCCGAAGTTCATTATCCATCATTGAGAGGAGCTTCGTCACTTGGGCTTCTGTTTCCTTTCGTTTCTTGTCCACAAGAATGTCAAGGCTGCGCTTTTTCTCCTCCGTCTCCTCTTTTGCCTGCTTCACCATTTTGTCTGTCTTTCTCTTCAGTGAAGCAAGCTCATCATTACATTTCTTTTTGTTTTGGTCTCTGTCCTTGTCGATTTTTGTCAGTTGCGCGGCTACTTCTCCGATTTGAATTCTTATTTCCGCTATCATTTCCTGCCGCCGCTTTTTCAGTCGGTCTTGGAGTTCACGGAGCGCCCGTTCCGCCTTCTGCCGTTTTGTCGGCAGAGTGTTGAGCTGGGTTTCCACGTCCATTCGCTGCATCTTCAAGTCCTTGAGCCTATTGTTGGGCTTGCGCTCACTCTCTTGCCTGTCGCGTTCCCACTGCTCCATACGCTGCTTTCGCTGGGCTTTCAACTGACCTATCTCCTCCTCATCTTTCTTGCAGGCTTCCTGCAATTTGGCGGGCGTAAGCAGGTCTCGGTCGATGTTGTCCACGTCGAGATGCACGCCAAACACCGTGTTGTTGTCGGTTTCCTTCCGAGGGTTGAGCTGCGTGTTGTAGAGCACGGACTCCTCATCAAGTACCTTACCGATACCTTTCTCCCAATTCTCCACATTCTTGCCCAACCATTCAATGAGCGAACCTTGCTGCCTGTCTATCAACTGCCGGTGATGCTTCTGCCGTTCTTCTGCCTCTTTCATCTTATAGTCTATCCTCTGCAGGTCGGCGTCGCACTCCCGCTCCAGGTCTTTGGCTTTCAGTTCGGCATCGCTTCTTATTTTGTATTCCTCCTTTTCTATCTGCGCTTTCTGTTCCTTAAGCTGTTGCGTATTCTTGTCTATTTCGCGCAACAGTTCTTCTTTTTCCTCCATTTCCTCCTGGAAGGGATTGCTCGTTGCCGCACGCTGCTCTTCCACCTGCAACTGAGACTGTCTTTGGAGCAGTTCGTCGCGCTGATGCTGCAGCGTCTCCTCGTTCTCCGCCTGTTTGTTGCGCAGTCTGCCTTCTTCCTCTCGCTGCTCCTGTTGGTAGCGGTCGGTGAGTGTCCGACAGGCTTCATCCTCTTTCATTTTCAGTTCCTTCTTTCCGAGTGCGAAGTCCCGGAAATTCTGTTCCTCATCATGCCGCAACTTATCATATTTCTGTTTCACGTCGCGGTTTTTGTCGGTGAGCTCTTTCTCTTGGGTCTCCCATTTCTCCTTCTCCGACTTGTATTCCTCCTCTTTCTCCATTTCACCGATAATATTATCGATGTTCATCTGCTGATACTCATTCCGTTTTTTCCGCGTCTGTTCCAGCTTATTTTTCAATACGCCTTCTTCCTGAGAGAGATGATTACGCTCATTGTCGTGCTTCTTGTTCTCCTCACCGAGCAGACGCCGCTGCCTGTCGAGAGAGGCTTTCAGTTCGAGTCCCTGCTGTTCCATCTGCGGCAGCCGTTCCCGGTCACGCTTCATGGCGTAGAGCAGGAAGGCGCTATAGCGGTCGATGTTGCGCACGTTGTCTGCATAGAGCGAATATTGCCGCAGCACCTTGTCGGCATCGTCCCTCACCTTGATTCTGCCGTCCTTGTCTTTGCGATACCATTTCCAGATATCCTCATATTCCTGTCTGAAATTCTTCAGTTTGTCGTTGAAGAAGCGGAGATTAAAAGAATCATTGGCAAAATTCATTGAGTCAATGATGGTTTTCTTGATGAACTCGGAATCGAGACTCTGATTGAGGAAGATGTTCTGGATGGTGCGCGGCACATTCTGATAGCGGTTGCTCTCCAACAGTGAGAAGCGCCACAGCGTGCGGTCCACTGCCTGTCGGTTTCCGTAGATGATGTCGCGGAACTCCTCATTGGCTCTGATGATATTGCTCTTGAACACCTTACTGCCTATCTCGGCGCTGATGGCTCCCCACTCGTCACGCGCCTCGCCTCTCTTCACACCGTCAACGACGCTGTCCACAATGAAGAACCGGCGCTCGTAGGCACAGTCCACAATGCGGAATGCGGCGCGCCCGGCCGAACGGAACACCATGATGAAGAAGGTGCCTGTCTCCCGGCAGATTTCATAGATAATATAGGAATTGGGATAGGGCAAATAAAAGTCGTCAAAGCCCTTTTGCCCGTCAAGTGTACGGATTCCGAGATGGGCTTTGTCGGCATTGTAGAAGAACAGGATGGCGCGGAGCAGGGTTGACTTTCCCACGCCCTGTGTACCGATGAAATGGACGTTTCCGTCAAGTTTTATCTCAGCATAAGGCACATGTGCACTGTTGATAAATACAATTTTATTCAGGTATCTCACGCTCCGCCTCCTCGTTAATATTGATGGTTAATATGATTTGTTCGATATAGTGGAATGCTGTTGTAGCCTGATAGATGCCGTCGGCCTCGCTCACCTGTTCTGCAAAGCCTTTGTTCACCATGAATTCTGCCAGTTTCTCTATTTTTCCTCGGAGTGTAGCCTCTTCCTTGTAGAGAGAACTTATCTTTGCCTTCAGGTCCGGGTCTGAGGCGCAACGGGTCTCAATCTGCACCAACGAGAACTGGGTGCCTGCGGTGAACGAAGTATCGAAAGTCTTGAGGGCATCGAGAATGTCTATCCAAGAAAACATCGCCTGCAACTTATTCTCTACGTTAACCTTTGGCTCCCTTCTACTGAAATAATAGTAGCCTTCGCCCACGGAGAGTTCAAAGTCTATCTGACTGAAATAGTCGGCATAGGCCTGCTGATGTTCCTCTAAGTCATTGTAGAGCGACCGCACATCGGGGTCGATGCTGTTGCTCGAAATGAACTGCCCTTTCGACAGACGCTGGAAGATTTCTTTGGTATATTTCATCCGTTATATTTTATATGTTTGCGAACAGAAATTATCTTATATCGAAATTGTCTATATATCGAGATTGTCTATATATGGTACAGAGATGCCCTTGTCTTTTCCGATTGTTTCATGGGACTACACTCCCTCACTCAGTCATGTGGGGATTCTTTCAGGCAGGCAGAATAATGGGATATTCTATATTGGCCTCGTGACCGATTTGGTCGGTAAAGAGCAGTTGCTCATCGTATTGTGAAGCCAACTGGAGGAAGAGCACAAGACGTTCCTCCGTGGTGGTGGGTACGGAGAACTGATAGCGCCACACATAGCTGAAGAGGTCGAGACTCTGTGCGTGGAAGCTGTCGAATATCTGCCGGTGGTCAAATGCGCGCTGTTGCTCAGGCTCCTCATTGAAGAAGGTGGCTTCAATGGGAGACGCCAAACGCTCGCGGAATGTATTTTTCCGATGGAGTCGTTGGCGGATATTGTCAAGGATGGGGATAGCGGCATCGTCGTTGTGCAGGAAGTCGATGCTGACCAAAGTGGTATATTGGGGACGTGGCTCCAGACAGACGTCATTGATGTTGGCAGCGACAGCCTCGATGTCGGTAGACGAATTAATCAGAAGCATGTCACGGAGATACTTCAGCTGGCGCACCTTCTTCACCAACTTACTTTCATATTCAATCCGGTTGAGATAGTCGATAATCGTGGCGCTGATGTCGATGAGAGCGTGGGCAGAGTCGCGCAGTTGCTCTTTCAACTCCGAGATGGTGTCGTAAAGCATGACATCGGTGCCTGCCGTGGCGAAGAACACGGACTGCTCATCTATAATCTTTTCCGTCTGATGGATGAGGGTGGAAATCTGCAGCCGCTTCTCGTCAAAGTCTTTCAGCCGCAATTCCTTAATCTTGAAATTGGGTTCCTGCTTATAGGTCACATCCACATTGCGGCGCAGGTCAGCCACATTGCGGGAGGCGGCAAGCCCTATACTGCGGAAGATATGCCGGATTTCGCGCAGCAACTTTATCTTCCTATCATTGGAGTCTAAGGCGAGATAGGAGTTGATGCTAAGCCGCAACTTACTGATATAGGTATTGATGGCTTCAACATTTATATCCTCGTTTACCTCAAGCACCTCCTCGAAAAATCGGAGATAGCTCTCATCGAGTTCCAACCGGTCGCCTATTTGGTCGATGATGCCGAACTTTATCAGCCGGTCCACCTTCGCCTCATCGCCCAGCGTATCCACGGCGTCATCATATCTGATAGAAACCGTCTTGCGCTTGACAAACATGTCATTGAGCAATTTCGACCCCTGCTGCAGGGTTCTGGTCAACTCCAATATGGAACGAAACGAAGGCATAGCATCTTGTTTTATAGTGAGGACATAGTATCTGATTTGTGAAGGGAAGCCATCCTGTTTATGAAGGTGTAGTCCCTCTTTTTTATCTCCGATTTATGAAGGGAAGCCCCCTGTTTACGAAGGGAGTGCCCCATATTTATGAGGGTATAGCCCCCTTATTTATCTCCTATTTATGAAAGGAGGGCCCCCTATTTACGAAGAGGAGTCCCTTATCTATAGAGAGAAGCCCCTTTATCTATAGTGAGAGCATAACTTGCGAGTCAGAGCCGGACAAAGCACCAGCCATAGCGAGTCCCTTATCTATAGTGAGAGCATAACGCCTATCTGTTTGAGAGCGGTGTGGACAGCTTATCTGATGAAACAAGAGGATGCCAAAGTTACTTCTTGGCTAAACGGGAGAATAAATTCTCTTTGTCGTTTTGTATCAGTTCCACTGCTTTCCGCACGATATGGTTTTGCTCGTTGATAATCTGGAAGTATTCGCTCATGTCCCAAAGGTCGCGAGCCACAAGTGCCTTGAGCTGTTGACGGAGTATGGGTAGCGTGGCCTGCAGTTCGGCGTCGTTCTTGGGCGTTATCTTCTGTCGCTTGCCATCAGCCAACACACTGTCTACGAGCGACTGGGGCACCTCATAACCGGACAGGAAGGTATCGAAGGTGGGATAAGCCGACTTGAGCGCCTTGCGGTGGACATCGACATACTTTAGATTCTGCTGAAGGATGACACCCTTGGCGGAAAGCAGCCGATGGAAGGCTGTGTACTGTGTAGTATCCAACGGCACGAACTCGTCGGGCATGATGCCACCACCGCCATAGACCACGCGGTGACGACGCAGGGTGTAGCACTTCAGAGAGTCGG
>JBMNUV010000054.1:0-11137 GCA_050946455.1 Prevotella sp.
CAAGATAAGAGATGACCTGAAGAGAAAAGGCCGCACTTATGACCAGAACTGGGTAGTGTTCGACAAGGATGACAATCCTGACAATGTTTTCAATGAAGCGATTGTACTTGCACGGAGAGAAGGTTTCTATGTTGCATACAGCAACCAGGCCTTCGAGTATTGGTTCCTGCTCCATTTCAAAAAATATATGGGACATTACACACGTCTGAGAATGAATGCAATGTTAGGTAAGATTTTAGGAGAGACATACATCAAATCATCCGGGAAAGCATCCGATCTCTATCTTCGCTTATTGCCACTACAAGAAAAAGCTATAAAAAGGGCCAAGGAGGTGCTTGAGGAGATAGGGAAAGGTAATCCAGCCGAAGAAGAATCCTCAACAACGGTATATCAGCTTGTCGAACAACTCAATCGGTTTATTTAGCAGGCCTTCAGTATACGGCTATGGAATCCTACATTTTTAGTGCAGGGTGCAAGGTCATATATAAATAGACCTCGCACCCTGCACTAAAAATGTACCAAGAAGCACTTTTTAACTGCTTAATTTACAAAAACTTAGAGGAAAATTTGGCAGTTATACAAAATATTTGTAACTTTGAACCCAATAAAGAGAACTACGAAACAACCTGGTACAGGTTTTTTATGTGGTCACAAGAGGGTCTGAATACGGTACAGGTGCAACAGACAACACTCCAAATAATTGAAAATCACGGAGTAGAGTAACAAGGTTCAAGTTCCTCTCTCTCCGCATTTGAGCAATTCTGAATCCCTAACTCGTTGTGAGTTAGGGATTTTTTATTTCATGTGTGCATTTTTCTTGCACCCCTTTTTGCACCTCCTTGGCTTTCCGAAATATGGAGTGATAGATGTTAACTAAGTGGCAGTCGCAGGGGCAAGCTGCGAGCCTATCACCTTGCCCATAAGTCACCGTTAAAACAGAAGATATTTCTCGACCAGACTGTCCAGGTATTCCCTTGTAAGATTCGATATGCCCTTCTTTGTAATCTGGTCATATTCATCTTTACTCTTACTGATGACAAACTTTCTTTCAATTCCATCTATATTGGCAAAAAGATGATGGTTTCCTTTGTAAGCTTACTCAATACGAATGTCTGTAACGGTATGCCCATTGATATTCCTTTCAGAACTTGGACGGTTTTCTATTAGTCCCCACTCTTTCAAGTGCTCTGTTATCGTTGTCTCCACCCGACCTATCCACTGCTCCGAAACATTATATTTGGTTGCTACGGTACGGAAGGTCATCAGCGAGGCAGCGATGCTTCTTATGATGGAATCCGGACGGCGAATGCCATTGTCGCGTGCAAACTGCACGGCATCATCATGGCTGATGCCTCTCAGTTTTGCACGGATGTAGAGGCAATGGTTCTCATTGGGCAGGAATCCGCCACGGTCAAGGACGTAAGTGATGTCATAGGCTGGCGCCAACCGCCATATACCATCTGGAGTCATGATGAACGAGAAGTTCTTGTTGTGGTCATCCGTATTATTGGCCAGGATGTTGAACACCATCCGTCTGAACACCTCCTGACAATCAGTTTCCGGCAGATGGAGCTTTCGGCAGACTGCCATCAGTTGTTCGTAGCTGTCTGCCTCAGGGCTGATGGCAGCAAGCGTCTGGGTATAGACCTTCTTGCCATCTTGCCTGTCAAAGCGCTTTGTCATGAAGTGATTGTTGCCCTCCACCGGATACAGCTCTGAAGGCATCATGTTGATACCAGCCGTTGTAGCCAGCTCGTAATAGGTCATTTCCAACTCGGCAGAACTGTAGTTGGATTCTCCGAATTTAAGCAGACAGTAGTCGTAGCCGTCAAGACCAGATATCTGGCCACTGCGGATTCCCCCAGTCTTACGATTGATGGCAATGATGACCTTGGGTTGTCTGCCTCCTGCGGAGGTTCCCACCGTAAGCAGCGACTGCAAGGTGATGTCATCTCCCGGAAGAATGCGGACATTCTCTCTTTCGGTGAAGATGCGCGCTGCCAGTTCCGACAATGACTTTATGTCTATCTTGCCGGCACGGCCTTTCAGGTGGGTCTCAGGAACAAATTCCAGCGCACCCATGCCACGCTTGCCTATAAAGGAGAGTTTATCAAGCGGCGTGATATCAGAGTTTGAGATATGGTTTTGCTGGCGCCAGAGCTCAAACAGCTGGTTTCCCCACGCATCAGGTAAGGAGTCGGCAATAAAGGCTGGCAGCTTCTGGTATATCTTGGCTTCCTCGCCCCAGACTGGCAACATGCCTCTTGTCATCCTGATGGGTGCGACAAGAGGCGATACCTCCAATCCCTTCCTGACAAAATCAGGGTTGTAAGTGAAATATGAGAGCTTACGTCGGTCATCCCATGCCAGCCTGCCTATTTCCCCATCCCAGAGGAGGACTTTCAACAACTTAATCATAATGCCTTGTTTTTTGGATGTCTGATACGCTGCGCCTTCTTCTCTTCCTTCCGCATGAGGTATGGGGACTCCGGCAATTCAGGAAGCAAGTCCTCAAGAGCATTCACCCGTCCAACAACCTTCAGCAGCAGGATGAACGTAGACAGCGAGATATTGCCCGCCGTTCCATTCTCAAACTTGTAAATAGTGGTCAGACCGACACCTGAGAGATCGGCAACCTCTTTCTGTGTGAGATTCCCCCTCATCCTGTATTCTCTAAACCTTTCTCCCAGCAAACGGACTATTTCGGGAGTTGAGGATTCGAAAAAATCAGCCATATTAATATCAATTAAATGAATATTAAGAGCAAAAATCTATCGTAACCTTCGTTTAGTTAAATGTTACGCAATGCAAATATAGGCATTATTTTTAATCCACACAATATTTTCTCCTAAAACAAGGGAATTTTAGATTCATCCTACATTTCGATTGATGTGGCAGTCATGGAGTGCTTATAGTCTCAAGGCAAAATACTTGTCATCCCTAAAGCCATACACATTCCTCTTCATCACCTTGATTTTGTTGTTGATGGCATTAAGCTTCGCATTGCTCGTCTTATACTTATAATATACCAATATGCCCGTCCAACCAAACTTCGCTTTAGATTTGCAAGTGCAAACACGACATCATCCCATTTTTTTAATTGGACGTTTGAGAAACCTTCTTTGGACTTTTAGGAAACCTACAAGCTCAGAAGTTTTGCTATTTTTGCAGCGTCGGTCAGAGAAGAAGGCTGACAAAGAAACAGAGAGCAAAAAAGAAGAAATATGAGAACGGAAAATTTAAAAGTTAAAATCATGACAGGACTCACAATGACGGCATTACTTGGTTCTTGCGCCAATGGGAACAATGCCAGTAAAGACACAGTTGCTGACAATTTCGACTCTCAGTTGGTAGCGGTTCAGCAGAACGCCAACGGTAAGTGGAGCTTCATGGCTCCGAAGGGTGACATGGTTTGCAGGGATGCCTTCGGCCAGCAACCTTCACCCGTACTGAATGGCTATTTCAGCGTGATGGGCGACGACTCGCTCTATACCGTATATAAATATGGAGAGAAACCACAGGCAATGAAGAATTTATCTAGGCTGAAAGCCGTTGGATTTATGAACGAGGACATCATGCCGGTGGTCCGCAAGGGTGAAAGAATAAGCTACGTCGACAAGGATGGCAAGGTGAAGTTCACACTTAATCCCTACAACGGTCATGAGATTACCCGCTCGCCGACAATCGTCCACGAAGGAATGGTTTGGATTTACACCGATGAGAACCGATACGGCTATGCCAACACGAAGGGAAAGGTTGTGATAGCGCCCGACTATCTCGACGTTAATCCTTTCTATGAGGGTAGGGCAGTAGTGCAGGATGCTGACAAGAACTGCGGCGCAGGAGCCTACCACGTCATAGACAAGACGGGCAAGACCATCTTCTCGCCCGACAGCAGTCTGACCCCGATGTTTGTCTATCATAACGGGCTTCTTGCAGCAAGCGACAAGCAGGGTGGCTTCACATTCTTCGACCGCAACGGCAAGGTTGCCTACAGAATCGACCGTCCGATAAAGAATGTACTTGACTACAATGCAAAATACATTATCTATCATAATGACGAAGGCACGGGATTGATGGCTTTCGATGGCAGGGAAATTATCAATGCAGGAAAATACAAAGACATCCAGTTTGTCGGCAATGATGAATTCCTCGCCAGCACCAGTGACCGCAGCGTCGTGATGAAGGAGGATGGAAAAGAACTGCAGAGCTTCAAAGGCAGAATAATTTACAACAAGAACTTCGGCTATGTACGTATCGGCAACGTGAAGTTGCAAAATATGGGAATCTTCGATTTTATTAAGGTAGATTCCGGACAGAAGACATTCATTGACAAGAACGGCAAAGAAACTTCTTTTCAGAACGCCGGTGACTTCGGAGCCCTTCCCATCGTTCCGATATTCAGCGATTATAAGCATGAATAGGTCAACATCCACTGCAAAGATGCCAATTGGACCTTTAGGAAAGTTTATTTGGACTTTTGAGCAATAGGTCCGATTGATTTTTGCACTACCTTTGCAAATGTAAACAAGAGACAGATAATTCAATGAAGACAAGGAATATGAAGAATACAATGTTAATGAGTTTGTTGCTCGGAGCCGCATTTTTGATGCCCTTCAGCGCAGCGGCACAAAACCAAAAGAATATGAAATACGAAGAAACACAGGTTGTGAAGCCGCAGAAACTCCAGCTAACTCAGGAGTGGGACAAGGTGTTCCCCAAGAGCGACAAGGTGGATCACAAGAAGGTGACCTTTGTCAACCGTTACGGCATTACGCTGGCAGCCGACCAGTACACCCCGAAGAATGCTACAGGCAAGGTGCCCGCTTTAGCTGTGAGCGGTCCTTTCGGAGCAGTGAAGGAGCAGAGTTCAGGCCTCTATGCCCAGCAGCTGGCTGAACGCGGATTCCTCACCATCGCCTTTGACCCTTCTTTCACTGGGGAGAGCGGTGGTCAGCCCCGTTACATGGCATCTCCCGACATCAACACCGAAGACTTCATGGCAGCAGTCGACTATCTCTCGACAAACGACCAAGTTGATTCCAATCGTATCGGCATCATCGGCATTTGCGGATGGGGCGGCATATCGCTTAGCGCAGCAGCACAGGACCCTCGCATCAAAGCCACCGTTGCCGTGACGCTCTACGACATGAGTCGTGTGGATGCCTATGGATATTTTGACCAAAAGACTCCTGACCAGCGCTATCAAGACCGCGTGAATATGACCAAGCAGCGCACCGAGGATTACAAGCGCGGCTATTACAAATTAGGAGGCGGCAATCCCGAGCAGATTACTGGCGGCATGCCGCTGTTCGTAAAGCAATACAGGGAGTACTATAAGACACCGCGCGGCTATCACAAGCGCTCGCTGAACTCCAACGGTGGATGGAATGTCATCGGACAAGAAAGCTATTATAACTTCCGTCTGTTCGACTATCTTCCCGAAATCCGCAACGCAGTGATGATTGTGCATGGCGATCAGGCCCACTCTTTCTACATGGGCAAGACAGCCTACAGTCTGCTCACCGGCAACAACAAGGAGCTTGTCATTGTCAAGGGAGCCAACCACACCGACCTATATGACCAGATGGACAAGATACCGTTCGACAAGATTGACGCCTTCTTCCATCAGTATCTGAGGTAAAACCATGCATCGCACAATAATAGCTCTGTTGTTCAGCAGGACAGCGGGTCACATGATTTCCACAATATTTTTTCTTATAACATTTACCGTTATGACACAGGCTCAGACAAAGATAAACATTGAGGTGAACGGCAACAAACTGACAGCCACACTGGTGGACAACAACGCCACAAAGGCCCTCGTAGCCCAGTTACAGAAAAACCCAATCATCATCCACACCAGCGAGTACGGCGGTTTCGAAATGGTGGGGGACCTTCCTCTATCGCTACCTAAGAGCGACAGTCACGTCTCAACCCATCCGGGCGACTTCGTGCTCTATCTCGGCTACAAGGTGAGTTTCTTCTACGGACATAACAGCTGGAGCTACACCCGTCTGGGTTCCATCGACAATGCAGGGAAACTGGACCTGCGTTCCATTTTCGGAGCAGAAAAGGGAAAAACCGACTTCGTGTTGTCATTAAAGAAAGGCTGATTCTTTTCGACTGAAAGTTCTTTCCAATATTACACAAGACAAACACAGATTATCACTCGGCGGGTTAGCCTCTCCTGCCGAGTGTTTTTTTGATTAGGACAACAAAATGGCAACCATAAGCATCAACAATGATATAAAGATGAAGAAGCCGTTCAACTATCATGACATCATCTTCAGCTGCTTCTCCGATGCCGAGCGCAAATGCTTCAACCGCAGCACCGAGTTCGGCCTCAACTATGTGGTCTCAGGTGAGATGCTGCTCGACAGCGGGCACAGTCAGACAAGTGTCACCCGCGGTCAGTGCATCTTTGTACCCCGCGACCTGAGTCTGGCTTTGTACAAGCAGCCAAAAGACGACATTGCCTACTGCGGCATCTTCATCGCCTTCACCCGTGAGTTTCTGCGTGACATGTATGAAAAGGTTGGGGCAAGCCATGTCGACCGCAACACACCGCGCATCGAGGCGGGTCCCGTGCGGCTTCAGCTCACGGCGGAACTGTCGAGTCTGTTTTCCTCTCTTCTGCCTTATCTCCAGGACAATGTGGAACCGAGCGATGACATCATGCAACTGAAGATGCAGGAGGCGCTGCTGGCTCTTCTCCACATTGACCTGAGATTCTATCCCACGCTGTTCGACTTCTCAGAGCCATGGAAGATTGACATTCTCGACTATCTTAACACGCATTACATGTATGAGATGACCCTTGACGACATGGCACATTACACAGGCCGCTCTCTTTCTGCCTTCAAGCGCGACTTCAAGAAGGTGAGTGACAAAACTCCCGAGCGCTGGCTCATCAACAAACGCCTCTCTGAGGCCCACCGCCTCATTGAGAGCGGTCATGACAGCGTAAAATCCATTGCCTACACTGTGGGCTTCAAGAACTCCTCCCATTTCTCCACTGCCTTCCGCAATCGCTTCGGCATCTCACCGGCTGAGTTTATCAGGCAACAACATGAAATCTGCGTATAAAGTAGATTTCTCTGTTTCATAGTAAGCAGGAAAACGATAAAAAAGGCGGATAGGGATTTCATCTCTTTACGCCTTTATGTTGTCAGAAGATTGGCCAAGGCATCATTCACAAAGTATAGTTTTCTGATAAAGCAAAACTTGGAGATTGGTTATTGCTCTTTATCGTCAACAAATGGCTTCAGCCCCTTTGCAGCATCGGATGCAGTGATACGTTTGCCGCCATTGTCCAAATCGATAAGGATATACTTGTCATTGCCCATACCAAGTTCCTTCATGGCAGACAGTTGACGGAGTCCATGACGGGTCTCCATGCGCTCCACCATATCGTGATTCTCAGTTTCTGTCATGGCATAGATGATATCAACACAGGATTGGTCGACAGAAAGAATATCTGTCGATGAAAGAATTCCCACATTGGGAGTCACCACAGGCTCCGCGGCAGTGCCCTCACAGTCGCAACTCACTGACATATTGCGCATCACGTTCACATAGGCGATGTTCTTGCCGAAATGGTCGATGATAGATTTTGACGACTCAGAGAGACGTTCCATAAATTCCTCACTGGTGGAGCAACTATGAATCCATGCCTTGCCCTCGTGACCGCTCGCCAGCCCCATTCCGATATTCTTGTTGCTTCCTCCAAAGCCGCCCTGTGTATGGCCCTTGAAATGGGTCAGCACAAGCAGTGAATTGTAGTTGGGAAGATGCGAGCCGACAGACATCTGCTTGAGCCAGTGACCACCCTTGATGGGGAAATAGGTATAGCCTTCCTCATCGGTGATGTCAACAGGACAGAAAGTCCATCCGTTGATTTTCAGAGTCTTGCGGTGATCAGCAGTGGTGTAGCGTGCTCCTTGGTAATAGGTATTGCACTCTAAGATATTGGCTTGGGGAAGGTCTTTCTCGACAAGGGCTTTCACCCAGCTGCGTGGGATGATGTTCGGCCCCTTCGGCTCACCGGTGTGCAGCTTGATACCTACCTTACCGGTGATGTTCTTGCTCACCTTCTCATAAGCCTTGATAAGTCCATTGGCGCTGAGGTCACGGGTGAAATAGACAATGCTCTCCTCGCCGGTTCTCTGATCGTAGGGCACATATTTGCTTCCGTCTTTTCCATAATCATTATCAGTACATGAAGCCTGTACCATTGCTGAAGCTCCCATCAAAAGAGCTCCTGCCGACATTAACAATCTGTGTTTCATATTCTATCATGTTGTTTAAATGTTCCTTATTGATAACGTTATCATCGAATTTGATGTCCGAGTTGGTAAGCCTCATCAATATAATGTTGCGGCACGCTCATCTTGTCGCTCTCGCAGCCTACGCAGCCACCCGCCAGACAGGAGCCAACGATGTCCTCCTTGCCAAGTACACTGGCGAAAGTCTTGGCATAGGAACGTCCATGGGCAAAGACCTCCTTATTGTCCAATCCCGCTGTCATCAGCAGGATGAGCTCCTTGGTGGGATACTGGTCGTTGACGGAGATGGCATAGAGACGCTCTATGAATGCCTTCAGGCTCGCCGTGATGGTCCAGAAATATACTGGTGATGCCATGACAATCATGTCGCACCAGGAAAACAGAGGATAGAGCTTCTGCATGTCGTCATTGACCACGCAGTGATGACCGTTGCGCAGACAGGCCCCGCAGCCACGGCAGCCGCGCAGGGACATGGCGCCGAGATAAACTTTCGTGACCGAATGCCCATTCTCCACAGCTCCCTTGATGAACGAGTCGGTAACCCTGTCAGTGTTTCCATTTTTCATCCATGCGCTCATTAGCACGAGTATTTTCTTACCACTGCCCTCACTGACCTTCTCTATCTGTTTGTCAGACGAACCTTGGTTGACACTATTTTCTTTCATTATGCCATACAATTTGCTGTTGCTTAATGCCAGACCTGCAGCTGCTGCAAGGCTTGACTTTATAAATGTTCTGCGTTCCATAATCAAGTTTCTAAGGTTTCTTAAAAAATCAATTGATTTTATTCCAGCCGTCAAAAGTTATTTCTCTGCTGGCTTTCTCATAAGGCAAATGGGGCTCCACCAGAATCGTATGCTCCGGCACAGTCCCATTTCTATTTACTGAATCCTTTTGATTTTATTTCTCATGAGCTATGGTCGCTTATTTCAGGCTGTCAATCCACTTCTGAAGAACGTCCTCTCCTGTTGCCATTCCGTGCTGAGAGCCGTCCCAGTCGGTCTTGAACTGGAAGGACTGCCCGTTCTCAACTTTTGCCCCCTTCTTTGCCGCAAGTTCCTCCATGTCTTTCAGAGCCGAACCCGGATATCCGGCATTGGTGGTGTAGCACACAACGGTCTTGCCAGCGAAATCGGTGTTCGACATAAACGTGAGCACAGGACTCGCCATCTTATACCACCATGTCGGTGTGCCGATGATAATGCGGTCATAGTCCTTCACGTTGTGCTTCAGCGGCTTGATGGGGCGCTGATAATTCTTTTCCACCTCGTTCTGGGCTTCTTTCTCCTTCACCTTATATACGGAGTCGTAGGGTGTTACTGTCTCGATTTCCTCAATGTCGGCACCGAGCTGCTGAGCCAGTTGCTTGGCTATCCCCTCGGTGTTGCCCGACTGGGAATAATAAACAACAAGCGTTTTCATCATGCTGTCTGTTTTCGTTGACGAATTCTTACATCCTCCTGCGAACACGCTGACAAAGGTCATGCAGGCCAGCGCTGCTAACAAATAAAATCGTTTCATATATTTTTCAATCTGTTCTGACAGGGCTGTCCTATATTACCCTGTATATTATTATTCAAAAGAATATGTCTGGGTTATCCGTTTCGACTGACAATCTGCAGGTATTCCTTCTTACCCTTGAAATATTCATCGAAAGTAATCTTGCCGATATGGTCTGCGATGATTTTGCCGCTTATAGGATTCTTAACCTCGGTTAGAGTCCCCTTGATATCGGCGTTGATGTTTGTAGAGTCCTCGAAGGTGCGGTCACTGGCTTCATCAATGGTGCAGTCTTCCAGTGTGATATTGTCGCTGTAGCAGAGAAGCTGGGCACCGCTGAGATGGCAGCGCACGAACTTCAGGTTCTTGGAGTGCCAGCCAATATACTCGCCGTTGATGTCGGAATCGTAAACAGTTACATTATCGCACTCCCAGAAAGAGTCCTTCGTTGTAATCTTGGCATGGTGAACCTCAACGTTCTCACAGTACTGGAACACGTATTTGGCGTCGCTCACCAGTCCGTCCACATAGATATTCTTTGAGAACATAAAGGGATAGGTGCCCTGATGCAACTCCACATTGTATAGTTTCAGTCCGTCAATCCGCCAGAAAGTTTCGTCAGCATCGTTTATCTTCACATTGTCAAGTTCGAGATGGCGCATCTCGCGAAAAAACTTGGGCCCGTCAATCACTGAGTCCTTCATCACCATGTCATTGCTGTACCAGATGGCTGAGCGGGAACCCGGTGCGAAATAGCAGTTAGTGATAAGGCTATGGTCTACGTGCCACCAGGGATATTTGCCGTAGAACTTTGAGTTGTCACACTCCAGATTCTCACAGCACTTGATTCCCGACTCGCCGTCTGAGATGACGATATCTTCTAAACGTGTGTCCTTCACTCCGAACAACGGGCGCTCGCCTCCGTAAGTCTTTCCTTTAATAGTTTCCATTTCGATCTTATAATCTTATTCTATTGTTCTTTCGTTCCGCCTGCCTGGCGTCTTTATCATTGTCCGCTGCAAAAATAGTCAATTATGCTGGAAGCACTATTTTTCTCAAGTCCAAAGTTCCTTTCTGTAAAGTCCATCAACGGATTTCTGATTTGTAATCAATCTCCCTATAGAGAAGATTGAGGGCAATCTAACAAAAACGGCATAAAGACCTTGGGCGTTAAAGAAATGCAAAGTCGCCTTTGAAGCTATGCAATTTGCAGATTTTAATGTATATTTCCTCTATAAAAGCAAAAAGGACTTCGCAGAGTGACCTTCAAACATTGATGTAGTAGTTCCTTTTTCGCCAGCAAGGCACATGTCACCTCTCCATCTTGAAAGTCAAGATGGCTATCGCAA
>JBMNUV010000055.1:0-10921 GCA_050946455.1 Prevotella sp.
GATAGAACTTATTGGTAGATGTATTGAGTGTAGAGGAATGGTACACTTGGTTCTCCTCCTTGGCACCATGGATAAACACGGAGTTGTCTTGGAAGTGGTAACGCACGAATCTCGTCAGTTTCTCTGCTAAGGAGTCCTTCTTCTCGGCATCGCCTTCGTTCTCCCATTCTTCCACAGTGGGGATGAGCCCGTCGGCCTGAGCCTGCCGGATGGCGGCATTGGTAGGTACGTACACGGTATAGTGATAGCGGCCCAAAAAGCTCACGATATAGTCAAGCGCAGCCTTATTATCAGCCGATGCGGTGGAAAAGACGCCAACAGCTTGGCAAATATTGAAAAATTCACTGAACTCCGAATGCGCCTTCAGCACATCGTAGATGGAGCTGGTAGTGCTCTGAATGATACCGTTGATTTCATAAGTGCGACCGTTGCTCTTGTCAAACGACCTCAATATTGACAACGGCTGGCTGTTGCCCGAACCTGCCACCTGTCCGCCTACGTTGAGCGAAGTGATGTGTACTGGAGCATAGCTGTTGCTCACAAACCATTCCTGGCCATCGTTCACTCGGTCCTCGATGTCGCCATAGTAGTCAGCCACGATAGTGTGGGTGCCTAAAATGTCGTTCATCCTGCTTTTGATGCCGGTGGAGACTACGCCAGTGGCACCCAAGGGGAAGCTGTTGGAGACGATGGTATCGCCCGTTGCAATGCTGATGGGTGTGGCCACAATATTGTTGGCAGAATTGATGTAGAAGTTCAACTTGGCCTTCAGAGCAGCCGAGGAATAGCCCTGGGCAACTGGGTCAACATAGTCCTTGGTGTAAGCATCGGGCGTGATGAAGAAGTAGTAGAAGTTCTTCGGTGCACGCAGCAGATAGGCATAGTAGGAGTAGCGCGTATTGGAGATGGCCTGGTTGAACAGGCTGTTGGCCACGTTGATTTTGGCGGGGCCCATCACAGTTTTATAGTCCTGAGGCGCAAATACCTTATTGGTGACATACACAAGCCCGTTACGTGCAATATAGGTGTTCTTGATATCAGACTCACTGACATCCATGGAATAGCCGTTCTCGTCTTGAATTTGGTTGAACTTGCTGGGCAGTGCCGTGAGGAAATTGTTCTTCATGTTAGCATTGATGATATCAGCTACCATCGATGTAGGCACTTTGTCCCACGTGCCGAATGCATTATAAAAGTCCGAGCCTTCTCCATTAGGAGAAAAGAATTCGTTCATTGCCTCATTGGTAGGCGCAAACATGCAACCCATCGTCTGTTCATAGCCGGTAAGATTCTTCTCGGTGGTAGTGGAAGCATAGAGATTCCAACCAGGATCGAAGAGTAATTGCCCGGGAGCGGTTTTACCGTCTGGATCAGTAGACAGCGGGCGGCGCCCATTGTTAAAGTAGCGAAGTTCATAGATAGAATCTCCATCACTCGTTTTCCCATAATAAGTAGGGCAACAGAATCGATCCATCAGATGATTAAAGTCACTCAGGTCACTGTTGGTACGGATATAGCCGGCCATATTCTCAGGAGCAATCAGCACATCCTCCAATTCATGCAAATATCCATTCTTGCAGATGAGGTCCTGGTTGATGATGCGGTTGCTGTAGAGGTAGGCGCTGTCGATGGACACATTGTCGTCACCGGTGATGAAGCGCAGGTCCTCGTTGGTCACCCCCTTCTGTTGCATTACGGTGGGGAAGAACTGCACCAGCGTCCACTGTGTGCCGTCTTGCAGCAGCTTCATGGGCTCGCCGGCAGCGCGGAATTTGCTGAAATACGTATTGTCAGGCAGGTCTTGCGGCTGCACCACGGGTATCGTGTCTTCCACTTCCAAATTGGTCGTTCTACGCATGAGCACATCTCCACGGTCAGAAAGCGACAGACGCTCAATGAGCTGGGCGTTGTTGACGACACCAAGTCGCAAGAACATCTTCTTCATCGATTCAGGCATCGTCTCGTAGCTGGTGATGCCTTGGTTGTTGTTCTGGAAATAACGTTCGAAGGCGGCATCGTTGGCGAAGAATACGGTGTTGCTGCCCGTGAGTTTCATGGTGTTGGTCATGCCCTCATCATCGATAAGCCTCACGAAGTAATTGCAGTCGCCTCGGTCCTTCAAGTAGTCATAGATGTCGGTGCCCAACCATGTGGGAGTCTTGCCCTCCTCATCGTCGAACTTGTCGGTGCAAGAGCTGAATGCGACGGCCAAGGCCAGTCCCACCAATATCTTGTAATGTCTCATTTTCCTATTCATTATTTAACTGTTGTCTTTGTTAAAACTACTAACTCCTAACTTCCAACTCCTCACTCCTTAATGGGTGTCCTCGTCCTCAATCAAGTCCTTAGGTATGAATTCAATGTAGTCAAGTTGAAAACTTTTATCCATCAAGTTGGATATTCTTAGAACATGCTTTTGCGTGTCAGACCAAGTGACAAAGCCAAGTACCCTGCGAATAGCATATATGTCATTTCTTGCTGTGCAGATGTTCACGGGACTATAATCGCCATGTGCACACTCTGTACTGGCATAACTATCGGCACCTTTCATATATCCTAAGTTATGCATTGTCTTATCATTGTTATAGCCATAGTAGTCATCAGGAGTCTCCTTTCCAGAGATCCAACTTGTCTGAGGATATTTCTCCATATACTGCCAGCTCTGAATCCAGCCAATCTCAGGGTTATTCGCAGTCTTCGTTTGGTCAAGAGGAATGCCACAAGGCTCACCGTCGAGATAATACTGGACAACTCCATAAGCCTGAGTCTGTACTTGATAACCAATACGTACCTCATAGCTTCCAGATGGAATGGGGCCGATTTCCAAATCGAGGTTGCATCGGCCTTTCACCATGAACATATTGCCCTGGAAGTAGCTGTGGCCTCCATATCGGTAAGTATAGTATACGGTAACATTGTCTTTGTCGACTTTCAAGTTATCACAATAATTCAGAGGAAGATAGCATTTCTTTGTCAGAACTCCATTGTTCCATAGTTCGGGCAGGAATCCTGTGAAGTCCATGCGCAGGCGATGGTGAAAGATGTCTTCACGATAATAGAGCATGCCCGTGAGGGAGTGAATTTCACCATTGAGGCAGTCTATGTTACTCTTGCCGAGATCAATAGTAATCACATTCGGTTCTTCCTTTATCATGTTGATGTACTTGGAATCGTAAGGATTACGATTGTCGTTGAAAATAGGGGTCTGCTCAACTTGGTCCCTCCATACGAACTTCTGCACGTAGATGACCGTGTTGGGAGCCATGGGAAAGAGATAATTGTCGAGACGGAATCTGCCATCGCGAAAAGTGGCGAGTTGCCAGTCAGGATCCTCGAAGGTCTGCGTCACAGTGTAGTCAAGAGTAGGACAGAGTTCTGAAGAGGTAAGCTTGTAGGGCAGCAGATGATAGGCCACGAACATGTGGAGGCTACTCTCACGGTCGGTATCGCTCTTGCCAGCACCATCAGGATACTTTTCCTCGGCATAGTTACGCATATCCTGCAAGCTGTTGATGCCATTGAGTGCCAGAACAGAGTCAGGCTCGAGCAAGGCAGTATAGCCATAGAGACGCTGCGTGGGAGTAGTAGACTCCATACCAGAGGGCTGCACGTAACTGTCATCCTCAATTTTGTTGAGCGAGTCGACCAATCCCGTTGCCTTTAAAGCTTCAGCGTAGAGAGTGTAGGCAGAACTGTTTAAAATATAATCACTAAGCAATTGTTGATTGCCTTCAACCACGTTGTCAACTACATGCGCTACACCATTGACAAGAATATTGTCGGATGAAGTAATCCTTGAACTCTTGTTGACAATCCATGTAGTTCCATCATCTGACAGCATCGTATAAACATAGCGGCCAGCCATGTTCTTCGTTGCAATGTTGCCATTGGTAAAACTTGTAGTCAAGTAAGTACCTACTCCATTTGATTCGCCGTCGATGATTTGGAAATAGACCATTTGGCGGACAGCTTCGGCAGAGTCGAGAAAATCAGAAAATGAGCTGAAGCCATTCTCCTTTACATAGCGCTCAATAGCCTCATTGGTCGGCACAAAGCATGTGTACTTGCCATACGACGACATGAGCGGCAACACATTTACTGTGTCAAGAGCTGTACGGAACTCCGAATAATCGGGGTTGTTGTCGAGGAAATCCTTGATGGTCTCTCCCTCGAAGGTCTTGTAACTGTCGCCTACGTCATCTGAGTCGGAACAAGAGACGAAGAAGCAAATCAAGGGGAGCAAGAACAGCAGTCTCCAATATTTGTTATACTTCATTGAAATAGAGTTTTAGTTGATTTATTACTATGTTCGTTTCAAGAAGCAAAAACACACAAAAAAGATAAAAAATTGCAAGATAGGACAAAGATAGCTGTTAAATGGGAAGGTAGAGACGTCATTTCCCCTAACCAATCGTTCTTCTTCACTTCATCGTCGAATCCATTAAGGCCGACGGCAGGCGTGCCATTCACTACCCCCAAATTATCCGGTAATAAGTATGAGACTACATAAACTTAAATAGCTATGTGTCGTATTTTTTCATGTTTTTCGGCCTCTGAGAATGGCGTATTTGTGAGCAAGCATGCGGTTGGACGAAAAATCGCCAAAATTTGGGCTGTTTCAAAATTTGCTGAAAGACAGAGACTTAACCAAACAGAGACTTTCAAGTGCTTGAGGAAGCGTATTCATTCCCTTGCGATAAGGCCTCTTTCGCAATGCGATAAAGCCTCTATCGCATTGCCGCAAGGGTTCTATCGCAATGCGAAAGAGCCTCCATCGCAACGCCGTAAGGCCTCAATCGCAAATTTAAGAAACAATAATGTGGAAAAAATACGGGGTCAGAACATTAGGCTTCACATCTTTGAGGCATTTCTTACTCTATTTTGTGCAGTCGGGACGACGTTCTTTTGTTGGGAAAATTACAAATATCCAACTTTTTTATAAGGCTTATCACACAATGTGCAGAATGAAAGCCAAATTATCACCTAAAGTCTTAATGGATGACCGAAAGTACACATGTAGGCACTCAATAAGCTTATGTTTGTTAGCGATAGGAAATCTCTCGATGTACCTTCGAGACTTTCTCGCTTTGCCATCGCGCTGAAATATTAATCGATGGCAATATATCGCTCCTTGTTCTCCAACTCTCCAAAACGTGACAATAACAAAAAAGGGAAGCATGCACCGAAGATGTGCCCACTTCCCTTTAAAACGATACAAATTCAAATTTACCTAACTACCACCTTGGAAACGGCCTCACCACCTTTCACCAAGTAGACACCTGGTACCAAGGCTACTGTGCCGTGACCTTTCACGTTGGCCACTAAGCTGCCATCGATTGAGTAGACCTGACCGCCATCGAAGAACTCCACGGTACGGCCGTTGACTACGAACTTGCCAGTGGCATCAGCTGCCTTCACTGTCGTTATACCGTTGGCTACGTTATCTGCAAAGCTCTCCTCTGGAATCTCATCAATAGAGGAATAGGTACGCATCCAGTCGATGTAGAGCTTGGAGTCGGCAGAAGTGAAGCCTTCAGGCGAGAAGAATGCACTTGTATAGAGATTCTTACCGACAGTGAATCCACTATTCAACAAATCCCAGTAATATACATCTCCCTTTTGTCCAGCCAACTGACTTGCTTTAATAATAACAGTATTGGCACCCAAGAACGTAAGCGTTCCGAACTTCACATCCGATGTACCTTTCATCTTGATGGCAAAATAACGATTGATGCCAGCATTCATGTTATAGGCATAAACAGAGTCACGTGGTTTCGGGTCACAAACATAGAAAGGATTCTCGGTTCCATGATCCAAACGCATGGCTGCTGAATTGCTGAAGTCGTTGACAATGCCAGTCTCAGAGCCATCCCAGTTGTCATAAGTAGAAGCTGAGGTTAGTACGAGGCAGGTAGCAGAAGTGTTGTCGCTATTCTGCACCGTTTCTTGGTTGACTCGTGAATAAGCCTTCCAACGGCTCATTCTCCAACCTTCTACCATCTTTGTCTCTCCATATTCGGCCATGGTCTTCTCCACTCCATCTACCGTACCCTTGGTACTGGGATCGTCTACAGGAGTGTCATTGAACTCCCATCCGGCCAACAAGCCCGTCTTCTCTTCCTCGGAAGCGGAAGCTGCATAGTCGTCAACAGCATCCTCCATTGTGAAGAGGTATGGAGAAAGTGCATCGAAGTCAGAAGTGGCTTCTTCAGGAATCTCTTCGGTAATAGAGAGCACGCCATTTTGGTCGAGATAATAGTAATAATCACCACAATGCACATCAAAACTGGGACCCTCAATGTCACGCTCACTGAACGTGAAAGTTGAACCGGCTACGCTGTCAACCAACAACAGTGTACCATCTGAAGCCTGAACCACAGCAGCGTTTCCACTCTTCAGCGTGTAGGTCTTCTGGCCGTTAATAACGTTTCCTGTGGCAACAAAGCTCAGCGGAGATGCTGCGTCATTGGAACCGATAGTAAGAGCCTTACCCGTAGTTCCGTTGACGGTGGACTCGCTTGCTGCAATGACAATGCCACCATTGCCTGTGGCACTTTTCACAAAATTGTAAACTAAAGAAGAAGGAAGATCAACGGCTTGATTGAATGCTATGCGTGCTGCCTGCAAAGCATCATTGGCAGAGCTGAGTTGGTCATCGGTTGAACTTTCATTGTTGTAGACAGCCAAAGCATTGTTGTAAGCATTCTGATATGTAATGTAGGCAGAGTTATCGGGGTTGTCAGGGTCGGAGTTAAGAAACTTGAAACCAGACAATGCCTGCTCTGCATAATAAAGCGAATAATTCAACTGAACTTTAGCTGTACTTTCCGTGCCGTCACCCCAATTGTTAGCCGCAGTAATGGATTTCACGGCATCACCAATGCTCTTGAAGGTTTTCAACCACTTGAAATATGCTACGGGGCGCTGGTCAGAGGAAATGGTAGAGCCGTCGGCATTCAGCGTATCCTTTGTACCATACCAAGTGAAATTCAAATGTGGAATTGTAATATTCGTACTGTCAAGCAAGTGCTTCTCTGTGGTAGTGGAGGAAGCAGTGTTTGGAATGGAATAGTAGTTGAGCAGCACAATGAAGTTGGCCTTCTCATTGGCTGATTCAGGCAGATACATGAAGACCATCGCCGTATCTTTTTTTTCACCAGTCTTGATGTTTTTGTGTGACTTGATATCATAAATGATGCCTGTGTTTGCGTCCTTCTTGTGACCCCTGGCATCCCATCCACAAAAGCTGATAGAGTCTTTTGCACCATAATCAGCGTATTTGGTGAGATTCATTCCCACACCGGGATACTTGTATAGGAAGTGACATATTCCATCACTGCCGACACCGCTCAATGTATTGTCGGAGCCTTTCATGCGTTCATTTGCCCCAGTGTATGGATTAACCCAAAAGAATGATGACCGGACAGTGGAGTTGACACTGTCGATCACATTGTAGGGCACAGACATCTTGATGGCAATGACAGGATATTCCTTCGTTATTTTCAATGGATACGTGTCGTGGAAGAGGTTAATGCCAATCATCCAGTCGAAGCCCTGCTGCGTGATTGTCTTACTATTGCCGCCAATCTTGCTGGTATAAGACTGTCGTGTCGTGTTGTTTATACCAGGATAAAGCACCATGTAGTCGCCGTCATACTGTATGTCGCGGTACCAAGCTTTCAGCTTCGTTCCGTCGTCCCAGTAAGTAAAAGGATCACCCATTGACTGCAGTTGCCGTGCAGTGTAGTTGTAATACCCGTTCACCCCATGAACTGTTCGGGTAGTTTGGGCCTCAGCCCCTGTAGCAAAACATGCCAGGACTGAAAGTAGTAAATGTTGTAGTTTCATACGTCAGACTTATTAAACGATTAGTAACTTTCTATTAAGATATTCGAAATTGCTTCCATCTTTCCACAAAAAAAATGAATGTTTCTGCAATTTCTATATTTTGTATTTTTAATGGACAATTATCTTCTTATTATTCTGTATATACACACCTGGATGCAAGGGCTTGCTTACACGACGCCCCTGAAGATCATAGATGGAACTTGAGGTATCGTCTTGGCTTTCAGTGGAAATGCCATCAATACCAGTTGGCGTGGGATAATTCATGGCCTCCATTTGCTCAGGTGTATAGAATGAGAAGTCGTCAATGGTGACAGGCAGAGCGGTCGTCTCACCATAGACCAGCAAGGATAGCTTGCGAAGGATGTAGTTGCTGTTGGCATTTGCATAGCATTCGTTCAGCAAGGCCTTGATGCGTTTGCTTACAGCCGAATCCACTTTCCAGACAAGGACATCACGGTTTTCAGTATCCTTTATCTTGTAAATATTGCTTTGTCCGCTAGTCAGACTCTTTGTCCGTTCATCAGCCTCGTCAGTCAATTTATACGTAGCTGATTTCAATACCGCATGGTCGAGATTGGTCCCGCGCATGACAAGGAAGTTCTGCCCTTTCTGCACCCGATAGTTCATATCACTGGCAGCCATGGTGAACACAGCCTGGGTGGTACTGCTATAAGAAGTAGAATAGAGTTGTGTATCACTTTCGTCCGTGAGGAAACTGCCAGCACCCGAAACGGGCTTATAGTCACGTGAATTCCAAACGTAATCAACTGGTATTGTCACGTCGTCAGTCACCTTTTCCAATGTAATTTTACTGATTTCTACAGCGTTTCCAGTATTCATGCCGTAGAGACGGAGCACACAGGCACCTCCCCCCAACTTAATGGTTCCAAGCGTATATTCCTGGTAATCGTCACCCTCGTCGACAGCAGTCAAATTCAAACGGCTGTTGTCCACAGAAAAGCCCAGGGTGGCTCCAGCCTGCTCTACCCGCGCACGAACCTTTATTTTATAGGTGCCACCTTCTGCCAATGTAAAGGTGTAGTTAGCCCATGCCGAGTCTCCCAAGTTAGTAAGCACATAGCCGTCATCTCCTTCCGTAATAGGAAGTCCACCTTCCTCTCGATAGAGATTGTCGGTACGCTCAGCGTCGGTATACCAGGTTCGGCCTTGCCCGCTCACTTCCGCATTAAAGTAGTCGTAGTCCACCGCATTAATGCTTCCAGGCATCTTTGGCAGGCCACTCACATGCTGCTTGTTTTGGAAGACACCGCCGTCACCGGCCATCCAGACCGTTCGTTTAGTTAAGAGTTCATTCGCTGCATACTTGTCAGACCATGCATCATAGTCAGCATCTGCACGGGCTATGGCTATGCTATCCTCATTAATAACGCAGGCACGGTTAATCCACAACACATCATCGTCAGAGCATCCCAGACGGGTCTTATAGGCCATAAGCATCTTCTGGGGGTTCTTGTATTTCTCACCACGTGACCAAGTAGAGTCAGTGTCATGATAAGGATTGATGGCCACACTGTACCAGCCATGCGTGCGGGAAAGACACTGGATGAACTGACCATTCTCCACTGTGGGCTCAAAGACCTCTTCGCCCTGCCAGTATCTCTCACCTTTCACTTCGTTTAGCCAACTATAATTATATTTGGCCGAATAGGTAATGCCCTTGAGCAGACGTTTATCGTAAGCTGTGAAGATATCGTCGCCTTGGTTCCAAGCTATTTGGGCTATATCAACAAGATTGCCTATGCCGTCCATAACATGTCCCTGATCGCGGCTTGACTCCTCGCACTGGCCATTCTCGTAAATCCAGTATTTGAGCTCATCATCATAACCATAGTCAGTGGTGTCGCCCTCATAGCCATCAACATAATTCCCTTCCACCTTATAGTGAAGATTATAATCTGGCATACTCGAATAGGGCTTGGCACCGGGCTTGGGCCAGAAACCTCCCGAAAGATAAGGCAGGTCATCGGAACGGTGAGGCATTGACAAGACCTTGCGCAACGCACGCTCATAGATTGTATCGTTGTCCAGATAGATACCCATGGCCATCAGGCAGTGCATGCCATAAAGACCTTGATTGCCTTTCGTTGCCTGGCCATTGAAGATGTTCCAATAGATGGTCACTTTGTTCTTATACCTGTCATCGCTCCTGTATTTCTTCCACAGATTTTCCTTTGTGGTATAATAGGGAAAAACAAGGAATGTCTTGAAAGAGTCCTGGGCAGCCTCGCTCCATCCTTCGTAGTCGCGCATCAATTCAGCGGCCTCTATCAGAGGCTCGGCGGCACCGTTGTCCAAAGCGTAGGTGCCATTGCTGTGAGTATTCTCACAACCATAGTATTTTCGAAACACCCTTACAGAACGGTCGGCATAATAAGTGTCATCCGTGAGTTTCCACATGATGGCATTATAGAGAGCCACCTTGCCGAAACCGTCAAGCCATATCTGTCGCTGTGAATTACTATCCCAAGCGATATAGCTACGTCCCAAAGAATCTTTTGGCAAGCTAAGGTCAACGTCTCGATAAGTGGTGTATCGCATCTTTTGCATTCGCTGGAATGCTGAATAATAAGGCTCCTGCTTGGAGGCAATCATCGCCCTCATGCGGTCGAAATCAGCTTGCGTATAGCTGATGCCAGGATGGATAAAGTGGCGCTGGGCCATAGCCGACACACACAGCAGCATGGCTGCGAGAGTAAGAATCAAAGAAGTAAACTTTCTCATAGGACTAAAAGTTATCGTTTATTTTATATTCGGATGGAGCACACAACTTTCACAAAAAAACAATGAAAAAATAAAAAAAGATTTGAGCCCATAAACTGATGGGGGTCGAACAAGAAAACGAAAGTTAAAAAAAACAAAAAAGCACTATATCTAAGATGTTTTTTGTAAATTTACAACAATATATGAGAACAACTTGAAACATTCATACTATAGTACTACCGTTTATTAGACAACGTTTAACTTTAATTTAAGAATATAATTCAGAACAAGGGGAAAGAGGTATAGGCCTCTCTCGACCTTGCCCTGGCTTGCTGTTAGCAAGACTTTTTGT
>JBMNUV010000056.1:0-10507 GCA_050946455.1 Prevotella sp.
GCGAAGTGTACTTCATTCTCTTCTCTTTAACATTGTAAAGGTACATATTTTATGTTAATCTGCCAATGAAATTAATATAATTAATTATAAATCAATAAGTTAACTTTATTCAGTAGACACTAACTAACTCTTTGGTTAGCACAAACTGTTTTTCCTCACCTGTGCTTTTCGTCTTATATGTTAGATAGGCTGAGGATATATTGTCATCCCAACCTGCAAAGGTAAGCAAGAGATGGTCATGCAAAAAGAAATTTCGCGATACCACACGAGTAAAAGCCTGTACTGCCTCATGTTCTGAATTGTAAGGTCTCACGTAGGTAGTCGTTTCAAGACTTTCATGCTTGTCCTTATCCACAGAAACCACCGTCACCTCGTAACTTGAGCCCTTCGTCAAATTTTCAATTGTATAATTTGTAGTACCAGCAGGAAGATAGACGGAATCACGAATACTATCCGTGGCCCATTTTACTTCCACCTGGTCAATAATTGGGTCTTGGCCGTTCGTCCAGCTCAACCTTATTCGCTGCCAACCAGCTGAAGCAGTGAGGTCAGTGACTTTGCCGACATAACGGATTTCTCCATCTCCGGCCGAATCTTTATACGTGTCAAAAAGGCTTTCGCCACAAGAACTCAAGAGGGCAAGACACGATAGGCAAATGAGTAACTTTTTCATAATTCAAATCGTTAAAATTACTTTTTTGTGTAAACTTCCAGTTCATTGAAAGTTAATACTTTCAGAAAAGTATTGGTTCCAGAACTAGTATCCGAAACGTATTTGTAAGTGTCATTGAAGACCAACTTTAAGTATCTGTAACCGTCTCCTTGCCCCGCTGCCTTAAAGTCGATAGATAGATATTTTGGTGTCAAAGCCCTTGCATCACTCTCAGTAACATCTTTACTTGGATTAGTAAATGAGCGAAGGTCATGACATCCAAAAAACCAACATGCTTTTATTCCATCTGTTGCTATTTTATTATTCGGCTCTTTAAAACTCCCGATTTTCTCCCATGCCATATTCTCAAAGTCGGTAGATGTTGCCGACTCGCGACATCCATAAACATCTATGTCGCACGGAAGGCGATTACAATAATAGTTGTTAAGCTCTTGTCCAATGATGTTTGTTTCAATCTGAGAACAAGCATAACTGTTCCAACAAGGAACCCCTGCACCACAACCACTGGCATTTCCATTGAAAAGGTAAGCGTAAATTCTTATCTGAGCAGTTGGTATTTGTTCTCCTATATCGACATACATGGGCGAAGAACCTTCACCAACCCCGTTCCTCTTTGATATAAAAGTATAACTCTTATGGGCGTCTTGACTCTCAAACCAACGCCAACCATTCGTGTCACCGTCAGTTAGGTACTGCACTCCCAGTTTCAAATTATCACTTTCTACCGAATTGTCATAATAAATTTTTATACCATCATGCTTTACGGTCTCCATGGCTTCAACCTCCCACTGACGTTGCTTGACTATATGCCCCCTATAATCTTCAGCCTTGACAATAATCGTATTTTTATCTTTCAGTTGTTTTGTATGATAGATGACGGTGTCACCTCCAGCCATTATGCTCTGAGTATCAAGCAATATAGTGTCCTCCTGCTGTGTATAAGGGTTCACTCCTAAATAAAAAACATGATACACACCCTTGACGTCTTGGGATGCGAAGTAGTTGAGTGAGAAGCCATTCCACCCAGATTCTACCTCCATGGAATTTATAAATGTTATGGGGTCTGAGTCGAGGGTAGAAAAAGACATGTGGATGGGAGCACTTTCATCTCCGTTACGCATCTGAAGACTCACCTCACAGGGTATGTTCTCTTGAGCTTCATTAAATCCAACCAACTGAAGCGTATCAGAAAATACACTTCCTGTGCGAAGGATGGGCTCGCCATAGCAGTCAGAATACCGCACATGGACACCCACAATGTCCGGGTTGTCAGTTGGCAACTTATAATGCATGACTGCACCTCCTGCTACAGGTGTGAATTGCAAGTCGCTATCCGACAATGGATTGCTGACCGAGTCTTTGTCATTGCTGCACGAGGTGGCAAACAACATCAAAGAAGCAACTAAATATACTAATAATCTTTTCATTTTCTTGCAATTTTTAATTGATTGTTTTTAATTGCATTTACCATCCCAAATTCTGCCTGACGCCCGAAATAAGGATTTCCTCAGCGTTGATAGGGAAGAAGTAGTCACGCGGAGCCGTAAACCGACGTTCTTTCCATACTACGATAGGACCTTGGAAGTTGTTGAAAAATTTCTGTTCAGTATCGCCTAATATATTCCATCCCATTATACTTTGGTTAAGTTCCTCGGAAGCTGTCATCCAGCGACGTAGGTTCCAAAATCTTCTTCCTTCAAAACAAAACTCAATGTTTTCTTCCTGACGAATAATATTGCGCATACCTGCTTTAGTTGTGGCATTCTGTGGGTTGCGTGCGTATGAACTCCAAGCATCACGAACCGAAGGTATGCCTGCACGGGCACGAACTTCGTCAATACCCTTGTACACGCGTTCGTCAGGAGCATCAAGATACTCGTTCCATGCCTCAGAACTGGCTAAGAGCAAGTCGGGCAAACGCCAAAGAATGTCTGTTCGCTCTCCAGAAAACGATAAATACGTTGAATACTGTTGTAAACCAACATCGGATTTATCGAATTTCTTTATATAATATCCCGAGATACATTGAGGTACAGAGGATGTATATAACTTTCTATCGGTTCCCAACATTTGGCCTTGTAACAAATTACATTCTATAGCTTCATAGATTGACGAGGCATTGTTGACCCTATGATACCACAAAGTACCATGGGATGTAAGGTCGGCATAGAAACGAGGCTCTCTTCGACGATGCAAGTTGAGTACCGGTTCACCAATTTTCACCACATTTCGGTAGTTCTCGTCGGTCTCATTAGACATCTGATAACGATTCGTGAGCCATTGTTTATCCTCGTTGAGTGGCAAGCCATGCTCTGTATAGAACATTTCTGCCATTTTCATAGTTGCATAAACACCTCCCTTAATATTCCGATCATAATATTTTCTATAAGTACTTAGAATTGGTGGATGGTAATAGATTTCAGGCCGATTATTGTGATTACGAACCACAACAAGAGCTTCCTTATTTGAATAAGTAAAATTATTATAGGAGTCTTCAATATCATGCATCACATTCATTATTTTCGTATGTCGGTCACTCTCACCAGACATCAACTCATGACCGGCATTCTTAGCGATACTAATAGCCTCGTCGGCAGCCAAAGCTGCACGATGCCACTTCTCTTTGTCGTATGCCGGGAAAAGGCGTTCGCCATTTTTATTGGTGAAACTTGCGAACATTTCGTTACCGTTGAAGAGCGGCGAAGCAGCATAAAGAAGCACCATTGCCTTCAGACAAGCAGCCCCCTCTTTGCTATAGAAACAATAAAAATCACTGCTAAGGCCACTTTGTATTGGAAGATCCACAATTGCACTGTCTAAAAGTTCCACTGTGGCATTGAAGCAACTATCAATAGGCGAACGAGGAACTTGCATGGTCGAGATATCTGCATTGGCATCGATGTTTTTTGGTACAAGTACGATAGGACCATAACGGCGAATCAGTTCAAAATAAAGATGAGCCTTGCAAGCTCGAACTTCAGCAATCCACATTCTTCGCTCTTCCTCTTCTATATCGTATGTCCCCTTAATTTGTTCAAGGAAAAGATTACAATACCGGATACCCCCATAGAATCTTTGCTGAGACCATATATCACCATAGGGGTTCTGGGTCTTTTGGTTGCCCTCTGCAATCATGATTCCAGGGATTCTGCTTTTTACTCTACCCAAATACTCGTTATGCATATATTCATCTGCAACTACCTCGTCTGACCCCCAAAAGGCTGGATTGTACGAGTAATTTGCCAACGCACTATCACGGAATGACATGCACGTGGTCAACCATTGCTCCGCATCCTCACGCTTCTCGAAAGTCGATTCTATAGTTGTAATATCATTTTTAGGAACTACATCCAAATAGTCATTGCAGGCTGTCAGACTTGCAACAACCACAGCAAGAATCAAACTTGCCCTATACTTATTCATTGTTTTCATGTTAGTCTCTATTAAGAATTAGAAATTCACGTTTATGCTGGCCGAGAAGGTCTTCTGAATGGGATAGTTGAATCCATCGGAACCGAGTTCCACATCCCACAATTTAAAACTGGTGAAGCAGAAGGGGTTATTAGCCATGATGGTGAATTTGACATTTTTTAGTCCCAACCGACGCACAAATTGTTTTGGCAAGTTGTATGCCAGCGAGATGGATGTGCAACGCAAGAAAGAGCATGAGCGCATGAAGTAGGTGCTCTTGCGTGTCTCGGCATTGGCATCCCAATCTTCCTGAGGATTGTGAGTGACGATGTTGTTTACAGAGAGACGAGGCCAGAAGGGGCTCTCAGCTTGATTGTCCTCGCTCCAGTGGCTGTCGGCAATGGCTTGCAGCATGGCATGGTCGTTGTAGAACGGAGAAATGGCCTTGGCGTTGATGAAGAACGAACGTTTGCCAGAACCTTGGAATGCGGTACTGAACTCAAACTGTTTGTAGTTGACAAAGAGACTCATACCATAGATGAGTCGAGGAGTCTGAGGATAGCCGATGAAAACGGCATCATTCACGTCAATCTTATTATCGCCATTGATATCGCGGTATTTAATATCACCAGGCATCACGTCACCGTCCTGACGAGGCGAATTGTCAATTTCGTTCTGGTCGCGGAAGAGGCCTTCAGCTATATAACCCATGGCCTGACTGATTTCATGGCCCTTCAAGCGCTGCCATTCGGGTTTGCCGGTAGCTTCCTCAATATACTTGTATTTTACTTTGTTATAGGTAAGCGTTCCATTGAGGATAAACCAGAAGTCATTGGTGAACATGTGCTGAATCTTGGCTGAGAGGTCAATGCCGCGTGAGTCGGTCTCACCAATGTTGTCCAACGGATTTACCTCAATACCCACACTGGCAGGAATGTTATAGCGATAGGACAAAATGTTGTGACGAATCTGACGGTAGATGTCCACCTGGGTCTCAAAAAGCCCACCGAAAAGCTTTGCCTCAATACCAAGATTATACTGCTCTGCAATCTCCCATTCTATATTTGGATTTCCATAGAAGTTGATACGATTTCGATAATATGCGTACATATCGTTTGATTTTATGCCATTAATATACATGAAGACGTTTCTGCTGCTTATATCCTGCATATAGACATAACGTGGAGTGGCTATAATGCCATCATTTCCTACTTTACCCCAAGAAAAGCGGAACTTCAAATAAGGAATTATTTTCCGCAATTTTTTCATCCAAGGCTCCGAAGATGCCACCCAAGCTGTACCCACAGAGGGGAAGAAGCCCCAACGATGGGTCTTTGAGAAACGCTCAGAACCATTATAGGCCGCATTGGCTTCAATAAAATAACGGTCGAAAAGTCCGTATGAGAAGCGACCTGAGAAAGTAGCATTACGTTGAGGCAAGCCATTCAACACGCTTTCAATAGGCGTAAAAGTCCGCTCATAAATCTGGGCCACACCAGTAAATGCTGTCTGGTGCATGTTCTTATCCGGACCTCCCCACGCTGCCGTATGATAAATGCGTCCCTCAAGTGTAGTACGTGTATCTGTGCTATGATTGTTAGTTTCTACGACAAGAGTCCTTGATGATTTTGAATTACCTGCATCTGGTGAAAGAGAAAACTCACCCGTTTCATAGTCGTAACTATTGAGATAATAAAGATAAGGTCTGGTGGTAAAAGTATTGTCATAATAACCACTCTGCACTATCGATGCGATGAGTCGATATTCCAGTCCTTTCACCCAACGGTTAAGCTTATGGATAAACTCAGCGCGGTTGGTTGTGCTGTAACGTGTACGCTCGATATATCCCTGCTGGTTGAGCATATAAGGGTTGATAGCCTGAGCAGCCGTTGTACCGAAATGAATATGCGGCCAAGAGTAGGTTTTGTCTGCGGGATAAACGGGAGCGAAATCGACCGGCGAAGCATTGAATGCTGCATAATAAGCTGTTCTTTGGTCAACTACTGGTCCATGATATCTATCCACATTTGTGTTGGAATTAATCTGTAACTGGATACCGGCATTGAGTTCTATGGTAAGGTTAGTGCGGAAGTTGAACTGGTTGTTGGTGATGTTGACATCGAAATCGTTCAGCTTGTCACTCTTTAACATTCCCTCATCACGGTTATAGTTGAATGATGCATAATACTGCACTTTCTGCGAACCGCCACGGATGGAAATGCCGGCACGATGGTTAACAGTCTGGTTCTTGAACAGAATATCATACCAGTCATTGGCTGGATAGACCCATGAGGGGAAATTTGGATTACCCGTGCGTGCAATGCGTTCCTGCGTGTACTTGGGTGTACTCGAATTCGAACGTCCCATTAGAGCCTGATTATAATATTTCATATAATCAATGGGGTCCACCACATCGATTTCCTTGGTAGGGCTGCTCACCACACACTCATAACGCATGGTTGTATAAACAGACCCCTCCTGTCCTTTCTTCGTGGTAACCATAATGACACCGTTGGCACCACGAGCTCCATACATGGCCGTGGCAGAAGCATCCTTCAAGACGGAAAAACTCTCAATGTCCTCAACTGCGATACGTGAAAGGTCGAGCTTGGAGCTCTCAACGCCATCGAGAAGAATCAAGGGGTCGGTGTTGGCGCCAGTCTGGAAGGATGTAATACCACGGACATAAAACTTGGTATTCATGTCATCCTCACTCAAAGCACCAGGCATACCACCCGTCTGCCATGCAATCATGCCAGGAATCTTGCCGGCAAATGCAGTAGTGAGGTCGGAGCTGGAACTCTTCAAGTCGCCGGGGTTTACCGTAGTGATGGACGACACGACGCTCTCCTTCTTCTGTGTACCGAAGGCGACTACTTGAACTTCTTCGAGGTTCCTTGCATCCGGCGTGATAGTCACCTTCATGATTTTACGATTGTGGACGGGCTTTACCGTCTCCACTACTTCCTTGTAGCCAATGTAAGTAAACCTAAGTTTCTGGCCGGCACGCACCTTCAAGGAAAAGCGACCATCAACGTCGGTAGCTGCACCCTCGCTGGTTCCCAATATCATTACTGTGACTCCGGGCACGTCAAGACCGCTCTCATCGTAAACGTGACCGTTCATGATGAACGCTTCGCCGCTGCCTGCCGACGCTTTTTTGATGGTGACAAATTGCTTGTCGATGGTGTAGCTCAAGCCAGTTCCTTCTAAAATCTGGTCGAGAGCTTTCTCCACCGTAGGTGCCTTGATGGTCTTGTTGACCTTTACGCCATAGACATCATCATTGGCATACATCATTTTGTAACTCGTTAGTTTTTCCAAGCGCTTAAGGACACTCGCTAAAGGCTCGTTCTTTGCTTCTATTTCTATGTTCTTTTGTTGCACTGTAGCCATAGACGGCGACGCTGCTAACAGAAAAAGAAAAAGAATCAAGAATACATGATACATTCTTTTTTCCATACTAATAGGTTTTAAAAGTTATCTCTCTTACATAAATATGACGGAATCAAATCAAATAGTACACCCCCTGATGGAGCTTTTTCTTTTATTTTTTTTAATAATAGATAGATTTTTTTGTCTCACTGCTTCAATGAGCCAACAATATGAACCGATTGCCCTCATCGCGTTATAATATAAATAGGTGGGGTATTGAAGGTCGCATAACGCCATCAAGCAGGCTCACCCATAGAGTTGAAAAGAATTGGATTACCGGTTTTGAACTTACGATTTTCTGCATTTGCTTGGAACAAGAAGGCTACTTTTCTGAAATAAAATAATATTTCGATTTATTTTGTATTTACCTTGATTTGCACTATCTTTGCATCTGATAAAACGGTGCAGACATGCAAAAAGTAATAGGTATAGGCGAGACAGTCCTCGACATCATCTTCCGTGGCAATCAGCCCATCGGTGCTTACCCCGGTGGTTCGACATTCAACGCCATCATCTCCCTGGGCCGTTCAGGGGCCGACGCCACCTTCATCAGCGAAGCTGGTAACGACCGCGTAGGCGAGAGCATCATCCATTTCCTTCAAGATAATCACGTGAACGCAGACAATGTCAATGTGTTCCCAGAGTCGAAGTCGCCCATCTCGTTGGCCTTCCTCAACGAGCAGAACGACGCCGACTACATATTCTACAAGGACCATCCGCACGACCAGTTGGACTTTGTCTACCCCGACGTGCAGCCCAACGACATCGTCATCTTCGGCTCCTTCTATGCTGTGAATCCAGTCATACGCCCCCAGATGGTCGGCTTGCTCGACTATGCCCGCAACCACGGGGCCATCATCTACTACGACGTCAACTTCCGGCCCTCGCACAAAAACGAGGTCATGAAGGTTACGCCTAACTTCCTCGAGAACCTGGAGTATGCCGATTTCGTGAGGGGAAGCCACGACGACTTCAGCGTACTCTACCACTTCAACGACCCCGACAAGGTCTACAACGCTGAGATTTCCTTCTATTGCAAGCGCTTCATCTACACCGACGGGCCCCACGACGTGGTCCTTCGGGCAGAGAACGGGTTCAAGAAGCTCTACCCCACCCCCTCCACCCAGACCGTGAGCACCATCGGAGCCGGCGACAACTTCAACGCAGGGTTCATCTACGGACTGCTGAAGAACCACATCACGCGCGACAATCTCGAGCAAGGACTCACCGAGCAACAGTGGGACAGCATCATTGGCTATGCCCAGGAGTTCTCTACCGAGTGCTGCAAGAGCATCTACAACTACGTCTCCACCGACTTCGGCGAAAAGAAGAAAGCCGAATTGGGCAACGACTGAACAACTATCTGCACAAACATATTAATCCCCATACGACAATGATTGAAATCACCAACGACATCTTTTACGTAGGCGTAAACGACCGGAACAAAGCCAAGTTCGAAGGCCTCTGGCCCTTGCCTCAAGGCGTTTCCTACAATTCCTACCTCATCAAGGACGACAAGGTCTGCCTCATCGACACGGTGGAGGTAGACTTCTTCGTGCAATTCATCGAGCGTATCCACGAGGTCATCGGCGACCGCCCCATCGACTACGTAGTCGTCAACCACATGGAGCCCGACCATAGCGGCTCCCTGGGCTTGCTCAGGAAATACTACCCGAACATCCAAGTGGTAGGCAACAAGAAGACCTTCGGCATGCTCAACGGCTACTACAAAATCAGCGACGACACGCTGGAGGTGAAGACCTGCGACACGCTCGACCTCGGACACCACAAGCTGCAGTTCGTGCTCACGCCGATGGTGCACTGGCCCGAGACCATGATGACGCTCGACGAGACCACCCATACGCTGTTCTCAGGCGATGCCTTCGGCTGCTTCGGCGCTCTCAACGGCGGCATCATCGACCGAAACATCGACACGAGCTGGTGCGAACGGGAGATGACTCGCTACTACTCCAACATCGTGGGCAAGTACGGAACGCCCGTACAGAACGCATTGAAGCGTCTCAGCGGTGTGCAGGTGGACTACATCTGCTCCACCCACGGCCCCGTGTGGAACGAAATGGCAGGCAAGGTCATCGCCCTCTACGACAAGATGTCGAAATACGAGACCGACCCAGGATTGGTGATTTGCTACGGCACCATGTACGGCAATACGGAGCGCATGGCCGAGGTCATTGCCCGCGCAGCCAGCGAGGCCGGCGTCAAGAACATCGTGCTCTACAATGTTTCCAAGACCCATCACTCCTATATCCTGCGTGATATCTTCCGCTACCGCGGACTCATCGTAGGCGCCCCCACCTACAACAATGGCCTCTATGCCGAGATGGAGGTACTGCTTTCCGAAATCGCCAACCGCGACATCAAGAATCATCTGCTTGGCTGGTTCGGCTCGTTCTCTTGGGCCAGCAAGGCCGTGAAGCGCATCGGCGAGTGGAACGACGACGCCATCCACTTCACACCCGTGGGCACTCCCGTGGAGATGAAGCAGGGATTCTCGCCCGAAGTGCACCAGCAGTGCGAGGCTCTCGGACGCGCCATGGCTGAGGCCTTGAAGCAATCGGAAAACGAGTAGGCCATTGCCTACCACCCAAATACACAAGGGGAGCTACTCGTCGAGTGGTTCCCCTTGTTTTTTGTCCATCCTGAACTTGTGTGAATGATACTTGAAAAAAATATTGCAAACTCATAAATTTCTCAACAAAAAAGCGTCGAGCGAATAGCTCGAAATAGAGAAGGAAAGTCGCCGAAAACGTGAAGCCAAAGGCTCAAAAACCGGATTTTCACTTCATTTTTGCCCTTCGGATGCGCGATTGAGCCTCTTTCGCATCGCGATAGAGCCCTTATCGCGTTGCGATAGGGCCTTTGCGGCATTACGATAGAGCCTTCATCGCAGTGCGAAAGAGGTCCTTTCGCAACTGGATGAAGGCCCTTTGGCAGGCGCTTGAAAGCCACTTAGGAGTTAAGCCGCTG
>JBMNUV010000057.1:0-9960 GCA_050946455.1 Prevotella sp.
AAAAAACCATTCAATTCAAATATAATGTTTTCAAATTGGGTAAAACAAAAGGAGTTACATCGCTGTAACTCTTTGATTTTTATTGTGGACCAGCCAGGGCTTGAACCTGGGACCTCCAGATTATGAGGCTATTCCTTAATAAATTCCATGAAATTGCTAATTATTTTAAATATCTGATAATTAGCCACTTATAAATTTTGAAGTTTGCGACAAATACCATAAATTTGCAGTAGTTTACGTTTGCGAGGTTCACGTGAGGTTCACGCAAAGTTCATATAAAGAGAAAAACTAAAGTCAAAGACAAGGATATGAGAAAGAAAATTGTCGAGGAAATCCCAAAATCAAGTAACAAGACAACTGCAAAGAAAGGTGAGAATTGCCTAAGCAAGTTCATCTCATCTAATGGTCAAGTTTATGGATCGCTGACTATAGATATCAGGAGAATTCTTGACGGTGATGTATATCCCGCTGCGGTACGTGTCGCTTTCGGCGGGAAAAAGGTATGGCTGAGAATCGGAGGTAGGTACTCCCGCGAGGAATGGGAAGAATTATGCGAATATGAGAAGTTGGCCCGCAACAAAAAATCAACAGAACGCAAGCAACTCAAAGATAAAATGGACAAAGTTGCCGATATGGTCGATGAACTAATAGAGGAGAACAGCTTTACCCTACAGAGACTGAAACAAAGGTTCCAAGGACTTGAAGATGAAGCCAACGGCAGTACGATATATTCCATCTGGGAGCAATACATCAAAGAGAAAACAGAGAATGACAAAGCTGGCAGCGCCAGATGCAGCAGAGACATCTACAAAAGATTTTGTCGCGACATGGGAATGAATGTAGCTTTTGCCGACATTGACCGGAACTTCATTCTGCGTTGGGTCTCTGTTATGAAGAAGAATGAACTGAGTATTACTTCTATCGGCATCTCTTTGCGTTCTTTCCGAACCATCGTCAACATCTGCATCGACAAAGGATTCGTGAAGGGAAATACGAAGGACATGTTCAAGGATACTGGTTATAACAAATCGGGTAGTAGGAAGTACGAGTTTCTTGATGTCGAAGCTATGAAGCAACTTTATGACTATTGGGAGAAAGACGAAGCCGTTGATAAGAACGGAAAGGAATTGTTCTTCCCTAAAGAAAAGCATGCTGTGTTCCGTGACCTTGGCCTTTTCCTCTTCATGTATCTTGGCGATGGACAGAATTTAGCAGACACACTGAGATTGACATACGATGAATGGTATTTCGCCACCCACGGCAAGCAACTGAGATTCCTGCGTAACAAGACCAAAGACCGCAACGAGAGTGCAAGTGAGGTGATTTTTCCTGTGACGGAGGAACTACAGAAGATTCTCGACAAATATGCCAGTGAACCCAAACTTGGCAGAAGGGTGTTCCCCATTATGAGCGAACTCATTACGCCAGAGCAGGAAATATGGGTAATCCAGCGGTATAACAAGTATATCCGGAAGCACATGGCAGTTGTCGCCGACTTGATAGGCATGAAGCAGAGACCCTCCCCCACTTGGGCCCGTCATAGCTTTGCCACCAATCTGAACAACTCCGGCAAGGTCCCCTACAAATACATCAGTGACAGTATGGGGCACAGCAGCAGTGGCGATATTACATCCAATTATATTGGAGCCTACCCGTTGAACAAGATGTTGGAATACAACTGGTATCTGCTGCATGACGAATCAGAGAAGAGCAAATTACCAGACAAGCAGGCACTCATCGACCTATTGAAGAACATGAGCGAGGAGGAACGGAAGGAACTGCTGGCTTCTGTGTAGTCTTAGACTTAAAAATATGGCTATAATATACGGATAGTACGAAAAAAAGCTAATTCCGCCTGTTATAAGATGTATTTTTCTTATCTTTACAATCTAAATTGAAAACATTATGGCACTTCCCATCAATATAGAAGACTTGCTGCACAAGCGCAAGGTAGAGGATAACCGCATTGAGTTTAAACGTGGTTGGAATCCCGATGACATCTATCATAGCATTTCGGCTTTTGCCAACGACATTGATAATCTGGGCGGAGGCTACATTCTTGTAGGTGTAGACCAAGATGAGAACGGTGTGGCCAAACGACCTGTTGTGGGCGTCCCTGTGGAGCAGAAGGACAAGATACAAAAGGAGATGGTGGCCTATAACAACATGATCCAACCTTACTATCTTCCGCGTACATCCTTTGAACAAGTGGATGATGCAGAGGTCTTTGTTATCTGGGTTCCTTCGGGTATCAACCGTCCATACTCTGTTCCTGCCAACGTCACTTCAAAGACTAAGAAGATGACCTACTATGTACGTAGTGGTTCGAGCAGCATCGTGGCCAAAGGAGAAGTCTATGATGAATTGATGTCATTAGCAAATCACACGCCATTTGACGAGCGGCCCAATCCAAAAATTAAAATTGAAGACATCTCCATAGTATTGCTGCACGACTATCTCGTCAAAGTCGAGAGTCGCCTACTGCAATCTCTTTACTCGCAACCATTGGAGGTCACTTTGGAGCAGATGGACCTTTATACGGGACCAACAGAGAACCGCATGCTTAAGAATGTTGCAGCTATGATGTTCTGCGAGCATCCCGAGAAATTTTTCCCTTATTCACAGTCGGAGATAGTTATCTTTCCCAAGGGTAGGGTGAAGGAGCCGGACAACTTCAGTGAGACTATTCTTCATGGCAGTGTACCGCAACTCATCAACAACACTTTGTCTTATCTGAAGAGCAACATTATCCGGGAGTTTGTGGTGAAGCTTCCCGACCGTGCAGAGAGCCTTCGCTATTACAACTTTCCCATCCCCGCCCTTGAAGAAGCCATTACTAACGCATGGTATCACAGAGATTATTCACAATATGAGCCTGTCACTGTGACGATAGAGCCAGACGGTATCACCATCACCAGCATCCCAGGTCCTGACCGTTCAATTTCAATGGAGGCCATCAAAGAAGGACGGATGTTCAGGTCGCGTCGCTATCGTAACCGTCGATTGGGTGATTTCCTCAAGGAACTGGACCTGACAGAAGGACGTTCGACAGGAATTCCGACCATTCAGTCGGCATTGAAAGATAATGGCTCTCCTAAAGCGACGTTCTTGACTGACGACACCCGTAGCTTTACTGAAGTGTTTATACCTGTGCGCCAAAACACAAATGCCTCCCAAAATGAGCCCCAAAATGAGCCCCAAAATGAGCCCCAAAATGAGCCCCAAAAGTTAACCTCTTTTCAAAAAGAAATACTTAGACTTATCCAAAATGATCCTAATATAACTAAAGCACAAATCGCAGAGAAGACCCATAAAGGATTGGCAACTGTAAAAAGAGCAATTAAGAAAATAGCCAAATTAAGGTATGAAGGTCCATCAAAAGGTGGTCACTGGGTAATCGGTGAGCAATAAGTCTATCAAGAAACCATTCAATTAATGGCTTTTCATCTAACACGGACATAATCTTAGTCAGAAAGTACATGGACAAAAAAGATATAGAAGACTTATCAGTTTGGTACCATTCCCACAAGCATCAGGTTGACCGAATCATCAACGACTCGAAAAAGGACAGCTACGAGTCAATGATGCACGTCTATGGCTATGCCGCCAAGTTGCTCAGGCTGGAGAATGTCGTGAGCCAGGAGGATTTCCCGGAGATATTCTCCAACTACTACCATCATCCTCTCGTCGGTGACTCGCTCTCCGTTATGTTCTTCAAGATGGCTCACTCCTTGAACCTGCGAACCATGTTCAAGTTCAACATACTGCGCAGGACGGCCATGTATTGGCTGGCATGCGGTGATCTTTACGAAGTGTTGGTGGACAAGATAATCGGAAAGCTCAATGAGACTGATAATCCTCTCAATAAGAAGTATTTCCATAAACTGGCGGAGCAGTTGATTGATTCAAGCTTGAAAAACGGGCTCAAGACACAGAGTGACTGGGACTTTCTCAAGGATGATAACGAAGGAGCGAGGATATATCACGTCGTCTTCAGTCCGTTGCTGGAAGAACAGGAAATCGTCTCCAAGTCATCTGATGTCTCTGGAAAGACCGATTCAGGGCAGACACAAGGGTCTGTAAAAGAGGCTGCCCCGCAGATTCCTCCGGAACTGGATACCGAGCGGGGACGTGCCATTCTGAAAGCGGCCATAGACAGCGGGCTCTGCAACGAGAGGTTTGAATGGCAGAAGTCTGCGACCCTCCTTGCCTACTTTGCATCACGGACAAGTGATTTCCTGAAACTCAGCAATTCTGAACTTGGCAAAGGCGACATGGCAACCAACTGGCAACCGTTCATTGCCCTTTTCGGAGACAGGGACTACAGAAGCTTGAAGAACAACTGGAGAAAGACCGGTATTCTTCCGAAGGGATACGAGATTGTTGACGGGATATTCGATTAAATTAGCAGGAATCCCATTTTCCGGCAGTCATGCGTCTGGGCCCGCATGACTGCCTTTTTGTTAAAAAATCGCCCGTTTCATCGTTGTTCATCTTCATTGCTGTCGCCACATGGTGACCATGTGGTCGTGTTGGCAGGTGATTTCAAGATTTTTCGCAGCAGTTCTTCAAAATTTCATATAATGTGAACAAATATCATCATGCTGCAGAAAGATGACCTTAAGGGGCGCGATAGCCGGAAGTGAGAAATATTTTAAATATTCATTACCATTATAGTATCATTGTTTCTTTAAACACAATTTGTTTAATGTCTGCAAGGGCTTGAGCACATCGTGCATGTACTTCTTATACGATCCAACTTTCATACACACCTTTGCTTTGATGTCTGCCACAGAGGCGCCAATTAGAAAACAATAATCCCCCGCATCAGTTATCCATGCCTGCTCGGAATCATCATACGAGGCGAGATCAGCCATGGTTGTAGACATCTGTACTGTTTGACATTCTCCAGGCTCAAGTATGCGAGTCTTAACAAAATCTTTCAACTCCAAAGCGGGTTTTTCTAATCTTCCCTTAGGAGCAGAAACATAGAGTTGTGCCACTTCGCTTCCCGCTGTTTGTCCTGTATTGGTGATGGTCACTTTCACTACATACTTGTTGCCTTTCTTCATAACTTTTGCATCTGAATAGTTGAACGTTGTGTAGCTTAAACCATATCCGAAAGGATAGGAAACGTTTACATGTGCAGTCTGGAAATAACGATAGCCTACATAAATGTCCTCCTCATAACGAGTCGTACCCACATTAGGTATTTTGGCGAGATCCTCGGGCGACTTTGTATATTGGTCCATCATGGTGAAATTGTGGGGAAAATTTTTGGTTGAGGGTATGTCGTCCAAGTTGACAGGAAATGTTACAGGCAGTCGACCAGAAGGACAAAGGGCACCTGTGAGTACATCTGCTACCGAATGCCCCACCTCTTCTCCGGGTTGCCATGCAAGCAACACAGCATCGGGCAACGAGGTCCAAGATTTGGTCTCAATCACGCCCCCAACATTCATCACCACAACTACCTTTTTGCCGATGGCATGGAATGCATTGCATACCTGCATTATCATTTGTTTTTCGTCGTCGCCTAAGTAGAAGTCAGTATCCATGCGATCACAGCCCTCACCACTGCTGCGACCTATTGTTATCACCGCGGCATCACAACGCTCTGCAGCATACTTATATACATCTTTACCCAGGGCGGGCTCGGGTATACGCGGACGCGTCCAGAATTCACCACCATCATTATCCAATGGACCCATTTCAGCACTGCTCATCGCTTTACCATAGTTGCGATAAAGCTCATAAATATTTGTCAGTGTTGAGTCAATGTTATATCCAGCATCTACCAGACCTTGTCGCAGGTCTACTACGTAGGGCTTCGATACATTGCCAGACCCCGTGCCGCCAGCATACGAATTATAAGAAGTAATGCCAAAGAGGGCAAGGCTCACAGACTTTTTCCCCCTTGTTGAGTGCAGAGGCAAAACTCCTTTATTTTCCAGCAACACCATACCTTCAGCAGCAGCCTTTCTTACCAAAGCAGCATGGGCCTTAAGATTGGGCTTGTCGCTGTATTTATAGCTCTTAAAACGAGGTGTCTTAACCACATATTCAAGAATGTGATGTAGATTACGGTCCACCTCTTGCACTGGCAGTGATCCATTGGAAAGCCCCTTCTCAATGGCTACAATTTGTTCCTTGTTGCCAGGCATCAGCAAATCATTGCCCGCTTTCACTTGTGCAAGGGTGTTGCGTGTGTTAGTCCAGTCAGTCATTACCATCCCTTGGTATCCCCACTCATCTCGTAAGATGGTTGTCAGCAAGTCTTTCGACTCCTGCGTATAAGTACCGTTCAGTCGGTTATAAGAACTCATGACGGTCCACGGTTGCCCTTCGCGTAGTGCGATCTCGAAGCCTCGCAGATAAAGTTCGCGTAGTGCACGCTGGCTCACTACGGCATCTGTGTTCTGTCGATTAGTCTCCTGGTTGTTTACCGCAAAGTGCTTCACACTTGTCCCAACGCCCTGACTTTGGATGCCCCTCACCATAGCAGCCGCCACTTTACCTGTCAGTACAGGATCTTCAGAGTAGTACTCGAAGTTACGTCCACAAAGCGGGGAACGCATCAAGTTCATGCCTGGGCCTAAAATAACGTCCACACCATATTCTCTCACCTCATTCCCCATTGCTGCTCCAATGCGTTCAATCAACGATTGGTTCCATGTGCTGGCCAAAGCCACTCCAACAGGAAAGCCAGTACAGTAATAGGTCTGTGATGTGCCTTGGCGTTTCGGAGATATACGTAGTCCTGCGGGACCGTCGCATAGTACAGTATGAGGAATGCCCAATCTGGGTACCTCACCCGTATAGCCACCAGCACCGGGCACAATATCCCTGCCATAGGGGTCGGGATTGGTAGGCAGTCCCCAGTAGGCCTTACCAAAAGTATAGCCCACAAGGATAGTAGCCTTTTCCTTCGGTGTCATCGCCTTGATTACCGCATCGATATTATTTCTATTTAGTCTGGGTTGAGCCAAGACCATCATAGGTATCATCGCCAATACGCTTATGGCCAAAGTGATATTTTGTTTAATATTGTTCATAATTGTTTCTAATCTGTTAATATTATATTCGACAAAGTTAGGCTTATCTCCATCTGCTACTATATATATCACGAGATGGGAAGGAGAGTATACTTCACCATTTATTACTTGCAGATTCAATCTTCGCTTCCATATCACCAAACATCAGCCGGCAATCTACTTGCGTGTATACCCTGATTATTCGGCCATTAGGATTGGACTGATAGGATCCATCATTGGCAATGTGAGGGCAATGTGTAGGTACCCATTTGCTGCTACATGGGTCTGCTTCAAAGCCGCTCTGCAAAGAGGTAAGCAATACAAGTGGTGAATCACCCAAGATATAGGTCTCTCCCATGGGGGTGCCATAATGTTCGATGTTTTTCATCACTTTGTCTACCGCATCATAAAGATAAGCTCCCAGACGACCGAATGGCTTCACGTGGACTTGCAACTCAGCTGTGCTGTACAAACATTGACGATATACATCACGTGGCACCTGCCATAGTCTCAAATCACTCTGATTAAACACGACCTGTGCGGCAGGAATACACAGATTAAGGTTGTATTCAACCATCGAATGGCCTGGGGGCGGCACTGCTCCAAATTTATACTCTTGTCCGCCAATCCAAACCAACACGATGCTTCGGCTAATATCAGGCGCTAATAACAAAGCCGATGCCACGTTTGTCAATGCTGCACCACAACATACATAGAGTGGCTTGTCTGGCGAACATTTCCTGGCTTCGCTTATAATCAGTCGCGCACCTTCGCTGTCAATGGGTTTATGGGTATCTGTCATGCCATGCTCGGCACCTGGAACGACTTTCCATCGTCCTGACATTCCCAAAATATCAAGCAATTTTTTTGCTCGCTCCACTGATTCGGTAGCTTGGTCTGTGCGGGATATAAAACCAGCATTGTTGCTCAAGTGTCCCCCCACGATGCCCACAATCTCTGTAGTACTGGACAAGGCTTGTTGGGCCAATTGGAAAAGACCGTCAGGATCACCACAATAATCATTATCGATGAGTACATGAACTTTAGTAAGGCAATTGGCGGATTGTGCCTCTGAAGACGAAGCACAGCACAGCCTCATGAAGACAACGGATACTAAAATGTACACAAAACGATGTTTGTTTATAGTTTGCATAATTGTGAAACATTTGACGGTAACATGTCAATTGGCTAAAATCATTGCAAGAGCATCGACAATTGCTTCTTCGTACCATTTGTTGGTATTGCGGTCATAAAGACCCATCCACCAAAGGCCGGTGGTGTAGTTCTGCTTCATCAAGGTTGCAATATAGGTGGCATACTTGATTCGCTCATTCATATCCTTCTTCTCATCAATAGCACCAAATTCACCGAAAATAAATGGAATGCCGAGATTGTTAAATCGGTCGACACAACGGTCAACCACACCTCTTACCTCGGCCTTGCAATTATCGTCAAAAGTATAGATATTGTAGTCGTAACTGGTGCCGTCAGTGTTTATGCCGGAATTGTCCGAGCAAAAGTTGTACGGCTCATAAGAATGGATAGTTGCATAAATATGTCCATAATGCACATCTTCTGGAACAGAGAGACTTTTGATAGCTTGCTCAGAAGAGTTGGCAGCATAGGTGGTTATGGCGATGTTACGATATTCGTTGTTGCTGCCTGTATTGCGCACGGTGTTGACGAAGTCTTGCAACAACTTATTGATGCATGCATAGGCACTGTCGCCCAAGGCAGGAGCTGTCCAATCACCATTACCATTTCGAATTTCATTGAAGGCCTCGAAGAGCAATCGGCCGTCATAGTCCTTGAATCGTGTGGCAATCTGCTTCCACAAAGTCTTGTATTTTGTGGAGATAGTTTCGTAATTGTCATTGTCTGCATTGAGCCAAGAGTCTTCATGCATCACATTGATAATGCAATAGCAGTTTTTCTCGTTCATTACATAATTAACAATCTCTTCCACACGATTCATCCAAGACTCATCTACCTGGTAGTTGCTGTCCATGTGGGGTCCCCAAGTAATGGGCACACGGATGATGTTGAATCCTTTTGCGTAGATGTCGTCAATCATTTTCTGTGTAGTGACGGGTTGTCCCCATGCAGTCTCCCAGTCAGAGACAGAGTGACTAATAGTTGTATCCCACCAGTCTCCGGATGGATTACTGTCAAGCGTGTTGCCGAGATTGTACCCCATCTTCAAGTTGTCCACCATCTCCCAGGCGCTTTCGATAGGGTCACCGCTATACGAGTTGATGCCCTTCTGGTTGACAGCTATGACCTTTTGCATTCCATCTGCCATGATGGTGATATTTGAGGAGCGTTCCTCCATGGTGTTCGCTGTTACCGTTACTTTCATATATGAACTAACATTCGAAGCTGTCGAGTCATTCGTTTTCCAGCCGTAAGCCTCATGAGGTGTGATTTGTAGCCATGTGGTGTCAGCATCGGGTACAGAGGCCTTCCAACGACCGTCTGTGTTGATAGCGAGCATGTTAGTGCTCTTGCCGATAGGACAATTCAATTCACTGATTTCCGTATCATTAAGCGACACTGTCAAGGTGGATACCGAGTCATTGTTGTCGTTGTCACTGCATCCTTGGAAAGTCATGGCAGCAAAAAGAATATATGCGACACTTAATACATTCATTATTTTCATATTTTCCTTTATTAATTTGTTTGAGATTCTAAAAGAAACCATTACTCGTTCTGCTCATTAAGAGACCGAGACAGTTTTTGAGTTGTCAGAGTAATCGTCCTTTTATTTTTAAACATTTAATTAGAATGAGTTGATTTATGGCAATAGTTCGGTAATATATTGTTAATATGCTTAACAAGTTGTTTCCATCTTTAAGCAGCTTTATCTTTGATGTCAAGCGTGGTAAGCGCAACCACCTCATTATGAAGCTTTTTAATTATTTCGCTG
>JBMNUV010000058.1:0-9942 GCA_050946455.1 Prevotella sp.
CTTTTCCTTTGACAATCGCCCGTACCTCCTTATCTAATTGCTCTTGCCGCGCAAGGGCGGCATAAAAATTGTTGGTCTGATAAGGTCGCTCTTTGGGGCGAAGAAACTTCACTTCCACAAATTGCCGAATAATCACTTCCAGCGGTTGCCCGTTTTTCTCGTACATGGCAAGCAAAAACATAGGCAGCATGGCAAGCACCATGCACAATGCCGCTGTGGTTGTTCCAACGCTGTCTTTTACCAAAAAGAACAGCGGCAGTCCGATTGCTACCGCCGCGCTGAAACAAATTAGCTGTCGTTTCGTAAGGTTGAACATTACCTTGCTTTTGATTTTTGTTAAGTCCTTTGGGACGGTTACATACGCCATTTCAAACCTCCTTTCTGCCCGGAATATAATCTTCAAAGCGGGGGACAGCATAGAAAAGCCGTTTGTTATTTACCCACCGTTGCAAATGGCGGGTAACAGGTGGGGCGGTTGGACGCTCATAAATCATCACATACGGGTCAAAGCCCATAGCCCGCAAGGTGTTCACGCGGTATAAATCCTGTTCATGGGTGCTGCCATAGTTGGTAAGCACATATACGCGCCGCTGGCGACTGCTTTTAATGGCTGTCAAATCCAAAAAACGTTGGAAATACCCGGTCAAGTCCTCGTCGGGATTGTCCCATGCAAAATGTACCGCTTTTATCCGTACCCGATTTAACAGGCTGACATTATCCCTGTTCACAAGGCGTATATCCAGCCCTTGCGAAAAATCCACCCATGCGCGGCTTCGTATAAGCTGTTCAATGAGATTTTCATGGTCGGGACAGGCAAGCAGATTAGCGTCCATGATCTTTATTTCCGGCTGCCATTTCCAAAACTCGGATAAATCCGCAACCTTAACGCTTTTGCGCCCCTCTTTACCGCTGACAATGCAAAACCCGCAATTTCTCGGACAACCCCGGCTTAAAAAGCCGTAGGCAATCCCGAAAAACTGCGGGTAGATTGAATAATCTGGGTAACTGTGTTCCACTTCCGGCGGCAAGCGGTTTTTCGTGTCATAGCCCGTACCACCAAAAATGACCTGTTCTGCGTTGGTAACGGTTATTGTGTCTTTGGAATAAGTGTCCGTAAAGACGCGGCTTTTATATACAAGGTCGTACCGTCCCTTTGCTTTCCACCATTCCACCGTATGCCCCTTTGCTTTATGATATGCGGATAGCTTCATCAAGCAGAGGTTGGGGAAATTATGGCTGTCAACGTCGATTAAACCAATTTTCAAATCATAACTCACCCCCTTAATGTGCCGAAAAGACGCTCTTTGCAAGGCTTCCCGTTTTGAAAAGGGTAAAGCACAAGAGGACGGTATAACCCATGCAAGACCAGATCGCGCCGGAAATGTCGTCGGTTGCTGCGATTGTCTGTATCAATACCGCATAAATGCCGACACATACCAAAATCAAAAACGCTTGAAAACCAAGCGCAAGCAAAGATTTCAAGTAATTCTGACCCATGCTGCCCCATTCGTGATTTACCATTGTTGCCATAGGGATAGGGGCGACGCTTGTTACAAGGTATATTTCAATCATGCGCCCATACACCACAAGCATAATGCAGATTGACAGGGCTTTCATGGTAAGCCCTACAAAAAGGGATTGAAACCATAGTCCTAAAAGCCCGCCCACGCTCATAGCGTCGAGTTTTGCTTCAATGTCGGTAATGACGGTGGTAACGTCTATGCTTGTATCAGATATGATAACCCCCGCGCTGTCGTTGACGACGCTCTGTGTAACGTCGAACACTCCCATAACGATATTCCAAGTATTTGTTACCAGTAGCACCGCAACAAAGGTTTTGAAAATCCATTTGAAGAAAATCCAAGTGTCGAGATCGTGCAGATTGTTTTTTTCAATTACAAGCTGGATTAGTTCATAACACATGACAAAGGTAATGATAACGCCCGCAATCGGTACAATGACGTTTTCCGAAAGACTGCGTATCATGCTGAATATGCCCGCGTTCCACCCGGCGGGGGTCGTGCCGACTTGCGTTGCGATTTCTCCAACCTCTGTATTTACGCTGTCAAATAAGCCGGAGAGGTTCGATAAAATCCCGTCTGTCAAAATGCCGCGAAACCAATCTTCAATCATCTGCCATATCAAAAGTTAATCCCTCCTTTCCCGCGCCCTCCCGTTTCCGAGAGGGCGCGGCGGGTGGTATTTATGTTAGGCATTATCCGAAAAGACCGGAAAGAAGCGGAACAAGGGTCATACCGATAAGAGCAACACCGCCGCCCGCCATAAGCTGTTTCATACCCAAATAGGTGTAGGAAACCGGCTCGATGGCGGGCGGCGGCGTGTCAAGAAATATCTATGGAGTTTTTTAAGAACCGCCCCGGCGGGGGCAGGTCAGGCTGTGACCTGCTCTACCTCCGGGATGGGTTTGAGATTGAAATGAATTTCGATAGAAATGTGTCTTGTCTTATCGCTGTCTATGCTTTCATGGACAACGATTTCTTTAATCAGGCGGTTTAAGGTGGCGGCGTCCAGTTCCGTGATGTCGGCGTATTCCTGAATGGCTTCTACCCACTGGCGGGCGTCACACGCAAGCCGGATTTCATCGGCCAGCTTCTTCCGGCCTTCCGTGACCTTTGCTTTCAACTCGGCCTGTTCCGCCTGCGTCTTTTCCATCAGCAGATTGAAGTTCGCTTCGCTGATACGCCCGGCAACCATGTCCTCATACAGCCGCAGCACCATCTTTTCCAGAACGTCAATCCTTTCCTCGTCTTTGGTTAGGGAACGCTCCAACGCTTCCCGCTGGCCTTTCTGCTCGGCTTCGCAGGTGTCGGTCAGCTTCCCGGCAACGGCTTCCCCGTCCATCAGGGCGGCTCTGGCGCACTCCCGGATTTTGTTCAGCACAAGGCTGTAAAGAGTGTCGTACTCAACCCGGTGCTGGGTACAGTGCTGCTTGCCGTAGGCGTTGTAGGTTTTACAGGAATAAATCTGCTTCGGGTGCTTGTCGTTGGTGTAGCGGATTGTCAGTGACTTTCCGCACTCGCCGCACTTGATAAGCCCCGCAAACAGGCTGATTTCCCCGGTCTGGCGGGGGCGCTGCCGGGATTTCAGCTTGCGCTGCACGATGTCAAAGGTCTTGCGGTCAACAATCGGCTCATGCTGGTTCTCCACCACAATCCAGTCCTCCGGCTTTTTCTCCCCGATGGTGCCGATTTTGAAGCGGTATTCCTTCTTCTGGGAAGCGATAGCGCCGGTGTAGACGGGGTTCATCAGGATGTCCTTAATCACGGAGAAGTCCCACATATACCGCCCGTTGACCGGGTCTTTCTTTTCCCACTTGGTTGACACGTTCCGAAAGCCCCGCACCCGGTTCCAGTAGGTCGGGCATGGGATTTTTTCTTCTTCCAGCCTGCGCCGGATGTAGTTGGGGCCGTGTCCTTCCAGCGCCCACGCAAACAGACGCCGGACAATGGGAGCCGTTTCCTCATCAATCAGCAGATGGTTTTTGTCCTCCGGGTCTTTCCGATACCCGAAGGGGGCAAGGCAGCCGGTAAACTGGCCTTTCTGCGCTTTCAGCAGATAAGAGGAATGAACCTTCTTGGAAATGTCCTTGCTGTACATCTCGTTGAGGATGTTCTTGAACGGCGCTATGTCGTTGTTGTCCCGCATGGTGTCGATACCGTCATTCATGGCGATATACCGCACGCCGTTGCGGGGGAAGAAATCTTCAATCAGGAAGCCGGTCTGCAAGTAATTCCTACCCAGTCTGGACAGGTCTTTCGTGACCACAAGGTTTATCTGCCTGCGCTCGATGGCTTTCAACATTCGTTTCAGGTCGGGGCGCTCCATGTTCAGCCCCGTGTAGCCATCGTCCTGATAGACTGCAACAACCTCCCATCCCTGCTTCTCGCAGTAGGTTTCCAGCATAGCCCGCTGGTTTGCGATACTGGCGCTCTCCCCGTCAAGGTCATCGTCCTTGGAAAGCCTGCAATAGATAGCCGCCCGGAAGCTGCCTGCCAGTATTGCGTCTACGCCTGTATATTCAAATCCGTTCATCATAACCGTTACCCGCACAATCCAGACGGAACACGGTCACTCTGAACCTTATCTTTATTATATCCTAAATCTTGCTTTTTCGCAAGATATTCTTTATCATTTCTCTGGCTGTATTTCTGTGCAATCAGGCTCACGAAAACGTCCGTAGCGTCCAGTTCGCCGTCAAATACCGTTGTGACATGGATTTCAGTTTTGTTTTTTGCCATAGGCAGTTACCTCCATAAATGAAATAAACCAGACAGGAGAAGGTCGGCAACGAAGTCCGGCAACGGGCTTCAAAAAACCTCGAAAACAATCTCTGTCTGGCGGGTTACTGTTTTATTTACTTTTTCTTTTATTTTTCTGTTGCTTTGGTTGTCAGTGGGGAGAAAAGCCCGCAGTTACGGGCTTTTTCCCGGCAACCGGCCCGGCAACGGGATAACAACGGGGTCGGCAACCGGCTGTCATTTCCCCGGATTTTTCAGAAGGGAAGCTCCATCTGCTCCGTGACCTCCACAAATCCGTCCGGCGTTTTTTCATGCCCGTTGTCAGCGCCCGTTGCCGGGGCTTCCCGTTCCCAGCCCTTTTGCCTGCCGTACCCTTCAAATATCCGGGGATTGGAGAAATACTTCCATCCCGTGATACCGTGGTTCATGATGTCGTTGACCTCCCGGATTTCCCATTGTTTCGGTTCGTCAAAGGGGTGGTTTAAGGCTTCCTTGAAAAGCTGCTTGGAGCATACGGCGCTGCCCGTGTAGCGGTCAAGGTACGCCTGTATCATCCCGGCCTTGGTGTCCTCCGGCATGAAATCCCGCTGGTGTTCTTTGAGGTACTGTATCATTTCGGGGGTAAAAGACAGCTTAAAATCGCCGCTTTTGTAGGTTGTCATGGCTTCTGCCCATACCTGTTCGATATAGGCTCTGGAAGCGGCTTCATCATCCAAAATGTGTACCTCGGCCCGTTCGGGGTAGACCATGACCGGCAGGAAGCGCCGGTTCCCGGAACGGTCAAGGGGCAGGAAGTCCAGGGCGTTGGAAGTCCCGCCGAACACGCACTGCCGCAGCCTGTCCTCCGGGTGGGTTTCGTAGGGGATTTTATAGACCTCCTTCTGGCGGCTGAGGAAAGACTTGATTTCCTCTATACTCTTGGCGTTGGCGGTGGCAATCATCTCCGACATTTCAATAATCCAGTGGCCTTGTAGCTTACGGTACACGTTATCATCGTCCAGCTTCCGCAAATCATCGGAAAACCACTCGTCTTTTACGGCCAGCAGCCGGAAGAAGGTGGATTTCCCGGCTCCCTGGCCGCCTACCAGACAGAGCATGACCTCAAACTTACAGCCGGGGCAGAAAGCCCGGTGGATGGCTCCCAGCAGGAACAGCCGCAGGGAATGGTAAGTGAAGTTGTCCGTGTCGGCTCCCAGAAAGTGCCGCAGGCAGTAGCGGATACGCTCTTTTCCGTCCCAGACAAGGCCGTTCAGGTAGTCCCGGATGGGATGGTAGCTGTTGGCGTCTGCGGCCAGATCGGCGGCGTCTGCTATCTTTTTCTCGCTTGTCAGGCCGTAGGTCTTTTCCAGATACAGCCGGATATATTTCATGTCCGTATCGGTCATGGCCTTGCTGCCGGTTCTGCGTTTCCTGCCGATGGGCTTTAGAAGGTCAATGCGCTCGGTCAGGAGATTTTTCGCCACCGCCCCGGAAAGGACGGGGTCATACTGGAACACGGTCAGGCAGTTTTGAATACTGTTGCGGACGCCGCCTTTCTCGGTACTTTCCAGCATGGCCTTTACTTCCTCAACGCTCCGGGGCGGGGGTGCGGCTTCGATGGTGTCCGTCACGGCCTGCCGCAGTTCGGGCGGCAAGGTCTGCCATTCTCCGCTCAAGGTTCCTCACTTCCTTTCCATAGCTGGCAATCAGGGCAGCCCGTTCCTCCATGTCGGAGAACAGCAGCACATCCAGCAGATATTCCACATGGGATTGTTTCTGCAAGGCTTCCACGAAAAGCGGGTGCCAGTCCTCGTCCGGCGTCTTGGGGGCATAGTCCCGCTTCCAGCGGCGCAGCAGATTGTGATAGTCGGACAGTACCCGGAAGCAGTAGCGCTCCATGCGCTTAAATTGCTGTTCCGGGGTTTCCTGCTTTTGCCTTGGCTTTGGGCGGCTCCTGCTTGGCGGCTCCCTGTCCTCATAGGGGATGGAGAAGTCCTGCGCCAGCATGAGGGCGGCTTCCTTGGGGCTGACATTTTCCAGACGAGAAACAAAGTCGATCACATCCCCGTCTGCCTGACAGCCGAAACAGTGGAAGCGCCGGTCAACCTTCATGCTGGGGTTTTTATCGTCATGGAAGGGGCAGGCGCACATCCCGGTTCTTCCCACCCGGACGCCGTAATGCTCGGCGGCCTGCCGGGTGGTAACAGACTGCTTCACGGCTTCAAATACATTCAATAGGCAAATCCTCCTGAAAATAGAAAAAGCGCCTGTCATTCTCACAGGGAAAATGGCAAGCGCCTGTGTTGATAAAAGAAAAGCAGGAAATTTTTTCAGATTTCCTGCTTGCTGTGCTGTCAGCCGACAGCGGATATTCAGTTGTATAATAGTTACCCGGTAATTCCGAACCAAACGAATAAAGCTACTCCGATAAGCCCCAGACCGATACCAACCTGAATATAGGGCTTCTCCTCGTACTTATCATATTTATAAAACAATCTTGCTGCCCCTCCGATAAACAGAAGTGCAAGACTGCCTTTCCATGCCGGATTTCCTTTGATAAGGCACATAATAGTCAAAACTTGTGTAGCAGCTATCATAAAATCCAATGCTTCACTTTTTGAGTGAGTATCTATCTGCTCGTCACGTTCATCCTTTACAGGTCTTTGTCTCGGCGGCTGTTTCATACCAAATTCCCTCCTAATTTTTAGATTCATAGTACATATAAGTGAAAAATTCTGCGAACATTGAAATAGTAAAGGCAAATGCCAATCCTACTCCCATAGCAATAAACCCTTCGTAACCAGATACTTTCCCCATTACCAGTAAAGCAAGCATAAGCACAAACGATATAATCTGCGTAAGCTGAAAAGATTTACTTTTTGATTTCAGCGCAATCAGGCGGTTTCTTTCGTCCAGTTCTTCCAACTTATCCTCTTTAGCCATCCTCTGTGATATACTTCGCATAATTGAACCAAATCCGAAAGCGAACAACGCCACTATCAAGATAATGGAATTTGTATCTAAGTCCTGTCTCACAATACTTGTTATCAAAAGCAATAAGCCCAAAGCCATCTCGAAAACACCTGAAGCAAATACCTTTTTGTTATAAATTTTCATATTGCTTATCCTCCAATTCTTTGTTTTCTTTTAAGCAACATAATTCCTCAACGGTTACGCCAAATACTTCGGCCATACGATACGCCAGCATGAGTGAGGGGCTGTACTGTTCCTTTTCTATGGAGATAATCGTCCTTGAGGAAACGTGAACCAAATCAGCTAATTGTTGCTGTGTCATTTTGGCCGCTGTTCGTAATTCTTTTACCTTTGTTTTCATGCACTCCCTCCCATCAATATGAAGCCAACTTCTTGTGAAGGTAACTTCATATTATCATGGATAATAGCGTCTGTCAATCACTTCATGAAGCAAACTTCACTTTTTACAATTCCATATCCTGTTTTTGCTGGCGGCGGGGCTGCTGGCGTTTCTGTTCGTCCCGCTGCTTCACACCCTCGATGTTCCAGCTTAATTGTTCGTTGAGGGATGGTTTCTTTCCCGGCTCCGCCACGGCTCGCCGCTGCTCCGGCGGCAGCACATGATTTATCCAGTTCCGCACATCCCGCAACTGCTTCATGTCCTCCTGAACCGCCTGCAATCCCTCGTTCCTTTCAGACAGTTCCCCGGAAAACTGCGCCCGTTCCTTCTTCAATTCTTTCGTATCGAAGGGCAGTTCCTCCTGATGGGCTTTGAAAAAACGTTTGGCGGCAAGGTAGGCGTCCAGTTCTTCCCGGTGTTCGGCGGCAAATTTCTCCTTCCGGGTTTTCCAGCCGATAGAAGCGTATTTCTTGTAAACCTCTTTGTAGGCTCCGTGGTTGGCGATATGGGAAAGGGTGGTGTCGATGGCCTTTATCCGGCGTTCCGATTTTCGGATGTCGGTCTTGGCGGAAAGTATCTCCCCGCTGACCTTATCCAGATAGGTATCAAGGCTCTCCACGGTGGAGATCTCTTTCTGCCGCAGGAAGTCAAGGGCTTCCATAACCTTGTTGAAATCTCCAACAGTGCCTTTCAGCTTCCCCTTGGAAGTCCAGCCGGTGCGTTCCTCGCTCCGCATATCCAGATACCGGGAAAGCAGTTCGGGGATGGTCGGCTCCTTGGCCTGTTCCAGTGCTTCCAGCAGCGCCGCCTTTTTCTCTTTCAGGCCGGACAGCCAGCCCTTTAAGCTGCGTACCATCTGCCGGATAGACTGCATGAGGGAATTGGCAACTTTGATGTCCCGGTTCAGGTTGCCGATGTTGGTCTGTATGCCTTTCTTCTCCAACTGGCTGACCGCTGGTCCCATGTGGACGGTGGGGATTTTATCAATCCCCTGTCGGGCATAGGAGCGAAGGTCAAGACGCTCCGGGCTGCCGATGGCTTCCAGATAGCGGTTTGCTGTGTCAGCCCAGCCCTGCCGCCATATCTCGGCGTACTTCTGGTCGTTCCAGTCCACGGTGTCCTCCTTGTGGCTTTTCCATCTGCCGGACGCAAGCCGGATACGCTCGCCGTTCTCGTCAAGGTCGTAGACCTTCCGGCTCTTGGGAAGCCACTTGCCCTGTTCATCCATCGCCCGCATGGTAAGAAGGATGTGGGCGTGGGGATTTCCGTCCCCCTTGTCATGGATGGCAAAGTCGGCAATCATGCCCTTGGAAACGAAAAACTCCCGGCAGTAGTCCCGGATAAGGTCGGCGTACTGTGAGCGGGGAAGTTCCCTCGGTATGGCAAGCACGAACCTCCGGGCAAGCTGGGAGTTCCATTGCTTTTCAATCGCTTCGGCAGCGTTCCACAAGGTATTCCGGTCTGCGTACTCCGGCGGAGCATGGGGCGGCAGCATGATTTCAGTGTGGACGATTTCGCTTTTATGGGAATAGTATTTCTGCTTCTGGTCGTATTCGGAAAACAGCCGTTCCCCGCTCTGGTAGGCGGCAGACGCAACGGCTGACTGGCGCTTGCTGCGCTGGATAACTTTCACATCAAAGTGCGGGCATGGCAAGCAGTGTCCTCCTTTCTCCCGGCGTCCGGGCATAAAAAGAGCAGGGAACCTGTTTCAAGATTTCCTGCTCGGTGGTGCCGCCGGTGAGCGGCTGGTATTCAGTTTTGAAAGTTCGGAGTAGGTTGACATGATAAACTTCTATTTGTTCGAAAGATAATCCCATCGAATATAAATAAACAAACTAACTAAAAGATAATACAATGCTACAATTCCTAAGCTATCATTATAAATTGAAATAAAAGAATGTTTTCTTATCAAACCAACTATAATAACTGCAATAAAAAAACATACAGGGATAATTAAGTAACAAAGCAAGAAACCTTGTTTTTTGCCCATTTTTGCCACCTCCTCATAATCAGCTTTTCACTGGCTATATTATACTACCACACCGCTGTTTTTGGAATAGATGAATTACAAACTTGCTGGACGGGAACAGCTTGCAGCGCAAGATGTTCCCGGGCGGCAAGTCCACAAAGGGGTAGCTGGCGGCAGCCAGCGCAGGGGAAGTGTAGCTTCCCCTGTGATGATTGGCAGGAACCGGAACGCTGCGGGCAATCATCCGCCTTCCGCAGGAAGCCCCCGGCAGGGCGCAACACACTACCTTCAGGTGGTGTATAGTTGCGCCCTTAGTAAACTAAGGGGTTTCCGGCTTCTCCCGTTCCAGCATTTTTTTCAAT
>JBMNUV010000059.1:0-9754 GCA_050946455.1 Prevotella sp.
AGGATGAGCTGACTGATTGGGTCAAAGAAAATGCTCCTAAAAGTTTCTTCATCGATGTTGACCAGGATGTCATCAACAAATACCAAGAAGCACAGCAGTGGGCAACTCAGAAAGATTTCACTGACGGGGCCAAACGGGATTTTGCAATGGTGGCAGATGCATATCTTGTGGCAACTGCTGCGGCAAAGGGGATGTCGCTGGTAACATACGAAACACCCGACCCTAACTGTAAGAGAAGGGTGAAAATTCCAGATGCATGCGATGCTCTTGGCGTGCGCTATTGCGATTTGAACACTGCTTTTAGAGAATTGCATGTAACGATATGATTATCATAGCTTTCTTAACCTAAGATGACGTGGGCGAGATTCTCGTCTACATTGACAATACATGAGACAACATCACTAAAAGGCAGAATGTTGAATATCCAAACATGAAATAGGTGTATGTTAAGTTTATGAAGCTGGTCTTGTTTGGGGGTGTATTCAATAGGTTCTGCAAAAGCCATTGAATAACGTTAGCCCAAATTGGTTATCAGTTCCGTTACTATTTTTAATGATTGATTTAGGATAAATTGAGGCTCTTCCGAATTTTGGGGATATTTGGTTTTTCGCATTGACCGGTGACGGCTTGCCCCCTCGATTCCCTCAGTGTTTTCCGGGATAGATTATCAATATCCATTACCGAAGAATTGCAGTGATGTCTTGAACCTGCACAGATTCCTAACACCTTATAATATATAAGATTCCAGTCGTGGGAACGATTCCCCGTCGGGAGAAAAACGTCCTGCCCCGAAGGTGGCGCGTTAAGGATAGGTCGCTGAAACTATTTGTCGAGGCTGGCTCTCGCGTCGCATGACGTTGCCAACATCACAAAAAGGCGCCGTTATTATGGATGCTTCCAAAACAACGGCGTTGTCGTAGATGAATTTATTGATAAGAATGATTTTGTTATTGAGGTAGCATTATTTCTGAAAGAACGTCACGAAGCTGTGGGGACGCAGTTGCGCATTGAGATATTTCTTGCCTAATTGCACTGTGATGGTTCTGCTTTTGTCGGTGGTATTCATGCAGGCTACGACATATTTGTTGTCGGGACGACAGAAGGCGACGGCCGAAACGCCATTGTTCAACTCCTGACTGCCGTATCCCAAGGTTCTTGTTCCCGGCGAAACGAAGTGGCTGAAGTGCTTCAATGCATAATATTCGGCGGTGTAGCGCATCTCCCTTGTCTTGCTGTTCACCTGCACGAGAGCATTCTGCCGCCATCCCCAGGGACTCTCCCCTTGGTCGCAGAGCAGGAAGTTCCATATATAATATTCGTCGCAGCCGTTGCCTAAGTTGTCGCTGATAAGGAAGAAGGTGTGCTCACCGGCCTTCCAGTCCATGGCACCCGTTCCGCACTCGCTCTCCGAGCAGATATAGTGGAACGAAGGATATTTAGCCCTTATCTTCGGCAGGATTTGCCTGCCTTCCCACTGGAAGCCGATGCCCTCGATGCTTTGGCGCAGTGTATCGGAGGAGAGAATCTTCTCTACATAGTCCAACCGGTTGGTGTTGAAAGTGCCTAAATAGAGCTTCACCTCGGGGTGGAGACGTTTCAGAGTGGGCGCGAGATACTGGCTGTTGAAGCGCTGGGTGCCCTCCGCCGTCCAGGCGCAACCGGGATAGGGAGTGTAGGAGTAGGCCTCGTTCTGGTACATCACCATCTTGATGGGTATGTTCTGCTCCGCATAGAGGTCAATGAAGCGACAGAACATGTTGGCGTAGGCCTGCAGATAGGCAGGGTCTTGAATGAAAAAGTCCTTGGTGGCCAACTTGCGGGGAAAGACACCTGCGCGCTCCCCGAGAAACTTCATCTCGTCGGGGTCCACATTGTCATCACCCGAATAGAGCAGATAGTCCTTCCGAGGGTCGAGGTCATTGTACTTGGAGCTCAACACAGGGTAGTCGCCGTTGATTTTCATCCATACCGGAGGACACCACGGCGACATCCAGAACTCCAACTTGGGTTGCCAATGCTGGGCTGCGCGAATCAGGGGAATGATGTTTCGCTTGTCGTGTTCTATATTGAAATAGCGCAAGTCGAGGTCACCGGCCACATCGTCGCAGGAATACCAGGCCCGGCTATAGTCGTTGGCATTCATGGTCAGCCGGCCCCGCGTGAAGCGGATGTCGCCTTCAGGGTCAAAGAGATTCTTCATCAACTCATTCTGCTGGGAACGGGTCAGCAGGTTGAAGGCATCCCAGTCGAGTTCGTTGAAGCAGGTGCCCCAAGCCTTGAATTCGATGCCAGGGACTGACTTGTCCACAGTTATTATGGCTTTCGACTGCGCCTTAGATTGCAGGGAAGTCTTTGATGTCTGCCAGGCTTTTTGCTCGGTCGTGGTGTAGACGTTGAATGTCTGAGCGCTGACCGTGCCACTTAGGAGACAGAACGCCAAAAGTAGGTTTCTTGTTTTCATTGGAGGTTTTGGTTTGATTGATTGAATGCAAAATTAGTTCATTTTGCCCGAAAATACAAATTTCCCCTGTTTTGATGAAACACTATCGAACTTTCTTATCGGTGGCTATTGTTCATCTGATGTGGATGTTGCCAGCGTCCGCCAACTACAGTCTTTTCTGGGTTCCGAGCGTGAGTTGCCATCAAGCTCATTATCAACACGATGTTCTATGATGTTCTTCGTGTCCTTGAGGTCTCGTAGGCCATGGAACCTACACGCAGTCTACCTATGGTAGCAATCTCCAAGTCCGCCACAAAGATGAGAGGGAGATTATTCAAGATTTGCAGGAATATCCTCTCGGCATGCTGTTGCAGTTGAGAAAGATGGCCCGTTCAGTGTTCCATTATCATTTAGAGCATAAACGGCAAGGACAAATATGCGGATGAAAAAGCGATGATTAAATCCATTTTCACGGGCATAAGGACCGTTATGGCCATCGTCGTGTGACTTCGGAAATGCGCTACAGAGGTTTCAAGCTGAATCATAAGACGGTGATGGTACAGATGCACCTTAAAAGTAAAATCCGCAAGGTGCGCCATCGCTCCGATAAGGGAGAAGTCGGGCATGTCGCGCCCAATGTCATCAACCGTAACTTCGCCGCATCCGCTCCCAATCGCAAATGGGCAACGGATGTGACACAAATCAATTACATTTTTTTCTTTGGGTATCAGTGTATCCTTGAGCTTCCCAGAGGTATTCGTGTTGAGGGGTGTTGCAATAATATTAAGAGATAACATTCTTTATATTAGCTTGCAAATATCCATCATTCTAAGAACCATTCACACTGGTCAGCGATAGTTCGGCCTCTTGAAGAGTTTCCAACAACTATTATATGGTTGGTTCCCCTTTTCAATAATACGTTTTTAAATATGCAGATGCATGTATCATCTGGCCTGCCTTCCATTATTTTTTTATCATTAAGGAACAAGGTTACCTTACGGCAATTGCTATATACCTTTATGTCAGTAAGTTGCTGCTTTCTAACTTTCGACCGGCGAGACGTGATGTAAACCATCGGTTCTTCATTCCAGTTTGCTTTATAGAAATAATAGGCATCCTTCTTAGTCTTTCGGTCTTGACTGACTATTCCTTTGGTATTGACAGAGGGGACACTTCCCTCATTGCGCATGCAACTGGCAAAATCAAACATCGACCAAAGAAATGTTCCCCAAAGATACTGATTGTTTTTCATCATGCGCCAGTCTTGTTCATGGACGTAGGTCTGCCATTCTTCCGGTTGAAAAGGTCCGCCATGAGCAGGGCGGGGCTTTCTGGGTTCACCTTCAGTATGCTGTGAGACATCACCTCCAGCTCCATATTCGCTGATGGCAATACGCTTGCCTACTTCTGCAGCCCGGTCTTCAATCCATTTTGGTAGCTGAGCGAATTCACCTTCATATCCTTCCTCTTTCGGATAGTTGCCATGATACCAGCCAGGATAGTTGTTGAAGCCTATAGCCTCGGGTATCTTGTTGTACGAACGCAAACCGTGGTCGCTGGCTGCCACTATGATTCTTGAGCTTTTATCAAAAGACCGAATGCTGTCTCTAAGCTCTGTCAGGAAATCGTCAGCTGGTCGCATATAGTTGTTCTCTATCTCGTTGAACAGTCCCCACCAAGCAATACTGGGATGATTATATAACTGATGAATCATCTCCTCCATCATCATCCTGATGTTATGCTTCGATTCTATATCGAGATGAAATTCGTTGACCAATGGAATTTCATCCCAAACCAGTAGCCCCATCTCGTCTGCAATGTTATGAATATTATCATTTTGCGGGTAGTGAGCGAAGCGAATAGCGGTGGCTCCCATTTCCGAAATGATATCCATGTCTCGCTTGTCGTCGTCTTGTGTGAGTGCCCAAGCCTTGTCCTTCAAGTCCTGATGTCTGCCTACACCATAAATCCTGTATGGTATGCCGTTCAGAAGGAATCCCTTATGATTGTCTATCCTCACTTCGCGTATTCCCATGTGCTGCTTTACCTCATCTATCACCGAGTCGCCCTGCATTAACGCTACGGAGACTCCATATAGGTAAGGGCGTTGCCTTCCTTGCCATTTGATAGGGTGGGCAACCCTTAATCGCTGCATGAATGTCTGAGTTGTCCCCGGTGGAATTACGACATCATTCTCGTTCATAGCTACCACCCTGCCTAATGAGTCAGTCACCGAAACTTTCAGTCTCACTGGTTTATTCTTGAGAACAGGTTCATTGCTCATCGGAGCATGTTTGCCATTATCCAGAATTGTGCGGACGGCAATTTCAGCCATGTCGTTTTCTTCTATCTTACTATCTATGTAAACCCCTGAGGATGCGAAATCAAGAGGTGATATACATGTCGAATTCGTGATGATGAGATGGGCCGTTCGATACAATCCTCCATTGATGTTGAAATCTCCTGAAAGTGGAGGCAAATCTGTGCGATAGGTATTATCTACCTCTACACGCAAGTCATTGCCTTTGCCATATCTTAGCCACGGCGTCAGTTCGTAGCAGAATGCCGTGAATGCACCTCGATGCTCCCCCAGCATCTTGCCGTTGACATATACCCTTGCCACCTGACCGGCCGCTCCGAAACGTACGAACACCCTCTTGCCCTTCCAATTTTTAGGAATGAATAGATTTTGAGCATACCATGCAGGTCCCCTGTAATATCCTTGTTCCATGGTATAGCCGACCTTGACTTTCTGAGCATTGTCCTTCAGTTGACCAGTTCCGTTTTCATCCAACCTGTTTTTCCCACTCAACTGGCCGTCCACAATATTCCAACAGTGAGGAAGAGTGACTGTTTGCCAACTGCTTGGCGATTCATCAATTGACGCTGACCTGCGTATAAAGTGCCAGCCACTGTTTAAGGGAATTGTCACCCTACTAACATTGCCTGCTTGAATCTCTGTACTGTTGCCGTTGTCGGCTCTTGCTGCGGTAGGAGTCTGTAATGACCATATGCAGCAAAGTAGAATAAAAATGGATTTCATAAGCTGTTTATCGAAGTTTTACAAGTTCTTGTTGAACTTCCAAGAGTTAGAGAATTTAGAGAAGTTGTTGTTCACTTTGTTTGCTTGAAGTTAAAGACAATACTTTAAGTAATTTAGTGAAACCTAAGTTATTCATTTTAAGGTTTCTTGTTCGGTGCCGAATGTGGCTCTTTCTTTTTCACTTGAGTTTCAATAATCTGGAACTCTCTGGTGACATCGGGAGCACTTTGGTATTTTCCCTTCACGCCATACTGATAAGCCACCACCCTGATTTTGACAGGAAACTTAGACCGTGGTGGAATCTTGTTGATTATAAGTTTATTGCCTTCTACATAAGCGGGCCCATAATCTACGTAGTACCCTACAGGTAAGCCACTATCTGAAACTGCCGACAGGGGGATTGATCGCACGCTACTGTCAACGTCCTGAATCGAGGCAAACGAGATACTTTGTCGGAGGCCTTCCGTGTTTGTCCTTGGCACGACGGCTTCCAGTTGCTGAGCCGCGGCCTTGTATTTCTTGTCGGCAGGACCAATGGCTTGGAACCACAACTCCTCAACATCTTTTCGGTTTGATACAGCTCGGTATCTAGCGAACTTGAAGGTTGTGTCGTTGATTTGTTCTACAGGTCCGCTGATGACTCTTATTTTAATAGGGTACTTGCCGTGGCTTAGCGTGGGCTTGGTTCTTGTGGAATCGGTATACAAGGCAGAAAGACTGAAGGTTACGCCGTCTGTCTGAAACATAGGATGGATAATTGTGCCAGCGTGCAACTTCCTGTTGTAGCCCGTCAGCTTGCTGTTCAGCCTATAGCCTACAAATTGCGTTTGCTTACCAAGGCTTTGGGCATAGTATTGCTCTGTAGCCATAGCCATCTCTTTGTCGAAATACCAGAAAGCGTCGTGTGGGTCGCCCCGGTAGTCTCTGTAGCTTGCAGGCTTGGGCCGATGCTTCTCAGTGGCGTTCCATCTTGCTGCCAACCACCCCTTTTCTGGATTCATTCTCACTATCCGGCCATGGTCGAGACAGTAAGCAGCCGTCTTTCTGAGAAACAGGCAGAGATAGCTCACCACTTCGTCGGAGACATCGAAATGGCCATGCCCCACATCGCAGAGAAACGAGACGCAACTCCGTGGGTATTTCATCCTGAATGCCAAGGCGGGATTTACCCGACCTTCCATCCATTCCCACTCGCCCTCAATCATCAGAGACGGGATGCCATCAATGTTTCTTGTTCTGCCCCATTCCACATTGTCACCTCCATAGCCACAGAGGTTCGTTCGCGGCGCGTCGCCCTTGTAGGATATAATGGCCAATGTGCGATTGGGATTGAACGCGGCGAAGTTCCACGGGAAAGTAGCCATCGCCGAGTGACCAAGGGGAATCACTGGAATGGAATCAAGTTCACTATATCCGCTAACTGATGCCAAGTCGTGCATCATACTCTCGAATATTCGTCCGCTGCCCTTCTCTTGCAACCATGAGTGGTCAAAGGCGGGAGCCACCCATACAATGCCGAAATTCAGCTCTGCGAGCTGTTGGCGGAAATTCTTGTTCCGGAGCAACAGTTCCTCGCTCATGTTCTTCTGGCTGAAAATCACCGCATCAAGATGCACGCATCGTTCCGGTATCCAAAGATAGGCCTTCTGATTGGGGGAAGAGCACTCCGGGGAGGAGTTAATCAACCCGACGCACCACTGATAGTCTTGTGCATGGGCCTCAACCAACAAGAAAGCCAGCATAAATGATAACAAAATTCTTTTCATATCTTATATATCCTCAAATAAAAATTATCTATGTGTACAAATCCATCATCAATGTCATCTTTTCAGAGTCAAGACATTAGCTGAAAATGGAGGAATCTCAATGATACAGGTGTCCTTTATTCTTTGCACTTTACGACGATGCGCCTTAATTTTCTCAGGCTGTTCCATCGAATTCTTATCATCCAGACTCGTACCACTGACAGTTTCCAGAATAGCATGAGGCCATCTGCCGCAATTGTCTATACTTGCACGATAGGTTTTACCTTCTGTGTTCACAATTTTAATGCAAACCGTGTCGCGATCCAATGAAGCTGTCGCTACTGTGTTCAGCTCTGTTGTATCGTCAAACAACTGAACCCGATAGGGTAAATAATGCTGCCGCCACAATTCAAAGACAACATAATTGGGGGCGCCGAACCAACCCCTTCTGTCGAAATTTATAAATGCATTGTTCCATCCAGGTGCCGATGTATGCCTCAAGAGGAGTGCTCCAGCGGCCATCTGAACAGCAGGCGTTGATTCCAAACGGTTGAGTAGGCCACCGGCAAACAGACCTGTCCTCATGTCTATACCTTCTAAATTCCATTCTGATAAGTATATTTTCATATTGGGATTTGAAGATTGGGATATCCATCGTGAAAGCTTATCCAAGTATTCCCCATACTCATCCACGCCTTTCCTGTCAAACCTGCTGTAAACTTGATAGTAATGAGGACTGATATAGTCAACAACATCGCCATCCTGAAATATGAGCATGGAATCCAAGCCAGTGCCTTCTTTTCCAAGTCGTCCGCATCCACATGCTATAATCTTTACATAAGGATAACGATGTTTCATTGCTGTAGCAAACTTCCTTGTCAATGAAACATATTGTTGTGGATTCATCTTCCATACTTCATTGTCTATTTCCCAATACTTAACCCTATAAGGTTCTTGATGCCCATTTGCCATTCTTCGTTTGCCCCAAATGGTATTCTCGTCTCCATTGCAATAGTCCATCCAGTCCATCGCCCGTTGAAGCCAGTCTTCCTTTCCAGGTGAATACCCCTTATAGTTGTGATAGCCTATGGGTACAACAATGACAGGTTCTGCCCCTGTCTTTTTGCAAAAGGTCATCAACTCATCGGTGCCTACACTTAAAGGGTCATAGTCATCCCATCTGCGAATGCCGATTCGGTCTTTTTGCCGACCAAGTCCATGTTCGAAATTGTATTGCTCTGAGAAGCTGCCTCCCGGCCAACGCAGCAAAGTGGGATGCAGACGTGTGACCGCATTTGTAAGGTCCTCGCGAAAGCCATCGTTCCTAATGGAGGAATTGGACATCAGGCTAAACTGGTCAATACATAGTTGCCCCTTGCCATTCCCATATATTCCCAAGACAAGTGTGTCAGTGTCAAAGTCGGAAGACAAAGTTAATGGATACTCCTTCCAGTGTTTTCCTCGCAGTCTGATAGTTTGTGAAGCGAGAATTCTGTTATTGTTTCTCAAGACCACCTTCACCTGTTTGCAGGGCCCTCTCAACCATACAGAACCTGACAAGGTGTCGCGTAGGAATGATTTCATGTAAGCCGACTGCTCAATCCCCATCTGTTTTCCTTTGATGTCAAGTTTTACGGCCGTATGGTCATTCAATGGATGGTTGTGGTCAACCTGCATGACACCCCATCCTTTCATCTGCCAATGCCTAAAAAGATGGAGATTAGGTTGCATTTCATGTCCTTTCAAGTCTCGTATGGTGAAATTCTTAAAAACTGCATCACAATAGCAGCCTCCCACGGTGATGTCCCCGTCTTGGGGAATACCATCTACGTCCTTCTCAAAGCACTTCCTGCCATCTACCCAGCAAGTCAATTTGTTACCTTGGCATCTCATCTTAAGGTGAATCCACCGATGGGGCCGAACCGTGTTATCGGGCAGGCTAAATGAGAGACTGTCAACTTTCGGTCGATACCATACCCAGCCTTTGAAGACATCCAAGCGGCATCCGGGATACCAAAACACCCTGTTGATGAGCATGTCGTCACGGTGCTGGTCACGAACGCCCATCATCAGTTGCCCTGTAGTTGTGGTTTGCATAGCATCGAATTCAACCTCATAGTTCTTGCCTCTGCCTATGTGAATATAGCTCAATGGCTGGCAGGCACCTTTCAGGATGGCCTCTCCCTCGGAACTGACACTCCAGTTGCCTAAGCCATTGACCTCCTCAAAACTGCGGTTCCAAACGTCCTCGCCCCAAATACCATTGCTCACGGAGTGGTAAATGTGCTCGAGCAAGAAGCCATAAATATTGGGGTTAATCTCGTTCAACAAAGTATCAACCTGTAGCGTAAATTTTATTTGGGCTACAGATAATACGTTGATTGAGAGTAGCAATAATATTGTTTTCAATCTTTTAGACATGGGCTGTTTATCCGTTATTATTATATTATAATACTGCCGCCAAATTGGACACCCGCATTTTGTTAAAATGAATAAATTCATTAACTTTGCAGTATCTAATCTTAG
>JBMNUV010000060.1:0-9746 GCA_050946455.1 Prevotella sp.
AGCCACCTGAAAGGACCTTTTTTGATTAGAGGGGGCTTACTTTTAGAAAAACAAAGCCCGAAGTCCATTTTTACTGGGCTTCGGGATAGATAATTATGCGTTTTTAAGTTTTACCGGACAGCAATAAATCTGGAAATAGCTCCGGAGAAGCTGAGAAAACTCATGGAGAAAGACAGTTGGTACACATTATATATAGACAGTACCGACTTGGAGTTACATGATTTCTCTCAAGACGTGAGCAGATGGCAGGAAATTGTCGTGACTCTACTGAAGATGTTGTTCGAAAAAGCATATAGACGAAGCAAGAGCAAATGGTGCTCGCAGCATCTTGAGACTGCATATCTTACTGCCGATGATGCCAACTTCTTTGACCACTACACGGTTGAGGTGAGTCCTGAAAAGACGGAGTGGATTGAGCTGTTGAAAGAACTGTCCAAGCAAATTACTTCAGGCAGTATGCCGGCAGAATTCCTCATCTATAGCGATTTTATCAAGGCACTTAGAACCGACCAGCATTTGTACTATCCTTTGATGTGCCTGCGCGAAAAAGACGCTAACCACAAGGAAGTGCTAAGGGATGATGACGCTGGAGAACCGCTGATAAAGATTTCTCCTGTGGCACTCAACGAGGGAGAGAGCAACTTCGTCAAAAGCATGATGCAATATTGCGATGCTCATAAGGAGGACACACTGAAAGACAAGGAAGTGTATATGCTGAGAAACGAGAGCCGAAAAGGAATTGGATTCTTTGAGGCAAACAAGTTTTATCCCGACTTCATCCTTTGGGTGAACGATGGAGAGCAGCAGCACGTGAGTTTTATTGACCCGAAAGGCATTCGCAATCTAAGCGGTATCAATGATGCGAAAATCCAGCTCTTCAAATTGCTTAGGAATGATATTCAGCCCTTGGTAAATAAAGACCACATCATTGTTGACAGCTTTATCATTTCCAACACACCGTATCTGAAAGTTTCTGAATGGATGGGGACGGAAAGTAAGTTGACTTTTATAGAGAATCATGTGCTGTTTGATGAGGATAATGATTACATCGACACTCTATTCAAACTGATGTTTGAGTGATTCAACTTTCGAATATGTGGAGGAGCCAAAGGAGCTTTTTGGGTTAGTTGAGATAGGAGTTGCTAATTCATAATTCATAATGCACAATGCATAATTAGCTTCGCCCACGTGTTCGGCGCAGCAACTCCTAACTCCTATCTTCTTCTCCTAACTCCTAATGGCACCCGCGCCTTTTTGTCCCAATGATGGGGCAGAAAGGCGCGGGTGCTATTATGTTATTGTTGTTTATTTAGTCAGTTCTTCGGGCAGATGAGGCATGGCGCCTTTCTGCGTGCAGACGTAGGCACTGACGCGAACGGCAAGCTCGTGGGCTTCCTTCACGTTGCATCCACGAAGGATGGCGGCACAGAACGAGCCGGTGAAGCTGTCACCTGCGCCCACCGTGTCGGCAACATCCACCTTGGGTGTGGGTTGGAAGGAGACGTGACCAGGAGTGAAGACGTAGCTGCCGTTGACACCGCACGTCAGTACGAGCATATCAAGATTGTATTTCCCTAACAGAAGCCAGCACTTGTTGCGGATGTCGAGACCGGGATAACCGAAAAGACGGCTGATGGTGACAAGTTCCTCATCGTTGATTTTCAAAACGTTGCAGCGCTCCAGCGAATCCTGAATCACCTCAGGCGTATAGAAGTTCTGGCGAAGGTTGATGTCGAAGATGCGCAAGCGCTTGCCGTCGGTGGGCATGGTGTCGAGAAACTTCTGGATGGTCTGACGAGAGACCACATTGCGCTGTGCCAACGAGCCCCAGCAGACTGCCTCACAGTTCTTTGCCACTGCCTCAATCTCAGGCGTGAACGGAATGTTGTCCCACGCCACGTTTTCCTTGATGTCGTAAGTGGGGATTCCCTGCTCGTCAACCGTCACCTGTACGGTTCCAGTTGCATAGGGAACCTGTGGCATCAACACGTTGAGGTGCTTCTTCTTGAATTCCTCCAACGTCTCTTTGGCTAAATTGTCCTCGCCCACTGCGCTCACAGCGATGGCACGACGCCCGAATTGAGCAGCGTGAAAAGCGAAGTTGGCGGGCGCACCACCCAATTTCTTGCCCTCGGGAAGCACGTCCCAAAGAGCCTCTCCCAAACCTACTACGTAGGGAGCGTTTTTCTTGTTTTCTTTCATATTCGAGAACCTTCCCTAAACCCTTCATCCTCTGTTGGGAGGAGAGCAAATCATGCTGAAGGGTCAGGGCAGGATTTTATTTTAGGGGTTAAACTTTTCTTTATTACTTGTCAATACGTAGGAGGGACCCACTCTTAAGGATGAACGGAAAACAATCTTCTTCATTGCTTTTCGCGTCCACTTTCCTCTCAAGGATAGGAGTGGGTCTGCTCGTTACGCTTTCACTTTCGGCATGTAGGTGAAGAGGTAAATCACTCCGATTGCCATCACGAGCACAGCGCCAATCTGACCGAGCCAGTCGCTGCAGAATCCCATGATGAGCGGGAACACAGTACCGCCGAACAGTCCCATAATCATCAGTCCCGAAACTTCGTTCTTCTTGTCGGGTTCAGAGAGCAGGGCTTGGGCAAACACCAAAGAGAAGATGTTGCTGTTGCCGAATCCCACGAGACCGAATCCCACGCAAAGCACGATTTCGTTCGATGAGAAAGCCATGATGACCATTCCGACTGCCATCATGCACACGCTGATGAGGAAGAACAGTCGGTTACTCATGACGCGCAGGAAGTAGGAACCAGTGAGGCAGCCTAATGTACGGAAGAGGAAGTAGATGCTCGTAGCATACGCGGCTGCGTCGAGAGTGCCACCCAAACGCTCCATGAGAATCTTCGGAGCAGTAGTGTTGGTGCCCACGTCAATACCCACATGGCACATGATGCCGATGAAGGACAGCAGTACCATGGGCTTTCCCAAGAGCTTGAAGCAGTCAACGAAGCCGGAAGCCTTGTCGGCTGGCTCCTCCTCGATGGGGTCGAGATAGAGCAATAAGGCGGCGAGGATGCCCACCACGAAGTAGATGGCGAAGAGCACGCGCCAGCCCAGTCCGAACGAAGGAATGACTGCCGAGGAGCCCCACATGGCAAGATAAGGAGCCAAGAACGAGGCAATAGCCTTGATGAACTGACCGAAGGTGAGGGTAGAGGCGAGGTTGCTGCCCTTGACGATGGTAGAGATAAGTGGGTTGAGCGAAGTCTGCATCAGTGCGTTGCCAATTCCCAGGAGTGAGAAAGAGAGCAGCATCACGATGAAACTGTCGCCGAAGAGAGGCATCACGAGAGACACAATGGTCACTAAGAGTGATAGTAGCACTGTGTTCTTGCGACCGATATGGTTCATCAGGATACCCGTTGGAACGGAGAAGATGAGGAACCAGAAGAATACTAACGACGGGAAGATGTTGGCTACCGAGTCGCTCAAACCTAAGTCAGCCTTCACATAGTTGGATGCGATTCCAACGAGGTCGACAAATCCCATTGCAAAGAAGCAAAACAGGACAGGGAAGATATACGATTTCTTATTTTCCATACCAGTTCTAGTTATGAGACTTTAATGAGTTAGGAGTTATATTGAGTTAGGAGTTAGAAGATAGGAGTTTATTCCAGTCAGGGTTTTGTTCCAGTTAGAAATTAGGAGCAAGGAGATAGGAGTTGCTGCGCCAACACGAGGGCTCAGCCAATTATGCATTATGCATTGTGCATTAAGCATTATGTATATATTGTAGGTTAATTTCTCACGCTCCTATTTTTGATAACTCCTCGCTCCTGTTTTTTATCATTCCATCTTCAACCTTTTATTTTTCAACTCCGTTATATTTTATTCCTTCTCCGCCGTATATGTTCCCGCACTCTCGCGGGAACTACGGTCGGATATTATTGGAATGTTAGATTTGCTATAAATGCGAAGCAATTATGCATTATGCATTGTGCATTATGCATTATTAAAGGCTTAGCCGATGTGCTTCCACTCCTTTGAACGTTCCTTTGCCGTCAGTTGAATGGAAGTTCAGCTTGTTGTAGGGAGCGGTGGGGAAGACGAGGTTCGTCATCGGGATGCGACCGCCGTCGATGAACATTTCAACAGAACACTTGTCTATCATCAGACGCACCTTGTAGGTCTTGCCTTCACAGAGGTTCAGTGGAGCCCATGTGCCAAGAGCGAAGTCGTTCTGATAGTTCACCGAGTTGACCATGCGGAACTTCTTGTTCTTGTCCTTAAACTGGTGAACGTCATAGTTTGCCTCAATTTCGTGGGGTTGTGCCAGTTTGCCAAAGTCAGTGAGTCCACTCTTCGTGCGGTCCATCACCACGCGGTTCTTCTTCATGTCGAAGTAAATCTTCACTTCCTCGCCCTTGTCGTTGTAGAGTGTGATTCCTGTTTCTCCTCTCTTGCTTGGAGTCACGTCGAAGTCTACTTCGTATGCGTAGCCGTAGTTGTCGGGCAACTGCTTCACGATTCCTTTCTTCGTAGCGTTGACGTTTCCAATGTTGAGGGTTTCCTTGCGCAGGTCGTTTGCTTCCTCCACTACTTTGGCTGAGAGATAAATCTGACCGTCCTTCGTGTAGAGTTTCAACTCACGAGGCAGGGCATTGGCACCGCGATACTGCTTGATAGGAGTGACGTTGGCATACTGCCAGTTGCTCATCCAAGGCAGTGCGATGACGCGTCCGGGTGTGTTGCCCATTGTTACACAAGCGTAGTGGTCCTTGCCGAAGTCGAGCCATTTCACTACCTTCGGGTCGGTGTCGCACTTGAACGTCTTTCCGTCGAAGTCACCCACGAAATATTCCGTGGCGCTTCCTCCAAAGAGGCAGCCGGGGTTGATGTTGACAATCATCACCCACTTTTTGTTGTTCTCGTTGCCGTCAACGGGCAGTTCGAAGAAGTCGGGGCACTCAAACTGGTTGGGCTGCTGACCATAGCCTTTGCCGAAAGCTGACACGTAGTCCCAGTCGCGCAGGTTGTTGGAACTGTAGAAACGCATTTCCTTGTCGGCAGAAACAATCATGTACCATTTGTTCATGGGTGCGTACCAGAAAACTTTCGGGTCGCGGAAGTCCTTCAGTCCGTCAAAGGGAGTCAGCACGGGGTTGCCCGTGTATTTCGTAAAGGTGCGTCCGTTGTCCACACTCCAAGCCATGCACTGAATCTGTCCGTTCTTGTCGCTTGCAGAGGTATAGAAGGCAACGATGGCGTTCTTGCCGTAGCCGGCAGTGTTGTTGCGGTCAATCACGGATGAGCCAGAGAAGATATGTCCGAGGGTGTCACGTGCGATGGCGGGGTCCAACTGCTTCCAGTGGAAAAGGTCCTTGCTGATGGCATGTCCCCAGTGCATGTTGCCCCACTTGGAGCCGTAGGGGTTGTACTGGAAGTAGAGATGATACTCACCGTCCTTGTAAATCATACCGTTGGGGTCGTTCATCCAACCGTAGGCAGGGGTGAAGTGATAGGTGGGACGGTAGAAGTCGGTGTTGGTCACGTCCCAAGTATTACTCAACTGCATCTGTCCGCTCTGCAGGGCAAGTGCGTTGGGCTTGAGGTTGAGAATCTTGACCGTGGCGTTGAAGCCGTTACCCAACTTGAAGGGCACATAGTAGTCAATCTTGTTCTGTGCAAGCCGCACGTCCATCCATGTGTCGGCGGCGTTGTTGGTATAGAGCATTACTTGGCTCTCGGGTTGGTCCTCCTCCACGGGCAGGAGAAGATACTTGGTCGGGTTGGTGATGTTGACGATGGTAGTGTCGCCGTGACGCTGTATATCCATCGTCTGAGCCTGAGCAGCTACTGGTGCAAGGAGAAGGGCTGCGAAGATGATTTTGAATGATTTCATTGTTTATAGGTTTTTTCGTTTGAAAAGTTTGGAAAGGTCAGAGCTGTTACGAGTCCAGAGAACTCATAGGCTCGACCTTTCCGTGCTATGAAAAATTTAGAATTTTAGAGATGCGGAGAACTCCACTGTGAACGGTCTCAGGTAGGAACCGGTCATGAGGGTGTTCTTGATGTCCTTGGCTTCATCCTTGGTGATAAGCTCGGCACCGGCGATAGAGCCTTTGGCACCGGTCTGGTTGAGGAAGTTGACCACGGAGCAAGCCAAAGAGAGTTTCTTGTTCACTTGCCAGTTCACGCCGCCGAAGGTCTCCCAGTGACCGTTGAAGTAGTAGGCTTCGTTGATGTTGGCGTAGGTCTTGCCGAAGTAGCGGAAGCTGGTCCATATCTTGATGTCCTTTGTAATCATGTAGCTCGGGTCGAACTCGATGAGCACCTGAGGAATCTCAGCCACGATGTTGCCCGTTGCGTTGATGGTGCCCACATAGCCGTCGGAGAAGGTCACGCTGGTCTCATACTTCTTGTAAGTAGGCTTCTGATAAGTGAAGAGGAAGTGGATGTCGAGACCCTTCAATGGGTGAGCCATCACGTCGGTTGTCCAACCCCATGTCTTGATGTCGTAAGTCAGCGGAGCTGCCATGATTTCCGTGCCGCTTGTAGTGGCGTGCTGCAGGTTGAGCGTCGAGTTGTTGTTGGTCTTTGAGATGTAAGAGAACAACGAGGTGAGGCTAATCCAAGGATTGTTGTAGTAGATACCAATGCGGCCTAAAGGCACTGAAATGCGGTCTGTGTTGGGGAGGGTTGCCGGAGCGAAAGCCTCAAATTTGGGGTGCTGTACAAGATAGGTGAAGTCGCCGGTGAAGCCGAAATTGTTCGTCAGCTTATAAGTTGCGGCTGCTGTGAGGTCGTAGTTGAACCAGTGGTAGTCGATGCGGGTGGGGTTGATGACGGTACCGTCAGCAGCGGTAGCTCCGATATAGTAGTTGGCGAAGCGGCCTACATAGTTGCCGTCGGCATTCTTCACGGCTGCGTTGCGGCCACTCAAGGTCTGGAACTCTGCACGTGCGCCGTAATAGACATTGAGTTTGGGAGTGATGTCCCAGTCGTGGGTGAAGTAGAAGGCGAGTTTGTTCTCGTGCCCCACGTAGTATTCTGATGCGTTCTTGTTGTAGTCGTAGAAGTAATAATCACGCTTATTGGCATCATAGACGCGGATGGGATAGCTGCCGTCGCTGGGTACGGTCTGGTCATACATGGTGGTTTTGGATGCATAGTCGATGTTGTACCACCACTCGTTTACACCGAAGCGGAGCGTTGAGGTTGACCACTGCTTGCTCAACTCAGAGGTGAGCAGAATTTCGTCGATGTCACCGGCGTTGAGGCAAGACATACGGGTCTGCACATACTCACCGTTGTATTTTTGAAGTTGTCCGTTGGCATCTTGATATACATAATTGTAGGCGCTGTTGTCCTTAGTAGCGATGAGCGACATCGGGGTCTGATAGACCAGTGCGCCGTGTGCGTGGTCGTAGCGACCGATGATTTTCCACGACAGACCGTTGTCCCAGTTGTAGGTGTTCATCAGTGAGATTTCGCTTGAACGGTTCTCGATGGCGTCGTAGAGGTTGGTGCTGCAGAGCTTGCCGGTCTTCATGTCGACGTAGCTCATGTTGTTGTCCACGGGCAGATAGCTGGTGGTACCCAACTTGAAATCGCCGTATTCCTCTACGCTTCCATCACCTACATATATAAAAGGAGCCGACTGTGTGGCGTAGGTATAGACGGGGTGGCTGTTGGCGTATTTATACATTGCCGTGAACGAACCGCGGTCGCCGGCATACTTCTTGGTGATGGCACCTTTATAGATTTGCGTGCGGTCTTGGAAGGGAGTTGACTTCAGTTTGAACGTTCCCGGGTCGAAGTCCTGATACATGCTTCCACTATAGTACCAGCCGTTCTTCAGCCCGCCGTTGACGTTGAGTGAGAACTCGCTTAGTCCAAAGTGGTTTGCCTTATAGTTGAGAGTGCCGTGGAAGCCGTCCTGTCCAAGATTCGTGAACGAGTTGACAGCATAGCCGATGTTGCCGGTCGTGATGGCAGTCTCGGCAATCTTGAGCAGTCCCACGTGGGAGAGGCTTGCGTCGGATCGCCAAGTGGAGTTGACACTGTGGGGATTCGTGGCGTATGTCACGGGCAGTCCGTTTTCCAGCACGTTGACATCGGCTGAAGGAAGTCCGATTTGGATTTCGCGCGGACCGTTGGCACTTGAGGCGTTGAGCATCACGTTACGGTTGCCCTCCTCTTTCTTATTAGAAGAATTGTCGTCCTGAGCTTGAGCGGTGAGCAGACTGGCACTAAACAGCAGCGACATCGCTAACAGGGTTTGTGAGTAGAAAGAAGTTCTTTTCATATTTTTTATTAGTTAGGTTTTGCGTTTTAGTATTTCTGCTTGCAAAATTATCTAAATACTTTTTTCATCGCTTTTACAAATCGTTCGCAGAATGTGAAAAATCGTTCATGAAACATTTTTGCAAGCAGATGAACGATTTTTATTATCGATGAAATGGGCGTTTTTTGAAGTTTTTGCCGGTTTCTATGTAGGTTTCTACGTTTGTTGTAATGTTGTTTCGGAATAGGTTGTTTTGTTGCTTCGATAATGGCTATTTATTGCTGTTACTTAGGTTGATTTTTTCTTTCTATATGGTTGTTTGGTTGCTTCTATTTGGTTATTTTGATGTTTCTTTGCGGTTATTTGGATGATTCTTTGCGGTTATTTGGATGATTCTTTGCGGTTATTTAGATGCTTCTTTGCGGTTATTTAACCGCTTCTTTGCGGCTGCTTTGGATTGAGCGACAATTGTCGACACGCATGTCGACAATTGTCAACGAGTTTGTCGGCAATTGTTAACCAGTTTGTCGACAATTGTCGCACAAACGCGAGTAGACAGATTTTGAAGTGAATATATCATAAGTGTCCCGTTAAAATTCGGGATGTATAAATATTAATCAAACAACCCAGAAATGAGGGGATCTAATCGTTCTTTGACATCATTGAAATTAGTCTTATCAAACAGCTCTTTGAGTGGCGTTTTGTCCGTCAAAGAGATGCTCAGGATTTGCAGGACCTCATAGGTTGTGCGCTCCAAATGCATATCGTGTTGGACTATTGCCACAAGACAGTAGGCGATAATAGCAGCGCTGATTTGGATTCTTACGGCATTCTCTGTAACGCCCCAGAATTCCTTAATCTTCAGATGTTGCTTCAGCCATTTATGGAAAAGCTCAATCTGCCACCTGTTCTTGTAGAGATTGGCAACTTCAAGTGAGGTGAGATGAAAGGCATTCGAAAGAAACGCAAAGTCTCTGTCCTGCTCCTCATCATGGAAGCGGACGAGCCTAAGTTTCTCCGGATACTTTTTCTGCGAGTCCTCTTTGGTAAATTGTATCTCTGCGTCTGTAAGGACATTCTTGGGTAGCCTGCGTCTCCATTTGATGCATTTGTACTGCAGATTCTTTTTTGCACGGACGACAAAGAAAGACTTCACCAAGTGGATGTTGTAAAGTTCCTTGAATGCATTATAGCCACGGTCGAACACATAGTAGGAGCCCGGCTCATAGGGAATTTCCTTCATTGCCTGCGAATCATACACTGATGCGGTCGTGATGTGGTAGTTGCGGGAACTGACGTTTCCAAGTCATACAGGAAATGAACCTTCACGCCTCCCTTCCGCTTGCGGAACCTTGCCCACCAAAAAACTGACAGACAAAGAGGTATGGTTGTTGAATCAAAAGCGTAGACGTTGCCGCCAAGCTTGAATATGTCAACTATCCTCTTCTTTCTGGCTTGCTCCATCATGTAGAATGCGAAGTCTTCGAATATG
>JBMNUV010000061.1:0-9652 GCA_050946455.1 Prevotella sp.
CTGTCTTTTTAAACATTGTGCTATTACCTTTTTGCAGATGTAAAGATACGAAAAAAATCTCACATATAATAATATGGCTTTATTTTTCCATACCAGCTCGATAGCGGACTTTTTAAAGTGGACTCAAGTTTTTAGTTTCGTGATTGAATTTTAAGAGTTGGTTTGTTCAGAATATGTTGTATGTTATTGATATGATAAAGTATAAAAACTGTTGTTGCTGATGATGCCTTCTGAGAGTATATTATATAAGAGATGGCGTTAGTAGTAAATGAATCAAATATGCTCTATAATAAGATACATATTTTAACTTTCAGTTAACATTATTATTTTTTGCAAATATATAAAGTTTCCATCTATCTACCAAATATTTCTTGCATATTTTTTGCAATTATTGTTTTTTCTGCAGATTCAATTTATAGATAGCTCGATAACTGTTTATCGGCGTGTGCTGACAGGTGGCACCCAATCAGGTGGCACTTGGCACCCGTTTTGCTGCCAAGTGGCGCCCGTTCGGTTGGCACTTGTCAGCAATCGGCAGTAGAAAAATATAGCGATAACTAAGGTGGATTTTGGGTCAATCATGACCCGCTATTTCATCAAACTTAGGTTGAAGAAATATTGATTTCTGTTGCTGGGAGCATACTAAGGAATCGGTATGTTGAAGCTCAATAGATTTATGAGGATGAACAACGGATGATGCCGAGGCGATAAGTAAAGAACGCTATGTTCGATATGCCGTGCATATAGTCTCTGAAGTTTTTATTTGTGTAGATGACAATGGCTTGGAGGAGGCGTTGAAGTGGGGCTTTATTTCCCTATAACCTCCGAATAGTGGTCGACAGCCCATCCCACGAGCGCATTAATATGAGGAATGAGCGACTGTCCGAGTGGTGTGAGGGAATACTCTACGCGCGGAGGTACTTCGGGCAATACATTGCGATGGAGCAAGTGAGCACCACAGAGCTTCTTGAGCGTTTGCGACAGCATCTTCTGCGAGCATTCCGGCAATGCCCGTTGCAAGTCGCTGTAGTGCTCTATGTCCTTCCCACTGTTGCCAAAGGATGTAAGAATCAAGAGCGACCATTTGTCGGAGAACACGCTGATAACGTTGCGGATGGGACAGTGGTCAATGCCTCTAAATTCGTATGCGTTGATAGTTTCCATCGTGATAAGGCTTTGTCGTTTTGCAAAGATACTAAATTTTCGTGGCTTTTGCAACCTTTCCGACTGTCAATCATCTATAGGAAAAGAAAGGAGGTTAATGTCTGTTAAAGTCATTTTACCCTTTGCTCCTATGTATCGCAAATCCTACCTTTTGGTAACTAACCCACCTGTCGGTGCGTTCTTGGAGGGAAAGAAAAAATAGACTATCTTTGCAGTAGTTAAAAACCAAAAAACAAAGAAAGATGAAAAATATCAAGACGATTGCAAAAGGCGCGAATTTCGCAGCCGTAGATTTTGGTAAACTGAGTGAGATTGACCAGTACGTACTCGACATGGGTGCTATTAAAGTTCCGGGAAAGGTTTTCGGTGGTCAGGCTTTAGGCGCCACAGGTGGTGAATTCTCGTTCCAGATTTTCCAGCCCGGACAGGACACAGGTTTCCTCCACAGCCACAAGAATCATGAGGAACTCTACTTCATTCTGAAAGGGCAGGGTGAATATCAAGTTGACGGAAAGGTGTTCCCCATTAAGGAGGGTAGTGTTGTTCGCGTCGCTCCCGATGGAAAGCGTGCACTGAAAAACACTGGTAAAGAGCCTCTGCTGATGCTCTGCGTGCAATATCGCGGCAACACCTTCACAGCCGAAGATGCTTCCGACGGTAATATTCTGAAGGATGAGCTGAAGTGGTAAAGGAACGAAAAGGAAAGAAAACTTATGCATGTATGGAGGAGTCAAAGGAGTTAGTTGGAGTCAAAGGAGTTAAGACATTACTATTGAAGGACTCTGATACCCATCAGCACTGCTAGCAGTGCTAAAGGGTAGCAGAATCCTCAATTACTGCATAATTAGCTCTGCACCTAACTGTTGGAAAAAGTTGAGTAGGTTCGGTTGTATTAGGTGTAATGGGGGCGCAGCAACTCCTAACTGAGTTCAACTCCTATCTCCTAACTCAAATTGCTCCTATCTCATTCTATCTCCACAGACTCCTCCATACATGCAAAACTTCAGTCATATAATATGTGTTTAGACCATTGGAAAATCGATATAGTTAAAAACACAAAAAGGATTCCGTGTATGAAAGTTTTTTTGTAATTTTGCAGTCGCTTAGAAAAGGGCGTTTTTTGAAGGCATTTGTCAAAGAATCGGCAAAAAATCCTCTGAATACCCCTTAAATATTAGCATCTTAAAATTAGCTCTCTTAGAGCACTATCCATTACAACAAGGATTAAGACATCGGTCACATTGACCGTCTGCAAATTTTCAACCATCATGTTTCTTCTATACGAAGAATCAATGTAAAATTTGGCTGAATGAAGGTAAAGATGCAATTTTGTAGAGGAAATATTTACTGTAAACAAAATGCTTGCCCAAACTGAATTTTGAATAATATCTTGAATTGAAATTTGGAATATAAGAAAGGCTCACTATTTGTATCTTGGCATCGGTAAGCGCGCTCTTTTTTCCGCCCATAAAGCAAAGGGCTATGTATATTCTGATAACACAAAAAAGGGGTAGTAGCCATTGTGGCTACTGCCCCTAACTATTATGGAAAAAACTTCTAATGATTACTTGCAATAGAGTGCAACGATTGTCTCGTATGCTTCCTGCTTACCGCTGGTCTGCTTGGGCTCTCCGTTCTTCTTAGCGTAGTCAACAATCTGCTCCAAAGAGAGCTTGCCGTCCTCGAAGTCCTTGCCAATGCCGCTGTCGAAGCTGGCATAGCGCTCTTTCTTCATCTTGGGCAGCGGACTCTCAGCTAAGATGGCTGCTGCGTTCTCCAAAGCACGAGCCATAGCATCCATACCACTGATGTGAGCGATGAAGATGTCCTCCGGGTCGGTAGAGTTACGACGCAGTTTCGCATCGAAGTTGCTGCCGCCGTTGCCAAGACCGCCATTGCGGATGATTTCCATCATAGCCTGAGTCAACTGGAAGTTGTCGATGGGGAACTGGTCGGTATCCCAACCGTTCTGCTCGTCACCGCGGTTGGCATCAATAGAACCTAACAAGCCGTTGTCAACAGCCACTGCCAACTCGTGCTCGAATGTATGGTGAGCCAATGTAGCGTGGTTCACCTCAATGTTCACCTTGAAGTCCTTGTCCAGTCCGTGAGCGCGGAGGAAGCCAATCACGGTTTCTACGTCAACGTCATACTGATGTTTGGTAGGCTCCATGGGCTTCGGCTCGATGAGGAACGTTCCCTTGAAACCTTTAGCGCGTGCGTAGTCGCGGGCTGCGGCGAGCATCGTTGCCATGTGCTCCTTCTCACGCTTCTGGTCGGTGTTGAGCAAGCTCATATAGCCCTCACGTCCACCCCAGAACACGTAGTTGGTGCCGCCGAGTTTGATAGTAGCGTCCATGGCATTCTTAATCTGAACGCAGGCACGAGCCACAACGTCGAAGTCGGGGTTGGTGGAAGCACCGTTCATATAGCGCTTGTGACCGAACACATTAGCGGTACCCCAGAGGTTGTGAATCTCTGGATATTGCTTCATCTTCTCCAACAGATAGTCGGTGATGGCATTCATGCGCTCTTCATATTCCTCAATGGTGGCACCCTCTTCGATGAGGTCCACGTCGTGGAAACAGAAGTAGTTGATGCCTAACTTATCCATGATTTCGAATCCAGCATCAGCCTTGTCCTTGGCGCGCTGCAGTGCATCGCTTGCCTTGTCCCACTCATAGCTGCGGGTCTGACCGCCAAACTGGTCACCGCTTGCCTGTCCCAGTGTGTGCCACCATGCCATGGCAAACTTCAGCCAATCCTTCATCTTCTTTCCAGCTACCACCTTTTCAGGCTGATAGTAGTGGAAAGCTAACAAGTTCTTACTCTCTGGTCCCTCGAAGGGAATTTTACCAATTTGAGGAAAATACTCTTTACTCATAATGTTTATAGTTTGATTGATGTTATCTTATTTCCGTTAAATAATACCGCCTCTCTCATCGCTCCGAACCGTTGGTCTCTTATATCAATTTAATCCTAACGAATAACTAGTTGAATAGAACCATGTGCAGGAGCGTTCCATGACGGCGAATGCAAATTATGCATTATGCATTGTGCATTATGCATTATTAATTATGCATTGCATTGCCTCTTTCCATCTCTCGTAGGCTGCGCGGTATTCAGCTTCATGTTGTTGGTCGGGTTCAATGGTCTCTAACAGTCGAAGCGTAGAGAAAGCCTCGTTGCTGTCCTTATAGATACCACTGCCGATGCCGGCACCCTTGGCTGCGCCTACGCTTCCGTCGGTGTCGTAGAGGCTGATGGTAGCTCCGCTTACGCCTGCAAGAGTATTGCGGAAGAGCGGGGAGAGGAACATGTTGGCACGTCCGGCGTGGATGCGACGGATGCTCATGCCCATCTGACTCATGATTTCCATGCCGTAGCAGAACGAGAACACGATGCCTTCCTGTGCGGCACGAAATAGATGACTGCGGTTGTGCTTGTTGAAGTTGAGACCGTGGATGGAGCAGCCTGTCTCCTTGTTTTCCAATATACGCTCAGCGCCATTGCCGAAGGGAATCACCACCACGCCATCACTGCCGATGGGGGCTTGTGCTGCCACGTTGTTCATCTCGGCATAGTCCATGTCGGCGGGAACTACGTTGCGGTGCATCCAAGCGTTGAGGATTCCCGTGCCGTTGATGCAGAGCAGAACGCCCAAACGCTCCTGCTCACGCGTGTAGTTGACATGAGCGAAAACGTTGACGCGGCTCTTGGCGTCGCATGAAGGATGGTCCATCACGCCGTAAACAACGCCCGAAGTTCCTGCGGTAGATGCAATCTCTCCGGGATTGAGTACATTGAGCGACAGCGCATTGTTGGGCTGGTCACCGGCGCGATAGCTCACGGGTGTCCCTTCCTTGAGTCCCATCTCTTTAGCTGCTGCTTCCGTGATTCTTCCTTGGTCACCAAAAGTGGGGACGATAGGAGACAGAATTTCTTCGGGTATATGATAATATTGTAGGAGTTCTTTGGCTACCCGTTGCTCCTTGAAGTCCCAAAGCGTACCCTCAGAGAGTCCGCTCACTGTCGTGTTGATTTCTCCTGTGAGTCGCATGGCAATATAGTCGCCGGGAAGCATCACTTTGTTGATGCGCTCGAAGATTTCCGGCTCATTATCCTTTACCCAAGCCAGTTTGGCTGCTGTGAAGTTACCGGGCGAGTTGAGCAGATGACTCATGCACCAGTCACTGCCAAGTCCTTGAAAAGCGCGGTTTCCTTCGCCCACGGCACGCGAGTCACACCATATAATAGAGGGGCGCAGGGGGCGGTTTGCCTTATCCACGCACACGAGTCCGTGCATCTGATAGGAGATGCCGACTGCCGCAACGTCCTCGGGTTTGGCTTCCACGTCGTGCATCACTTGCGCTACTGACTGACATGCGTAGTTCCACCACGATTCGGGTTCCTGTTCAGCCCAACCCTTTTGGGGAGCGCTGATATTCGCTTCGTGTTTGGGGTAAAAGGCTGAGGCTGCTGCCTGACCGTTGTCGGTGTCTACCAAAGATGCTTTGACCGAGCTGCTGCCCACGTCAAGGCCCAAGAGATAACGATGATTCATATCCTGTTTCTTAGGTTTTATTTGTTTTTGTACGATGCAAAGTTAGCAAAAATATATGAAAAGCGTCGTTGTAAATTGCTAAAATGAAGGTCATGTAACAAATACGCACTCATTTTGTTACATCCGCCAACAAAGTAACATCCGTGTTCGTTGCGGATGGCCCCAAGCGTGTGTGTGCGGGAACAATTCTATTTGCTCCCTATGACCTTGAATACGATTGCCTCATTGCAGGGAACCGTTGCGGGACGGACGATATGGAGACCGTCGGAAGACTGACGCCACTTGATGCGCTCCTCGCTTCCCAATAGTTCTATCTTACGGATTTTGCCCTTCAGAAGTCCTCCCTTGGCGAGCGACTTCACTGTGATATCCGTTTCGGGTACGCCCAACAGACTCACGTAGAGTACGTTTCCCTTGCACGTGAAGCGGATGTCCTTGGCGCTCATGGCGATATTGCCTTCGTTGAATCCCTGTTGCTTGATGGCATTTTTCATTTCTGCAGAGGGTCCCTCTCCAAAGACTTTCCACGGACGGGTGGCGTAGATGCTCTCGCCGTTCATCTGCATCCAGCAGCCAATCTCTTCCACAATCCGTCGTTCCGTCGGGTCAATGTTGCCGTCGCTGCGAACGGGAATGTTGAGCAGCAGGTTGCCGTTTTTGCTCACGATGTCGATGAGCATGTCAATCACTTGGTTGGGAGTTTTGTAGGTGTTGTCGTAATAGCGCCACTTGTCATAGTGCCAAGAGCCGATGCATGTGCAGGTCTGCCAGTGGCGGGGCTGGATATCGTCGGGCACACCGCGCTCCACGTCCCATACCTCTGTCTTTTTCTGTTCTTCCGTCAACACCTTTCCCGTAGCCACGGCTTCGTTCTTGCCGTTGTGCTCCGCTATACTTTTATTATATAGGTGCGCCAGAATCTTCAGTCCGCAGTCGCTCACGGGCCATAGGGGCAGATAAGTGTCGTCGAAATAAACCAGTTGTGGGTCATATTTATTAATAAGGTCTACGGTGCGGTTATAGACACGGTCGCAATAGGCTTGGTCGGGAGTGGTGACATAGCCGGTTTCCCAATTCCATTTTGAGTTGTCCTTACTGGGTTGGTGACGTTGCTCGTAGAGGTCCTGAACGTCGTAACCTTCCCACCATGTGCCCTTGCCGTCAGCCTTGGTGAGCCGTCCGTCGTAAGTCACTCCCTTCAGAGGTCCAGTGGTGTCGGAACGGAGGGTGTTTTCATAGAATGTCCATGCGTGGGCAAGGTGAATGCTCACACCGAAAGGCAGTCCACATCGCTTAGCGGCGGCTGCCCAACGCCCGATGATGTCCGTCTTGGGACCCATGTTCACGGAATTCCAAGGCTGGTATTTTGAATCGTAGTTGTCGAAGTTGTCATGATGGTTCGCCATGGCAACGAAATAGCGGGCGCCACAACGCTTGTAGAGTGCCACGAGACTGTCGGGATTCCAATTCTCTGCCTTCCAGCGTGGAATCCAGTCCTTGAATCCGAATTGCGAGGGATGTCCCATCGTAGCTAATTGATAGCGGTAGGGCTGACTGCCTTCCTCATACATGATGCGGGCATACCAATCGCCGTCCTCGGGAGCGCACTGCACTCCCCAATGAGCCCAAAGACCGAGTTTGGCATCTTCGAACCATTCGGGACATTCATAGTCGGACAGGCTTTCCGTAGTGGGCTGGTATTTGCCACTGTGGATAGGCTCTTTGTCGGTGTTGACAATTACTTGATAGTCTTGGGCATGAACCAAAGAGCACATGCTGGCACATGTCAGGAGAATGATGAGTTTCTTCATTATTACGGGTTTCTTTTTTACAGTAGGTTGTTATGTAGAATGTATTCTTATTTGTCGGGTTGTTGGGCGTCTCACTGAGTAGTATTCGCCTTCTTGTAAGATAGGAATAGGGGGATGGCTGCAAGCTGGGCAAAGCTCGACACGATGACCATCAGGGGAAGGCTGACATCATAGAGGGCACCTAAAGCCCAACTGCCTAGGAACCAGAATACGCCGAAACTGCATTCAAACACCCCGTAGCCAGTGGCGCGGCTTTGCTTGGGCACCATGGTGGCAACGGCGGCTTTCAGTATGGATTCCTGTGCGCCCATGCCTATTCCCCAAAGGGCGATGCCTAAGAGAATGGCGACGGGTCCATGACCTAAGAATATCAGTGCGGCGAAAGGCACGGAGAGAATCGTGGAGAGGATGAGGGCACGCGTGCCGTGACGGTCGAAAAGCCAGCCAAAGACGAGCGCCGATATGGCATCGGTCAGCATGGCTCCCGCATAGAGCAGGGGTAACTGCTGGGCAGTGAAGAGTCCGGTGCGCGCCACGTGCATCACCACAAGGGCATAGTCGATGAAACCGAAGGCAAAGAGGCTGATGCCGGCAATATAGCGCACGAAACGTCCCTGCATCTTGAAGGGCACATAGCGCTTGGGTTCCGGCTCGAACTGTTCGGGATGGGGGAAACGGCGGCGCGTGACCCACAACAGAATGAGTGTGGCGGCGCCGGGTATGGCAAGACAGGCGAAGCAGAATGAATAGATTTCAAACGTGCTGCCGCTGGTCTTGAAAAGCATGATGAGATAGAGCAGAACTGGACCGGCAAAGGCACCAATCTGGTCGAGGGCTTCCTGAATGGCGAAACTCTTGCCCACTCCTTCCTGAGTAGCGGCGAAGGAGAGAATGGTGTCCTTGGCGGGCTTCTTGATTGCCTTGCCGAAACGTTGAATTACGAGAAGGGCACAGGCTGCAATCCAGCCGTGGGGACCCACCAACGCCAATGCGGGGACAGCTAAAATGTCGATGACGTAGCCAATGATGACCATGGGCCAGTAGAGTCTCGTGCGGTCGGTGATGCGTCCAAAGACATAACGCATTCCATACCCCACCATCTCGCCCAGTCCGGAGGCAAAGCCGATAGTGGCTGCCGAGGCGCCCACTAAAGCAAGGAAGGCGCCGCGAATACTGCTGGCACTTTCGTGGGTCATGTCGGAGAGCATACTCACGATGCCGAACAGCAGGATAAAGGTCATTGCCGAGTTTCCGGCTGTTTTTCGTTTCATTACGCCAAAGTTATAAATAATCCTGCAATTATGCAAGCCGTTGGCGGATGAACTTTATTTATTATTACTGTCCTGTAAACTGAACCTCTCATGTGCCCCATCCTCATCTACAGACGGGTTGGGGCTTTTTACTTGTCCGATAAGCACATCTCACGATGCCTCTTCCGCATCACATGGCAGGTTGGGTCAATAGGCTCTTAATTCGTCCTAAAGCTCTATTTGTCACCTCTTTGCCCATTCCATAGGAAAGATGTTCCGTCTCAGTCTGCTGAGATGTTGCTGAGATATTGCTGGGATGTTTTACCATCTATTCATGTACGTAAGCGTTTTTCTTTCAACATGTTAGATGCTTTGCTGAGATTGCTGAGATGTTTTTTCAACTAAAAAAACTCAGAGGAAGCACCCGTCATGGGAAAACTTTTGGAAGCCATCCCTTTCTATGAAGGGTCAGGACAAAAATGACTCTCTATTTCGGATGCACCCTTTTTCCTCAAAATGTTTACCGGACAGTAATAATTTATTATACTTCAGTCTGAACTATGCGGCATTTTTTATTATAATAAGGTGCAGTTGTGCGTGACTTATAGGATGTGTTTCCATATTATCAAGTTTGCGTCCGTCATTAAACAAAAAATGAAAGCCGCAGTCAAAAATCGGGCTGCGACTTTCATGATAAGTTCTGCTATGCTAACAAAGGAAATCTTCCTTTTGTGTGCATATTGTAATGGTTATTTCCTAAGGATGGTCTTTACACCGTTGATGATGTAGACACCTTCCTTCAGACCTCTGAGGCTCTTGGCATCCTTCAGCACCTGTACGCCGTCGAGCGTGTAGACATCGAA
>JBMNUV010000062.1:0-8625 GCA_050946455.1 Prevotella sp.
CAGCGAAATAATTAAAAAGCTTCATAATGAGGTGGTTGCGCTTACCACGCTTGACATCAAAGATAAAGCTGCTTAAAGATGGAAACAACTTGTTAAGCATATTAACAATATATTACCGAACTATTGCTAATATGCAGAAAGCATCATCGTCAGCATGGGATTTGTTGAACAAGATAAAACTTCCAGGAGTAATCGTTGACCGCCAGAATAAGAGTGCAACTACTGTTGATGGTGGCAGAATACTTTTTAAAATCAATAACGTTGATGCCACGATAGATGAATACTTGACGATTGCCCCAAACGATGTAAAAAGGGTAGAATACATAGATAAACCCGGGGCACGATATAGTGACATGAATATTAGTGCGATTATCAATGTGCAGACCAAAAGGCACACTTCCGGCGGGCAATTTGGGGTGTATGAAGATGCGGCACTGACAACAATGTCGTTGTATAATAGTGCATACGTGAAATTCAACAATGCCAATAGCTTGTTTAGCCTAAGCTACAATAGTAAGTATCGGAATTATGATGATTCTTATACAGATACCTATCTGAAAAACGAAGATATAGACATTTTCAGAAAAGGCATAAGCTCACCATACGGATACTTTCTTCACAATATAAATGCCATGTATAATTATCAAAAAGATAATTTCTTGTTCAATGCCAGACTGATTTATAGTATAAATCACAACACAAAACAAAACAGTTCGCAGGAGATATACTATAACGAAGACTTGGTCGGCAACTCCTTTACGTCGCCAAAAGACAAGAGCCATTCACCTACCATAGATTTGTTTTCTGAATATAAGATTTCGAAAAAGCAATCGTTGCTTTTCAATATGGTCGGGAAAATATTATGGACAGATTATAACTATGCCTATACAGAAACGATGAACGAAAGTGATTCTCGTTATGAGTATGGTGTGGATGGAAAGCGCAAATCTCTTATAACAGAAGTAATGTATAGTAATGTCGGGTCGAACCTTGCATGGAATACAGGTGTCAGATACAAGTTTTCTGATACCCATAACAAATATAGTCATGATATTACAGATGATTTTGATTCAAAAGACCACAATCTATACGCATATACTCAGTTGTCCGGAAATATAAATAAAATATACTATATGGGAGGCATTGGAGTAAATTGGGTTAAATATAAAGAGGGTGACAATTCTTATGACAGAGTCTTGTTTCGTCCTTTAGCAAGAATAAAGTACATGCCTTTAAACAATATGGGCATATCTTATGATTTTTCGATGCGGCCGGTAATACCGAGTTTGTCAACGTTAAGTGGAATCACAAAAAGCTTGAATGAATATGAATTCGAAACAGGTAATTCCGCTTTATGTCCCTATAACAATCTCAAACATAAGTTCTCTTGGTCCTGGAACCCCAGTCGTTGGTATTTTTCCCTGAACTATAATATAGAAACTGCAAAGGACCTTTTTGCGCCAGGGATTTTCAGTCAGGACGATAAAATAGGTTATCAACGTGTAGATTTTGATTCGAAGCTTGTACAGAAAATAGACTTTTATACAAGCTTTGACATTATAAGGGACATGTTGTACTTATACATAGCCAGAACTTTGAACATAATTTTTGAATGGATTCCACAATCCCAACGAGAATGTCAGCCCTTTGTATCTATAAGAACAATCAATACTGCCTGTGGACTCGCCATAGAAACTTTTCATTCCTGATAACTCCTTGGGGGTATGATTAAAAGCTACATTCGCCGAAAAGTTTCCCAAGTAGAATACAATTTTACCACCGTATGTATAGTCTGTCAAAGAGAATCTCTCATCTTCCATTTTATATCTATAGTAGTTGTAGGAAAAATACGCATCAATGTACAACATGTCCCTTATAATGTCAAAGCTTGTATAAAAGTCTATTTTCTGTACAAGCTTCGAATCAAAATCTACACGTTGATAACCTATCTTATCGTCCTGACTAAAAATCCCTGGCGCAAAAAGGTCCTTTGCAGTTTCTATAGTGTAGTTGAGGGAAAAATACCACCGATTAGGATTCCAGGACCAAGAGAACTTATGTTTGAGATTGTTATAAGGTCGTAAAGCGGAATTACCTGTTTCGAATTCATATTCATTCAGGCTTTTTGTGATTCCACTTAACGTTGACAAGCTTGGGATTACCGGCCGCATCGAAAAATCATAAGATATACCCATATTGTTTAGAGGCATGTACTTTATTCTTGCTAAAGGACGAAACAAGACTCTCTCATAAGAGTTATCACCCTCTTTATATTTAACCCAGTTTACTCCAATGCCTCCCATATAGTATATTTTATTTATATTTCCGGACAACTGAGTATATGCGTATAGATTGTGGTCTTTTGAATCAAAATCATCTGTAATATCATGACTATATTTGTTATGAGTATCAGAAAACTTGTATCTGACACCTGTATTCCATGCAAGGTTTGACCCGACATTACTATACATTACTTCTGTTATAAGAGATTTGCGCTTTCCGTCCACGCCATACTCATAACGAGAATCACTTTCGTTCATCGTTTCTGTATAGGCATAGTTATAATCTGTCCATAATATCTTTCCGACCATGTTGAAAAGCAACGATTGCTTTTTCGAAATCTTATATTCAGAAAACAAATCTATGGTAGGTGAATGGCTCTTGTCCTTTGGCGATGTAAAGGAGTTGCCGACCAAGTCTTCGTTATAGTATATCTCCTGCGAACTGTTTTGTTTTGTGTTGTGATTTATACTATAAATCAGTCTGGCATTGAACAAGAAATTATCTTTTTGATAATTATACATGGCGTTTATATTGTGAAGGAAGTAACCGTATGGTGAGCTTATGCCTTTTCTGAAAATGTCTATATCTTCGTTTTTCAGATAGGTATCTGTATAAGAATCATCATAATCCCGATACTTACTATTGTAGCTTAGGCTAAACAAGCTATTGGCATTGTTGAATTTCACGTATGCACTGTTATACAACGACATTGTTGTCACTGCCGCATCTTCATACACCCCAAATTGCCCGCCGGAAGTGTGCCTTTTGGTCAACACATTGATAATCGCACTGATATTCATGTCACTATATCGTGCCCCGGGTTTATCTATGTATTCTACCTTTTTTACATCGTTTGGGGCAATCGTCAAGTAGTCATCTATCGTGGCATCAACGTTGTTGATTTTAAAAAGTATTCTGCCACCATCGACAGTAGTTGCACTCTTATTCTGGCGGTCAACGATTACTCCTGGAAGTTTTATCTTGTTCAACAAATCCCATGCTGATGATGATGCTTTCTGCATATTAGAAGACGGAATCAATATTAAGCGGTCTGACTTTTGGATGACATTGGAACCTTTAACGACAACATCAGGCAAAGCAAAAGTTTTGGAAGTGTCAGACAAATTCTTCGGAACAGTATCTGATACGAGGAATTGCGCGCTTATTGAAGCAGAACGCTTTTCTCCACTAAAAGCATTCAAGACAACCAAAAGAAAACAAAATATTAAAGCACTATATTTCATCATTTGCTTTTATTTGAATTCTAAAAATTCATATATGAGTGGAAGCCTCTCCGTCAGAACAATTTTTCTGCAAAGCAACAGCCTCGTTTAAAGGCTTGGGCTAACTATAGTGATAGTTTATCCGCTCATTTGACATGTTGTTTTTTGCGCTAAGGCACAAATTCGGATAATTCAGACATTAAATGAAAAAGCGTGGGTCGCTGTACTGTCACCCGTCCCACGCATAGAGGCCTTCGCATTGCCCATCACAATAGAACGAGCAACGCAGAAGCCCACGCCGATATGCAAGACTTGCCAAAACACAATGAGTGATGACAAGTAACAATACATAACCATGAACATCTACCGTTGCCTCATTCTTGACTGTGATTGGAGTTTGCGAAGTTCCTATGCGTCAAGAACAAAGCGTAGTAAACGCTTTATCATATATGTCATCCTACCCTGAGCTTCTGCAAGAGAAGCTTCGTGTATAGGACATTACAAAATTAATGTTTTTCCAACGTTTAAGCAAATTTTTAACTTAAAATTTACTTAACTTTCGCATGTAGAATTTAAAGAAGTTAGAGGTGTTAGGGGTGTTAGAGGGAGTTAAAGACATGACCATCAAGACGGAAATGCTTAATGTATTGTCTACTAACTCCGAGCGATGACAGGAGCGATAACTCCTTATAACTCCTTTAACTCCATCAAGTTAAGCAAGTAGTTGGAAGAGGAATAACTCCTTTAACTCCCTCAAGTTAAACAAGTAGTTGGAAAAGGCCTTCATGCGGCATGGCTTTGCATCAAGAAGCCCGCTTTCTCACATTGTGTCTTTATGTCCAAAAAGCGAGAAGTTCACGCTTCCGTATTTGCGATGCTCTATGAAGTGGGGCTCAGCCGAGAAATCATTGTGCTTACCATGCTCGAAGACGAAGAGCCCGTCGGGCTTCAGCAAGTCTTGCTCGAAGATGAGGCCTGGAATCTGCGGCAGTTCCTCCAAGGCGTAGGGAGGGTCGGCGAAGATGATGTCGAACTGCTGCCGGCAACTCTTCAGGAACCTGAACACATCGCCACGGATAAGCACGTTCTCGTGGATGTCGAGTTTCTGCATGCACTGCTGGATGAAGTGCGCATGGTCGCGGTCGGCTTCCACGCTCACCACGGTGGAACAGCCACGCGAGAGCAGTTCCAGCGAGATGCTGCCCGTGCCGGCAAACAGGTCCAATGCCGTGGCACCATCGAAATCCACATATCCGTTCATCACGTTGAAGATGTTCTCCTTCGCCATGTCGGTGGTCGGACGGGCCTTGAACGTTTTTGGGATGTCGAAATGCCTTCCCTTGTATTTCCCAGTAATGATTCTCATTTCTTCAAATTCCAAACTCTAAAATTCTCCCCACTCAACTGCCTCCCCAGCCTGACTCAAGACGATTTCTAAGGCCATGAGTCTCACGCAAGGTAGAGTGCTATGAGGTCGAAGGTGATGCCCTTCATCGTGGTCATGGGTGCACGGTTGAAGTCAGCCGACGGATTGATGATGCTCACCTTGGCGATGTATGTGCGCAACTGCTTCACCAGTTCCTCGCTCTCGGGGATGTCGCCCGACAGGTAGAGTTCGTCCTTCTGCTGGCTCAGCACTAATTGCTTCCACACGAAGAGCAAGAAATAGATGCAGTCCTTGACGTGCCGAGCCGAGAACTGATTGCTATAGATGAACCTGTTGCGCTCGAAGCTGAAGATGTCTATCTTTCCGTCGTGGAAATGCCCGAAGAGCTTCCTTCGCTCCGTGGCGAAGCTGCGATGGTGCAGATAGTTCCACACCGGCCTCATGAGCGTTGTGCACCTCACGTCGCTGAAGTGGTCGTCGACAACCAGCTTCAAGTCCTTGTTCACGGCGAAGAGGGCCACGGCGTTCAGGTCGGGCAGCACATTGCTCATCACCGTCGAGCCCTCGGTGTCGGGGAAGCTGTGGGTGTAGAGCGTCTCAATGTCCTGCTCCCTGTATTCCTCGATGGGCACGAGCAGCACGGGCGTGTCGATGAGCAGCTGGGCCCTCTGCGTGTTCCTGTTCAACAGTTCGGAGGTCTTGAAGGCTTCACGGAGGTTGGCGGCCATCGAGACTCCACTGCGGGCCACGTATGGCTCCAGCCTGATTTGTTCCTCTTGACTGCTGTCGGCGACGGCAAAGGTCAGCGAACCTTTGCTTACGCGAATGGTAATGCGGGGTGGTTTGTTCATGTTCGTCATTGTTTGATAGCTTTAGGGGGTCATTCCCAGTTGCCGGCATTGCCGTTGGGCTCAGTAATGTCGCCGATTTTCAGTCCTGGGTATCGACCGGCATTGTTGGCTTCCTCGATGAGGTTCGCGACCGAATTCTCGTCGAGACCTTTCAGATATTGCTCGTAGGTGGCGCCACACTCCATGAGGGGAATCTGCTTGCCACTCTTGCCTATCGTCGTGGTGGTGGACAGGTCGAAGGACTTGCCGTCTGAGAAGGGAATGAATCGCAGCGAGTCGGCAAGGAGGCCATCCTTCACCAGCACCTTCAAGTCGTCGGCATACACGCCGTGCTTGGCGCAATAGTGTTCCTCTGCGACCCTTATCTTCAGCAGTCGGCTTTTCACCGCCAACTCCCGCTTCTCCTGCTCACGGTCGAACTTCAATGGTGCTTGCACGCTCAGCCAGCAGAGCACCACCAGCACCAGCACGCAGCAGGCAAGCAGCATATTCGTATTCTTGACGAGTTTCATCTTCTTTATCAATATGAAGGCAAAGGTACAACATTCAATTCAAAACGCAAAATACAGGGTTCAAAATTTCGCTTTTGTCCATTGACTTGGCCCTAACCGCTTCGAACGTCCCCTCAAAGACTGCCTACTCAAGCATCTTCAGCATCTGAGCCTTCCGTCCTTGCAATCGAAGGAAACTTTCGAAGCACGCCATCATGAAGAGCACCCATCCCAACAATGAAAAGCACGCAGGGCATAGCCACATAAAGGCCAGAGAACCTTGGACGACTAAGAAAACATGCCATTGGGATGTGAATCTTGGGACAAAACGATGGCCATCTCGAAGGAAAGTCGTATTTTTGCAGTACTATGAAGATTGCGGAATTTGTAGGACTCATCAGTAAGGAACTGGCCTTCACGCCCACCGACGACCAATATCTCGCCATGCAAGACTTTGGACGTTTCCTCGCCGACCGACAGGACAGGACGGTCATGATTATGCGTGGGTCAGCAGGAACAGGCAAGACATCGCTGGCAGGAGCGATGGTGCGCACATTGCGGCGACTGGGCCAGAAGTTGGTGCTCATGGCGCCGACAGGACGGGCGGCGAAGGTGTTCGCGCAGAGTTGTGGCCTGCCGGCCTACACCATTCACAGGCGTATCTATCGCGAGAAAGCCTATCAGGGCATTGACGGACAGTTCCAACTCAACAACAATCTCAACCACAATACGCTGTTCATCATCGACGAAGCCTCGATGATTAGCGCCAACTCGTCGGGCGATGAAACTTTCGGCTCGGGAAGCCTGCTCGCCGACCTCGTGGAGTATGTTTATGAAGGCGACAACTGTAGAATGATGCTCATCGGCGACAATGCACAGTTGCCCCCTGTGGGCGAGGAGGAGTCGCCGGCACTCTCTGCCGATGTCCTTCGCAGTTTCGGACTGGCTGTCCACGAGTCCGACCTGCTCGAGGTGGTGCGCCAGAAGGAGGAGAGTGGCATCCTTTACAACGCCACGGCCCTGCGCTCGCTCATCACCCGTGACGAGACCACTCATCTGCCAATCATCACTTTCCAAGGCTTCGCCGACATCGTGAACCTGCCTGGAGATGAGTTCGTGGAGTCGCTCGCCACGAGCTACAGCGAGGTGGGAATGGACGAGACCATCGTCATCACGCGTTCGAACAAGCGGGCGAACATCTACAACCAAGGCATTCGCAACACCGTGCTCGACCGAGAGGAAGCACTCTGCGGCGGCGACATGCTGATGGTGGTGCGCAACAATTATTTCTGGGTGGAACGTGAGAAGAGCGACAATCCCGACGAACAGTTGCCGCTGACCTTCCTGGCCAATGGCGATGTGGCCCGTGTGCAGCGAGTGCGCAACGTGAGGCAGCTCTATGGCTTCACCTTCGCCGATGTGTGGATGGTGTTTCCCGACTATGACGATTATGAGATGCAGGTCACGGTCATCATGGACTCTCTCTCCACCGATGCACCAGCCCTCACGCGCGAACAGAACGAGAAGCTCTATGCCAAGGTGATGGAGGACTATCAGGATGTGCCGTTGAAGGCCAACAGGCTGAAAGAGTTGCGCCAAGACCAATATTTCAATGCCGTGCAGGTGAAGTATGCATACGCCGTCACATGTCACAAGGCACAGGGCGGACAGTGGCAGCATGTCTACCTCGACCAAGGATATATGACCGACGACATGCTCACTCCCAGCTACATCCATTGGCTCTACACAGCCTTCACGCGTGCCACCTCCAAGCTCTTCCTCGTCAACTGGCCCAAGAACCAGTGTCGCGAGCAGGAAAACGTATAGAAAAGACAAGACCCTCCCTGAAGACTCTCCCTAACCCTCCCTCCGAAGGGAGGGAACTGAAGACCCTCCCTGGCCCTCCCTCCGAAGGGAGGGTTAGGGAGGATCCATCTCTTGTTCTGCTTGTTTCCCCTCCTTTTTTCTTCTTTCTTCTTAGAGTGCCTTCATGTTTTTCTTCAATTCTTGGAATTTGGCTTCAGAGACCTTGAAGCCACGGGGAGTCCTCACCTTGGGCTTGTCGATGAAGTATGGGTCGGTGGAGACAAACCACTCCACTGTCCTCACCTCGGGCGACATGCTCAGCGACCGCTGGATGCTTCGTGAATAGTGAGGGTTCACGGAGGCCACGATGTGCGAACCGTCGTTCAGCGTCACAGCCATTACGAGGTTCACCATATCCTGCGAGGTGAGGGCCTTCTTCCTGACCAAGGGCACATGACGATGCGACACGCGGATTTCCCAGCCGTCGCGGTTCAGCCGTTCCATCATGCCCCTGAAGACAACCCCATGTGCTGAGGTGTCCTTGAGTCGAGTGTAGTAAATCACGTAATGAATCATCTCGTGGA
>JBMNUV010000063.1:0-8573 GCA_050946455.1 Prevotella sp.
AAAAATATACGGTCAATCAGATCTGTGATATGCTAAACTTTTCCACTCAACAGATGTTTACGCGATTCTTCAAGAACATGACAGGCAATACGCCCAAACAATATATGGAATTACAATAGATGTCCGATAATTCTCCTACATGGTATGGGTGTCCTTCCAGACGAAAGGTTCATGGAAATGAAGTTTATCGATATTTCCACAAACTTCAGGTTTTGAATTTATCGTCCTATCCCGTAACCATCGTCCGAATCTCAATGACTTGATTCGCCATCAACAAGTCGCCCCAAATTTACGTGAAAAAAGCAAATACTTCATCGAGACTGAGACCGTTGTCTTACTCATCCTCACAACTCTCATCAGAAACAACTTTCAGTAGCATGTCAGCACGCACGATCTGAAATCCATCAGCCGTGTCAAAGCCTTTGTCTTCAATTTTGTCGCTGTAACCACCAAAGCACTTTCGCCCCTTGTTACTTTAAGGTTGGCGGTTATATACACCTTTGCTCCTGGACAATTTTTAGCTATTTCCATATCAATATTTATGGAATAACGGGACCTATGCTTTATGTCTCTTTATTGAAGTGATTTACGTGTTACATGTTTTATTCTTGTTGCTTATGAATGTTCATGACTTTTTGTGAAAGTGTGCAATGTTCTTGGAGGTAGTCAAAATGGGTGGCCTTGCAAAATCCGTGCACGCAGAGATAAAAAAAGAAGAGGTTAAAGTTTCTTAATGAACTCTAACCTCTTGATTTTTAGCACTTTGTGATGGCGCTCCAGGATGGGCTTGAACCAACGACCCCCTGATTAACAGTCAGGTGCTCTAACCAACTGAGCTACTGAAGCTGATTGCAATCGTATTCGGAATTGCGAGTGCAAAGATACGGCGGTTTTTTCAAACCGCCAAACTTTTAACGAGTTTTTTTCATTTTTTCTTCGATTATTTTAAATTTCCCGACTGAACATGGCTTTTTCACACAATTATGTATTACTTTTGCAGATGTAAATGATAATATCCAACTACAATGAAGAAACTCATCATCCCCTTACTGCTCTTGCTCGTCTTGCCTTTATCAGCGCAGACTGAGAAACAGCACAACTTCAAGATAGCAAAAAACATTGGACTGTTCAACGAGGTGTACCGCTACCTCGACGCGATGTACGTGGACACGCTCGACGCGGACACGATTATCCCCATGGGCATCAACGCCATGCTGTCCACCTTGGACCCGTACACGGAGTTCTACCCGGAACAGGACAAGAAAGACTTCCAACAGATGTTCGCGGGCAAGTATGCGGGCATCGGAGCCATCATCCACCACAACTACAAGCTCGACCGCACCGTCATCTGGGAACCCTACGAGGGAATGCCGGCTGCCGAAGTGGGACTCAAGCGGGGCGACATCATCCTCGCCATTGACGATGAGAGCATGATTGGAAAGACCGATGACTACGTCAGTTCCCACCTTCGCGGTGAGGCGGGCACTTCATTCATTCTCAAAATCAAGCGTCCCACCACTGGCAAGACGATGAAGTTCAAAATCACCCGTCGCGCCATCCAGATGCCGGCTATCGACTATGCGGGCGTGAAGGACAGCATTGGCTACATTTCGCTCAACCAGTTTACTGAGAACTGCGCACGCGACATCCGCAACCACGTCATCGACATGCGCAAGCAGGGCATCAAAGGCATTGTGCTTGACCTGCGCGACAATGGCGGCGGACTGGAGGAAGAGGCTGTGAAGTTGGTCAACATCTTCATCCCTCGCGGAAAGGTGGTGGTGACCAACCGCGGACAGTTGAAACGCATGACAGAAGAGTTCAAGACGACCACTGAGCCTGTCGACACCGTAATACCCTTGGTGGTGCTGGTCAACGGCAACACCGCATCATCGAGCGAAATTACCAGTGGCGCGTTGCAGGACTACGACCGCGCGGTCATCATGGGTCAGCGCACCTATGGCAAAGGTATCGTACAGAGCACGGTGCCCCTGCAATACAATGCCATGCTGAAGCTCACCACGGGTAAATATTACATTCCCAGCGGTCGTTGCATCCAAGCCATCCGCTACACCCATGGACGGGGCGGCAAATGGCAGGAGGAAGTTCCCGACTCACTGGCGAAGGTGTTCCATACTGCCAACGGCAGAGAGGTGCTCGACAGCAAGGGCATCAAGCCCGACGTGGAGGTCACGCCCGACTCGATGTCGAATATTGCGGCTGCGCTTTTCAGCCTCATCGACTCTACCAACACGGTGGCAGATTACGAAATGCAGTATGTGGCAAAGCACCCCACCATTGCTCCTGCAGGAGAATTTGAAATCTCTGATGCCGATTACGAAGAATTCAAGAAGTTAGTACTCAGCAATGGCTTCAAATACGATATGTACACAGAGCGCTATTTGAAGGAGCTGAAGAAACTGGCACAATTTGAAGGCTACTATGAGGAAGCAAAAGAGGATTTTGCCGCACTGGAGAAGAAACTCGCCCACAACGTTGCCCACGACCTCGACTACCATAAAGATGAAATCAAAAACCTTTTGGCTGCCGAAATCGTGTCCTGCTACTACTATCAGAAGGGAGTTGAGGAAAACGGACTTCTCCACGATAAATTCTTCAAGGAGGCAGTGCGCCTCATCAACAATCCCGCTAAATACCACGAGCTTCTGCAACCGAAGAAGAAATAAACTCTTGTCAGACGATTCACGAATCATCACTTTATACTAACCCAATATGAGCAACGACTATCAACCATCGCCTGAACTTCTGAAGGCGGCATTTGAATTCAGAAAAGTGGAGTTGTGGGACCAACTCTACGACGACAACATCTTTGCAGTTACTCTGCCTTCAGGCGAAATTGGCTATTGCTCCGTCATGGGCAATATAGGTCAATACTATGGACTCGGACTCTACAAAGGCGCCAGAGGCTTCAGCACCTTTTGGCGTTTACATCATGACGGTCTTAGCGACGTTGATGTTTACAATTCTTGGCTGCTGGCGGATGTTTGCAACTGCAACTTCTCCCAAGCCAACAATATGAACTTTGGCAAGAAGGAACCCATCCGGGAGTTTGCAAAGAAATATCACTACTCGATTCCCCGCAAGGTGGGCTGGCCGGAGTTTGTCAAGTTCCAGCCTTACAGGACTCTCTCGCCGATGATCGAGAAGGAAGATGGAGAGGACATGGAGATGGCTCTCCGCGCTGGCATTGAGATGGCGCGACTGTTAGAGTTGTATTCCCCTGAGGAATTGAATTTGCCTGAGGAAGAGTTCATGGAACGAAAGGATAAGCACGTCACATTGCTCACGCTCGCCAAGAACGGGAGGTGGACTCATCGTTCAATACTATTACCAGAGGAGGAGCCAGTCGTGTTTCCGCAACCCAAGCTCACAGACGAAAGCCTCATCAATCAATTAAAAAACAAAACCAAAAAAGACAGTTTAGAACTCGTCTTAGCCAACTCCCAAACTCCTTTGTTGGGAGAAGTCGACAACATCGCCCATTTCATGATTTTCGGCATAAAGGATGAAAAAACTGAGCCTAAATTCGCCATTTGTGAGCACGCCTACGATGAACATCCAGAGGCAATGATGCAAGAGTTGATAAAAACGCTGTCGGAATCCACTACGCTGCCCAAAATCATCTATTGCAGCGACTCACTCTGCGAGAACCTGTGCCGCGACTTCTGCCAGAAGGCGGGTATCAGCCTCGTTTTCCGCAAACGCTCACAAACTGCTGAGGATTTTCTCTATTTCTTTCTCTATGGCAGACTTTCGCCAGAATTATTAAACTTAGACTTCTAAAGCCAATGGTGATTGACGCTCTGTTATATTCCACGGAGCTACCCCAAAATCATCTTTTGCAGCGACTTCTGCCGGAAGGCTGTCTCTGAAAGTTCCCTTCCTAATAGAAATTGGATAAGATTGAGGCAGGATGCTACCCGCAATCCTCGCTTATAAATAAAAGACCACAACCTATCAAGGCAACTTCGCCTAATAGGCTGTGGTCTTTCACATTGTCGCTCTCAGTCTCTCTTCACTTACGAAACTCATAGGGCTGATTTTTATTTTCCAACCCAAATTCTTGTTTTTTGTTATTTTAATTCTGTAAAGAGTCAATATCTGCCTAAAAATCATTACCTTTGCCACAAACATCAATTTGTAACAGTAAAGAATATGAAGATAGCACTTATCGGCTACGGTAAGATGGGACACATGATAGAGCAGATTGCTCTTGAGCGTGGTCATGAAATCGTTTGTAAAATCGACGTCAACAACCAAGAGGATTTTGATTCTCCCGCTTTTGCTTCTGCCGACGTCGCCATTGAATTCACCAACCCCACAGCCGCCTATGGCAATTATCTCAAAGCCTTCAAGCACCATGTGAAGGTGGTCAGCGGCTCCACAGGCTGGATGAAAGACCACAAGGAGGACGTGGAGCGGCTTGTGCGCGAAGAGCATCAGACGCTTTTCTGGGCTTCCAATTTCTCCATCGGAGTTGCCATTTTCGCAGCCGTGAATAAATATCTTGCCAAAATCATGAACCAGTTTCCTCAATACGATGTGACGATGGAGGAGACTCACCACGTGCATAAGCTTGACGCTCCTTCTGGCACTGCTATTACATTGGCTGAGGACATCGTGAGTCGGCTCGACCGCAAGACAGACTGGAAGAAAGGCACTTGCACTTGGGACGACGGTCGCGTTGATGGCTCTTCCGACCATAAGTCCGACGAACTGCTTATCAACAGCGTACGCCACGACGAGGTGCCCGGCATTCACACCGTGAGCTACGACTCTGAGGCTGACTGCATCACCATCAGCCATTCGGCACACTCACGCAAGGGCTTCGCGCTCGGAGCCGTTCTTGCCGCCGAATTTACACTCAACCACGAGGGACTGCTCACCACAAGCGACTTATTCAAGTTTTAGAAGTTCGGATAACTCACAGCCCGCATGGGCATTGAAATCTCCAACTATCAACAACTATAAAACAGAAACAATACAATGATTGACAAAAAAAAGGCCAAGCTCGACCCTAAAAAGCAGTGGATGAAGTTCATTGCTGTGCTTATCCCTTATCTGCTTTTTCTCTTATGGGTGAAGAGCTGGTGGGGACTGCTCGTAGTACCTTTCATCTTCGACATTTATATCACCAAGAAAATCCGCTGGCAGTGGTGGCGCGACTCTACCAATAGTGCCACGCGCTTCATCATGAGTTGGGTTGATGCCATCGTTTTCGCATTGGTGGCTGTATATTTCATCAACTTGTTCTTCTTTCAGAACTTCGTCATCCCATCGTCGTCCTTGGAGAAGAGCCTGCTCACGGGCGACTACCTCTTCGTATCCAAACTGAGCTATGGACCGCGCATCCCGCAGACCCCGCTCACCATGCCGCTCACCCAGCACACGTTGCCCATCATCAATGTGCAAAGCTATATCACTTGGCCCCAGTGGGACTACCGCCGCGTGAAGGGATTCGGCAATGTGCAGCTCAACGACATCGTTGTGTTCAACTATCCTGCCGGTGACACCATCCTCACGGAACTTCCTTATCAGACTGAATACTACGACATCGTCTATAACAATGGCCGTCAGCTCTACTATCAGCAGACTTCCAATCCTATTGACCCCTCGCAGTTGGGTCCACAGCAGCAGCTCGACTACTTCAGCCATATCTATGTGTTGGGGCGCGCCTATGTGCAGGACCATCAGCTTACCTACGGAGAGATTCACTGGCGCCCCACCGACCGTCGCGAGAACTACGTGAAGCGTTGTGTGGGTCTGCCCGGTCAGACCGTACAGGTGAAGAATGATATTGTGTATCTGAACGGAAAGCCCAACAAGGAGCCTGACAACGTACAGTACACCTACTTTGTGAAACTGCACAACATCAACGCCATGGACCTCATGAGCGATATGTACGACGACATGCGCAAGGAATTGGGCATTACGATGGAGGATTTGGAGTCGTTGGGACGTCTACACGGAACCGACGTCGAGAACGGACTTGTGCTCAATCAGCAGGTTTTGCAGCAGTACGACGGCTACTTGCCGCTCACAACGAAAGCCCTCAACGGCTTGAAGCGCTCCGGACTCATTTCAGCCGTGCGCCGCGTCACCGACAAGGACCTCTATTCGGGCAATGTCTATCCGCTCAACCAAGTGTATGGCTGGACGCGTGACAACTACGGTCCCGTGGTGATTCCCAAGAAGGGCATGACCATCAACCTCAACATGCACAACATCGCCATCTACATGCGTCCCATCGGCGTGTATGAGGGCAACGACCTGAAGGTGAAGAATAATAAGATTTACATCAACGGCAAACCCGCTACAAAATACACTTTCAAGATGGACTACTACTGGATGATGGGTGACAACCGCCACAATTCTGCCGACTCTCGCTATTGGGGCTTCGTTCCGGAAGACCACATCGTCGGCAAGCCCATCTTCATCTGGTGGAGCAGCGACCCCGACCGACACGGCTTCTCCGGCATCCGCTGGGGACGACTGTTCAATATGGTCGACAAGATTAAATAACAACCTCAGGCCTCGCGTCGCATCTCTTCCCCAGCAGGGAACAGATGCGGCGTTTCGTCTGAATAACTAAGAACGCAATGAGGCAGTTTTGGAAGTTTCTCTTCGTCGTGGCAGCATCGGTCGCGCTGATGTTGCTTCTCCGCCTCTTTGTGTTTGGCATCTATCAGTCACCCGTTACGCTGCGTGGTCATGTCGGCAGTGGCGACTACGTGCTCGTCAACTACCTCGACTGTAGCCACATCCGTCATCACGATTTAGTGGCATTCTGCTCCGACAGCGCAGCCATGGTTCTCGGCGAGGTGGTGGCTCTGCCCGGCGACACGTTGTCGCTTAAAGGCGGACATTTCGTCCTCCCGAAACGCAATTGCTGGAAGTGGTGCCATTGCCACGACTGCGGTCTCTATCTCATCGATACGGGTGCTGGTAAACAATTGGTGTTTCAACAAGCCATTAGCGGCAAGGTCTATCGACTTTGGCACCTGCCGTGGTGAAAACAAACGTAATAGAATAACCTCAGTCGTAATACCCTATCTCTGATTCTTCTCTAACAACTCCATTCACTTAGGAAATGATTTCCACAGCCATTCTCAGTACTACATATTTCGGTCCTATTCAATGGTATCAGAAGCTCAACCGCTACGATTCCTGTTTGGTTGAGCGCCACGAGAACTTCATCCGTCAGACCTATCGCAACCGATGCATCATCGCCACTACGCAGGGTCTGCAGAGCCTTACTGTACCCGTTGAGGTGGATGGTGACATGGCACTCACCAAAACGGCGGTGAAGGACGTGAGAATCTCCGACCACAACAACTGGCGCCACCTGCATTGGCACGCCTTGATGTCGGCATACGGCGAGAGTCCGTTTTTTGATTATTACGCCGACGACCTGCGACCTTTCTTTGAAAAGAAATGGAAGTACTTGATTGACTTCAACACAGAAATCACGCAGAAAATGTGTGAACTTCTCGATATCCAGCCGCGCGTGAGCTTCACGGAACGCTATCTCAGTCCCGAGCAGTATGGCTCACTCACCATGCTCTCCTTGGTGTTTGACGATATGCGCCGCCATGCAGGAATCCATGAGCACAAGAATCCAGAGACTCAGACCCTCTACCACGACTACCGCGACGTGATACGACCCAAGCATCCCATCGACGATGAGTCGTGGAAGCCCCGCCCCTATTATCAAGTATTCCAAGAGAAGTTCGGATTTCAAGCCAACCTCTCCATTCTCGACCTGCTGTTCAACGAAGGGAATGAAGCGGTTTTGTACTTATAAAGAGTAGACATCTCTAAAATAGAGCCGCGATGCATGGAGTTCCCGTCGCGATGCACATAGTTTCCGTCGCGATGCATGGAGGTCTCGCGCTCCGCGCGGGACGACTGACGACATCGTACACAAAGTGCTGCAATCTTATTGAACCAATCACTTTCTCCGCATGGAGTCCGCGATGCACGGAGGTCCCGTCGCTCCGCGCGGGACGACTACCGTCAATACAAATAAAAAAATAAATAGCACAGACCTCCATTATAATAATATGGAAATTACTAATTGGTAATTTCCTAATTTGAAGCAGCTTGGGCTATCGTCCCGAGCGGAGCGACGGGACCTCCATGAGTTGCGACTATATTGCTCACAAGCGGAGCAAAAAACTACGAAGTTGCGACTACAAGGCGGATGCTGTTCCCGCGATGCACGGAGGTCTCGCGCTCCGCGCGGGACGACTACCGTCAATACAAATAATAAAATAAATAACACAGACTTCCATTATAATATGAAAATTACTAATTGGTAATTATCTAATTTGGAGCAGCTTGGGCTATCGTCCCGCGCGGAGCGACGGGACCTCCATGAGTTGCAGGCACTATGTATTCCGCTCAAAGACGCAAAGATAAACATTTATTGCTGTCCGGTAAAACTTTTATGACCGACAAAAATTAGGGCTGACATTTCTCACGAAGTATCAACCCTTTTGGCTACCTTTGTATTTGCAATAAATAAAGTAACCATGAGCAAAGATAGTCAT
>JBMNUV010000064.1:0-8485 GCA_050946455.1 Prevotella sp.
ACAGCAAGACTCACATATTGTCTATATAGAAGAAGTTTGGATGCCATTCGAAAGACGGAATAATGGCGATCACTAATGGAAGACTCATGCGCCAACATAATCTGCAATGTTAGTGCGTGAGTCTTCTGTTGTTAGTGATTCTCTTGTGCTCTTACTAATAAGGTATGGGGTCGCTTTCAGAGGCCTGTGTTCCCTCAGAAATGTTTTCCCATTGTTTTCCCGATTCGGATTTCCGGCTGATTTCCGCTTGCCTTGACACAGAATGATACTTGGCGATTTTGGGGAAAGAAGTGAAGTTGGCGTGATATTTCGTGGCGTATCATGCTGTTTTCAAAGCAGTTATGTTTTCCCATTGTTTTCCCGACAAAGAAAAAGGAGTTGCGGAAAACTCTGTAACTCCTTGATTTTCAGTGTAGCGGGGGTGGGCCACGATCCCACGACCTCCGGATTATGAATCCGACGCTCTAACCAGCTGAGCTATCCCGCCATCGCAAATCTATTGCGTTTGCGGGTGCAAAGGTAATGCTTATTTTTTATTTAACCAAAAAATAACAGGCTTTTTTATTGCGTTTAGGACAAAATTATGTATATTTGTGGGCGGTACATCTTATTATTATAAGAGGACGGACTATTAGGTTGATTCGCCTTCACGGTTTCCACGGTGGGAGGCTGTCGGGAGTAAAACAAAGTAAGCGGAACGCTCCTTGGATGCTTGTCGAAATATGAACAGGCTTCTGAATGGGTCCTCATTGCCGCTCCTACCCATAGCGTGGATAGGTCTTTGCGGAATGGTAGTGCGGACCAAAGGTTTTCCCCAGTTCCGTCCGGTTAGAATTCTTGATTTGAACTATAGAAAATGGAAAAGAAAAAACTGACTATTGAATACGAGTTGCACAGTCGCTCTAAATCCATCATTTGGAATCTTATCAGCTCGGGTGAAGGTTTGTCGCGATGGATGGCTGACGAAGTGAAGGACAATAATGGGCAACTGACCGTCACATGGGGCTCTCCCATGGGTGAAAAGGAGGTGCGCCATGCTCAAGTTCTCGAACGCGACAAGTACCGTGCCTTCCGCTTTCGCTGGAGCGAGGACGAGGGAAACGACGACTATTTTGTTGAATTGCGCGTCAACCACGATGCCCTTACCGACACCTACATGCTCGTAGTGACGGATTTCGTAGAACCAGACGATGAGGACAGCATGACTCATATCTGGAACCACGACCGAGAGAAGCTGCTCCGGCGCACGGGAGTCTGATGCGGACAAGGAAAAGAAAGAGCGGGCAAAGTTTCCTCGTCTGACTTTTTTATACTACCTTTGCAGTCTGATACCGCATCAGAGACAATGCTTCGACCAAAGAAATTAGATATTTTCATCTCCAAGCAGTTTGGACTGCTCTTCATGGGAACGTTCTTCATCTGCCAGTTCGTGCTGATGATGCAGTTTCTGTGGAGATATATTGATGAGCTTATCGGCAAGGGACTCACGATGGATGTCATGGCGCAGTTCTTCTGGTACATGGCGCTTATGCTCGTGCCTCAAGCACTTCCTCTCGCCATTCTGTTGTCGTCGCTCATCACCTTTGGAAATCTTGGTGAAAGCAGTGAGCTTACGGCTATCAAGGCTTCGGGCATCTCGCTCATGCAGTCGTTCCGCTCGCTCATCGTCATCTCCGTATGCATCATGTTGGGGTCTTTTTATTTTGAGAACAACATCGGACCGCACGCCAACATGAAAATCATGCAATTGCTTCTGTCGATGAAGCAGAAGAGTCCCGAACTGGAAATCCCTGAGGGAATTTTCTACGACGGAATCCCCAACAGCAATATCTACGTTCAGAAGAAAAACGCCAAAACGGGTAAGCTCTATGGCATCATGGTCTACCGCATGACCGGCTCCTATGAGGACCAAGCCATTATTCTTGCCGATTCGGGTATGCTGCAGGCAACAGCTGAGAAGAAGCACCTTCTGCTCACCCTTTGGAGCGGAAAGTGGTTTGAGAATATGCAGCGCACGGAGCTTTCCACCAGTGCTGCGGTGCCCTATCAGCGTGAGACGTTTGTGGAAAAGAAAATCGTGCTCGACTACGATGGCGACTTCAATATGACCGATGCCACGAGTCTCAGCAACAATGCCCGAGGCAAGGGACTGCACGAGATTTACAACGACATCGACTCGCTCACGGAAGTGAATGATTCCATCGGGCACGCTTTCTATCAGCAGGCTCAGATGTTCTATTATCGCAAGCCCACGCTCAAGCCGGCTGACTCCATCGCCCAAACGCGCATGGCTCTTCAGAAGAGCTTCAACATTGATTCCATATACAAACGGCTCACTCTCGACCAGAAGCGCACTGCCGTCACGGCTGCCCTTTCCACCATTCAGTCTGAACTCAACGACTTGGAATTCAAGGCTATGGTGACGAAGGATGCCAACAAGTTGTTGCGACAGCACAAGATTGAGGCAATCAACAAGTTTACGCTTGCCCTGTCGTGTCTCATCTTCTTCTTCATCGGAGCGCCGTTGGGAGCCATCATCCGCAAGGGTGGACTTGGTGTGCCGGTCATCATTTCGGTGCTCGTCTACATCGTGTATTACATTCTCGACAACTCCGGCTACCGCATGGCGCGTCAGGGTATTTGGGCAATCTGGTTCGGCAAGAGTCTTGCTCCGGCTGTGCTTATCCCTTTGTCGATATTTATCACATACAAGGCTAACAACGATTCCGTGGTATTCAATGTAGACCTCTACCGCAATTTCTTCATGAAGTTGCTTGGTCTGCGGCTCAAGCGCCACGTCTTCGGCAAGGAGGTTATCATCCAAGAGCCGGATTATGTTGCCGACCGTGCTCAGTTGGCTCAAATCAACGAGCAGGTAAGCTTCTATTCCCATGCTCACCGCCTCTATACGGCACCGAATATTATCAAGACGTTCTTCAAATACAAGCCCGACCATGCCATTGAGCGCATCAATGCCCATTTGGAGAAAATCATCACCGACCTATCCAATACGCGAGATACGGCAATCTTGTCAGACTTGAACTATTATCCCGTCATCTCTGTCAAGGCGCACACGCGTCCCTTTGAGCATCGTTGGCTCAATATTGTTTCTGCTATCATCGTACCCGTAGGTTTAGTGCTCTATCTCCGTATGTGGATGTTCCGCGTAAGGCTCTACCGCGACCTGCGCACGGTGCAGCAGACCAGCGAGAAGATTATCGCTCGTATCGACCAGCTACAAACAGACCAATCTAATAACAAACAACTAACTAACTAATAAAAGGAGATTAATACATGGACAAATCACCATTGAGTAGCATTGAAGATGCTGTAAAAGATATTAAGGAAGGCAAGTTCGTCATTGTCGTTGACGATGAGGACCGTGAGAATGAGGGCGACCTCATCATCGCCGCAGAGAAGATTACCGCCGACAAGGTCAACTTCATGCTGAAGCATGCCCGTGGCGTACTTTGCGCGCCCATCACTATTCAGCGTGCCGACGAGCTAGACCTGCCGCGTCAAGTGGAGGACAACACCTCCATGCTGGGAACTCCCTTCACCGTTACCGTTGACAAATTAGAGGGCTGCACTACCGGTGTATCGGCTCACGACCGTGCCGCCACCATCCGTGCCCTCGCTGACCCGAAGTCAACGCCCCAGACATTCGGTCGCCCCGGTCATATCAATCCTCTCTATGCTCAAAACAACGGTGTGCTGCGTCGCTCTGGTCACACCGAGGCTTCCATTGACCTCTGCCGGTTGGCAGGTCTCTATCCTGCTGCCGCATTGATGGAAATCATGAATGAGGACGGCTCCATGGCACGTCTGCCGCAGTTGGCTGAGAAGGCGAAGGAGTGGGGACTTCACATCATCAGCATCAACGACCTCATTGCTTATCGCCTCAAGCAGGATACTGAGATTGAGGTGGGTGATAAGGTTCATCTGCCCACTATCTACGGCGATTTCATGCTCATTCCTTTCCGCCAGAAAAGCAACGGACTTGAGCACATGGCGCTCATCAAGGGTTCATGGACTCCCGACGACCCCATCCTCGTCCGCGTCCACTCCAGTTGTGCCACTGGCGACATCTTCGGTTCCCGTCGCTGTGACTGTGGTGAACAGCTCCACAAGGCTATGCAGATGATAGAGAAAGAGGGTCGCGGCGTGCTTATCTATATGCAGCAGGAGGGCCGTGGCATTGGACTGATGAATAAGATAGCAGCCTACAAACTTCAAGAGGAGGGTCTCGACACGGTGGATGCCAATATTCACCTTGGTTTCAAACCCGATGAGCGCGATTATGGCTGTGGCGCACAGATGCTTCGTCACCTTGGCGTGAAGAAGATGCGCCTGCTTACCAACAATCCCACCAAGCGAGTAGGTCTTGAGGCTTACGGACTGGAGATTGTTGAGAACGTGCCAATCGAGGTTACGCCCAACCCATACGATAAGCGTTATCTTGAGACCAAGCGTGACCGAATGGGACACAGACTGCACCTCTCCTAAATGAATTTTGAATAGGGAACTACTTAATTTTAGGAGAAATCTTAGAAATCAATACAGCCATATAAAGCTAAACAATGAGCTTTATATGGCTGTTTCAGTGATGAGGATTTAAACGTTATATTAGGTGATTTTTAATATTTCTGATTTTATTCATTACCCCATTAGTCCCTTAATTTCGGTCGTTTTGTTTTGAAGCGATGAAAAGAAAACTCTCGTTCGTTTTCATTCTTCCTCGCCAAAACAGCCTACAGTGATTTTACAACTTGTTGTAGGTATCGTCATCAACCGGCTCAAGCCATTCATTGGAACTGTTGGGCTTCACATCGGTCATGTAAGTGAGATGCTGGAACCAACTGTCGGCAGCAGCGCCATGCCAGTGCTTGGCACCCTCTGGAATGGCAATGACCATACCGGGAGTGAGTTTCACGGCGGGCTTGCCCCATTCCTGATACCATCCTGTTCCTGCCACACAAACGAGTACCTGAACGCCGTTGTGATGGATGTGCCAGTTGTTTCGGCAACCTGGCTCAAACGTCACGTTGACCAGTCCGCCACCCAAGGGTGCGAGATAGCTGTTGCCGATGAAATATTTGGCATAGCCGGTATTAAGGTCGCCAATAGGCCAAGGAGAATCCTCGATGCCCTTGCGCACAACGAGTTTTTCGTTGACTTTGGTACCCAACACCGAAGCCACAGCTTCAGCGGCACGTGCAGCGGCAGCATGAGCGCCAGCCTGTTCCAGCACTGTTGGGATGTCGCTCAGTTCTTCTTTGCTGAGTCCCATATTGAGCGCACCGTTGCAATGAGAACGCAGTTGAGGCTCACAACCGGGAAGTGAAGCAATGGCGCTCACCGTCACCAATTCCCGCTCCGGCTGTGTGAGTACGGGACTAACGAAAATGTCGCCAAAGAGATGTGCCTTGAGGAAATAGTCCTCGCGCGGCGCAAAGTTGTAGTTGAAGGGACGACCCGACACTTTGGTCTGTACGTCGGTTCCCACCTTGAGCGAGTTGAATCCGTCGGGAATGGGCTGTTTGTCATCCTCTCCCATAGCGGTTTGCTTCCCTTGCTTCTCGCGCTCAGCGATGACTTGCTGCAGTTGCCCCAGTGCATTGAGCGAGCGGGGGAAACCAGTGTAGGCATAGAGTTGAACCAAGGCTTCCTTGATTTGAGCCACTGTCAACCCATTGTCTAATCCGTTGTTGATAGCTTTGTGAAGTTGTGCCATGTCGCCAGCAGCCTCAAAAGTGGCGATGGTCGACAAACTCTGTTGTTTTGTTGTCAGTGTCATATTTGTCTGTGAATAAAGGTTTCCGCTATAAAGCATCATTCCCATGAGAATGGTTGCTAACCACAAAAGTCTGTTCTTTTTCATACTGTCCGCGATTGATGTTTGTTTCTATTTGCAAAGTTATGGTTTTTCTTCGAGAATCCAATTACAAATATCTCTGTCTACATTACCAATTTTACGTTTTTTTCTTGGGGTGATTTGAAAATCATGAGTGGGGGAGTAACTGACTTCCATTGTCTCCACTTTGGGATTAACTTCGTCAGAATTGAATACCGAGAACTGTCTTAACTGTTTAACATGCATGGATAATGCCTTAGGCTTATTGGCGAACAAACAGCATGTTGCGAGAGCCACTAAAATATTCATAATCGAGTGCAGTCCATGTATAATATGAATACCTCGGTCTAAGAGCGAATCAAAGAGATTCGTGTGATACAGCCTCTACTTGAGAACTCCTTCTCGAATAGTTCTATGGCAAATACATTCAACACCTGCGGAGTCTTGCCATCTACATTGGCAGTAACCGCTTGTACTTTACTTTATAATTTGTTGAAGTCACTTGGGAAAATAAGGATAAGGAATCCCTAAATAGGAGTATTCCTTATCCTTATGAATTAGTTTCCCAATCAGTAGTCTCAATCTACAATAGCAGAATCCGCTGCTAATGCAATAGAATCCACCTCTGTAGAGTCAGCTGCCATTGTGTCAGAATTGTCCTGATTCTGATTTGGGAACAAACCATTCAAATAGCCATACGAAAGATTGGAAGAATTGTCTTCTTCAGTAATATCTTTGTATTTGCTTATGTCAATATCATTAATGCTGCCTATTTCACCCCAAGAGACTTTTACAGCATCTTTTTCCATCCGAATGAAAGCATTTAGTTTATTTTTCAAAGTGAGCACCGCAGCGCCATCATTTTGTTTCACAATAGTTCCGAAAGTCTTAAACTTGGCAATAAGCGCATTTAATAATTCCTTGAGTTTTCCATGCATTTTGCCACCATTCTCAATAGTTAGAGAGAATACTTGCGGAGTAACTTTGTTCCAGACGTAACCAGTTGGGGTCTTTTCATCGTGATACCAATACCAATCACCAAAGGTGTAATCAATAACTCTATGTGTGTTATAAGTCTGCCTACTTAAATTACCGGAGTATGAGACATCTATATAGCCATTTACCCCATTTACATTCTTGAAGAAACCAATTTCATTAGTATAGTCATACCAATAAGGAGTGCCAGCAGGGTGTTCTTTCTCACCAGGGGCTGAACCATTTGCTACTTGGGCAGCAACTCCATCTTTTGCCGAAGAAGAAAAAGTAAGTTTACCTATTCCATTTTGAGAGATGCCGAATCCATTAACCAATTTCTTGATGTCGACATAATCACTTTCAATATAGTTCTCACCTATATAATCGCCAATGTTAATAATGTCCGGCAAATTTTCCAATTGTTTGCATTGCTTGTTGATGATGGAATATATCTTGTCGTTCGGTTTTACAATGGCATGTTCATTATCAAATGAAGAAAAAGGCGTTGCTGAAACGTATGTATCTGTACCTATCTGATTGTCATTCTTGTCAATATACTTGTATTCGTATTCATCACCGTCTTTCACCATTGCAATGAGGATATCTTCTTCATCATAATATAGATATTCGTATTTTGCTCTGACTAAGTTTTCGCCCTTTGTGTTCATCAGTCCCCAACCTTCACCATTATTGTAGGTAAATTCATCTCCATGAATATTACCTATATTTTTGAGTTTTGTGGAAGGCTTAACAATATAATTGCCTTTATCGTCTATTATGCCACAAATTTCTTTTCCGTCTTTTTTTACGCTTACTGCTAATTTCCCATCAACATATCCATACCCTGTATTTTCATATTTGTTTGCCGAGAAATTGAAAATTACCTTACCAGAGTTGTCAATAACAGAAATCTTTACTTTATCTTTGTTGTTTTTTTGCAAATATTTTTTATATTGGTTGTTCACACCAAGAAATTTTCCATCACTGCAATCGTTTAAAGAGCAATAAACGGGCTTGATTACGCATTTCCCATTTTCATCAACAGCTCCCCATAATGAGTCAGTAGTCATGAAAATTGCATAACCTTCAGAAAAAGAGCGAACGCCATCCACTTCCTTGCCGTCTATTTTATCAAGCAATTTGATGGTTTTTCCCTCTGTATCTATAATAGAAACAGGTTTCCCTTTTTCAGCAACTAATGCCCTTCCGTTGGTGAATCCAGACGTGTGAGCGTATTCGCCTCCAATTTTTTGTGGTTTTTCTATGGCATCATACATTTCCCAATAACCTTCGTTTGTGCGGACAAAAAATCTTCCATCACAAACAATGGTTGGTTTAGTCTTAAATTCATCCTCAAATAAAACTTTACCATCCATGGAAATCATTCCCCAATTGCCATCCTTGGTTTCTTGAAAAGGAATAAATTCTACATTTCTTTCCTCAGTATTTGAGCAGGAGGAAACCATCATTGCTACAAAGAGAGCAATAATAGCGATTAGATTGACTTTGATAGTTTTTTTCATAACATATAAGTTTGAGTCCACTTTAAAAAGTGGCATTATTAAATTCCGGTGTCATTTCTTCAGACTTCACATCATTCAAGATTGATCTGGTAGCAATTTCCGGAACGAATTTGGAAGAGCTGAAAATTCTCTT
>JBMNUV010000065.1:0-8403 GCA_050946455.1 Prevotella sp.
CTGCTGCCTGACAAGTGGACTAAACAAAATTAGATGTAGTAAGTACCCCATGGCGAATCTGTCATGGGGCTTATTTTTTATGGGTTGACGCAAACGTGGAGACGCTTACGACTTTTTAAAGTGGACTCATTTATTGGTTCGTAATACAAAAATACAAAGAAGGCCGCTTCCTTATTATTAAATACGATACTATCCCAAAGTTAGGATGAACCTATCTTGACAAGAAATTAGGAGCTCCCGTTAATTTAGAGAAGACAATACATCAATCATTTAGAAACTCATGTCAATGTTTATTTCAACCACCCATCGCTTTGGTTTTTCAAGCGCAAACTCGACATCATCCCATTTTAATTGGACGTTTGAGAAATCTTCTTTGGGCTTTTAGGAAAGCAGCGAGTTCTAAAGTTTTGCTACTTTTGCAGCGTCGGTCAGAGAAGGAGGCTGACAAAGAAACATAGAGCAAAACAGAAGAAATATGAGAACGGAAAATTTAAAAGTTAAAATCGTGACAGGACTCACAATGACGGCATTACTTGGTTCTTGCGTCAATGGGAACAATGCCGGGAAAGACACAGTTACTGACAATTTCGACGCTCAGTTGGTAGCAGTTCAGCAGAACGCCAACGGTAAGTGGAGTTTCATGGCTCCGAATGGTGACATGGTATGCAGGGATGCCTTTGGCCAGCAACCTTCACCCGTACTGAATGGCTATTTCAGTGTGATGGGTGACGACTCGCTCTATACCGTATATAAATATGGAGAGAAACCACAAGCGTTGAAGAATTTATCCGGTCTGAAAGCTGTTGGATTTATGAACGAGGACATCATGCCGGTGGTTCGCAAGGGTGAAAGAATAAGTTACGTCGACAAGGATGGCAACGTGAAGTTCACGCTCAATCCCTACAACGGTCATGAAATCACCCGCTCGCCGACAATCGTCCACGAAGGAATGGTTTGGATTTACACCGATGAGAACCGCTACGGCTATGCCAACACGGAAGGAAAGGTTGTGATAGCGCCCGACTATCTCGACGTTAATCCCTTTTATGAGGATAGGGCAGTTGTGCAGGACGCTGACAAGAACGGCGGTGCAGGAGCTTACCACGTCATTGATAAGACCGGCAAAATCATCTTCTCGCCCGACAGCAGCCTGACCCCGATGTTCGTCTATCATAACGGGCTTCTTGCAGCAAGCGACAAACAGGGCGGCTTCACATTCTTCGACCGCAGCGGCAAGGTCGCACACAAAATCAACCGCCCGATAAAGAAGGTGGTTGACTACAATGCAAAATACATTATCTATCATAATGACGAAGGCACAGGATTGATGACTTTCGATGGCAAGGAAATTATCAAGGCAGGCAAATACAATGACATCCAATTCGTCGGCAATGACGAATTTCTTGCCAGCAACAGTGACCGCAGCGTCGTGATGAAGGAGGATGGAAAAGAGCTGCGCAGTTTCAAGGGCAGAGTGGTCTACAACAAGAGCTTTGGCTTTGTCCGCATCGAAAATGAGAAGCTACAGAATATGGGAATCTTTGATTTTATAAAGGTAGATTCCGGACAGAAGACATTCATTGACAAGAACGGCAAAGAAACTTCTTTTCAGAACGCCGGTGACTTCGGAGCCCTTCCCATCGTTCCGATATTCAGCGATTATAAGCATGAATAGGTCAACATCCACTGCAAAGTTACGTATTGGACCTCAGGGAAAGTTTATTTGGACTTTTGGGCAATACGTCCGGTTGATTTTTGCACTACCTTTGCAAATGTAAACAAGAGACAGATAATTCAATAAAAACAAAGATTATGAAGAAAACAATGTTAATGAGTTTGTTGCTCGGAGCCGCATTTCTGATGCCCTTCAGCGCAGCAGCACAAGACCAAAAGAATATGAAATACGAAGAAACACAGGTTGTGAAGCCAGAGAAACTCCAGCTGACCCAGGAGTGGGACAAGGTGTTCCCCAAGAGCGACAAGGTGGATCACAAGAAGGTGACCTTTGTCAACCGTTACGGCATTACGCTGGCAGCCGACCAGTACACCCCGAAGAATGCTACAGGCAAGTTGCCCGCTCTGGCTGTGAGCGGTCCTTTCGGAGCAGTGAAGGAGCAGAGTTCAGGCCTCTATGCCCAGCAGATGGCTGAACGCGGATTCCTTACCATCGCCTTTGACCCTTCCTTCACTGGGGAGAGCGGTGGTCAGCCCCGTTACATGGCATCTCCCGACATCAACACCGAGGACTTCATGGCAGCTGTCGACTATCTCTCAACAAACGACCAAGTTGATTCCAATCGTATCGGCATCATCGGTATTTGCGGATGGGGCGGCATATCGCTGAGCGCAGCAGCCCAGGACCCTCGCATCAAAGCCACCGTTGCCGTGACGCTCTACGACATGAGTCGTGTGGATGCCTATGGATATTTTGACCAAAAGACTCCTGACCAGCGCTATCAAGACCGCGTGAATATGACCAAGCAGCGCACCGAGGATTACAAGCGCGGCTATTACAAATTAGGAGGCGGCAATCCCGAGCAGATTACTGGCGGCATGCCGCTGTTCGTAAAGCAATACAGGGAGTACTATAAGACACCGCGCGGCTATCACAAGCGCTCGCTGAACTCCAACGGTGGATGGAATGTCATCGGACAAGAAAGCTATTATAACTTCCGTCTGTTCGACTATCTTCCCGAAATCCGCAACGCAGTGATGATTGTGCATGGCGATCAGGCCCACTCTTTCTACATGGGCAAGACAGCCTACAGTCTGCTCACCGGCAACAACAAGGAGCTTGTCATTGTCAAGGGAGCCAACCACACCGACTTATATGACAAGATGGACAAGATACCGTTCGACAAGATTGACGCCTTCTTCCATCAGAATCTGAAGTAAAATCACGTATCTCACAAAAAACGCCCCGCTGTTCAGCAGGACAGCGGGACGACTGATTTCCACAATATTTTTTCTTTTAGCATTTACCGTTATGACACAGGCTCAGACAAAGATAAACATTGAGGTGAACGGCAACAAGCTGACAGCCACACTGGTGGACAACAGTGCCACAAAAGCCCTCATAACCCTGTTACAGAAAAAACCAATCACTATCCATACCAGTGAGTACGGTGGTTTCGAAATGGTGGGAGACCTTCCGCAGTCACTTCCCAAGAGCGACAGTCATGTCTCGACCCATCCGGGAGACTTCGTGCTCTATCTCGGCCACGAGGTGAGTTTCTTCTACGGACATAATAGCTGGAGCTACACCTGTCTGGGCTCCATCGACAATGCCGGAAAACTGGACCTGCGCTCCATTTTAGGAGCAGAAAAGGGGAAAGCCGACTTCGTGTTGTCATTAAAGAAAGGCTGATTCTTTTCGACTGAAAGTTCTTTCCAATATTACACAAGACAAACACAGATTATTACTCGGCGGGCCAGTCTTTCCAGCCGAGTATTTTTTTGATTAGGACAACAATATGGCAACCGTAAACATCAACAACGATATAGCGATGAAGAAGCCGTTCAACTATCACGACATCATCTTCAGCTGCTTCTCCGATGCCGAGCGCAAATACTTCAACCGCAGCACCGAGTTCGGCCTCAACTATGTGGTCTCAGGTGAGATGCTGCTCGACAGCGGGCACAGTCGGACAAGTGTCACCCGCGGTCAGTGCGTCTTTGTCCCCCGCGACCTGAGTCTGGCTTTGTATAAGCAGCCCAAAGATGACATAGCATACTGCGGCATCTTCATCGCCTTCACCCGTGAGTTTCTGCGTGACATGTATGAAAAGGCGGGGACAGAACACATCGACCGCAACACCCCGCGCATCGAGGCGGGTCCCGTGCGGCTTCAGCTCACGGCGGAACTGTCGAGTCTGTTCTCCTCGCTTCTGCCTTATCTCCAGGACAATGTGGAACCGAGCGATGACATCATGCAACTAAAAATGCAGGAGGCGCTGCTGGCTCTTCTCCACATTGACCCGAGATTCTATCCCACGCTGTTCGATTTCTCAGAGCCATGGAAGATTGACATTCTCGACTATCTTAACACGCATTACATGTATGAGATGACCCTTGACGACATGGCCCATTACACAGGCCGCTCCCTTTCTGCCTTCAAGCGCGACTTCAAGAAAGTGAGCGACAAGACCCCCGAGCGCTGGCTCATCGACAAACGCCTCTCTGAGGCCCACCGCCTCATTGAGAGCGGTCATGACAGCGTAAAATCCGTTGCCTACACTGTGGGCTTCAAGAATGCCTCCCATTTCTCCACAGCCTTCCGCAATCGCTTCGGCATCTCACCAGCTGAGTTTATCAGGCAACAAAATGAAATCTGCGTATAAAGTAGATTTCTCTGTTTCATAGTAAGCAGGAAAACGATAAAAAAGGCGGAAAGGGATTTCATCTCTTTCCGCCTTTATGTTGTCAGAAGATTGGCCAAGGCATCATTCTCACAAAGTATAGTTTTCTGATAAAGCAAAACTTGGAGATTGGTTATTGCTCTTTATCGTCAACAAATGGCTTCAGACCCTTTGCAGCATCGGATGCAGTGATACGTTTGCCGCCATTGTCCAAATCGATAAGGATATACTTGTCATTGCCCATACCAAGTTCCTTCATGGCAGACAGCTGACGGAGTCCATGACGGGTCTCCATGCGCTCCACCAAATCGTGATTCTCAGCTTCTGTCATGGCATAGATGATATCAACACAGGCTTGGTCGACAGCAAGAATATCTGTTGACGAAAGAATTCCCACATTGGGAGTCACCACAGGCTCCGCGGCAGTGCCCTCACAGTCGCAACTCACTGACATATTGCTCATCACATTCACATAGGCGATGTTCTTGCCGAAATGGTCGGTGATAGATTTTGACGACTCAGAGAGACGTTCCATAAATTCCTCACTGGTGGAGCAACTATGAATCCATGCCTTGCCCTCGTGACCGCTCGCCAGCCCCATTCCGATATTCTTGTTGCTCCCTCCAAAGCCGCCCTGTGTATGGCCCTTGAAATGGGTCAGCACAAGCAGTGAATTGTAGTTGGGAAGATGCGAGCCGACAGACATCTGCTTGAGCCAGTGACCGCCCTTGATTGGGAAATAGGTATAGCCTTCCTCATCGGTGATGTCAACAGGACAGAAAGTCCATCCGTTGATTTTCAGAGTCTTGCGGTGATCAGCAGTGGCGTTGCGTGCTCCCTGGTAATAGGTATTGCACTCTAAGATATTGGCTTGGGGAAGGTCTTTCTCGACAAGGGCTTTCACCCAGCTGCGTGGGATGATGTTCGGCCCCTTCGGCTCACCGGTGTGCAGCTTGATACCTACCTTACCGGTGATGTTCTTGCTCACCTTCTCATAAGCCTTGATAAGTCCATTGGCGCTGAGGTCACGGGTGAATAGACAATGCTCTCGTCGCCGGTTCTCTGATCGTAGGGGACATATTTGCTTCCGTCTTTTTCATAATCATTATCAGTACATGATGCCTGTAACATAGCTGAAGCTCCCATCAAAAGAGTTCCTGCCGACATTAACAATCTGTGTTTCATATTTTATCATGTTGTTTAAATGTTCCTTATTGATATCGTTATCATCGAATTTGATGTCCGAGTTGGTAAGCCTCATCAATATAATGCTGCGGCACGCTCATCTTGTCGCCCTCGCAGCCTACGCATCCACCCGCCAGACAGGAGCCAACGATGTCCTCCTTGCCCAGTACCATGGCAAAAGTCTTGGCATAGGAACGTCCATGGGCAAAGACTTCCTTATTGTCCAATCCAGCTGTCATCAGCAGGATGAGCTCCTTGGTGGGATACTGGTCGTTGACGGAAATGGCATAGAGGCGCTCTATGAATGCCTTCAGGCTCGCCGTGATGGTCCAGAAATATACTGGTGATGCCATGACAATCATGTCGCACCAGGCAAACAGAGGATAGAGCTTCTGCATGTCGTCATTGACCACGCAGTGATGACCGTTGCGCAGACAGGCCCCGCAGCCCCGGCAGCCGCGCAGGGACATGGCGCCGAGATAAACTTTCGTGACCGAATGCCCATTCTCCACAGCTCCCTTGATGAACGAGTCGGTAACCCTGTCAGTGTTTCCATTTTTCATCCATGCGCTCATTAGCACGAGTATTTTCTTACCACTGCCCTCACTGACCTTCTCTATCTGTTTGTCAGACGAACCTTGGTTGACACTATTTTCTTTCATTATGCCATACAATTTGCTGTTGCTTAATGCCAGACCTGCAGCTGCTGCAAGGCTTGACTTTATAAATGTTCTGCGTTCCATAATCAAGTTTCTAAGGTTTCTTAAAAATCAATTGATTTTATTCCTGCCGTCAAAAGTTATTTCTCTGCTGGCTTTCTCATAAGGCAAATGGGGCTCCACCAGAATCGTATGCTCCGGCACAGTCCCATTTCTATTTACTGAAACCTTTTGATTTTATTTCTCATGAGCTATGGTCGCTTATTTCAGGCTGTCAATCCACTTCAGAAGAACGTCCTCTCCTGTTGCCATTCCGTGCTGAGAGCCGTCCCAGTCGGTCTTGAACTGGAAGGACTGCCCGTTCTCAACTTTTGCCCCCTTCTTTGCCGCAAGTTTCTCCATGTCTTTCAGAGCCGAACCCGGATATCCGGCATTGGTGGTGTAGCACACGACGGTCTTGCCAACGAAATCGGTGTTCGACATAAACGTGAGCACAGGACTCGCTATCTTATACCACCATGTTGGTGTGCCGATGATGATGCGGTCATAGTCCTTCACGTTGTGCTTCAGCGGCTTGATGGGGCGCTGATAATTCTTTTCCACCTCGTTCTGGGCTTCTTTCTCCTTCACCTTATATACGGAATCGTAGGGTGTTACTGTTTCAATTTTCTCAATGTCGGCACCGAGTTGCTGAGCCAGTTGCTTGGCTATCCCCTCGGTGTTGCCCGACTGGGAATAATAAACAATAAGCGTCTTCTTGTTCGTTTTCATCATACTGTTTGTTTTAGTTGACGAATTCTTGCATCCTACAGCGAACACGCTGGCAAAGGTCATGCAGGCCAGCACTGCCACCAAATAAAATCGTTTCATATATTTTCTCAATCTGTTCTGACAGGGCTATTCTATATTACCCTGTATATTATTTTTCAAAGAATATGTCTGAGTTATCCGTTTCGGCTGACAATCTGCAGGTATTCCTTCTTACCCTTGAAATATTCATCGAAAGTAATCTTGCCGATGTGGTTTGCGATGATTTTGCCGCTTATAGGATTCTTAACCTCGGTTAGAGTCCCCTTGATGTCGGCGTTGATGTTTGTAGAGTCCTCGAAGGTGCGGTCACTGGCTTCATCAATGGTGCAGTCTTCCAGTGTGATATTGTCGCTGTAGCAGAGAAGCTGGGCACCGCTGAGATGGCAGCGCACGAACTTCAGGTTCTTGGAGTGCCAGCCAATATACTCGTCGTTGATGTCAGAATCGTAGATTGTGACGTTATTACACTCCCAGAAAGAGTCCTTAGTGGTAATCTTGGCATGGTGAACCTCAACGTTCTCACAGTACTGGAACACGTATTTGGCGTCGCTCACCAGTCTGTCCACATAGATATTCTTTGAGAACATGAAGGGATAAGTGCACTGATGCAGCTCCACATTGTATAGTCTCAATCCTTCAATGCGCCAGAAGGTCTCGTCAGCATCGTTTATTTTCACATTGTCAAGTTAGAGATGGCGCATCTCGCGGAAGAACTTCGGACCGTCGATGACGGAGTCCTTCATTAGCATGTCATTGCTGTACCAGATGGCTGAGCGGGAACCCTGTGCGAAATATCAGTTAGTGATAAGGCTATGGTCTTCGTGCCATCAGGGATATTTGCCGTAGAACTTTGAGTTGTCACACTCCAGATTCTCACAGCACTTGATTCCAGACTCGCCGTCAGAGATGACGATGTCCTCTAAACGGATGTCCTTCACTCCAAACAACGGGCGCTCGCCTACGTAAATCTTTCATCTAATAGTTTCCATTTCTATCTTATAATCTTATTCTATTGTTCTTTCGTTCCGCCTGCCTGGCGTCTTTATCATTGTCTGCTGCAAAAATAGTCAATTATTCTGGAAGCACTATTTTTCTCAAGTCCAATGTTCCTTTCTGTAAAGTCCATCAACGGATTTCTGATTTGTAATCAATCTCCCTATTGAGAAGATTGAGGGCATCTAACAAAAACGGCATAAAGACCTTAGGCGTTAAAGAAATGCAAAGTTGCCTTTGAAGCTATGCAATTTGCAGATTTTAATGTATATTTGCAAAAAGACAAATATTCATTGCTGCCGGAACATCTGCAGTGAACGAAACGAACTATAACTATGACGACCATCAACATTAAGAACAAGCTCTCGCTGAACGAGCCATTTTACTATCATGACATC
>JBMNUV010000066.1:0-8145 GCA_050946455.1 Prevotella sp.
TTATACATCGTTGATTTGCAAGGTTTTATTATACAAAGGTACAAAAACTTGCAGAAATATGCAAGCTAAAAAGTAATTATTTTACTGATAATCAATAAGTTAAATGTTTTCAAGGGACGACTAATTAATGATAAGGCGATATAATTGACGATGCCCCCCCTGCATCGACATCCACGATATGACACGACCTCTGATCGTGCTCAATATTTGTGGCTGCGTTCGGTATCACGTTTGTAATGATACATAGAAAATGCGTCAATCAATGGCTAATTGTGACGAGTCGACGAGCTTGTAAATAATTGAAAATGGTGCATTGTGAATTGCCAATGCGTCAATCGATTTTGAATTGGAAAGTGGGTGGTGATGGATTCGAACCACCGAAGGCAAGAGCCAGCAGATTTACAGTCTGCCCCATTTGGCCACTCTGGTAACCACCCTAGGCTTGAAAAGCGAGTGCAAAGATATAATCTTTGTATGAGAAAAGGGCATAAACACGCTATGTTTTGTAATTTTTAACAAAATGTAATAGTGTTCGCAAAGGAGTACAACTGTATTTCAGCTTTTTGTTGGGCGACGTGGATCGCACGTATAAATATATTGGGTTTGCCAGCGACTGTCTCAGATTTTACCACTCTTCTCGGATATAGCACGCCGATACAAGATGGAGAACGGAGAATACAATCAACGGCTCAGGATACCCCTGGTCATCATTAGTATAATGACTCTGTTGCTATTGGCTTCACTGCTCTATGTGAATAGTCAGCGCAGGCGACTGGCCGAGGCAAGCGACAATCTCTCGGGAGCAATGGTATGGTGCCGTCAGCACGCGACGTGAGTGTGTATACCTACAGCATGCAATAGTACTGATACTGTTGCACAAAGCGACAACAGTATCAGTATGCTTGTCTTCTTAATTATCGCCTTATCTCTTTACTACTCGGAAATTATCGAATGCAGCATAGAATCCGGTCTTGGATTGTGCTGTGCCATAATTATGAGTGTAGAGGAAAAGCGCACTTTTGCCCGCTGGGCCTAACAGCGCTGCTAAGGTCTCTACGGGAGCACCTTTCCCTTCTCCGGAAGTCACATCTTTCGCACGGAATTCGGATAGCGGGATTGTAACAGTCTGCCAACCGTCAGTCTTGTAATCTTTAGTCTTGGTGGGAGTAACCTGCCATGGCTCATACCGGAACATATACCCGGCTTCTCCACTCTGAATGCACAGTGTGCTGCCGTTCCAGTCTTTGGAAACATTGATTTCGAATTTCAACACCCAGGATGAAACCGGATCCGACATGTTGTTCTCCGGAACCCATTGCATTTCGGGAATGCGGATAGCGGTAGAAGCATTGTCGCCGGCACCGCTGTCTTGTTTGCCGAACTCGGTAAACAGGAACATGCCGGTTGCTCCAACATACTCGGGACAATAAGGCGGCCAGTCGATGCCGGTCTCTCCTGTGCCAAGGTTGGCTCCGCCCCACCATTCCCATTGGAAGGAACCTTCCCATTCGAAGTCGGACAGGATGCCTGTCTTGAGATCGTTGACATTGAAGGCAGAGGTAAACTTACCTCCGAGAGCTTCAACTTCCAGCGGGCCGCTTCCGTCCAGTGCCGGAGCTACAATCTTGACAGACATGCCTCCGGGCTGCTCCTCAATTTGCTTGACCTCCGCACCGGCAAAGGTAATCCGCCGAATTTTGGTAAGGTTACTGCCATAAAGGTAAACAATATCTCCTTCATGAGGGAACTCGTAAGATACGGAGAGGACCACGGGAGGACCGTAGATTTTGATAGCATAATTTCCGGTACCCACTTCTGTGGTATAACTGACCGTATTCATCATCGTCGGGTCGCCGCCTGCCAGATTCTTGGGAACCGTGACAATCACACTCGAGTCCGTGTATTGAGCCGTAGACAGGTCGGCATCAATACCCATAAAGGCAATGCTCTGGGGATTCTTTAAGTTATAGCCTATGATATTTACCTGCTGACCGGGTATCAGACTGCCGAGGACTGTGTCATTAGGGGCAGACTCCATACTGCGGATGTGTGTGATGAGGGGAGCACCGATAATATCAATTTGGAATTCGGTAGCTCCGTCACCGTTGAAGGCTCGGATAACATTCAAGTCCCCAGGCATAATCTGGTCGTATGCAATTTCCGGAACCTGCACAACCAAATTGTCATCGGCAAAGAGCCCCGATTTGATGTCTGCCGGCACACTGCAAAAGGTGATGCCCGTCACCGTTCCCAGGTTTCCTCCCTGAAGCACAATCCACTGTCCCGGGTTTACAGAAGAAACGATGGTATCGTTAGGGGCAGCTGCGTAGTTTCGTATCTGGGTGATGACAGGGCTGGCATGGTCATCATCATTACAAGCCGCCATTATCACAGACAACAGAGCCAGTACAGCCACATACAGGCTCTTTTTGTATATATCAATTATTGTTTTCATAATCTACTGTTATTTGAAATAAGGAACAGGCTCGTCCAGCAGTTTCGGATTTGCCGTAAGATCTTCTGATGGAATGGGCAACGTAAAGGTATTGATCGTTGCAGCCGTCATGGTGTTGGAAGGGTCGTCGGGCTTGATGCTGCCGGATTCGTCGATGGTAAAGGTCACTCGCTTCTGGTTATTCAGCATGTCGATGGCCTTTTGGGGACTGAAGAAAGAAAGCCGCACCAAGTCGAACCAATAATGCGATTCGGCACAAAGCTCTATTCTCCTCTCTTTCAGAATGATGTCTTCGTTCAGGGAGGTTACCGGATTCACTCCGGCTCGTGTCCTTACCATGTTAAAATATCTCAAGGCCTCCGGCTCCGTGGTCGACTTGTTGTTGCCGAGGATAGATTCCGCGTAAACAAGATAAATATCGGCCAAGCGCAGCAGTGAATTGTGTTCTGCAGACGACGTGAGTGACATTGTCGGTGCATTGTTGTCCTTGTTTGTCCCGATGATATGCTTCTTCAGGCCTGAAGTCCCCTTGAACGTAAAGCCTCCGCCCGCCTTGTTAAGTTCCGGATAGTAGTCACCTTTCAGCATAAATGTAGCTTTGCGGCGGATAGAGTCCTGGTCGCTATATTGCAGATACATATCATAGGATGGGCCTATGCTGAACCATCCGGCCTGTCCGTTCGCCGAAATCTCCACACCGCCGGCAGAATAAATCTGCAGCATGTTGCCTTGCAGCCAGTCGGACGTGTTGGGCACCCACTGCAGGGCAAACAAAGACTCCTGATTGTCGTTGTTGGGCACCATGAACTGGTCGGCATAACTGTCCATCAGTTCTAACCCACTGTTGTTGCATACATTGCCGGCATACACCCTTGCACTGTCGAGCAGTGCCTGTTCGCGCACGCCTTCCTGATTCGAATTCAATCCCGACCAAGCCAGGTAGGCTTTAGCCAGCATACCTTGGGCCGACCATGTGGTGACACGCCCCTTGTCGTTCACCTCCGGAAGGTTATCGGCAGCAAACTTCAAGTCGTTGACAATAAATTGGAACACATCGTTACATAGGTTCCTGTTTACCAAGGGCTTGCTGATCAGCAGGGAATTGTCTTCGATGATGGGCACATCGTGCCAAAGCATGGCCAGGTTGTAATAGGCAAAGGCACGGATAAACCGGGCTTCCCCCAATGCCTCATTCACCTCTTTCTCCGGAACCGTATTGGGTGTCCTTTCCAATATGGAGTTGATGGTTACGTTGCAATGCCCCACAACCATGAACATACCTTTCCAGGCAGCGATAACGCCACCGTTCATTCCGGTTACAGAAAAGGAGTTGAACTGCGTGGCATCACCATTCCACCCCAGCATCATATTGCCGCTGAGAACTTCACCGATGGGGAGATAGGAAGAATACAGCCATCCGGCCCAGGGGGCTCCGGCATAGAGGGCGGCAGTTGCCAGTTTCAAATCGTTTGAAGTCTGGTAGAAATTGTCTGCACTGATTTCCGACAATGATGGGCGATCCAGGAAGCTGTCGCTGCACCCTGTGGTCATCCAGGTAATAGCCAGAAATATGACGAAATATTTTATTTTGAGTTTCATAAGGCTATGTTTTATTTGTTCAGAGAAATATTAAGTCCGATGGTATATACCCGGGGTTGTGGATAGTAGCCGCTGTCGACTCCCGCGTTGACGGGGTCCCAGGAACCGATTTCCGGGTCCATTCCCTTATACTTTGTAATCAGGAAAAGATTGCTGACGCTGGCATAGATGCGCAAAGTCTTGATGGGAAGCTTCCGGAACAGCGTCTCCGGGAACGTGTAACCCAGTGACAAGGTCTTGCAGCGAAGAAACGAACCGTCTTCCACATAGATGTCGGAAACACGGTCGTTGTCATTGGTGTCGTCATTCCTGACGCCCACAATCCGTGTTCCGGGATTGATAACATACACATTGTTAATGTCGGTATCTGAACCGTCCGGGTCGATAAGTCCGAGACGGGCATGCTCGCTGAGTACTTTCAGGTAAGCCGTGCTCGATGCGGGACTTTCTCCTGCTATTCGCATTTCGTTGAACACCTTGTTTCCGATATTCGCACTGAAGAAAACATTTAGGTCGAAATGTCTGTATGAGAAGGTGTTGTTGAAGCCCAACTGCACTTTGGGCAACGGCGAGCCAAGGAAGGTCTGGTCGCGTTCGTCGATGATGCCATCCTCAACGATGTCCTTGAACATACGGTCGCCATACCATATACTACCATAAGCTGTGCCTACGGGAATGGGTTCTCCGTTTCTTGCAGGACGGGCATGCGGCTTGATGCCTTTTGCCTCGTCTCCTAAAAAGTCCACAGGATTCGAGTACAGGCCGTCAAACTTGTAGCCATAAAACTCTCCGATGGAGCGCCCGACAACGGTCTTGCTGTATGTGCCCTTGATAGAGGCATCCTCCGTGTTCAGCTTCAACACCTTGTTCTTGTTGTGGGAAATGGTAAGGTCGGACGTCCAGCTGAAGTTCTTGGTCATGATGTTCCGGGTACTGATTTTGATGTCAAAGCCCCTGTTCCTTACAGAACCGATATTGACATACGGAGCATCCATGGCACCGGGTGCCCAGCCGATGGATGTGGCGGAATAGTCAGGCAGATAGGTTTGCATGATCAGTCCATCGGTCTTGCGGTTGTAGAAATCCACTGTAAGGTTGACACGATAGTTAAACAGTGACAGGTCAAGGCCAATGTTCCCGTTTTTGGTCTTTTCCCATCCCAGCATGGGGTTGCCCAGCTTGCTGGTCAGCTGAGAGACTCCGCTCAGGCTGTTTGGCACCGTGCTCAACACGGTGGTGTAGGCAAAGTCGCGTCCGCCGGGATTGTTGGTCAGACCATATCCCAAGCGCAGTTTGATGTTGTCGATGGCCTTGATGTTTTTGAGAAGCTTCTCATTGCTGAGACGCCATGCGGCGGCAAAGGAATAGGTGGTTACCCATCGGTTTTTGTCGATATATTTAGACGATCCGTCCCGCCTCAGGTTCACAGTCAACAGGTATTTGTCAAGGAAGTTGGCATTGGCACGGCCGAAATACGACTCCAGCGCGTTCTTCCCCTTGGTTCCGTCGTTCTTTGCAGTGGTGGCATCACCACCGCTGATTACCTGTACATTGTTGGATGGGAATAACTCTCGCGACGCAAACACGTTGTCATTGCCGGAAATCTGGGCCTCATGGCCAGCCATCAGGTTCAGGTTCAGAATCTCCTTGAACTGATGGGTGAAAGTGAAATAATCCGAAATTCGGATGTTGTAGCTCTGGGCAGACCGGTAGCTGCCGCTGTTGGTTGTTTTCTCTATCAGCCCCATCTTATAGGTGGGGTAAAAGCACTCTTGCTTGGCAACCGTGAACCCTCCGGTGATTTCATTTCTGAAAGTCAGTCCCTTGTAGATCCTGGCTTCCTGGTACATGTTGCCCCAAAACTGGTAACGCTTGGCAACATCCTTGTTGATTTTAGCCAGGGCAAAGGGGTTGGCCACCTGCTGCACCCATCCGTCCTCATTATAGGCACCGCCCCAGCTGCCATCCGAATTCTGAACGGCAATATCGGGTGTCTGTGTCAGGGCCGTGCGAATAACATTGGAGCTGGAGGATGTGATGTTCTCCTTGATATATCCCAGCTGAACGTCGATTCCCATCTTCAGCCAATTCGTGGTCTGATTGTCGAGATTGACTCTCAGTGAGGTCCGGGAGAAGTCCGAGCCTTCGGCTATACCGTTCTGCTTCAGGTATCCGCCGGATAGGAAATACTTGGTTCTCGTGTCGCCGCCGCTCAGCGAGAGCGAATGGTTCTGCATGGCAGCGTTTCTAAACAACACGTCCTGCCAGTTGGTGCCCTCTCCCAGGTACTCCGGGTTGGCAAATTCCGGGCGCTCGTCGAAGCCCCAGCCAATACCGGTGTTGCGGTCGTTGACAAACGTAGCAAACTCCTTCAGGTTCATGACGGGGAGCTTCTTTCCTAACTGCTGGAAGCCGGCATAGGCATCATAAGTGATTGTAGGTGGAGCCACTTTGCCTCTTTTCGTTGTTACGACAATAACGCCATTGGTAGCTTCGGAGCCGTAGATGGCAGTAGCTGAGGCGTCTTTCAGCACGTCGATAGATTCTATATCCGATGGATTGATGCCTGCCAACGGATTGACACCGCTACCCAAGGTAGCACCTCCGTTCATCTTTATTCCGTCCACAATCCACAAGGGAGCACCTCCGCTAAAGGATGAGAGCCCGTGTACCTGCAATGACACCGCGCCGCCGGGCTGCCCGGAAATCTGCTGTACCACCAAGCCGGCAACCTTGCCTTGCAGCGCCTGCTCGATGGTAACGGGCTGTGACTTCATAATCTCATCTGCAGAAATGGAAGAGATAGAACCTGTGACGTCTTTCCTGCGGGTCGAGCCATAACCGATGACCACAACATCGTCGAGAGTTTTGTCGTTCTCCTTCATGGCCACATCAAGACGAGAATCGTTTCCCACCTGGTATTCAAGAGTTTGGTAGCCGATATAGGAGAAAATGAGCGTTTCGCCTTGACCGGCATCCACAGTGTAGTGTCCGTCCAAATCGGTGATTGCACCCCTTGATGTACCCTTAACGCGTACGTTCACACCAATCATTGCCTGTCCGTCTTTCGCGTCCGTCACCTTTCCTGTGACGACAGCTGCGATGGCAGGACTGGCAAGAGTCGTCAAAAAGACGATAGCCAGAGCAATCAAGCATGTCTTCCGAGACACGGCTGGATTGCTTTTTTCCATCAGAAGTAGTTTCATATACTAATAGTTTATAGGTTGAATAGATCGAATCGAATAGACTGCATAGGTTTGTCATTCACAAAAATAGTGTAAAATTCTTAATCCGATGTTAACAGTATGTTATCAAATAAGGTCTAATTTGTAACATACGGTCTCAAATTGCATATTTTCTTATGGCTTTATTCTGCCGGGCACACTTTCTCCGCGAGCGCCTGTGTGTGTAAAATAGAATGACAAAATTCTGATGATTATTTTCGGGGCATCCAGCGAAAAAAGCGCCATGTTTTGGCGTGGAAAATCAGCATGAACGAGCGGAAAAATTCATGGGTGTTGCGTTTGCGGTCTTATGGCACTGCGATTAAGGCTCCATCATAACGCGACAAAGGCTTAACCGCCGTGCGGTTAAGCCTTTGTCGCAGAGCCATTCGATATTCAATCGCGAGTGGTCAAATTGAGACTGCAAGGGGTGGGGTGGGGAGTTGCTTGATAATCAGACGATTATGAAATTCCGCACAATTCGCGTATTTTGGGCGGGAGGATATTTGTTTTCAAATACGCGAAGCATGGAGGGGTGTTTGTCAAGAAAAATACGGGTATTATTCCTTTCCTCATGCTGCTGCGCCACTTGATATTTCTAACGGGCAGGCACGATTTAAACCTGCTGGGTGGTGCCGATGTTTTTCAAGTCCCGGATGGTGCGGATGGGGTCTGCCGCCCCAAATACATAGCTGCCGCTCACCAGCACGTCTACTCCGGCCCGGACCAGCCGTGGGGCTGTGGTGCCGTTGACACCGCCGTCCACCTCTATCAGTGCGTGGGAGCCACTTTCCTCTATCATTCGGCGAAGCTGACGAACGCGCTTGATGGTGTTCTCAATAAACTTCTGTCCGCCAAACCCAGGGT
>JBMNUV010000067.1:0-7890 GCA_050946455.1 Prevotella sp.
TTGCTTTGAACTCCGAAGAGTATTTGCTTCTTCTACCCATAGTAGCTAAGATTAGATACTGCAAAGTTAATGAATTTATTCATTTTAACAAAATGCGGGTGTCCAATTTGGCGGCAGTATTATATCCGAAGAGTATTTGCTTCTTCTACCCATAGTAGCTAAGATTAGATACTGCAAAGTTAATGAATTTATTCATTTTAACAAAATGCGGGTGTCCAATTTGGCGGCAGTATTATAAAACCATGGTCGTTGGCAATGCTGTCACCTTCTCCCCAGCCAGCAAGATAACACCAATTTCCGTCAGTGGACTGTGAGAATCCTGCCATTTCAATGCGATATACCTTTACTCCTGTAGGGATATTAATAGTTCCAACTGAATTGTTCTTGAAGTTAATGCCATCTACAAAATCTCCAAGATCTTGATGTTTAGTAAAGTCACGACTCTGCATGGTAAGAGTAAAGTCCGTTCCAGTGAATTTATATAAATCATTGGTCGAATTCTCCTGATCGAGGTTAGAATACGTAAGACTCACATCCTGAGCAAAGCTTGCTTGGAATACGAATACGCTTAACAATAAGATAAAAAACTTCTTCATAATGGTTTTAGTTAAATTGTTTGACTTCAAATAATATAGATAAAATATTTTGGTTAATATTTAATGCGAAATTAAAGAAAATCAATGAAATGTAATGAATCAAAATGATAATAAACGTTAAACCGTGGCGAAATAATCAAATATTAAAGTTGAAAAGACGTTTTTTAGAGTTGTTGGATGTGGGGAAGGTGCCACATAGAGAATAACGCCTTAACCAATCAAAACATTTTGACCTTGATATCAAGTTCAAAATAGTAGGTAATATTTCGGAGAATAACATAGACATAGCCCTTATTTGCACACTAATGAAATGGAATTTTTCATAGATTATTCACATAAGAAAGCTAAAAAAGAAAGCATTACCTTTTTCCTTTCAATAAAATGCAGTAACTTTACAGTTCAGAGATTGCAACCGCTTTCTCATCTGTAACGTTAATAAAAACTTAGTGAATCGCAAGGTGGCCTTCTGTTGCCTTAGCCAAATTGCATTTCTGAAATGGATTCTTCCGAAATATGGAGTGATGGATGTATTGATTATGTCTAATGTCAAGTCAGTTATCTTAATTTAAAGCTCTATTTTTAAACATCTATACTGTTTAAATATTATGGAATACCGCTGTTGATTTATGTCAAATTAGAGCTTTGTGATTTTCACACGCCTATAATAAAGACTTTCAGAAGACTTGTTTTTTACATTAATTGATAATCAATTAGAAAATTCCATCACTCCGAATTTCGGAAGACCCCAATTTTAGTTAAAAAATCTATCTATTCATCACATGAAAAATACGGCCCTATCTTGGACTTGCTATTTCTTCATGTTCGGGTACAACATCAGTTGTAGATAGGTCCGAAGGTTGCGCATGCACGGTAGTCGGCTCCTTCCTTGTTCATTCCGAAGGCATTCCAGGCTGACGGGCGGAAGATACGGTCGTCGGGCACGTTGTGCATGCAGACAGGTATGCGGAGCATGGAGGCCAGCGTGATGAGGTCGGCACCGATGTGCCCGTAGGCGATGGCACCGTGGTTGGCGCCCCAGTTGTTCATCACGGAGTAGACGTCCTTGAAGGCGTCCTTCGTGGCGTCCAGGCGCGGCACGAACCATGTCGTGGGCCATGTCGGGTCGGTGCGGTGGTCGAGGATGTCGTTCACCTCGGGGTCGAGGTCCACCGTCCAGCCCTCTGCCACCTGCAGCACGGGGCCGAGGCCCTTCACGATGTTCACACGCATCATGGTCATGGGCATGCCGCCGCGCGTGAGGAAGTGGGCCGAATAGCCGCCGCCTCGGAAGTAGTCGCGGTCGGCGGGCATCCAGCTCGTGGCCTTCAGGCAGGCCTCCACGTCCTTCTCCGTCATGTCCCAGGGATTCTTCATCGTGGCGTTGCCCTCGTCGTCGCTCATCGCGCCCGTGGCATCCAGCGTCGTGGCGCCCGAATTGATGAGGTGGATGAAGCCCTGTGCGGCGCGGCCCGTGGGCTCCTTCCCCGTGACGCGCTTCACTGCCTCGGGGCTCCAGTAGGTGCGGATGTCGCTGAACATCACGCCCTTGTGGGTGAGCAGGTGACCGAAGAGCATCGCCACGCCGTTCAGCGAGTCGTTCTCCGTGGCCAGCACGTTGGCCTCGCGGATGCCGTTCCAGTCGAAGGAGGTGCACATCAAGGACTCCGGGAAGTCGAAGTTCGGCTTGTAGTCGGTCCACTGGCGCTGCCCCTGGATGCCGGCGGCAATGGCGTTGTGCCCCAGCGCCTCCTCCTTGTAGCCCATCTCCAACAGCTTCGGGTTGCCGTGCATGAGGTCGTTGATGATCATCATGTTCTTCACCGTGAACTCCCAGTCGCGGTCCTTCTCAGCACGCGTGAGGCCCTTGCCCTTGCCGTTGAAGGTGGTCATGCGCGTGCCCTCGGGCACCGTGCGGTCCTCGTTGTAGTCGTGGCCCTCGTTGGGCTTGCAGTATTTCTCCACCCACTTCATCGCGCGGTCGAACTCCTCGTGGTCGTAGATGCCGAAGTCCACGCGGCGGAGGATTTCCACCAGGTCCACATACTCGTTGCGCATGCCCAGGTATTCCTGGAAGAAGTCGGCGTTGACGATGCTTCCAGCGATTCCCATGCAGGTGTTGCCCAGCGACAGATAGCTCTTGCCGCGCATCGTGGCCACGGCCTGGGCCGCACGGGCGAAGCGCAGTATTTTCTCGGCCACGTCGGCGGGAATGGTGTTGTCGTCCAGGTCCTGAACGTCATGACCGTAGATGCCGTAGGCGGGCAGCCCCTTCTGTGCATGGGCGGCCAGCACGGCTGCAAGGTAGACGGCGCCGGGCCGCTCCGTGCCGTTGAAGCCCCAAACGGCCTTCGGGTAGTAGGGATTCATGTCCATCGTCTCCGAGCCATAGCACCAGCACGACGTCACGGTAATCGTCGAGCCCACGCCCTCGCGCTCGAACTTCTCGGCGCAGGCGGCGCTCTCGGCCACGCGGCCGATGGTGGTGTCGGCAATGACGCACTCCACGGGCGAGCCGTCGCCATTGCGCAGGTTGCTGCTAATCAGGTTGGCCACGGCGTTGGCCAGTGCCATGGTCTTCTCTTCAAGACTTTCGCGGATACCACCCTGACGGCCATCAATTACAGGGCGGATACCAATTTTTGGATAGTTTGTTTTCATTAGATAATAATTTTTTGCGAAAGGCCGGTTAATCGGCCTTTCAGGTTAAACATGTATGATATGACACAACGAAAGAATTTGCATGCGCTTGTATGTTGCCTGCGGCTATTGGTTAAGCACTTATGCTTTAAAACTACTGAAAATGGGAGCAACCACCTTGGCGACGTGGTCGATTTCCTCCTCTATAATTGTGATGCCTTACTGGACTGCTAATATAAACTTGTGTTTTTTAAGATCCATCGACATAGATGCAATCTCCTTATGCAACATTCAACTACTTAATATCAAAGCAGTCACTTAAAATCAGTCTCGCCGAATATAATAGCGTCTATGACCATTAAGAATATCTGGTCAAGCATGTCGTTGACAACTTCAGGTTAATCTTATTCAAAGATGAGTCTCTTCCCGTTTGGCTCAGCTCTGCTGCAGCACCGTTTCCATAGTATGGCCAAATACCCTCCAGAAGTAACGCTGGTAGTGGGTGTGTATGAAGCTGCTTTTGAGTACGTCAACATAGAGAAGTTTGCAAACCTTAACGAATCCTTCATATTTGTCTTGCAATAAGCTTTTACCAACATGACGGTGAATACATAAAACTCAAAATTATTCATCACCAGTTCTCAAGTTGATACTTGTACCTTCCGTCACGATGTAGGTGTTTCCATATTCCAGTAGCTATTCTTTCAAATCTGTCAAAGAACTCGTTGTCGTTTGGGACGTGTGGCATTCTTCCTTGATGTCCGTTCCACTGACAGTTGCCACTATCTCTTTTCTTGTGTTCATCAGGCTCACTGTCGTGAGCTGCCACTTCTTCAGAGGAGACCTTCCTTTTCTTCTGTTCGTCATACTTATAAAGAGATTAAGGGATGGTATGTGGCAAAGATACAAAATATCCCTTTTCATTCTCTTTGGCGATAGCCGTTCATGTACGCTTCATATTATTTTTTTTCTTTCTTAGGTTGAAAAATAATAGACATTAGAAAACCTGTTAAAAAAATCACAATGGTGCCAAAGACGATGGCAAGATATTCGTGAAGATGGATGCCTGGTAAATCAAGCATATCTGCCAACGATATCCATGCAATGACAACAACTCCAAGTAAGACGCCGATGAGTGCATGGGGACATCTCGCCTTCTTTACAACAAATCCCAGCAAGAACAGTCCTAACATGCCGCCAGAGAAGATGCTACTTAGTGTCCACCAGGCATCGATTATACTCTCAACACGAAGCATGGCGATGGCGACGCATATACCTATACATCCCACGATGACACTTGCAACATGGAGAATACGTAAATCACGGCGGTTATCTTGTTTTTTGCAAAATGGACGGAAATAGTCAGCCAAGATAATGGTTGAACTGCTCGTGATGCTGGTAGCAACTGTACTCATGCCTGCTGCAAAGATAGAGGCTATGAGAAGCCCCCTTAGGCCTACTGGTAGCCCGTTGACGATAAAGTAGGGAAATACATAATCAGGCTTCATAGCTAATGACTCTGGCAATAGTCCTGGATGGGCGGTATAATAAGAATAGAGAGCTGTTCCGATGAGGAAGAATAGTGCAGAAACCGGTATGAAGAGATAACCTCCAAAGAGAGCGGAAAACTTAGCTGCCTTCATATTGCGTGCGGTGTGGTAACGCTGAACGTAGTTTTGGTCAATGCCGTAGTTTTGTAGGTTGATGAATATTCCGTAGATAAGGCATACCCAGAAAGTGCTTTCTGTCAAGTCGCCGCTAAAAGAGCCAAGCGAGAATTTGTTGCCCTGGGGAGAATCTATGGCCAGTGAGAAAACCTGAGTGGGACCGTCGGGCATACCTATAAACAACAATATAAGGCACAAAAGTGCACCGCCGATAAGAAGAAATCCTTGTATTGCGTCGGTCCAAATGACTGCCTTGATACCGCCGAGCATAGAATAAACGATTATGGAGAATCCAGTTGCCAAAATAACGAAATGGATATTCCAACCCATTAGAATATACATTGGTACTGCCAACAGATAGAGGATTGAACCCATACGTGCTATCTGCGTGAGTAGGTAACAAGCGGAAGCATAGATACGTGCCCATTTGCCGAAGCGGTCTTCAAGAAATGCGTAGGCAGACATATTGCCGCTGGTTCGATAGAACGGCACGAAATACTTAGACGCGAAGTATGAAGCAATGGGGATAGAGAGGCTGAAAACAAATGCATTCCAATTGCCGGCGAACGCTTTGCCTGGGTATCCAATATAACTGATAGAACTCACGTAGGTGGCAAAAATACTCATTCCAACTAACCATCCAGGCAATGAATGACCAGCTGAGGTGAACTCCTCTACAGATGAAGTTTTTCGAAAAAAAGAACATCCGAAGATAACCACACCCACTGTGAATAAGATGAAAATAATAAAGTCAATTGTGTTCATAATAGGTTAATAAATTGTTTGGCAACTGCCATTAACGGCAGTTGCCATAATAGGTCATCAATAGACTAAAATTAAAATTTTAGTTTCCCATCAACAATGGGTAACGCATCCAGTGCTTCTTTTATTTTGTTGCGTTCTGGGGTTTCGAACTTATAGAACGGAGAGGCAACGAAATCGTCCTTGATAATGCCCAGAATAGATAGTGCGCACTTTAATCCTTTCAAATAACTGGAACTATGATGACCTATAGTATAGATAGTATCGCTAATCTGCATAATAAGTTTTTGCAGACGACACACTTCACCAACGTTTTGAGACTTTGCCGCATTGTACATGGCAACATATAGCTCGGGGAACATATTTGCACCGCCGTTGATGCCGCCATCGGCCCCCAAGAGGACACATTCTCCTGTTATCTCCTCAGGCCCTACAAACATGGAAAAGTGCTCTCTTTCGTTACGCATTTTATACATCACAGTCTGGAAGTAAACCGTATTGGCAGAACTGTCCTTGAAGCCAATGACGCGAGTATCCTTGGCAATTTCCACTACTGCATTGGGTGAGAAATTTACTTTCACATGACTTGGCATATTATACAGGAAAAGAGGCAACGGTAACTGAGGTACTAATTCCTGATAAAAGTCTACAAGTTCGGGTTGTCCTGTTGCTGCATAATATGGAGGGGCGGAAACTACGGCTGTAGCCTTACATTCTGCTGCAATTTTTGCGAGATGGATGCTTTCAACGATGCTCGTATCGCTAATGCATACCAGTAATGGGAGGCGTCCGTGGTTAATGCGTGCTGTTTCACGAATCGTCTTCTCCCTCAATTCATAACTGAGACTCTGTTCTTCTCCTGTGGTACCTAAAATAAAGAGGCCCTGCACACCCCCTTCTATCAAATGATCAATGAGACGCTCAAGACTTTCTACGTCCAGCGTTTCATCATTCAGTAATGGTGTCACCAAAGGTGGGATAATACCCTGAAGTGACTTGTTTTCTGTTAAAGACATTTTGCTAATGAAGTTCTTAATAGTTTATTTTATGCAAATATACATTTTAATTATTCACCCATACATTGTTTTTTGATAAAAGAACCATAAGTTTTGATGAAATGTTTCTTGTGATGTAATTGTCTAACATTTTGTTCGTGCCAATTGGAATGACTATCATCAACCCATCTCCTTGATAAGATTCCAATATATAACTATCTGGTAAACATAACTCATCCTTCCCAACTTGTCTGTAGAAGCGAGTTGAAATTCCATTATTGACAGGTTTCTGGCCCCAAAAGATTCTATGGAATGACAGAAGAAGAAAGAACCACAGGCAGAACTTGAAAAGCTTTAGAAAGAGAACCTTCGTCTGAGAGCAGAGAACGCGCTGCTAAAAAGCGAAGGACTTAGGCGGGGAACAGGAAGCTCGGGCATGTCGCGCCCATTGTTATCAATAGTGACTTCGTCGCATCTGCTCCCAACTGCAGATGGGTAACGGATGCGACACAAACCAATATAGCAAGTGTGAAGCTGTATCTGTCCCCCATTCTCGACATGTTCAACGGTGAGATAAAATCCTGCAACATCTCCAGGTCTCCGAACCTTGAACAGGTGTACGACATGCTTGACAAGGCATTCTCACGGTTCGGCTCCCTTAAGAGGGTCATACGGTACTCGGTTCAAGGCTGCACATACCAACACTACGGATATGGGAAGCGATTGGCCGAGTATGGCATCATATAAGACATATCGCGCAAAGGCAATTGTCTTGACAATGCAATGGTTGAGAACTTTTTCGGCATGATGAAGTCGGAACTTCTATATGCTGAGAAATTTGAATTGCCAGAGGCCTTCATCAAGGCTTTGGAAGAACATTCGATTATTATAACAATGAAAGAATCAATCCTGATTAAAAAGAGTCCCGTGCAGTACCGACCTCTTTCTCAAATCGGATAATGTATAATCCGGCAAACTTCTTGGACACTTCACTTTTGACATAGCATTCTAAATTTATGCTTCTGCTTAAAAGTTTTCCGTCAACTGAATAGAACTGGACGCTCTCTCCATCTGCAGGCCCTGAGACAGATACAATGCCATCTTCGGAAGTATATAGTACTACCGTTTATTAGACAACGTTTAACTTTAATTTAAGAATATAATTCAGAACAAGGGGAGAGTGGTATAGGCCTCTCTCTACCTTGCCCTGGCTTGCTGTTAGCAAGACTTTTT
>JBMNUV010000068.1:0-7854 GCA_050946455.1 Prevotella sp.
TATGCCACACTCCGTTCTCCTTGTAGCAGGCTCCATGCTCCGCTGCCAGTGATAAGTTGGGAATTCGTCCGAACCATTGTTCCAGATTTGACATCTCCCGTCCACTGTTGATGACCACTCTGTTGCGTTGATCTCTGCAAAGGGAAGACAACAAATTTATAATCTCCGGTGTCGGTGCCGCATCCATAGGATTTTTCTTAAACCCTACCAATGTCCCATCATAGTCCAATACAATGAGCCGATGATGTGCGTTCTGATAATCGGTTGTAATCTCGTTCACTTTGGAGGGTGACAAGAATTTGCTTGCCAATTGTTTGTTGCGTCTGATGACATGATACCATTCATCCATAAAATCTTCTGCCCATTTGTTAACGGTCTGTTGTGAGATTGTCTCTTTCATCTTATCCATACGCTCTTTGCGTTCATCCTCAGGCATCGTGAGAGCCTGATAGATGGCATCGGCAATCTGTTCCGTATCATTGGGGTTGATGAGAATTGCCTCTTTAAGTTCTGCGGCAGCTCCAGCCATCTCGCTGAGAATCAGCACACCCTTTGAATCGGGGTTGGCGGCTACATATTCCTTGGCCACTAAATTCATGCCGTCACGCAAGGGAGATACCAGCGCGATGTCTGATATGCAATACATGGCAGCCAATTCTTCGAAGGGAACTGCCCGGTAATAATATTCCACGGGTGTCCAGCCTAATGTAGCATATTTGCCATTGATATAGCTGATTCGCTCGTCTATCTTGCGTTTCATTTCGGCATATTTTTCCACCTTGTCACGGGACGGAACCACAATCATTGCCATCGTCACCTTGCCTAAATACTCGGGATGATGGGCAAGAAAACTTTCAAATCCTACCAGTCGGTGCAATATGCCTTTGCTGTAGTCAAGTCTGTCCACAGAGAGAATGACTTTTCGATCAGCAAACTGCTTCTGCATTTTTGAGATGTTTCGTTTCACGTCCTTCCTATGACATACCCCACTATACAGTTCGTAATTGATTCCCATTGGCAAAGCCTCTGTGTGCACAGCACGATTGTCCATCATTACCTCATTCAGTTTGAACTCTTTGTGCAATGTTCGTTCCACCGCACTGATGAAATGGCGCATATAGCTGTGCGTGTGAAATGCGATGAGGTCTGCGCCCAGCAAGCCTTCCAACAACTGTGTCCTTTCTGGCAAGACGCGGAACAACTCGTAAGAAGGAAATGGAATGTGATGGAAGTAACCGATGCGCAAATTTGGCTTCTGCTGTCTTAACAGTTGCGGCAGCAACATGAGCTGGTAATCCTGTACCCATACGAAGTCATCGTCGGCTACGAGCTCAAGCACTTTCCTGCAAAAGAGCGCATTTACTTCCTGATAGGCTTCCCAATACTTATGCTTTTGCTGCGAAAATGAGTAGAAATAATGGCAAAGAGGCCACAGGGTACTGTTACTATAACCTTCGTAATAATTATGGTATTGGGCAGTAGACAAAAACACAGGATAGTAGCCCATTTTCCCGAGAGCAGCGGCGATGGTCTTCTCAGTAGCTTTGCGTTTCACGTTGATACCCGGCCATCCTATCCATTGAATCTCATAACTTGAGTCGAGCGAACTCAGTCCGGTGGCCAATCCTCCTGCGCTACGCTCAAACTCATAATTTCCTTGTTCGTTTTCCTTGACTTTTACTGGCAATCTATTCGATACGATAAATAATCTCATATTTCGATTTTTAATATTACGACGAGGACACCATGTCCTCCTTCAAGAGGTGTTTTTCTCTTGAATTCAGCAGGCAGAGTTTACAACCATTTCATATTTTGGGCATCTTTGAATTATAAAGCCTCCTATCACAAAATGCCCCAAAACAGTTGGCGAAACATTGAAAAGTCCCAACTGAATAGTTTTATTAAATGTCATCCATCATTGCTGTAAAAGGATGAATGAAAAACACTCTATTCGCAAATATACAAAAAAATTCTCAGAAAAGGGAATCCATTCGTTGCAATTGTGCCATTCCTTACGAATATCTATGGTTTTTATCCCAAAGTCAAGTTATGAATAAAACACATTGCCTCTTATTTCCTTTCAAATCAAAAGATATTCTCATTGTCTTTGCAATCGGACTGCCTGTATTTTGCTAAGGTGATAGTCAATATAATTCCGGTTATCATACCTCCATCAACAAAAAGGCGTATGACCGATATGGGTCACACGCCTTTTTATCTATATTTAGTGGAGTCGATTTGTCAGTATCTCTTCATAGAACAGTTTCGTCTGCAAATGGATTCAGTAAACAAATGTAATTTAAGGAAATATTGCTATTCTTTTATTATTCTGTAGATGATGCTGTGCTGGAGGGTGAGAGGATGATTCACGGAGAAGAACACCATGCCATGAACAGGAGAGATGAGACGCTGCAAAATATTGCCTTCGTAAGGGTCTATAATTTCCGCCAGCAACTCCCCTTTGGCAACCTCATCGCCGGGCTTCTTCAGTCGGTTGATGATACCGGCTTGTCCTGCCCTCACATTGATAAGCTCTTCTTCGTCCAGCAACTGCGATTCGTAGGCATTTCTGCTCACGCGATGATGCAGCACTCCAATGCGGTGAAGAAACCTGAGAATGGCATCAACTGTCTGTTTGCAATTGGACATGTTCACCCTGTCGGTCTCTCCTGCATAGACAGAAAATGCCTTGGTATTCCACACCTGCCAGTTGTAATTGAGCAACGTGGTATCAAAAGGCAATGGAGTTCGCACGGTGATATAGGGAAAACCGAACAGCTGTGCGGTCTTCACATCCTCGTATCCTGTCTTGAGCATTCGCACATGAGGGACAAAATCACCGGAAATGTAGAAGCTTGCCATCTGAATGCCATATTCAAAATCCTTGATTTGCCTGAACACTACATCGGCTATTCTTTGTGTCGTTTCGCCCTTATCGTAGCCTGGAAACATGCGGTTGATGTCAGTGGAATCCATCGACCAGAAACGATGACGTACATTCATGGAAAAAGGATTGCAACTTGGAATGACCATAATGCCCATTTCCTTAATTTCTCCATCCGCCTCCAGTTCGGTGAGTTGCTTGATGAGTTGTGAGCAGACAAACTGCTGTTGCACTTCATCTCCTCTCATGGGACCCACCACAGCCACCGTCTTTTCCTCCGACCCAAAAGAATAGCTATAGATACGGAAGTTGTCACGATAGGGTGATGACATATCGAAAATTAATTGCTTTCTCATTGTTGCTCTTCAAAATTATAGATTCTGGCCACCAGCGACCCTTCATAGACAATGGGGTATGCACGAATGGTGAAAAGATAGCCTTCGCCGGGAGCCACCACGTTGCTGAGCACCTCACTGTCGAGTGGAGAAACGATTTGCCCGATGGTCTCCCCTTTTGCCACCACCACACCGCATTTCAGCTCGGTGAGGAACACTCCCGATGCCTCCGCGTTCAGAAAAGTCACTCTATTGCCCTTACACACTATCGGATCGGTCAAGAAGATTTGACTCATGTCTTGACTCCACATCTGCATGTGGCGCATCATATTGAAGATTCCATCTACCAACTTGTTGCACATTTTGTGGTTGATGCGCTGTCCCACGCCCATTTCCACTACGAGACAGGGCGTACCGGTTGAATTGAGCGAATAGGCCAGCGTAGATTCCAACACAGTGGCGGCATCGTGCACCCAAATGAAGTCCACATTGAGCAATTGTGCCCACGGTACCAGTCGGTCTTCATGTAGCACATTGATACGGACTTGCGGAGTCTCCCGCAAATAGAGGTTACTGGAATGGACATCTATCACCATATCGGCACCACTGATGTCTTTCATGATGGCGGCTGCCGTCTGCTCAAACATCGTTCCATTTGGGTCGCCCGGAAAAATGCGGTTCATGTCCAAATCAAAATTGGGAATGCCTCGCTGAATGGTGTCGATGCCCAACGGATTGAGAGCCGGATAGATGTCCACCTCTCCATCGAGCCACTCAGGATGATCCTTGATGTGTCGTCCCACCTCATAGCACACCATTTGCCCTTCCAGCTCGTCCCCGTGGGTTCCAGTCACAATGCATAGGCGCTTGTGGCTCTCCCCATGTTGATAGACGTTCTTCCGGATGTAGAAATGCTCATCTACCGGCATTTCAGTAGATACGATAGTCTTTATCATATTTCTTTTACTGTAACACTTACATATGTCTCCTGTGAGGCGCATCCTAAAAATGTGCCCCTGCTGACAGGACAGTCGGATGCGTCCCTGCCATGGGCAATCTTCAGATAGCCGTATTCAGCCTTGCGGTCGTGTGTGGGGTCGAAGGCAATCCAATCCTCACCGTCGTACACTTCCACCCAAGCATGTGTGGCGCCAATACCCTCCATCAGTCCATTGACATAACGTGCCACGATGCCATTGGCACGACAGAGACTGATCATCAAGTGCGCATAGTCCTGGCACACGCCCTGCCTCAAGGCAAACACATCGGAAGCCGTGGTGGTGATATCCGTCACGCCAGTCTGATAGTGAAGCATCGAGTGGACCTGGTGGCAAATCCAGCCGGCCCTGTCCTCCACACTTCCTTCCTTGGGAACCTCCAAGGCCATCATCTCGTCTGTGGGAATTGTCAGGGCTGAAGGCAGGCGATAGTAGGGCTCCACGTGATCCTCATGTAGTCTGTAGGCGCCGCAACTGACGATGCCTGTACTGACATAGGCTAACAAAGAGTGTTCCTCACGCGTGCCACCATAGAGAATGCTGTTGCCAAAGGCGTCTACACCCTTCCGCAGACGGAAGATAGGAGAACAGACCAGATAATGCTCATCTACCGTCTGAAAGTTGTTCTCGCAAGGTCGGCAGCGCAACATCACTGAATGGGTGCTCACGGGTGCTCCGAGGGTAACGATGGTCTGATAGTTATAAAGATATTTCTTTGCCATAACAGGAAAACGAATTCGTCCTCAAATTCTTATCAAGGTAGTGAGGGCTTTCAGTGCCTCATTCTTCATGATGAAATCGTTGGGGCGCCATGTCCCCTTGAGGAAAAAATCGCTCAAATGAGTGGCTACGTGATTGTCCACCAAGTCTTTGTCATCCAGACGTCCTGTGGTCTGCATGAGTATCTGCCATGCGGCCTTCAGCTTCTCTACAGGATAGTCGAAACGAATGAGCATGTCCATATATTCAATGTCCCTGCCCAGTTGCATCAGTCCCAAAGACTTCTTGTTGTCCATGCACTGTTCCGCGCATCCCCAAAAAGCAAGCGACCAGTCGCTGACACGTTGCAGGGCAGTTACATTCTTCTCACGCCTGGCTTTACATTCCCGCATCAAGGCAACGCTCATCTCCAGATAACTCAACGTATCGGAGGTAATCATCTCACGAAGCAATATGGCATTGTCCATGGCTCTCAGCAGAGCAGAGAATACACTGTTAGGATTCTTGTCATCATACATCATTCCCAGTTCAAACTCCTCTTTACTGTTATAATTTTCGTTGGAGTCCAACTTGCCCCAGAAAGTATCATATTCTGAAGGTTGTCCGTCAATCATCAAATCATAGCATTGACGCAGGAGATGGAGCGTCATATACACGCGCTCCTCATATCGGCCCAACCAATACAGACGGTTGGCGGTGGCAGCAGATATAATTTCACTTTTTACCATTGTTTATATGTTTAATTTGTTGTTTGTGTTGTTGTGTTCATTCATTATTCGGTCATCACCCAAGTATCCTTGAATCCGCCTCCCTGCGACGAATTAACAATCATCGAGTCAGGATTGCGCGAGAATCGGGTCAGTCCGCTCTTCCACACCTTTGGCTCTTTCCCCGTGACAACAAAGGCGCGCAGGTCGGCTTTTCTCATCACCAACTGGTCTCCCTCAATTATCTCCAGGTCCTTGAAGTCCACCACCTCCTGGGCAATCCATCTCCGCGGATCGTCGATGATGAGTTGTCTGCGTTCCGCCAGCTGGTCTGCCGTCAGGCTGCTTCCAAACACCACGCCATATCCTCCGGCTTCGCTCACGTCCTTGATGACAAGATTCTCCAAATGCTCCAGCACGTATTCGCGGTCCTTGTCATAATAGGGCAGATAAGTGGGCGCGTTCTGCAGGATAGGTTCCTCACCCAGATAATATTTCACCATCTTGGGCACGAAGTAATAGATGCCCTTGTCGTCAGCCACACCATTACCTATGGCATTGATGAGCGCCACGTTGCCGGCTTTGTAAGCCTGCATCACATTAGGGATGCCGAGAAGCGAGGACGGCTCAAACACCATAGGGTCCATATATTCGTCGCTGATGCGCCTGTAGATACTTCCCACTCGTGTTTTTTCCTTGTACATTCCGGCATAATACACCTTGTCATCCTCCACGAAGAGATCACCGGGATAGGCAAGTGTCACGCCGCACTTCTCCGCGAAATAGGAATGTTCAAAGAAAGCCGAATTGTATCGTCCGGGGGTCAGAATAACCCCGATGCCCCGTCCCTGATTCATTTCATTCATCATTTCATATAACAACTTAGAATAGTCCCGGTTGTCGGCTACGGCATTAACATGGAACGTAATGGGCGACACCTTCCTCGTGATAGTGCGGGCTATCATGGGATAGCTGGCTCCCGAGGGAATGCGCAGGTTGTCCTCCAGCACATACCAATGTCCGTCTTTCCCTTCCACCAGGTCAATTCCGGCAATGTGAGCATAAATCTTGCCTGTGGGCGAGATGCCCTCGCAGGCTGGCAGATAGCCTTTGGAAGAGTAGATGAATTCCTCCGGTACCACTCCGTCCTTGATGATATGTTTACCATGATAGACATCCCAAAGAAAGGCATTGAGCGTCATCACGCGCTGTTTGAGTCCCCGTTCCAGATATTCCCAGTCCTTCTTGCCGATGATACGGGGAACGGAGTCGAATGGGAAAAGTTGTTCCTTGAATACCCCCTTCTTGTAAATCCCGAATCGGACACCATAGCGTTCCATCCACTTGTTTACGGTGTCCCTGCTGTTTATCAAATCTTTAATGTCTATTGCCATAGTAATATTGTAGAAATAATAAAAAACTATAGTTAAAACTAATATCCCGACAGTATTTCACAAATTATATCGCAAATATAGCAATAATTTACTAAAACAAATTATTTCAATACATTTATTTTTATTAAATCGATATTTGTTGGCAAATAGTAATAAAATACAAACAAATAATATCAATTTGTAATTCATTTCTTGTTCTTCATATCAAGGTTTCACGATGAATGAAGAATGTTAAGAGAGGGATTCCTGAAAAGAGGCCTGAAAAATGTCGAATTTTCCCGACTGGCAGAAACATCGTGAGCAACTCAAAGCGTTTATCGCCTTGCCGATGAATCAATCAGCATGTTGTCAACCAGAAAGCAAAATGGCTGACTCGTAAATTTTCCTTCTATAATTTCTTAACTCCACTAAATAAGGGAACCATACATCCTCATTAACGCAAAAAGATGTGTGACCTATTGGGTCACACATCTTTTTTATTTCAATCAACTCGGTGTAAATCACTGATAGATGCCTACCAGACTTGGCTCAGACGTTATTCCTACTAATAGGCTGTCCAGCCTTATATATGTATCAGCACACCTGCAAGGCACTCTCGACCGCGCAGAGGCAGCCGTTTGGTGGTTGTATTGATGCCCGATACTTGCGTAACAGAGTAGGATGTGGCGTTCATCAGGTTGCGCAAGGAAAAGTTCAACTCTATCATCTTGTTCATTTTCCAGTGAGCTTCGGCATCCACAAAATAGCAATGCTTGAAGACGGAGGATTCCACCTCGTTGCTTGTGCCCTGCATGTGCACACGGAAGTCCCACTTGG
>JBMNUV010000069.1:0-7787 GCA_050946455.1 Prevotella sp.
GGTTGTCGTTCAGGTACTTCACGATGTCGTCAATCTTGGAGTTCTCAGAGGCAGCCCACTGTGAGCGGTTGATGCGGAAGAAGATGTCGCGGCGCAGAGGCTCGGCCTTCTTCTCAACCACAGGCTCAGGTTCGGGCTCTGGAGCAGGCTTGGGAGCAACATATTCCTGTACGGGTTCGGGAGCGGGTTCGGGCTCCTTCTCCTTCTTGGTATAGGTGCCGCCGAGGTTGATGCGCAGACCAGCTAATGCGTTGAAGTACCAGTCGGGGTTGTCGGCCTTCTTCGAGTTGTAGCGGTCAATAAGGATGTTGGCATTGCCCTCGATAATGATGCTCACGGCCTTGCTCACACGGAAGGCAGCCTCAAGACCGCCGCGGCCGAAGGCTTTCACCTTGGTACCGTCCCAAAGATATTCCAACTCATAGTCATCGAGGTTCTTCAGCGTAGCGCCGATTTCGTTGGCCTCGTCATTGCCCCATGCGATGTTGGCACCACCGCCCAGGAAGGCAGTGAGGTTGAACACGCGGTTGGGGTTCCAGCCGAAGAATGCGTTAGAGAGGTTGAACATGAAGTCAACACCGGGAGCTACATAGTTGAACTTGTAGTCGTTAGTGTAAGGATTGCCCGTACGGCTCGTCTCATAACCGTTCCAGCCACCCTTGCTCTGCCAGGCATTGGCCTGGATACGGGCAGCAAACCAAGGATTGAACTGATAGCCAATACCAAGTTGGACGTTCGGAGAAATCAAATCGCCGAAACTGGCCTCACCCAATGTGTACTGAGCACCACCCTCAAGGTTAAGGAATGCGTGCTTCTTGAACTCATACTCATTGCCATCCTGGTCAGTGTAAGTGGCCTGTGCTGTGGCAGTTACTGTTCCAAGCGCAAAGGCTGAAACCATTAATAATGATCTTAAGTTCATAGTGTGTAATTATTATTAATTGTACTTATAATCCTTAATTGCTAAAGATGCTATTAGGTCAGTAACGTACCTAAACATAAATCCAATATACGCGGCAAAGATAACAAGAAATTTTGATACCGCAAAGTAAAATGCAAAAAAATTATAAAGACGATGTTTCTTCTTTCAAAATATTACTTATGCAAACTTACTTGTCTATGATATTTGCCTTTAAGGTGACAGTTTTGGGACTTCCCTTTGTATTGCTGTAAACCTGGATTGTTCGGAATGCATGCCCGAACTGCATCTTCGAAGGATCCAAAGTCACCTTTAATTCGCCTTCCTCCCCTGACGGGATTGGCTCTTTAGTATATTCAACGGTAGTGCATTCGCATCCTGCTTCCACCTTGTTGATTACCAATGGGTCTGTTCCTCCGTTGGTGATATGGAAAGTATGGCTCACAGGGGGCTCTCGGTCTCCGATTTCTTCAAAATCGAAGGTGTCTTTGTCTAAAACCAATCTGCCTGCGCCTGGTTCTATTTTTACTGCAGAATGTTTTTGGCAGGAGAACAGACAGAGCGCAATTATGGTTAGGAATAAAAGTTTCTTCATATATCTAATGAAATGATACCTTAATATAAAAGGGGAGTTGCAATGGCTCCCCTTTTATATTATTTGTTCTTTATTCTTTCACAGGCCTGATAGTCAGTCCTTTATAAATATAGTTGCCCGAACTTATTGACTGCGATGTTGCGCTTAAATTGAGTCGAACCCCATAATGATCATCTGTATATAAATGATTGGTCTGATAACTGCCAGACCAGTATTGTCCTTGGTCTTCGTTTGACAACGTACTTCCATTATAATATCCAGCAAATGGAATGAAAATGGAGTTTCCATTTTTGCCCGTTACAGTATAGCCTGTGGAACTGGCTGTCCATGTGCAGTTGTCTATCAATTCCTGGAACTCGTCCTCTGTGGGCATTCTCCAAGTGCCGCCCCAGAGAACTGTAGCAGCGTCATAGTCTGTCCCACTGATATCTGTACCTAAATCTGTTAAGTTGAAAGTGTCACTGGCAGAGTCATAATATTTGTATGTGCTCTTACTATAGTCCGACTTGGTCTCTGTTTCACCCCATGCGAAATAGGAGCCGTGTTCAGTCGATGATGTTGCTCCAATATTATATGTAGCCCATTGAACGCTTAATCCCAAATCTACTGACTGCGCAGCTTTTCCGGCAGCAGTAAGGTCTCTGCTGACTACTTGAGTTGTATCAGTAGTGCCCGATGTTGAACCATAGACAGGCCGAACGGGAAGGTGACGGCCTTTATTTAAATCAGTAAAGGTCGAATTTACGGCATACACAGTGCATAAGTTGGCGTAGGATTCAGAACTATTTTCTGAGCTCCAATAATAAGCACGCTGATTTTGCATCTGGTAGCCAGAAGAAATTTCATACCCTCCTTTGGGAAGGAATATAGAATTGCCATTCTTTCCTGTAATCTTCCAACCTTTTATGCTGTTGATAGTGGTATCAACTTTGTCAAGTGCTAAAAGTTCTTCCCATTCTGCTTGAGTTGGCATACGCCATTTGTCGCCCCACTGAACGTGTGCGATGTCCTCATCAGTGCCTGAGATGTCACTATAATCATTGGGATAATCGGTATCGGTATAGGATGTCATCTCCCCTGTGGCATCACCCCAGCCAATGTAAGTGCCATAATCGGTAATCGTCGATGCACCCACATTCCAACTGGCCCACTTCACACTAAGCCCCAAGTCTACCATCTCTGCAATGGGATATTTTGTAAGTGTGGTAAAACTCTGTATGGCTCCATAATGGGTCTCACCGTCCTTGTCCACCACGTAGGCCTGGTAGAAATAGTTGGTATTGGGAGTCAAGCCGGTGAGGTTGAAACTGTATATTTTGTCTTCTTCTACTTCTGTAGAAGTAACGGTTTGTTTATCAGTACTTAAATCTTGAGAGGTGGAATAGTTGATTCCGAACTCTGTGGCCCCTGTTATCGAACCCGCATAAGTTACCTGAATATATGCTAAATCCTTCTGAACATTTGTCACCGTCGCTGATTCTACGGATGCGGCAGTCGTATCCTCAGGAATGAATGTTATCGAGTCAACGGCGGTGACATAATATTCCAAGGCAGTGCCATTGTGAAGCCACACTTTAACCTTTTCCTGTGCGTTGGCACTTAGTGAAATGAATAGGATGCCAACTAAGAGGGTCAGTATTTTTTTCATCGTTTTAATATATTGTAAGAATTGGAGTTAACGCGAATGATGTAGATGCCGGAAGGCTGATTGTCGAAACGGATGACGGCTTTGTCGCCTGAGCGTTCGATTTCAGGAGCAACTTTCATTCCGTTTGCGGAATATACTGCAAGGCGATCTGTGCTCTTGCATCCGAGTATAGTAACAGTTCGCCCGTCGGTGAACTGGAAGACGAAAGTAGAAGTTGTCTCACTTTTAATATCTTCAATCTCAGCCACTACTGTCGAATCAACCTTGAAGTAAAGCTTTTGAACTTCATCAAAGATAGCGCTGAAATCTTTTGATTTGATATATACTTTCGTTGAATCAAAAGTCACTGTCGGCTTATCAGCCAAAAGGAACTCCTGCGTAGTGCTGTCCTTCATAAGAATAATTAGCTTAGAAGGAGTAGTTTCGGCTTTGGAGATGACCGAACACATGATTGTCAGTGACAAGAGAAAGAAAAGCCTTGTTAATTTCATATTCTAATCTTACGAATTGGTTCCTTAGTGGCTGTTTGAATGTGGATTGTAGACATTCTCTACACCTTCAGCATTTTTGTCCATCAGTGTAAGATACCATTTGCCATCTTTGACTACAGGATTGACAGACATCGTCATTACGCCCTCACCTTTGTTGATGTCACCATTTTTATCAATCTGGAGCAGTATATCCACCTGGTTATTCTTATCAGAACGAAGCACAAAGCTATTGAGCTTAGTGGAATAGATGGGAAATTGTGAATAGGCCTGCACAAAGCCCTTTATTTCGTTTTCTGTCAGGGGTATTATACTGTCACGACGTACTTTATAAAGCATGTGAGCGGCACTGGTCAAATCATTTTTCCCAACGAAATAAGCATATCTGTTTACAAGGTAATTGATGTTGCTTGTGTCTTGCTTGGAATATTCCATTGTCGCAGGACGCAAAAAATCCTGGGGTGACACTTTCTTCTCTTTTTTACAAGAGGTAAGAGTCAGTGCAGAACAAAGGAGCGCAAGTGTGAATAAATTAATCCTTTTCATAAAAAAACTAACCTATTGTCATTAAGACAAAAAGGGAGAGAAGAATAATTCTCCTCTCCCTTCTTATTATTCGAATATCCTAATAGAATTAGAACTTCTTGGCATTGTTGTGAGTGTGCTTCACATTGACGGTAATGGTCTGAGGAACATCACCCCACAGATAGTGAACTATTACAGGAATCTGTACCTTGAAGTCAGCGGTTGTGCTGCTGTAGTTTCTGTAGGTCAGAGTGCCCATATCATCACTGCTGTAAGTGAAGTCGATTGCACCGTTCACAGTGTTCAGAGGAACCATAGGATCATGGTTGTCTTGGTTGGTGAGGACAGCGCTGTTGGTAGATATCTTCTCACCGTCGTTCACGCCCTCTACGGTCACACCAGTGATTCCGTAGTAAACCTCATATCCTTCAGTGTAAGAACTATCGTTGTCCCAAGCATCACGCCAATCAGTGAATGTGAGGAGATCCATCAGCTTGATGGTCTGGAGCTCAGTTGTGTTGGCATCCTCAACCTCAGCAGTCTCGTTGGTGATGTTGATAGGACGGAGGAAGCGAACATCGAAGGTGTTGTCGTTGAGCTTGAGAGCATTACCGCAAACCTTGTTCTTAGCCTGCAGGCCAATGATTGCCTTGATGGTGTTGTTGTCAAGCTCATTGTGAGCCTTGTAGTTCAACAAATCCTTAGCAAATGCTGTCTGCTGATATACAATCTTGGTATTGTTGATATCTGCAGTATCTTCAATGGTAGCTACAGTCTGGAGGGTTGTAGGTGTACCCTTAACATAAGCCTGAAGTGTAGAATCGTTCGTTACCTTCATAACGTATGTCTTGCCACTTGCGCCCTTGTACTCCTTGCCATTGTTGGAAGCGTCGAATACGAGCTTGAAGTTCAGGTTAGCTACTGCATACTCCTTGCCAGCAGTCTTGTCATCAAGATTAGACAAGAGGTTAGCAGCATTAATCTTGTTGCCTACGAATACGTCAGAGAATACCTTCTCGAACGGCTCAGCTGTTGTAGTCTTTTCATCCTCAACAGAAGGCACGTTCACGTGAATCTCGTCCAAGCCTGTACCGGTCTGAGCTGCATTGGTCTTAGCCCATACAGTGCTGTTCTTGATAGCATCCCAGTTCACAGAAGCAGAAGGTGTATTGATGGTTACAGTAGAACCCGTCTTGAAGTATACATATACATCAGGACCAACGGTCTTGTCCTTAGAAGTGTACTTCACGGCTACGCCGGTACCACCCTTCTTGTCGGTAACAAAGAACTTGTAAGCCTCAGCACCGGTCATTTCCCACTTCAGAGTACTGGACTGAGAACCTACCTCACCTGAGATATCAGTTACAGTAGAAACTGTACCAATCTTATCGGCATCGGCCAACTTTGTGAAGGTCTTTGTAGTATCGTTGTATGAGTACTGGTCGAGGTCGTCAACATCACCATCAGGCTGGTCATTGTAGTTGGCAACAAACTCGTCACGAGTCAGACCAAGAGCCTTATACAAGTCATACTCAGTAACATTCCATGTTGTCTGATAAGACCAACCTTGCGGTGTGCACTCACCATTGTAGACGTAACCAGCACCAGTATAGTCAACATGCGTGTCTTCCTTAACAGTAGGAGCTGTGTCGACGAGGATGATGCGGATGTAACCATAATCATAAACCTTACCAGTCTCCTTGTCAACCAAAGATACACGGACAACTGGAGTACGGCCTACCTCAGAAGCGCGGTTCTGATCAGAACCAAACTGCATCTGAGAACCATCCTGTGCTACAGCCTGAGGACGGAAGGTGTTGCCGGAGATAGCTGCGTGAGCAGACTCATCGGTCTTGTTTGCACCATTGTAGTATGCGGTCAACTCGAACTTGTACTCGAGGTTGGCTGCCAAAGTAGCGTCATCCAACTTAACTTCCTCACTGTCCTTGTTCAGATAGTGAGTCTCAACGAACTTGGACAGGTCGAGCTCTTCGTTCCACAAGCAGTAAACCTGAGGAATAGTGCTGTTCTTGTAAGTCTCATATACAGTCTGCATCAAGTGGCCCCAATCGGTACCGCCAGTGATGGTGCAAGGAGACATTGTGGACTTAGGAGTTTCAGTGGAATCATTAGAATAAAGATGTCCGTTAACATCGTTGTTGGTCAGAGCCAACTTCAAGCCTGATACGCTCTCGGTGTAAAGAGTAGCATAGTCAGATGTAACGGTGGTATCTTCAGTGCCAGAGCCGAGGTTAACCTTTGCTGCGAAGTTGGTAACCATCTGGTCAGCGGCAACGCTCTTAATCTTGTTAGGATCAGCAACGTCAAGGTTCACGGTCAGAATACCATCTGCAGTGCTCCAGCTCTTCACAGACAAGCCTGCTGCAGCAGCACGAGTGTTCTCATACTTCAAGTCGTTAGAGAGTACGGAAACTTTCACCTTGCTGGAGTCAAGCTTAGCGGAAGAAGGATTCATGTGATAGGTAGCGGCGAAGGTCAGAACCTTTGTGCCGGGTACGGAGTCATAACGTACGTCATCGTCATAGCCCTTTGTCTCCTTCTTGTTCCATGCTGTCTCGGGGAGCTTGAACTCGTAGAAGTTCAGGAAATCCAAAGAGGTAGCCTCAATACCATAGTAGTAAGACTGAGGAATGAATACCAAGCTGCGAAGCTTCTGGTCAAGCAGAACGTTCAGAGTGTTCACAGAAGTCTGAAGGGCATCTACATTGTCAGAGAGGTCCTTGAGATCCGTCTTCAGAGTTGTCACATCAGAAGTGTTGCTATCCACTTTATCACTCAGAGTCTCGATTTGGCTCTTCAGATCTGCGATGGACTCAGTCACTTCAGTCACGTCGCTTGCGAAGTCGAGACTGGAAACAACATTTGCTAAAGAATCGAGCTGATCCTTGTAAATGTCAAGAGCTGTGCTCTGCTGCTCCAAGTCTTTCTTCACTGCCTCTACGTCAGATGCGTTGGCCTTTGTGCTGAGCTTGTCTGCCAAATCATCGTCAACTGCCTTCAACTCTGCATAGATCTTGTTCAAGTCCTCTGTGCTTGCCTTGGTAGCAAGAGCTGCATTGATGTCCTCGAGAGCCTGATTTGCAGTCTCCAACTGAGAGGTCAGAGAAGCAATGTTTGCTGCATTTTTCTCAATGGCAGTAGCATTTGTACTGATGTTGGTGGTGTTGCTGTTAACTTGAGAGGTCAGCGTGGTCAGTGAGCTCTGAGCACTCTCCAATTGAGTTGTCAAGTCGGCAATCTCAGACTCCAAGTCAGCCTTTACAGTACTAAGATTGTCGATCTGCGTCTGCAAGTCGTCGATGTCGTCATCGTAGTCCTTACAAGACGTGACCATGCTCATGGAAGCAATAACAAGTACTCCCATCAGCAACGTACTAAAAAATCTTCTTTTCATACGACTTTTTTTGAATTAAACATATTATATTAAAACAAATTCTCCCAGAATTCATCCCCCGAGAGCCTCGAATCTCTGCCCGGGAGATGCTAATTCGATGCAAATGTAGAGATAATTTTTAAAACTTGCAAATAAATCTAAGATTTTTTTTAGATGAATGGCAATATTAACTTAAGGCTTCGCCCATTTGGGCTCAA
>JBMNUV010000070.1:0-7705 GCA_050946455.1 Prevotella sp.
CTCGCCTACAAATACGAGATTGAGCGCAACCTGCGCACTCCCGACTATGCCGGCTTCATGTTGCTGGGACTTACGGACTATAGCGGACAGGGCACGGCAGTCGTGGGGCCGCTGAACGTATTTGGTCGAGAGAAGGGATATGTCAATGCCAGCCAGTGGCGACGGTTCTGCTCCGAGGTGGTGCCGTTGGCCTGTTTCCCGAAAATGGTTTTCACGGACCGCGACACCCTGACAGTGCCCGTCAAGCTCTACAATGCCAGTGGTGAGACGTTGCGACAAGCACAGGTGACCTACGACATTTTCCTGGCAGACTCGACGAAGATAGCCGATGGCAAGCTGAGTCATGGAGACCTGCCTCAAGGAAAGGACATGAAAATAGGTGTAGTGCGCCAGAAGCTGGATGTCGTCGGTGTACCTGCAAAGTGCCGCTTGGCGGTACACGTTTCGACCGACGACGGACGGAAATGGAGCAACGACTGGGATTTCTGGGTGTACCCCTCAGAGCCGGAAACTCTCGCTTTGCCCGACAACAAGAGCTACGCGACCGCCCTGCTCATCACCGACACGCTCGATGCACGTGCCTTGAGCGTACTGTCTCATGGAGGGAGAGTACTCCTCCAGGCAGCCGGCAAGGTGCGCTATGGCAACAACATCAAGCAGACCTATCTGCCTGTGTTCTGGAACACAAGCTGGTTCAAGATGCGCCCGCCCCACACCACCGGCGCCGTCATCGACAATCGCCACCCCCTCTTCCGAAACTTCCCGACCGACGATTGGGCCAACCTCAACTGGTGGGAACTGCTCAACCATGCGCAAGTAATCCTGCTCGACCAGTTGCCTTCCAGCTATCTCTCGCCCATACAGCCCATTGACACGTGGCACATCAGCAGGAAGCTGGGAATGCTCGTAGAGGCCAAGGTGCTGAACGGACGACTCCTGATGACCTCTATGGACATCTCCACGGACTTGAGCCATCGGCACGTGGCACGGCAGATGAGATATGCCCTCCTCAAGTACATGCTGGGACCGGATTTCAATCCTTCATTAAGATTGACCCCAAAAGAGATAAGCAATTTCTTCGATTGCGACTCTCCCGAAGTAAATATGTTCACGCGGCAATCGCCCGATGAGCTGAAGCCAAAAATCAAATGAGGTGATTCTTCTTTAATTATTGACATTATCCTTTATTTGCCGACAACTCCTTTCTTATAACAAGAAGGATTTTATAGTTTTGGCATACGATAAAATTAACGATATGAAGCAATGTTATTTCTTGAGTCTGCTGCCCGCCTGTTTGATTGCCCAAACCGCTGCGGCACAAACCAGCAAAGCTACTCCTGACAGGCCCAACGTCGTTTTCATCCTTGCCGACGACATGGGATATGGCGATCTGCACTGCTACGGCAACGATTTCATTCAGACGCCCAACATCGACCGACTGGCTGCCACGGGAACGAGATTTGAGCAAGCCTATGCCGGAAGCGGCATCAGCTCGCCTTCGAGATGTGCGCTCATGACTGGAAAGAACACCGGCAAGTCGCGCATCCGTGACAACCAGTGCCCCGTGGGAGGACGTGTGGGAATGAAAATCAGCCCTCACAACGACACCACTTATATCCGCCGTGCCAGCCTTCTGCCGGAGGATACCACCATCGCCACCGTACTGCACGCCGGGGGCTATAGGTGCTGTCTGGTCAACAAATGGCATCTCGACGGCTACGACCCCGGTGCAGCTCCCAACCACAGAGGCTTCGACGAGTTCTACGGATGGACCATCTCTACCGTACAAAGCAACGGCCCCTACTACTATTATCCCTACTACAGGTTCCACAATGACAGCCTCATCACTATTTCGGAAAACGAGCACGACGCCCATGTAAGGCACAACACGGAAATATCCACCGATGACGCCATCGCCTTCATCAACAGGGAGAAGGACAACAGGTTCTTCCTCTATTTGGCCTACGACGCACCTCACGAGCCTTACCACATCGATGACACCTCGTGGTACGACGAAAAGGGCGACTGGAGCAGCAACACCAAACGCTACGCCGCCCTCGTGACGCACATGGACTATAACATAGGGCGTGTCTTAGGAGCACTCGACGCTCTCGGACTCAGGGAGAACACGCTTGTCATCTTCGCCAGCGACAACGGTGCTGCCGTCATGGCTCCAATGAAAGAACTGAACTGCGGAGCCGGACTGAAAGGACACAAAGGGCAACTCTACGAAGGCGGAATCAAAGTGCCGCTCATCGTCAGCCAGCCGGGAAGAGTGCCCAAGCGGAGCGTGAACAATGTGGTCTACTTCCCCGACTTCATGCCTACGTTGGCAGCCCTTACAGGCTCTACGAAGTTCCTGCCCCGTGACATTGACGGAATGGACATCTCTCCCCTATTCTTCGGGAAGGACGTCGACACGGACCACCGATACCTCTACTGGGAGTTCCCCGGCAAGCAATGGGCCATTAGATATGGCGACTGGAAAGCAGAAGCCATAGGAAAAGGAAAGCCCGCCGAACTGTACAACATCAAAAACGACCCCTACGAGACCGACAATCTTGCCGAAAAGAACCCTTCCCTACTCAAGAAATTGACAAAGATGTCGAAGAAGATGCATTCCCCCTCTCCTAATTGGCCATTGCCAGGTGAGAAAACCAAAAAGAAATAAAGGTCTGAACAATATTCAAAGGCTGCGAATCAACACCCGAATTCTATAATTCTACAAATGAGAAAACTACAAGTTTTCTCGCCCCTTAATATACGGAAAGCAAGAAGACTTTCATTGATTAATAAAACTGATAAGAATATGATTCAAAAAATTCTCTGCACTTTTCTCTGTCTCCTCTTCACAGTACCGTCACTGCCTCAGACCATCATGCACCCTTGGAGCCACAAGCGTGTGGCCTTTCTTGGCGACTCCATCACCGACCCTCGCGTGAAAGCCAACAATGACAAGTGGTGGACTTTCCTTCAAGACTGGCTCGGCATCACGTCGTATGTGTATGCCATCAGCGGCAGACAGTGGAACGACATTCCCCGACAAGCCGAACAACTGCTGAAAGAGCATGGACAGGACTTTGACGCCATCTTGATTTTCATGGGCACAAACGATTTCAATGCCGGAGTGCCCGTCGGAAAGTGGTATCACGAATCCACCGAGAAGGTGTTGGCTGCCGTTCATGCCCCCAAGGCCATGGTGGAGAGGAAAATGCGACAGCCCGATTTCAACAAAGACACCTACAGGGGGCGCATCAACATTGGTCTGAAGCGTGTGAAAGAGCTCTTTCCGAACAAGCAGATAGTACTCTTGACTCCCATCCATCGCGGATTCTTCATGGCCGGAGAGAAAAACATCCAGCCCACGGAAGCCTATCAGAATGCATGTGGAGAGTATTTCGACAAGTACGTGGAGTCCGTCAAGGAGGCGGGAAACATCTGGGCCGTGCCCGTAGCAGACCTCAATGCCGCCTCGGGCCTCTATCCCCTGCTGCCGGAGTATCTCCAGTTCTATCACGATGCCAAGACCGACCAGTTGCACCCGAACGACCGCGGATATAGAAGGATGGCCCTGACGCTCTATTATCAACTGATGACCCTTCCCGCAGCTCTCGACTCGACGCCGGGAGCCAATTGACAAGCCTTCCGCACGTCAGGCAACGCTCCTGCGCGCGGAATCAACAAGGGCTGGACCGCAACGATGACGGTTCAGCCCTTGTTTTATATATGCCAGATCTATTGCCAAGAGCCTCAACGTTTGCTGTATAAATCTACGGCATACACATTTTCACGACCCTCGAAATTGGCGCGGAAAATGATCCATCGGTTGTCGGGCGAGAAGTGGACATTAGGCTCAAGCTTGTAATCGTGGTTCTTCATGCTAACCAGACGCGTGGCCTTCAAACTGTCTCCTGCAAAGTCGAAGCGGTATATCCATTGACCTTGGGGCGAATGGGCTACCGATGTCTTTGATCCTCCGTCGCCAGCAATGAGTTTCATGTCCCACGAGGTGGTGTAATGGACCGACCACTCGTCTCTTGTAAGCGCATAGCGTTGTTCCTCCCCCGTATATATGTTCGACTTTCCCACGAAGAATGTCTCCCCGCGTGGACGCTGCAAATCAAACCATATCTCCCGTCCATCGGCGCCAAACCACTCGTGTCCGGCTATCTCCCGATACATGGTGCGCTTGTGGATGAGCTCCGGAGCGCCCTTCTTGTCCATGTCGATGGTCCATATACGGTCCACCTCCTCCCATGGTCCTTCATGGCAGAACATCAGCAAATGCTTGTCGGTAGGCGAAAATTGCAGATGGTTCAGCCAGGCCCGTTCGCTGTAGATGGTGTCCAACTCGCCTGTATGGGTATTCAATGTAAAGAGGGTTCGACGCAGACGGGCATTGAATATCCGCCTGAAGAAATCGCCTTTAGCAGGATAATTACGAAGTATCTCACGCTCTTCTGGACTATCCAGCTTACCCGCCAACAAACTTCCGTCGGCGTTTACCGTAACAATTCCACCTTTCAGTCCATCGGGCATCACCTTTATCAGCCTTGTCTTCAACGACTGCGTATCAACGGCAAATACCGAATCTCCGTGCTGATAGAAGAGCTCTTTAGTGGCCGGGCACACGATTTCCGTACGCACACCTCCGGGAGCATTGGTAAGCTGTCTGATGACCAATGTCTTCAGATTGACCGCATACATCTGATAGATACCCCTCGCCGCATTGTGGTGCATGTCGTCCCCCTCTGAAACGTCATTGCTGCCGGCAAACACCATCTCGTCTCCTACAAATGGATTATTATGAAAGTAAAAGCTGGCGTTGGTGCCAGGGCGTCGTGTGAGTTTGAACACCTTAAATCCGGTGTCTTTGTCAATCCACTCATCAGGCATTAACTTCCCGCCGGTTTCTAGCACAGGCAACTGCTGTGCCTTTGCTACCGTTACACACAATAGTGTTGCGACGACCCATAGTTTCAGGTTTCTTTTCATTTGATTGTCTGTAAAATTCATTGTCGTCCTTGGCGAACAGTTATGCTATTTACTTTTCTATACAGTTTAAATAAATTTCGATGTTAGTATAAACCTCATCAAGAGTATGCTGTGCGGAATCGTCAAGCTTAGCATTTAATCCATGTTCATATTCCCATCGGTCAGGCATACCGTCCAAATCCGTATCGACAGGAGGAGTAGACTGTCGCAGAACGGGCCACCCACCAGCCTCGTCCTGACTGTTTACTATACCTATCTGCGTAAATGCTGGTTTTCCAGTTGCCACCTCATGAACAATTGTAGAATCAAAACTGTCGCGGTGCAAACTACAACCAGCTACTTTAAGAACCAATGGCAACGCCCCTTTGGCAGTTTGCGTGGTAATAGGTTCAAACTTAAATGTATGGTTCACTCTGCAAAGTATAGGATTTTTACCACCCACAGCCTTCCAATTGTCAGAGTTAAACTCGGGTTTACCCTCCATTACATTACCATCAATATAATAAAGGCCTGTACCGTCATCGGCCACCTCAAGAAAAAGTTTGTGCTCAGAGGCAGGTCCCGGCTTGTAATAATTGTTTACCATATTAACCTCAGCATAGTGCCCGCCACCGTATGCACTCTTAAATCCCCAGTTCCAAATCACATTATTGCGAAAGTCAACATTCTTGGTTCCGTCTACCGACGCAAAGCGAGGATTTCGGCTTGTGTGGTCTGCCAATAGATTGTGGTGGAAGGTAGCATCGAACCCACCCCATATACCCCCAAAGCCATGCGCCCCCTTGGTGTGTTTGCTCTTTGCCAAACTCTGCGCAACGAGACACCACTGAACTGTTAAGCGTTGTGTTTTGTATATAGACAGACATTCGTCAATTGACCAACTGGTTGAGACATGGTCGATAATGACATCGTGTTGTCCATAACGCCCACCTGAAAAAGCATCTGCATCATGTTCGAAATGGTCGCCAAGTCTACATCTAATATATCGTATCACCACATCACTTGCATTCACTATCAGCGGAAAATGTTGTAGGCAAATACCATCTCCCGGAGCACTTTGTCCTGCTATAGTCACACTGTCATTGTCAATGCGCAAAGGCGATGCCAATGGAATGTTACCACTTACAGAAAACACAATAATACGTGCGCCCTTCGACTCAACTGCCGAACGCAAACTACCAGGTCCACTGTCGTTCAGATTGGTTACCCTAAGCACCTTTCCGCCACGACCACCCCATGCATACTTCCCAAAACCTTCGGCCGTGGGGAACGCCAGCGGCTTCAATAGACGTTGAGCTATACCTGCCCCGGAGAAGCATAGCATTATCCACAAACATACAACAAAAAACTTGTGTAACATAATCTATATAATTATCGTTCTAGTAAATATCTATCAGCTATCTCCAAGATATTCAACCCTTGCTGTACGGTGACTCAAGATCTCTGCAAGAAGTGTCCTATATGATGATTCTCCTTTCATAACATATTGAAACAGCACGAATCAATGGTAATAGTCAAAAGATCATAAAAGTTTAATACTTGATAAGTCATGGGAGATCACATGAGATAGTCTACACAACATTTCGTCCCATGGTTGAAGATCTGCTAACAATGCTTGCCATAACCTGAACTATGCATGTTGTTCTTCATTTGTAGATGGAAGCTTTATAATGTCAGTATCTAAAATAGAAGATTTTAGGAAAGATTATTAGCTAACTATACACCAGATAATATCTCTGATGTTTAAGTTACATCTTAGAGAATCACTTCAAATTGGCTAAGTGGCTCTGTAATATTCATACTTTCAAAATAATGAATTTACTTCAAAATTTACAGAATATCAGCCACTTAGCCAAAATACTAATTATATAATATCGTTATTTACTAATTCCTACTTCAGACGATTAAAATAATCATTAAAAAGTATTGAATTAATATAACGGATGTTGCTGACCCACAAGTCCCTTATTAACATCAATAATGCTAGTTGTATTGAGTGGTAACAATTCCACTTTGTTCTTCTCTAGTCCTCGGAAGAGAGATGTTGACATCCAAGGTTGGGCCTTTGTATCTGTCGTTAGATAGTGGTCTCCATTAGTGAAACCACTTGTACCGCGATACATATCAATAATCTTATATCCTTTTTCTACATAATTTAGAGAGTCCGTTGTTGAAAGACTATTTCCAAGCTCGACATAAGGTACAGAAACGAGAGGAGAGGCAAAAGATGTGGCTTTTTCTACAATATATGCTCTGTATCGATTAACATTAGCAAAACGTCCTTCATGAGCAGCAAGACTCATAATGTCGGCCTTATTAGAGGTGAGTACATCATAGAGGCAATTCCAACGAATCAAGTCTGTACGACGCCAACCTTCAAATCCAAGTTCCAATTTCCTCTCTTTTATAATAGCTTTTCTAAAAGCTTCGTAAGAGGTTGGAATCTCACCTATTTTCTTTTCATCTCCCCCAAATGCTCTCAAACGTACCCGACGCAATGCACTTGACGCAGCATCATTAGGTCCATGATTTAGTTCATTGAGAGCTTCTGCATACATTAACAGAACATCAGAATACCGCAAGAGAGGCCAATCTATCTCTCGTTTATTAGCAGACACACCTGTATTGGTTTTCCAGTCTACACGGAACTTGCCAATTGTGAAACTTGGGATACCGTTCATCAGACGATTGTCGCTTGCATCATAACCGT
>JBMNUV010000071.1:0-7351 GCA_050946455.1 Prevotella sp.
GCTTCCAGTAGCGGAATGCCTGATAGATGCTTCCCGCCACGAGCATGGCGTTGCCGTAGCCCTTGCTCAGTGCCGGCAACGTCGCCATGTCCTTCAGAATGTCAATGACAATCTTCTGCATGCGCGTCTTGGTGGAGAAGAGCCGCCGCATCGTCGCCCAGTTCTTTGCCAACTCAGCGCGGGCGGAGGGTGTCAGGTGGGCGGTGCTCAGGTCGAACAGTTGGTCGAGGTCGTCGTCGCACTGCAATTCCTGCTCCACGTTGCGCGCCTCATAGCGCAGGTCGAGCACCACACCGTCCTTCACGGCCTCATCATATTTATAAGTATGGATATAGGGGCCGAAGTTCTGAATGCTGGTCTGCTTGTCAGCCTTAAGCAGGGGCGTGCCGGTGAAGCCGATGAGCATCACGTCCTTGCCCATGATTTTCTTCATGGCCTTGTTGAGGATGCCGCTCTGCGTGCGGTGGCACTCGTCCACGAACACAAAGAGATTGCCCTTCGCCTTGAAGCCTGCCGGCAAATGGTTGGAGAGGTTTTCCAAGAACTCCTCGGTGGTCTGGGTGCTCTTCCGCGAACCCACCTTCACAGCCTTGTAGTCTGCCGACGCGCCCAAGCCAAACTTATGCACAAGCGAGCAGATGAGGGGATGCTCGTAGCTGTTCAGTTCTTCGATGAGTTGGTTGCCGTTGCGCACGCGCAGCATCGTCTCCTCGGTATTCTTGAATCCCGTCTCTATCTGCTTGTCCAATTCGTCGCGGTCGGTGATGATGACCACGCGGGGATTGTCCTTCACGTTCTCCCGAATCCACTGCGCCAGCCACACCATGATGAGACTCTTGCCGGAGCCTTGGCTCTGCCAGATGATGCCGCTTTCTTTCCGTGCCACGCGTTTCTCGGCAGCCTTGATGGCAAAATACTGATTAGGTCGTGCCGCCTTCTTGATGCCGGCGTCAAAGACGATGAAGTCGTGGATGAACTCCAACAGTCGTTTGGGTTCCAGCATCTGCAAGAGCGAGCGGTAAAGTTCATTGGGATATTCCGTTGGAGTGTAGGGCGACGGGTCACAGGGATTGCCTGTCGGCTCTTTCCATTTCAACCAATATTTCTCGGGAGTCTTGATGACGCCGTAGTGGAGTCCCTCGCTGCCGTTGCCCGCCATGATGAGTTGCACGGTAGTGAAGAACTGGAATATCTCGCCGTCCTCTTGGTTGCGGATGTTCTGTCGGATGGCGTCTGCCACAGTGACGCTGTCCTTCTTCAGTTCCAGCACACAGAGGGCAATACCGTTGACATAGACCACGAGGTCGGGACGCCGGTGCTTCACGTCCTCAATGTTCCGTCTCACCGTCACTTCCTCGGCAATGCCGAAGCTGTTGCGTTCTGGATGCTGCCAGTCGATATAGCAAGTCTGACGGCTGAGCGTGCTGTCCTCCTCATGGATTTGTGTAGGATAGCGCAGGTCGTGATAGACTTCCTTGTTTTGGTCGTAGAGGTGTTGCACGTCGGTACACACAGCGTCGGCTGAGAGTTTGTCCACTGCCTCCTTGGCTTGCTTCTCCGTGCAATGCTGCTTCTCGGTGAGAAACGTCATCAGTTCGTCCTTTCGGATGTTGCTGTTCTCCTGTTCTTTCAGATTGCCCAAATATTCATAGCCGTGCACATTGTGCAGCAAATTGATTACTTGATTCTGTACCTCCCTTTCAGGGTCTAAGATTGTATCGAATGCCATACGCGCTTTAATTTTCAGTTAAACGAATTCTTCCTGTAAGCAGGTCCTGCATCATGCCTTGCTTCACCTGCTTGTATTTGTCCCGCTTCCGCTCCAATGCCTCAATCTCCGAGTCCATAGTGGATAAGACGTGAGCAATGGCGCGCTGCTCGGAGAGAGTTGGCACCTTTATCTCAATGCTTGATAATTTTGTAGAACTAATTTCTAAGAATGTTGAGCCACTTGCTCGTTGAATCATCTCATTCTTCAGTGTATCTAACATGTAATAAACAAATTCAGTATTACAACTATGATTTACTATTAATGATTGAAATCCTTGATTTGTTGTTGCTTCATTCAACAATATAGCCTTCATACCAATAGATGCTCTTGAAGTAAGCAGAATGGTATTTCTTGGAAGTAGTTTGGCAGAACTATTTGCCAATCCTTGTAATGTGATAGTTCTTTGACTTTTATACAAGAATTTCTTACCTAATGATAGTTCACCCGGAGTAAACCATTGTATGCTTCCTCCCCAATAAGATTCATTAGACGTAGAAGGCGTACCACCTCCTACAATATCAGCAATTTCTCCAATCGAAGTTGTTTTCCATACCCCCTCAAATCCCGGCAGCCTTTTCTTTCCTGTGAGGAGTTCTTGCATGGCACCTTTCTTGATGGCTTGTTTCTTGGCTATCAACTTATCAATGCTTTCAATCAGATTATCCACCTTTCTCAAGGCATCAGCAATGCGCCGCTGTTCGGAGATAGGAGGATAATATATTGGCAGATTCTTTACTATTTCAGCAGTATAACTTTGTTGCTTTGTGCCTTGACAATATTTAAATGCCAAATAATCGCTCCAAAAATTATAAAACCAATATAGATAATTAGTAATTACATACTCAGTTCCATTTATAGCAAGACAAGACTGATTTGTTGCAGAAGGTGCACCAACTATACAACATTTGCCTCGAGTTCCTTCAGCCTCTAAACCCGTTATTGCCATAAGGAAAGTTCCGACTGGATAAATTTTGAGATGTGTTCTTTCGAGAGCATCCTGAGAAATATGCTCAATACTATCTGTGATTACTTTATTATTTAATTCTCCACTTGAAATCCATTTGATATTCCCTTTATAAAAATTACTGTTACCTCTATACGGAGTTGCACCACTTGAAAAGGTAGACAATACATCTTTGAACTTAGCTATTCTCCAACCATTAGGAATTTTTCCAAATTCTGTATCTTTGAAATTCGTCTCTTTCATTGCCTCTTACTTTATAAATAGTCATCAAGAACACGCTCATCATGCTTCGCGGCTCAGAGCAGCGGAACCATATAGATGGGCAGGAAAAGGTAGCCGTCTTTTTCTTTCAAGTCGGCTGTATGAACGATGATGGGCTGTGACAGATATTCTTTGTATTTAGCCGTCATCTTTTTAAGAGAAGTGAAGGTGTATCGTTGTGAGGACTTTACCTCAATGGGAGTAATGTTGTGCCGCGAGGTAATGGTGTGCTTTGCTATCAGAAAATCCACTTCCATCGTTTCCTCAGCTTTCCCTTTCTCGTATTTAGAATAGAAGTAGAGTTGATGACCAGCGGCGCGTAACATCTGTGCCACTACATTCTCGATGAGCATACCACCATTGAACTCCAACTTGTCGGTGAGAATCTTCTGATAGAGATTCTCGCTCACGATGTCGTTCTCGTTGAACGCCATACTAATCAAGAGTCCCGTATCGCCAAGATAGCACTTCAGCGTATTGCGCTCTGAATTGAGACCGAGACCGATGTTGGGTTCAGTGGTGTTATACGCGAAGTTGCAGACCATGGAATCCTGCAACCAGAAGAAAGCTGTCTCATAGTCACGGAAGCGTGCCCCCTTCTCCAAGGCACTCATTTGAAACCGTTTCTCGTGGCGCTGCAACTGGGAAGGCAGGGCGTCGAATATTTGCGTGACCTTGTTCTCATAACCAGTGGCATATTTTTGTATATCATTGCGGTACAGACCGACAATGCCCCGCTTCTGCTTGTCCACGACTTTGAAATCGCGTCGCTCTACATAAGTTGCAACTACCTGAGGCATTCCACCCACGATAAGGTATTGTCTGAAATAGTCCATTGCCTTCCTGTGGAGCGGTCCCAGCGGCTGCCGTTTGTCGAAGCAGTTGCTGATGACAGGCATTAAGGTTTGGTTGTCCATCGCCCATAGGAACTCCTCAAAGTCCATAGGATACATTTTGATTTCTTCCTCTTCGGATGGGATGAGGATATTCTCCACGTTTTTCCGTATAGACACGAGTGAGCCTGTCTCGATATAATCGTATCGCCCGTCTTCCACAAGATATTTTATTGCCGCCCTCGCCTTCGGAAACATCTCTACCTCGTCGAAGATGATGAGGGAGTTACGGCGTTCGAGCGTGGTATTGGTGTAGGCTGAAAGATAAGTGAAGAAAGTATCAAGGTCGTCTAAATAATTATCGAACAGCGCCTTCACGTCATCGCTTGCCGAAAAGAAGTCGATGAGAATGTAACTCTTGTATTCATTCTTACCGAATTCCTTCACGATATAGCTTTTTCCTACACGTCTTGCCCCAGTGAGCAAAACGGCAGTGCGCCCCTGTTCTTCTTCTTTCCAACGCTTGAGCCTATCGTATATCTTTCGTCTCATGTCTTACGGATTGATTTGTCTGTGCGAATATACAACTAATATTTCTTATACACAAGCATTTACCGCACAAATCCACGATTAATTTTCATGCCATTTCGCACATATCCACGATTAATTTCGAGCCTATTTCGCACAAATCCACGATTAGTAGCCCATTTCCTTCAAACAATCATCCACCTCATGCTCCAATTCTTTCTCCTTTTTATCGAGTTCGGGCAACGTGTCGGCATAGCGGTCGTGAAGGGTCTGCACGCGGTTGATGATGGACAACACGGCGTTGCTCTGCTCCTCGCTGAACTTGTCACGCAAGGTGTGGAGCCATTTCTCATCCACCACAAAATGCTTCAGTTGTTGCTTGTCGGTGTTCAGCGCGTCGTACTGCTCTTGCACCTTCACAGTGAGCGCATCCTTCAGCGTTTTCAGTTCCTTATTGAGTGTCTTCTTACGGTCGTTGTGCCGCAGGTATTCCTTCCACAGGGGCAGAAATTCGTCATCAGCCTGCTCCTTGATGAGCTTCTTGATGGCAGCTTCCGAGAGGGCCTTGTCGTCGTCATCGGTGAAGGCATCGGGATGGTCTTCCTTCAACTGGTCCATCTGGGAGACTTCCTCCTCCACCTCACTCTCCTTGTCGGTGATGGCTTTCAGTGGCTCTGGGAAACAGACGCGGAGCACGATGTCCACGGGCAGGAGGTCGCACTCGAGATTCTCGTAGGTGACGGTCTTCTTCCCGTTGCCGTGAAGTTCCAACTGCCAACCGCTCTTGGCGATGAGGTAACAGTCATCCTGCATGGTGTTGGTCCAATAGTCGCGGAATTGCTGATAGACATCGTAGGGGTTGACGAGGATGGACTGATGGCTGAACACATCGAGAACCCGCTGCCCCAACTGCTCCACCAAAGTCTTTGGCTGAAAGCCCGTCTCCAACTGTAACAGCGTATCGCGGCACTGTGCCCACTGCTCTGTCAAATCGTTGAAGCGCTGTTGCTGGGCACGGAAGCTCCCGTCGGCTTTCACCACGGCGGCGATGTCGGTGGCATCGGAGCGCAGGGCGGCATAGTTCTCCGACAGCGGCGTGAACAACGATTGTTTCAGCGATGGGCAGACTTGCCAGATATGGCTCATGGCTTCAATGTCCTGCCGGGGCAGACCTCCGTGCAGATGGGCATAGATATCCTCGTGCACCTCAGTGTCGCGGGGCGTCACATAGCGGGGGATGTTGAGATTGTAGTCGTTGCGGGCAATCTCGTCGAAGGTGGCGAAGTGAGCGTAGTGAGCCACTTCGCTGCCCTCGTCCCAAGTGTCGGAAATGAGCTTGATGTCCTCATCGCGAAGGCGGTTCTTGTCACCGTCCTTCTTGTATCCTTCCTTGGCGTCTATCAGGTAGATGCCCTTGCGCTGGGCGGCGCCCTCCTTGTCCAATATGATGATACAGGCGGGGATGCCCGTGCCGTAGAACAAGTTGGGCGGCAGTCCCACGATACCTTTTATATAATGCTGGTCCACGATATGCTTGCGGATGTCTGCCTCCGAACCACCACGGAACAAGACTCCGTGAGGCAGGATGACGGCGCCCTTCGCCTTGTCGTTCATGCTGGCGATGACGTGCAGCAGGAAAGCATAGTCGCCACATTTGGCTGGCGGCACGCCCACCGACTCGCTCCACCGTCCGTACACATCATTTCGCTGGGCACTCTTCAGCCAGTTCTTCTGCGAGAAGGGCGGATTGCTGACCACATAGTCGAAGCGCACTAACTTGTCGTCCTTGAGGAAAAGCGGATTGTTGAGCGTGTCACCTTGGCGCAGGTCGGGAGTGTCGACACCGTGGATAATCATGTTCATCATTGCCATTCGGATGGTAGAGACATCGTATTCCTGCCCGTTCAAACTGACATTGGTTCCTTGGCTGGCAGTGGCACGAGCACGGAGCAGCAGCGAGCAACTGCCGCAGGTGGGGTCATAGACGTTGACCATCGGGCGCTCCTCCTTGTCGATGCCGATGAGTTTCGACATCAGGATGCTCACCTCGGCGGGCGTATAGAACTGTCCCTTGGACTTGCCCGACTGTGAGGCGAAGTTCTTCATCAAGTATTCGTAGGCGTCGCCGATGAGGTCATCGTCGGCTGCGCCATTGCCGCCGAAGTCTAACTCATCGCGCTGAAAACAGGAGATAAGTCCCGTCAGCGTCTTGACGAGGTCCTTGCCCTTGCCCAACTTCTGTTCGTCACAGAAGTCCACGGCGTGAAGGAAGATGGGGGCATAGTCGGGATTTGCCTCACCGAGTTGCTTGAGGATGATGTTGATGCCCTCGCCGATGTTGCTCTTGTCCTTCAGGGCGACAATATCCTCAAAGTGACAGCCGTTGGGAATGTCGATGAGCAGGTCGGCACCGGCGCGGTCCTTGTCGCTGAGATATTTCAGGAACAGCACCATCAGCACATAGTCCTTGTATTGCGACGCGTCCATGCCGCCTCGCAGATTGTTGCAGCTCTCCCAGAGCGTGCTGTATAGTTGACTTTTCTTGATTGCCATATATAGAATTCAGTTATTACGCAAAGGTACGACTTTTTCGTAAAACTCCCGCAGATTAACACCCTTTTATGGGAAAAATCCGTAGAAAGATGTCTGCTTCCCCTCGTTTCATTTTATTTTAGCCATGCGTGATGGCGGTTGAGTTATTTGCGGCACTGAGTTTAGTGAAGCAACCAAAGTGGGCTCTTTCGAGGGATGTACTTCTCTTCTCTCCTCACTCGTCGGCCTCATGTCTTTATCGTGAACAAAAAAATTGATGTTTGGATGACGTTATTTAAAAAAAATACTTAACTTTGTAGCGCGACTAATTCAAGATATATAGTACTACCGTTTATTAGACAACGTTTAACTTTAATTTAAGAATATAATTCAGAACAAGGGGAAAGAGGTATAGGCCTCTCTCGACCTTGCCCTGGCTTGCTGTTAGCAAGACTTTTTGTT
>JBMNUV010000072.1:0-7302 GCA_050946455.1 Prevotella sp.
GATAAGTGAAAATTCTGACATGGCAAAATCCTGGGCAACTTTTTGTTGCTCAGGAACTTATAAATAAAGTTAAATTATAGTGTTGCGGAATTAAGGTAATAGAAAAATTGATATTTTTTTTAAGTAAAGTTCGAATGCTATACGAATAAAATAATGAAACAAGTACACATTCAATCCTAACTAAACAATGAAAAAGAAAGAACTCACAACTCGGACCTTCATTAAAGGTTACTTACTGCTCAGTGCAGGGCTCGCCATGGGTTTATCACCTTTGGCAAGCTTGGAGTCAAGGGCTTCTGTGAACGACAGCCAAGTCATCACCCAGAGCTCGACCACTGTAAAGGGACACATTGTCGACGAGAACGGCGAGCCTCTAATCGGCGCGTCGGTCGTTGTAAATGGAAACTCAGCGAACGGAGTCGTAACTGACTTGAACGGCGCTTTCACTCTCAACAACGTTCCAGCCAATGGAACCATCAAGGTAACTTACATCGGTTACAAGGAACAAACTCTGAAAATCCAAGGGCGGACAAACATCGAAATCAAACTGGAACCCGAGAACAACACGCTCAACGAGCTGGTGGTCGTGGGTTACGGTACGCAGAAAAAAGCCACTTTAACCGGTTCGGTAAGCATGGTTGAAGGTGACGAAGTGTTAAAGGGACGCGCATCAACAAACATTGGAACTGCCCTTCAGGGTACTATTCCAGGTATGACCATTACCCGTAACAGCTCACGTCCTACCGACAACGTGAGCATCAACATTCGTGGAGGTATCTCTGCCAACGGCAGTTCGCCTCTCATTCTTATAGACGGAGTTGACGCTTACGCATGGGAATTGAACACACTGAACCCCAATGACATTGAGAGCGTCAGTGTGCTGAAGGATGCCGCAGCCTCAATCTACGGTGCCCGTGCAGCAGGTGGTGTTATCCTGATTACAACCAAGCGAGGCAACGAGGGCAAACCCACCATTACATATAACGGCAGTGCCACTGTCAACTACCGTGGCAAGGACTACCCCGCAGCTTCAGGCTCTGAATGGGCCCGCATGATGCTAATGGCTGATTACAACGATACCAATCATCCAGCAGGTGCAACATCTCTTTGGTCCATCATGGGATTCAACAGAGAAGCTTATCTTAGGGTGATGAACAACGAGGCATTCGACTGGGAGAACAGCGGACATACTTACCGCATAGACCCATTGAACGCAGACCAGGTAGAGGCTGTTTATGGCACCACATGGGGTACCAGCCACAACTTGAGCATCCAGGGCGGTGGCAAGAAATTGAGAAGTCGCACATCATTGGGTTACGGTCAGGACCGGTCGTTGATTAAAATTACTTTTGACGGTCAGCGCAAGTACAATTTCCGCAACAATACCGACTTCAATCTCGGCAAGTATGTGAAAGTGGAGACCGCCATGAGCTATGACACCAAGAAGACGGATGTGCCTACCTATGGTATTGGCTATGGCTTACAGGACTTCTATGTATTCCCTCTCTATACTAAGAGCGGAAAGAAGTTCTATGATAACTTTGGCGGCAATAACGTATTGGGGCATTTGAAAGAAGGTGGCAAAACCGTCACACACGACTACATGGTGCGTCTGAGCGGCAAGGTAACAGTGGACCTCAGTTTCATCAATCCTGTACTGCAAGGCTTGAGTGCTTATGCCAAGGGCAGCATCCGCCAGTACAATATGAATAAAAAGGAACAGAGCCACTTCGTCCAATTCTATGATTATTATACAGATGAAGTGGTCAATAACGCAAAGGTTAGCTCTCGTACCAAATACGAGAAATTAAGTGAGACCAATACCAGAGCGCTATATCAACTGTACGAGTTCTTCCTCAATTATGACCGCACATTCGGCAATCATCACGTAAGTGCCATGTTTGGTAACACCAACGAACTGCGTGACAACCACTCCACGACTGAGTATCGTTCCGGAGGCACAGACTATATAGAGAACGCTGACTTGAATCTCTACGACCATACCACGGACCGCATCACAAACAGCGAGGCTTACAAGTGGTCATACGTGTCACTGGTGAGTCGTCTCAATTATGACTATGCCGGCAAGTATCTCGTCGAGGGCACCTGGAGACACGACGGCAGCTCTCGTCTGGTAAAGAACAATCGCTGGGATGACTTCTGGGGGTTCAGCGCCGGTTGGCGTATTTCAGAGGAATCTTTCATGAAGAATTTGGACTGGCTGAGCAACTTGAAATTCCGGTTCTCATGGGGTCAATCAGGAAATGTCTCCACCATTGGAAACTATGAGGCATATCCCGCTATCAGCACGGGTACCACGGTCTATGGCTATCCTGGCACACTCTACAGCACATCTTGGATATCAGGTATCACCGATGACTCTCGAACATGGGAGCGCGTGAACTCTACCAACATTGGTGTTGATTATGGCTTCTTCAACAACCGCCTGAACGGTTCTTTCGATTACTTCTGGCGTAAAAACGACGGAATGCTTATCAATATCACTTATCCTGCCACTTATGGCGGCACGGCACCTTCCACTAACTCTGGCATCTACAAAACTCACGGATGGGAATTCACCATCAACTGGAACGACAGAATTGGCAAGGATTTCAGATATAACGTGGGCTTCACATTGGCTAACGCAAAAACCGAGGTTACTTCTTATGAAGGTAAGACGGCTATCAACTGGGGCGTGAATTCCATAGTAGAAGGCAAACCACTGAACGCACTCTACGTCTTCAAGACTGACGGAATGTTCCAAACTCAAGACGAGGTGGATGCGTATTATAATGAGATGAATGGCTCGGTGAGCGGAAGCCTCTTGAGCAATGTCAAGCAAGGTACAGTGAACGAACTGACTCCTGGTTGTGTCCGTCGTGTAGATATCAATGGCGACCATGACATCACCAAGGCAGACCTTTATTACTATGGTGATACTGATCCTCACTACACTTTCAGTCTCAACATCGGGGCCGAGTACAAGGGATTCGACTTCAAGATGTTCTTCCAAGGCGTCGGCCAGCAATACAATGTACGCAATGGCCAGATGGGTTGTGCTTTCTGGTCAGGATGGACCAACACAAACGGCTATTTTATGGATCATACTTGGTACGCCGGCGACCCGGATGGCATACATGCGGCCAATACTGATGCCAAGTTCCCGCTTATCTCTCGCAACGGCAACCGCAACAACTGGAACTACAAGAACTACAATGACGTAAACGTCATCAACAACTGGTATGCAAGGTGTAAGGAGCTTCAGATTGGCTACACCCTGCCAAGACAGTGGCTGATCAACACTCCATTCCAAAGCATTCGTGCATGGGTGTCTGGAGAAAACCTCTTTGACATCTCTAACGTGAAAGACGGTTACGATCCTGAAACAAAGTCCTCAATGGGTACCTATAGTGGCGTGGATGTCTTTGCAAGCTCTATCAGCTTCGGACTTGACGTAACATTCTAATGGTTAAAGATTAAAATTCAATGTTTCAAATTATGAAAACTCCAAAATATATCATAGCAGCAATCAGTCTCTCCATGTTGACCTTGACCGGCTGCACCGACTGGCTGGATCAGGAGCCGATTTCAAATGTCACCACAAGCTCTTACTTCAAGAATGCTTCTGACTTTGAAAGCGCGGCCGATAACCTGGCAGCCAACAACTATGGTTGGGCATCTGTATTCACAAGTAATGAGATGCTTGACCTTAATTTTGATTCTGGGTCTGACCTCGGAATTTCTCAGAAAGAATGGGTGTCAGGCACCAATGGTGTTGGGACAAGCGACACCTACTACACTAAGGCTTACCAGCGCCTTCGCCATGTCAATAATCTGCTGGAACAAGCTCAGAAATATAAGGATAACGGAGGCACTGAAGATATAAACAACTCTGTAGGCACTGCTTACTTCTATCGAGCTTGGTGGCACTTCTTCCTGCTTAAACGTTTCGGAGGGATAACGCTAATGTTGTCTGTTCCTAATACTACCTCTGATATCGTGTGGGGGCCACGCAACTCTCGTTATGAAGTGGTTAGCAGTATTCTATCAGACCTTGACCAAGCCATCCAACTCCTCACGGCAACCAAGGCCAACACCAGCAACGACGGTCACCTGACCGTGGAGGCTGCTGAAGCCTTCAAGGCTCGTGTATGCCTCTTTGAAGGCACTTGGGAAAAGTATAATGGACGTGGTACTGAAGATACAACCAATGGAGATGGTACTACCAGCGGAGCAGGCACGGCAATGCCTTCTGACTACCCCTCTGTCAATGAACTGCTCACAATGGCTAAAAACGAGGCTGCAAAATTTGTTAGCGGCGGCCAATATGCGGATGAGTACAGTATCTGGATGGGTGTTGAAGACAACGTTTCAGATTATTACAAATACAGATCCAATTATTATCTGTTCTGCCTTGAGGAAAGCGGGTCTAACCCCGCAGGCCTTGACAAGACTTCAAACGATGAGGCTATTTTCCGCAAGTGCTATGATTATTCTCAAAAAGTGTACACGGGCATGAACCTCGACCACAGTGCCCCATGCTCAGGTACACGTAAGCTCATGGATATGTACCTTTGTTCAGACGGTCTGCCAATCAACAAGAGTCCGCTTTTCAAAGGATACCATGAATGGGATAGCGAATTTGCCAACCGTGATAAACGAATGACCTCTCTCTTCTGCATTCCTGGTCAAAAGTACTGGAGTATAGAAAACTATCATGCTGATTATTCTATCACTCCGTATGAATCAAGCAATATAAGCTATTCAATGCCTAACTTGAGGACATACTCTGTAGTTGGTTACACAGGCCGGAAATACTGTTCAGAGATGAACAAGGCTGAATATCAGACGGCTCCGGATTATCTGCACATCCGTCTTCCGGAAATGCTGGTCACCTATGCTGAAGCTACCTATGAACTCAATGGAAGCATCTCAGACACAGAATTGAACAATACCATCAACCTCATCCGCAAGCGCAATCATGTTGCCGACTTGACCAATGCATTGGTGAACGACAATGGCTTGGATATGCTGCAGGAAATTCGCCGTGAACGTGCTCTCGAACTCTATGGCGAGGGCTGGCGTGTTTCAGACCTTTGCCGTTGGGGTATCGCAGAAGAGGAGCTTGACCGACCTACTTGCTCTTACTATGTTAGCTATGACGGAGTACCTACCAAATTTGCTACGGAGGAAGACCCTAACAGTGATGGTTTAATGATTTACGATGCAGATGCTTGGAATGGCTATATCACAACGGAGGAGCAAGTTCAGTCTACCTATACGGCAGGCATGCCCACCGTAAAGCCGGGAGCGCTCATCACTGAAACCCAAAACAACCGAATCTTCTCTAAAAAGAATTATCTACAGCCTATTCCTCAGGGGCAGATTGACTTGAACAATCAGCTGTTGCAAAATCCTCAGTGGTAATAATAGTATTGCGAAGTTTAGTTTTTTATCCTAATGTATTACGTTTGAAAGGGGGCAGCTACCCCCTTTCTTTCAATTTGCAAGAACAATTATATAATTAAGAATGAAACTCAGGTTTTATCTTCTGTGCTTTATCTTATTTTGGCTATATTTGCCAATGGTATCTGAAGCAAAGTCTTTGAAGGACGATTCTGTACGTGTCTTGTTCATTGGCAACAGCTTCACTTATTATCATGACATGCCGAAGATGGTGAAATCACTGGCTGACTCTATCGACGGGACTGACAAGATGAAGTTGTCTATAAAGATGATGGCACCGGGAGGATGGTCCTTTGAGAAACATCTTGGCAGCAAAGAAGAGATGGATGTGGTTAAGAAAGGATGCTGGAACTATGTGGTCTTGCAAGAGCAAAGTGCCAAACCATGCTATCCCACACAGCGAGTATCTGCCGACACCTATCACTACGCCCACATTATAGACAGCATCGTCAAACGTTATAACCCTCATGCGAAAGTGATTTTCTACATGACATGGGGTCACAAGAACGGCTGTCAGGAGCCACTCAAGGGTTATCCACTGATAGACTCCTATCTCGGAATGCAACAAAGACTGATAACCAGTTATCTGGAGATGGCTTATGCCAACGACGACATGTGTGCTCCTGTGGGCATGGCCTGGAAAAAAGTGAGAGCTGATCGGCAAGACCTAAACCTCTATTGGCCAGACGGCAGTCACCCCTCGGAACTGGGCAGCTACCTCGCCGCTAATGTAATCTTCTGCACAATATTGCAAAAGCCTTATTTGTCAACATTCCTTGGCAAGCAAGAGGCATCGACAGCCATCTATCTGCAACTGCTTGCTCAACAGACAGTACTAAGCAATAGAAAGTTGTTGAACTTGAAATGATGAGCAAACAGCTTTCTCTGTAGCTGGTTAATTATTATTCAACAAACGAACATGAAATCCTAACCTCCATCGAATACTCCTTCTGTAATAATCGCACCACCATACAGGACACACATTGGCATGGTACTCTCCACCAAGTTCAGCACATGGCAGTTCATGCATAGTATGGGAGTTTACAAATTATTCATCACAATTACCGACAGCGGTATCACGAGAATTTACTTCAAGCCTGTCTACTTCGTGATATTTAACCAAACGTTTCAGTTTTCCAGAGGCCACAGGTTGTATGGGTGAGGACGCTGGAGCAGAAGCAAAAGAGAAGAGCAAAGGGGCTGGTTATAGATTCTTTCCGTCGAACTATACCTATAAATCGAAAATGCCGCAAGGCGCATTTCGCTTCAGCACATCGAGTTTGAAGTCGGCACCAGGCTCGTTTCCGGCCTTGATTCCGTACTCGCCCAGCACCATCTTCACCGTTTTTTCGGCCAGTACCGGATGGTTGTTCTCGTCGCTGAGGTGGCAGAGCCATACATGCTTCAGGGCCGGAGTGGCGTATTCCGCGATGGCGCGGGCACACTCCTCATTGCTCTGGTGCCCGGTGTCGCTCATGATGCGGTCCTTCAATGTCTGTGGATAAGTGCCGCTGATGAGCTTCTCCCTTTCGTAGTCGGCCTCAATCACCAAGTAGTTGGCGCGTGCGATGAAGGGCTTCATCTCGTCGGTAATATGCCCCACATCGGTGATGAGCACAAACGTCTTGTCCTCCGACTCAATACAATAGCCCACATTATCCAAGCTGTCATGGGGCACACCGAAAGGCGTAACCTTGAAGTCGTCGAGCCGAAAGGGCTGTCCCTTCTCGATGATTTTCACTTGCTGGGGAGGAATCTTGTAACGCACACACCACGACTTCTCAATGCCCTTATGCACAAGTTGCGTTGCGTAGACAGGCAGGCAATACTCATTGC
>JBMNUV010000073.1:0-6930 GCA_050946455.1 Prevotella sp.
TGTGCTGTCAAACAACTTTGATTATCTTGTGCAAGGTCTCATTGGCGATTACGGGGCAACCACAACACTACTCCTCATTGGCTTACTCTTGGCCTTCATGACGGCGCTGAAGACGGGTGCCTACTTTCTGTCGTCGGCAACCATCATCCCCATACGTACCGGTGTGGTACGCGACATCCGCAACCAACTCTACCAAAAGATAACATCGCTCGACTTAGGTTTCTTCAGCGAGGAACGCAAAGGCGACATCATCGCCCGCATGAGCGGCGACGTGCAAGAGATTGAGAATTCCATCATGTCCAGCATTGACATGCTGTTCAAGAATCCTATTCTCATCATTTCCTACTTCACTGCCATGCTCATCTTCTGCTGGCAACTGACCATCTTCACCATCATCTTTGTTCCCATCTTCGGGTGGTTCATGGGGTTCGTGGGCCGCAAGCTCAAGCAGAAGAGCATCAAGGCCCAGAGCCTGTGGAGCGACACGATGAGCCAGGTGGAGGAAACACTGGGCGGACTGCGCATCATCAAGGCTTTCTGTGCCGAGGACAAGATGAACCGCCGGTTCGACAACATCAACTCTGCCTACCGTAACAACATCATGCGCGTGAACATTCGTCAGCAGTTGGCCCATCCTATGAGCGAGTTCTTAGGTACGGTAATGATTGTCATCGTGCTCTGGTTCGGCGGTATTCTCGTATTGAACGAGGAAGTCTTGAGCGGTCCCACCTTCATCTACTACATGACGATTCTCTACAGCATCATCAATCCGCTCAAGGAATTCTCCAAAGCCGGCTACAACATTCCTAAGGGACTGGCTTCCATGGAACGCGTGGACAAGATTCTGAAGGCTGAGATTGGCATCAAAGAGAAGAAGAATCCCGTGCGCATCAACAGCTTTGAGCATCAGATAGAGTTTCGTCACGTGTCCTTCCGCTATGGACAGCAGTGGGTGCTGAAAGACATCAACCTCGTAATCCCGAAAGGCAAGACCATCGCATTGGTGGGACAAAGCGGCAGCGGCAAGTCTACCCTCGTAGACCTTATTCCCCGCTACTACGACGTGCAGGAAGGCGAGGTGCTCATCGACGGCATCAACGTGAAGGACCTTGGCATCCACGACCTGCGACAGCTCATCGGCAACGTGAACCAAGAGGCAATACTTTTCAACGACACTTTCTATAACAACATCACTTTCGGCGTAGAGAACGCCACTATGGAGGACGTGGAACGGGCGGCTAAGATTGCCAATGCCTACGAATTCATCATGGCTTCGGAACATGGCTTCGACACCAACATCGGTGACCGTGGCGGACGTCTATCTGGCGGACAGCGACAACGCGTGAGCATTGCCCGTGCCATCTTGAAGAACCCACCCATCCTGATTCTTGACGAGGCTACATCGGCTCTCGACACGGAAAGCGAACGTTTGGTGCAAGATGCCCTGGAACGTCTGATGCATTCGCGCACCACCGTGGCCATCGCCCATCGCCTGTCCACCATCAAGAACGCCGATGAAATATGTGTGCTCCATGAAGGGCAAATCGTGGAACGTGGCACCCACGACGAACTTCTCGCCCTCAACGGCTACTACAAGCGCCTACACGATATGCAGAAATAGCAATATCCCATCATCATGACCCGCATCGTTTATACATTTTTCTATCTGGTTTCACTCCTGCCTTTTAGGTTGCTGTATGTACTCTCTGACATCGAGTACCTGCTGGTCTACCATGTCGTGCACTATCGACGCGGCATTGTCCGTCGAAACCTCTGCACTGCTTTTCCCGAGAAGGGGCGCGAGGAAATAAAGGAAACGGAAAGAAAGTTCTATCACTGGTTCTGCGATTATTTCTTCGAAGCCGTGAAACTACTGAGTATCAGTGACAAGGAACTGCGGCGACGTTTCACCATCTATAACTCCGAGGAAGTGGAGCAGTGTTTCCAGGAGGGACAAGATGTTGCCGCCATTCTCGGACATTATTGCAACTGGGAATGGCTGTCATGCGTGGGCATTGCCCTGCCGAAGGAGCGCGTCATGGGACTCATCTACAATCCACTGCACAACAAAGCCTTCGATTATCTCTTCCGCCGCATCCGCTCCTCACAGCCCAACGCCATCACCGTGCCGAAGAAAAACATACTGCGCACCCTCATCGGACTGAGACGCGACAACCGCCGTTCCATCTTCGGCTATATCTCCGACCAGGCACCCAAGTGGCAGAACATCCACCTGTGGCTGCCCTTCCTGCACCACGACACCCCTGTGTTCACCGGTGCCGAGCGCATCATGAGAAAGATGAACAACGCCGTGTTCTACGTGGAGATGAGCCGACCCCGCCGAGGCTACTACACCTGCACTTACCGACTCATCACCCGCGACCCCGCATCGCTTCCCGAACACGAGGTGACACGACGCTTCTTCGCCATGCTCGAAAAGACCATTGAGGCTTGTCCGTCCTATTATCTTTGGAGCCACGACCGATGGAAACGAACCCACGAGGAATTCAATCGCCGCTTCCAAGTGGTAAACGGTAAGGTGACGGAAAGAAAAGACTAAACAATCAAGAGAAAACTTATCAACTGAAGGATATGAGGTATCTTGTCATTAGATTTCGCCAAATCGGCGATGCCATTTTAGCAACTTGTATTTTCAACACCATCCGAGCCAACGACCCTGATGCCGACACTACGTTTGTACTGAACGAGCGCATAGAGCCGTTGTTTCGCAACCATCCTGCCATCAACCATATCATCACCTTCACCGAAAAAGAGCGTCACTCTCCTTTTGTATATGCCCAAAAAATTTGGCGCATCGCACACCAACAACATTATGACGTCATTATCGACATGCGGTCCACGATAAACACGATGATATTCGCACTTATGTCGCCAAGCAGTCGATACCGTATTGGTGCCAAAAAGAACTACACGCATTTTGCATTCAATTATTTCTATCCCAAGTGTGGCAACAAGAGCATGATTGCCCACAATCTGGACATGCTTGCCCCCTTAGGCTTTAAGCGACTGAACCCACATTTCACTCTCTATGTCACCGATGAAGAGCGGCAACGTTTTGGCGAGTATCTCCGTCAACAGGGCATCAGTAACAACCGTCCCATTATCTTAATGGGCATAACGGCTAAACTGGCAAACAAGCGGTGGCCGTTAGAGTACATGGCTGACATTACCAAGAGAATCATCCATCAATATCCTGATGTTCAAATGATTTTCAACTACGCTCCTGGCAATGAGGAGGTTGAGGCTCGAAGACTCTACGACATGCTGAATCACGATTCCCATATCTTCATCAACGTTCAGGCACACAGTCCACGCGAACTGTCCGTCATGACAACTTTCGTAGACTTCTACTTTGGCAATGAGGGTGGGGCACGACACATTGCCCAAGCGCATGACAAGCCTTCCTTTGTCGTCGTGGCTCCCCAAAACAACCCCAAAGTTTGGATTCCGCAAAACGAGACACCTGCCGGTGCCGTCAGTATCGACGAAGTACTTTCGCCAGAGCAGAGAGCCGCCATACCTTTACCCGACCAATACGAGAAAATAACTCCCGAGTTGGTTTGGCAGCGACTTTCAAAGTTCTTAAATCATTACGAATTATTTGTGCACCACTGAGAATTGCGCTACGACTTCAGCCATCTTTTCACAGCTTTCTTACGTCTCCAATGGCGGTCATGGGCGGCTTTGACTTTCAGAGCCTCATCAAATGTATCCGCAGACCAATGACGTGCTGCAATATAGGCGGAAAGAAAAGCACGGAAAAGAGGTGTGTCGTCACAAAAAAGAGTCAGGTTTTTTAGGCATTCACGACGTGAAGGCAGTTTTCCATCAGCATAAAAAGTCATACGGTTCAAGTCTATTAAGCCAAAATGATAGTGACCGTCAGACAAACGATAGGTCACGTTGCCGTTATTGAGGTCTTTATGAATGATGCCCTTCTCATGGAGTAGAGCCACAAAGCGGGCAAAGCTCTCAATAGCCTCATGATTGAAATTCGACTGTTCTGTAATGAAGTCAGTCAGATAGCCCTCGTTCGTGTACTCACAGACATAATAGGCTTCGCGCAGCCATCGTCCATGTCTCTCTTCTATACAGGCTATCTCATGGGGCGTATCTATCCCCCTGTGACGCAATTCTGTCGCATGGTCAAACGAACGACGTGCCTTGTTGGGCGCGATAAAACCATACCAAAAGCTATGAAAAAAGTCAGGATGCTTGAAGCGCTTTACAACAATTTTCTTGCCATCAGACAACGTGAAACGGCAAATTTGATTGCGCCCGTTATGAAGCATCTCGCCTTTAGATTGGAGGAAGCGTCGGGGAATATCGCGCAATTCCGCATCATAGTGTTCATATTCCTGAGCTGTCAACAATTCAGTTGTCATGGGACTGGTCGTTAATATCTTCTTTTCGCATCCTACGCTCTATAATCTTAGAAACGAGAACAAACTGATAAAGACCGTCATAAAGACATTTGATGAAGCCGGCCTTTCCATAACGGAATTCGCGCATCAGCACATACGACCTGAAGAAGCGCCAAAACGGACGATAGAAAAGAGCACCCAATCCCCATCGCTTGTCTTTCTTTTTCTCCAGTTCTCCTTCCGTATAACGGTTGATTTTGTCCAAACGACTCCTCAACCTATTCTCATCGAGATGAATCAACTCAACGTTCTTTTCTTTATTGGAAATATATTCCAAGCGACCATTCACTTCAGGAAAAGTGTGTACGTATGGGGGCCATACCGTGACATCGCGTAAAAAGAACCGCAACTGATAGTCACGTCCTTTCTCCCTACGCAGTTTGTTCATGATACGGTCGCGACGTGGAATCCACAGTCCATCAGGACAATCATCGCTCTCGATGCGACGATAGAGATAGTCATGCAACTCCGGCGTCACCAACTCGTCGGCATCGACAACGAGCACCCAAGGGCCTTGCGAACTCTTAATGGCAAAAGTGCGGGCCGGCTCAGCACAAACGTAGTCCTTCTTTGGGAATGTCACCACCTTGCAACCGTACTGACGGGCTATCTCCACAGTATTGTCGGTACTCTCCATGTCGCACACCAAAATCTCGTCGAAGTCCTTTACACTGTCCAGTACGCGGGCAAGAAATTCTTCGGCGTTATAGGTATTGATGACAACGGATATTTTATTCAGTCGCTTCATGTTTGCAAAAATACGAATTATTTTGTGTATTCATGTCCTACTCAAACAATTTTATTTGAGAAACCAAAACCGTCCCAGTTCATGGTGAGCAAATCATCGTCTTATCAATTTTAACGTGAGTTATCGTTAAGAGACTTTATCGTGAGATTCTCGAGAGGCTGTGAGCCGCAGTTCTTTAATACAACAGAGTTGATAACTGGTGTATCAGGCAAAGAACTGCAGGGCTCACATCCTTAAGATAGTCTATTTCCAGCTAATATTATTTTTCATATCAATTAATTTTCACTACTACTGTTGTTATGGAGCTTCAATATCTCATTGTTTTGGTTGACTTCTTGAAAATCTCTACAAATATAGGGATTTTAATTGAAACAGTATTCAATTTCTGCAAAACAACTGTTCTTTAGACTTTTTTCTTTGTCGCCTTGGTTTTAAGGAACACGCTAAGTTGATTTTATTACTTCATGGTGTCCATCTCCCACTCTCCAACAGTCCTGCCATCGACATCGGATTTTACAAACTGAACATTCATACGTCTTTTTAGAATAGGACAACATATTTAATAACAAAGCTTTTTTCTCTTCATCTTACTTTTATTTCGCAAATTATTATGTAAATTTGCATTCATCATTCACCTCTCTTATAATTCTTCTATGGCACAATATGATATTAAGACTTTGCAACAGCGTCTGCTGAGAATCCTGCTGGCTTTTGACAAGATGTGTCACGACCACGGACTGCGTTACTGCATTTGCGGTGGCACGTTGTTGGGAGCCGTACGCCACAAGGGTTTCATCCCATGGGACGATGATTTGGATGTCTCCATGCCGAGACCCGATTACGAGCAGCTCATCGCCCACTGTCAGGAATGGCTTCCCGAACCCTTCCAATTCGTTTGTACTGAGAACGATCCGCTCTATCCACTGCCTTTCGGTAAGGTGCAAGACACATCCACCACGCTCGTGGAGCGCAGCCACCTTTACTATTTGGGTGGATGTTATATTGATGTATTCCCCTTCGATGCCTATCCTGACAACTGGCTGAAGCGCCGCTGGCAGCGTATCCAGTACGTCTACTTGAAGGACTGCCTCTATTTGGTGCACCGCGACCCCTACAAACACGGACACGGTCCATCTTCATGGCTACCCCTGCTGGTACGGAAATTCTACACCATGGGCAACATCCAGCGACGGATACGCCGAGTGCTCACTCGCTATGATTATAAGACTGCGAACTTAGCTTGTAGCTACACCGATGGATGGAGCAAGATTCTGCCCAAGAGCATCACCGATGACTATGGTCCTTATGAGTTTGAGGGACATATCGTACAGGGCATTCGCAAATATGACCCATATTTGAAGTGTATGTACGGCGATTACATGAAAATACCGCCTGTTGAAAAACGCATCCAGCATAATTTCTATTATCTGGACCTGGAACATGGGTTCAAGGAAAAAATGCCAAAACAATAGGCAATGAAGAATTGTAAGGGATTTTTGTAAACCCAGTCGATAAATATATGTAAATTTGCAGTCATGGAACAAGAACGCATTCTCATAGGCTTCGATGCCAAACGTATCGTGGCAAACGCCAGCGGACTTGGTAGCTATGGCCGCAACCTCATCAATGGGCTTACGCTTACGGACATTCCTTGCAGGCTGAGGCTCTATGCTCCCGACGAGGGACGCGAGGACCTGCGATTGCAGGTGATGCCCGCCCCGAATTTGGAATGGTCGT
>JBMNUV010000074.1:0-6926 GCA_050946455.1 Prevotella sp.
AGACAGCCCGCTTGCTGAAGGCCACGTACGACGGCTATCATTTCAGCAAGGCAATGGTCGACATTTACAACCCGTTCTCCCTTCTCAACTGCTTTGCTGACAAGGATATAAGGGATTACTGGTTTGCTACCGGCACGCCTACCTACCTCATCCGATTGCTGAACCACAACAACGAGAACATTCAGGAAATCATCAACGACACCTATCAGCCGCAGGAGTTCGTGGACTATCGTGCCACGGCGGAGGCCCCCGTGCCGATGATTTACCAGAGCGGCTATCTCACTATCAAGGGCTACGACCGAGATTTCAATGAATATAAACTCGACTTTCCTAACAAGGAGGTGTCGACGGGCTTCCTTACCATGCTCGCTGCATCCTACTTTAATGCTCCGAAGCCCTCTGGTAATCTGGCGGCCCGACTGGCCAAGGCCCTGCGGACTGGGAACACTGACCAGTTCCACGACCTTCTTTCCGACTTTGTGGCCAGCATTCCCTATTCCGTCCGAAAGGACAATAGCGAGAAAAGCCATGAGAAGCAGTTCCAGCTCACGGTGTATCTCATCATGCGTTTAGTAGGCAGTTGCAACTATACGGTCTACCATGAGAAGGAATCATCGCAAGGACGAGCTGACTGTGTCATCGAGACTCCCAAGTTCATCTATATCTTCGAGTACAAGTTGGACCATCCCGTCGCCGATGCTATTCAGCAGATTGAGGACAAGGGCTATGCCGAACCTTATGCCCATGATGCTCGCAGGGTCTACCGCATCGGATGCTCGTTTTCCTCAGAGACAGGCCGTGTCAGCGATTGGGCAGTAAAATAACGCGAGTCTGGGGAATCGTGGTGATGCTTATGTTTTCACCAGACTCGCATGAATGAGCTGGCATAAAAAATCGACGGCCATTATTTTGCCCTTCCCGTGATTTATGCTATCTTTGCGTAAAAGTACAGACCGTTATGAATTATCCCATTGGCATACAAGACTTCGAAAAGCTGATTACCAGCAACATGGTATATGTTGACAAGACCGCCTTGGTCTATCAACTGGTGCAAAACATGGGCGTCTATTTCCTCAGTCGCCCGCGCCGATTCGTGGTCTCTACCATCAAATTATTATAAGCTTTATCGCAGAACATGAAAACCATAACATTCGTGCCAGCCGGAGGTTTGGGGAACAGGATGAAAGCTATTTCCTCAGCAATTTTACTTTCACGCCAAAGTGGTTCCAGACTCAATATACTATGGTTCCAAGACTGGGGACTGGGTTGCCGGTTCGACCAATTATTCGAGTCAATAGATACGAATGTTGTATCTTTGCGCAGTCCTCGATGGATTGACTATATCCTTTTTGACAGGCCAAGGCGAAAGAACTTCTTTGTGCCGTCATTGTTTCAGCATCTTCTTTTTAGAGCTACGATGTATGAAAGAACTGCCACAAAAAACAAGGATTGCGGTTTTGACTTCACGGAGTGGGCCAAGGGAAGGAACGTATGGTTGTCGAGCAATGTCTATTTCATGAACAAAAAAGTTCCTGAATGCGCTTTTGACGAGTTTCACCCTATAGAAGCCTTGAGAAAAAGAATAAGCGAGAGGTTGAAGGCATGTGGCCCAGATGTTGTTGGGGTACACATTCGTCGTACAGACAACATGCGTTCGGTGAAGGAGAGCCCCACGGAAGCATTCATTGAACTGATGAGGAAGGAACCCGAAACAACAAAGTTCTATCTGGCAACGGATGACGAAAGCGAGAAAAGCCGATTGAAGGCCGAGTTCCCTGGTAGGATTATCACGCAGTCGGAGAAGGCTGAACGTGGCTCGGTGAATGGCATGCAAGATGCTTTGGTTGAAATGTATACCTTGGCAGGCTGTCGGAAAATCTATGGATCGTGTAACAGTACTTTCTCGGAGACTGCTGCAATCGTTGGCAAGATACCGTTGGTAGTGGTTAGAAGATAATGAACAATCGTATACTTTTCATCGTTGTTCATACCGCATGCTGGCTGTAAGGCTGCGGGAGCTATTCTTTTAATTCTTTCCAGAGGTCATACTTATCCATAACTGCTTTGAACTGACGGTCGTTCAATCCTTCTCCACCAACATTCACATTAAAGAGTCCCAGACTTTTTATATCCTCGTTCGGAACATAATCAATTCCCATCTGATTATGAGTAAGACCTTTACGGCATATCGTACCTTTTTTTAGGGCCATGGCATAGAACCAGATATCATCAGCATACATACAGATGTCCGTAAATACACTTTCGTTGAAAACTTCATCGTCAAGGCAATGAGGAGGATATAAAACGCCACCTACTCCAGTGAAGAAATTGAGCTTGGAGGCTTGGTTGAATTTTGGAGATTCGTTCCATTCTTCATAGGGTTGAATCTTATTGTTCTTGAACTTGACCTTATGTATCCTGTTAGCAATGATGTCTCGTGGATATTGGCTGTGCCAATAGACCATCTTTTCTACCAAATCAAAGAAATAGAATGCATCATCGTCAATCGTAATGATGGTTGCCTTTGGGTACATTTTGAGAGTAGGAATAAGTTTCTTATAAGAACGCAAGTCCTTACAATAATAGATTTCCAGTCCTCGTTTTATTTGTTTTTGAAGGGGCAATGGTAATTGCATGTCTTTCATGTCGTCACTAAGCCAAAGCACGATATGGTTTGGCTTTACTGTGCCTTGCATAATACTTTCTATAGCCAAAGCAACTTCAAAAATACGCTGTCCATAAGTCGTAAGCGATACGACAACCTCTGTGTCACAGAGTTTGTCTGTGCTAATACCAGAAGTCTCGTCGTCCATTATCTTTTGAAACAAAAAGTCGCGCTTACGATAGAACTCTATCAGATTGACTAAATTCTGAGTATAGGCTTTGGGGTTTAGTCGCCTCTTTATCGCTTTATACTTCTTTCTGGTTTTCGTTAGTATGTTCATGTGGTTAAAAATATGATTAATGACAACTCTTTTGCAAAATTAAACAAATTATTCGAACTATTCTATTATATTGCAAACCAAATGAAAAAAATATTGTATTTTTGCAAAAACAATTATTCTATATGGTATTGGCTCCTATCCTTTTGTTTGTATACAACCGTCCTTCCCACGTTAAGGAAGGGTTAACGGCGCTGCTTAGAAATGCAGAGGCTGCTGAGAGCGACCTCTTTGTTTTCTCTGATGGTCCACGCAATGAGGCAGATCGTGAATCCGTGGCTGAAGTGCGCAATATGGTGGAAGGCATTAAAGGATTCAAGGAAGTACATCTCGTGGAACGAAAGGAGAATTGGGGATTGGCAAAAAATATAATCAATGGCGTTACTGAAGTGGTGAACCAGTACGGCCGAGTCATCGTGTTGGAGGACGACCTTGTGGTGGCTCCTTACTTTCTCAAGTTCATGAATGAGGCGCTGGAGATGTATAAGGACGAGGAGCGAGTGGGGCATATCCAAGCCTGCGACTTCATCAAGGACGACCGACTACCCTATACCTTCTTCATCAAGTGGACTGGCAGCTGGGGATGGGCCACTTGGAAGCGGGCTTGGCAACACTTTAATCCCGATGGGAGTTACTTGTTGGGCCAATTGGAGGATAGGCATCTCACTCGGCAGTTCGACTTCAATGGTAAGTACGGATACACTCGCATGTTGCGCAATCAAATTGCGGGAAAAAATAATTCGTGGGCTATACGTTGGAATGCATCCTTGTTTCTTGACGATATTCTCTCACTCAACGTAGGAAGGGCCTTGGTCAAGAACAAGGGCTTTGATGGTTCGGGTACCCATTCGTTCATTGGTGACCCCTACACTTCCATACTTTGGGAACAGCCCCTGCCTTTGACAAGGATTGATCCCATTGAAGAGAATCTTCTGGCACGCAAGGCTTACGAACACTTCTATGCGCGCACAAACAACAAAGTGGCCAAAGGCATCAGAAAGCTCTATCGCTTTTGGATGCAACTGAAGAGGACAAAATGAGGTACTTCCGGATGAATGGTTTTTAAACAATCTCATTTCTTTTCTATTTTAAAAGATGAACGTGGATTCGACGACTTTCTATTTAGCCCTTGTTGCAGAGATTTTGCAGGCATTTAACCAATTTTACGCAAATTCGTTGAACACACATTGACCACTTACTCTAAGGTTATATCACTTAACAGCAAAATATTCCGTTTGTTTACCAAATCATGTAACAATCGGCTTAGAGAAGATAACTTATGATTAAGATACCGTTCCAAGCCATCAACCAGCAGGTTAGTAATAGGCAGGCCGCCCATAGTGATGCTTTGGCCTTGGGGCTGGTCAGTTGCTTAAAGATGAAGGCAATCGAAATAGGAATGATGAATAGAAAATGGGGGCTCATAATATAGATCTCGTTGATACCAAAACCCAAGATGAAATGGAGCAGCATATCGAAACCGAAGAATGAAAAGCAAAGCCAAAAGAATCTGCTTCGTCTTGCTTCCCAAATGCCAACGATAAACAGAAGAACCAACAGAGCCTCAACCAAGTAGTTGAACCACCAGCGATAGGAAACAAAGAGCGGACGACTCACTTGAGTATCTTCGAGGAGATAGTCGTGATGAAGCTGAATGGACTCGCCAAAGAGATTATCCACGGCTGTCCGCCATCGGTCAGTGGTGGCATCAGACCATTTTAAGTAGCCCTTCTTAGAGTAGGGCTTTCCTTTATGGAGATTAGCTGCTTTCTGATGGTCGCGAACATACTTGTTGTATGCCGCCAAATTGATAATTCGGTTGGCTTCATCTTTCACGATTGCAGAATCTTTCACAGGCGCCAAGTGCCAACAGGCCTTGTAGATACTGTCACGCCACTCTCTGTCCTTCTGTGCCTGCAGTATCTTGGCAGCTTCCTGCCTAGGTAGCTCATAATGGTTGTATTCCAATTTAGCAATTCCCCAAATGAGAAGAGAAGGAGCAATGACTGCAAACGACAAATACCGCCAGTTAAAAAAATGTTTGCCATTTGTGAAGAGAGTGGCGATGAAAACCTTGACACCGTTGTTAAGCGACATGCCTGCCGTAAGGCAGAATATTACGATGGTCTGCCAAATGGTAAATTGTCGATGCTGAAGCAACTTGCGGCCTGCAACATATAGGGTGAGCATCAACAGGAAAAGCGAGATAATGAAATGATCTGGGGCTATAGAGGCCAGCATCACAAACGCAAACGAACTGTTCATGAAAGCCAACACATATGCCGCTGATCTTTCTATGCCAATTATTTCGTGTATAATTCGATAGAGAAAGATCAAAGTGTAAGTAGAACAAAATACGAGTATCAGCCCCTCGATGTACATGCAGCAATTTTGGCCAAACAGATACATGCAACCTTGATTAACCAAATAGCCTGGATAAAGGAAATAGGCATATAGTGGATGTCGAATGACATTGTGGAGAGGAGACCACTGGGTCATCTCAGCTAAGGCAAAGACATCAAGACCAGAGAAGTTGATTGTGTCAAACAACTGACTGAGACAGTTACCATGCATGGTAGAGACGGCCTTGCCGTATGCCCTTATGGACAGTGCATTGAGTAGCACTACCCACGACAGACCAATCAGGCTCAATGTCATCTCTTCGCGTTTGATGTGGAATATGTTAAAATGAGACATAATGTAAGATGCGACTATTTGGTTGCAAAATTACCAAAAAAGGATTAGAATAGAGTTTCGCTTTGACTAAATCACCAGAAAAACTGCAGAGGGTGACTTTCGTCTTTTATTAGAGATTTTTTATTCCAGAGACTCGCTTGTCAAATGTTCTCGAGACATGAGTTGACCTAAAAAAGTCCATCAGATTCCGAATAGTTGTTTATTAGAAATTCTTGTTGCAGTGAAAGACAATTCTTAAAATGGGAAAGACGAATACGAGATGGTTTGTTGCATTCATAATATTTGCTTACTTTTATATCAGAATTTTTTGAAGCATCTTGCGGTGAGCCAGCTTGATGAAACTATGTGTGGTCTGGCATTATTCTTTGTGCTTCCGGAGTCGGGAGATAACGAAGTCTTGGCATTCGAAGAGTATTTGGGCCTTTGCCAAACGCATGACAATATAATAGAGTACGGCAGCGATGAAAATGCGCGCTACAAGCAGCCAAACCAAACTTACTATGGGGCGTGTCAGCCATCCTGTGACCATCATCACCCCCATGGCTGCTAATCCAAATGGAAGCAAATCCTTCAGGAAATCCCATAGCTTGTAGCCTGTGAGCCGACTGGTCAAGGCAAATAGGAAGAACGTCCATATAATATTAAGACTGACATAACCAATGACCATAGCACGGATTCCCATCGAATGAATGACCACCATGATGATGATTTGGCACAGTCCGAAGAGAGTGGTGCTCAGCAGATTGAGCGATGACCGGCCTTTGCTGATAATCATGTTGTTGAATATCCAAATGATAGGATACGACCATCCACCCAAGCAAAGCAACTTGAGCAACTCGGCACTAAACAGCCATTTCTCGGTGATGGTGATGATGATGAACTCCCGCGAAATCAGCCCAAGTCCGAAAATCAGGGGAAAGGCGATGAATGCCGTGAAGCGTACCAACTTGCGCATGGCATTGAGCTGTCGGGGACCATTGTCGTTGAGGTCGACAAACACGGGCTGGGCCACAGAGTTGACCATGCCCTGCACTAAATAGCTGCACTTGGAATTCCACTGATAGGCTTGATTGTAGCTGCCTGCGTCGCGCTTGGTAAAGAAGTGGCCCAAGAGAATGTTCAGTATGTTGTTGTTAATGGCGTCGGCAAGTCCAGCACCCAATATCTTCACTGAGAATGGAAACATTCTCTTTACAGGTCCAAAGTCGATATGCCATGAAGGTCGCCAAGTGGAATAGTGCCAGCGCAACAGGTTGACCACCATGACGTAGATAATGCTCTGCGTCG
>JBMNUV010000075.1:0-6616 GCA_050946455.1 Prevotella sp.
AAAATGATTTCTAATTGGGAAAGTGCATCACCTTCTCCTTCCAATCGAAGGAAAGGTGATGCTGAGTAAGCCATGCTGTCACCCTCAGGAATGGCTTTCAATAATATCGGAATCCTTCTGTTTCTTCACTCGATTGCTCTCATGAATGGATGAAACTGTATAATTCGTGATTATCGAAACTTAGGTGATTTCGCAATAGCCCAGCATTTCCTTTTAGAGGAATTTGCATTCTGGACATGTTAGATAAAGAGACAAGCTATGTATCTATTTCTCAAGAACATAGTAAGTCTCATAAGCAATCAGGAAGTGAAATTCAAGTCTTCTATAAAGAATGTATTTTCATATTAATTTAAGCATTTAGCGGGGCAGATGGAAAACTCTGCTTATTTCCTGCATTTGCTTGTCGCTCATCCCTTCTGGCTCGAATCCCATGGAACGAGCGGCGATATAGATTTTGGCGCTTTTCGAGAGCACATCTATTTGGTCGAATGCATCCATCACATCTTTTCCCTTGGCGAAAACACCATGCTTCTCCCACAACACTACATCGTAGCTTTCGAGTTCTTTCAATGTGGCTTCGGCAATCTTCACGCTTCCCGGCAACTCATAGGGCACGATGCCCAATCCCAATGGGCAGAAAGCCTTGGTCTCCGGTATCATGCTCCATAGTAGTCGTGTGAGTACATCCTTGCGCAAGAAGGGGCGAAAATGACTCATTGCGATAAGCTCTATGGGGTGAGTGTGAACAGTAGCTTTGTAACCTGAACCCAGTTCTATTTGGCGGTTGTGTACCGCAAGGTGAGAAGGCAGCTCAGAGGTAGGCAACACCGCGTTGTCGGCGATGATGACGTAGCTGGAGCAATCATCTAAAATCCTTATCACACTTCCATTTTCCATAGGGTTTCGAGCAAGGTCGCGCATACGCTTGCCAGTGCCTTTGCAGAAAAAATACTGCCCACGTAACTGTGGTAATGTCTCACCGATGGGCAGCACGTCAGAAATTGGAGTCATCTGGCGAATCTCCTCATCCACGAAATCACTAATATTCACTGTGATATTGCCGCCGTTACGTTCTGCCCAACCATTTTGCCAGAGATATCCAGCTACTTCGGCAATCTTGTCCACTTCTTTTTTAAGGGCTGGACGGCCGTCAAGAATACTTTTCATCGCTATTGATTTGAAGAGTTTTTTGGTTATTTACGGTGCAAAATTAACGATTCTCATGGTGATAGCGCAATAACTTTTGACATTACTTCCTTATATTTTGATAAACTAATGCAATCTATAAATGCGTTGGCTCCAATTCATTTGATTCAGAGATGTGTCTATAATGAATCTTGAAAATCAAGCAAAAGCCGTATCCGATTTCTATAAGAAAAGGATACGGCTTTTGCTTGATAATCTAATCAGTAATTACATCAATTTATCTGTCATAAGGTTCATGCGTAAATCATAAGACTCTCTTGTCTGAATAATTATGCCCATGTCAAGCATCCGGGGCTTCCAAAGTCTCAGACTAATTGGGGCACAAAAGAGGAGATGATGAGCACTACAATGCCGGTGATGAGAACGGCGATGGTGCGACGACTACAGCCCTCCCATTCCTTGAGGATAATGCCCCAGACATTTGAGAAGACTACATTGAGAGCCATTAAGATGCAGAAGGCAAACGTGAGAAGCGACGGTGAGGATGTCAAGAAACCCTTGCCCAAGGAGAGACCGAAGAACTGAGAATACCACAAGGCTCCTGCCAAAAGGCAGAATACCAAGTTGTTGCCCCAAACAGACCGCTTTGCATAATCTTCCCATGTGTGGTTTCGACTGTTCTGATAGAAGCAGTAGACCGCATTGGTTACAAAGCCGCCTAACGTCACCAGAAAAGTGGCAGGAAGTGTGGCAAACATCGGGTCGACTCCCTCGAATCGCAAATCTTGTCCTTGATAGAGACCGATATTGAAGCATGCACTCATGAATCCCGCCAGTAGGGCAACAGCGATTCCCTTAGGAAAATTGAAATCTTTCACGGCTTTGCGCTTTTCCTCTTCACTAAGTCCCTGCGACTTCAAATGACCTGCCCAACCAATGATGGCGATGCCGATGAGGGTGACCACTACTCCGAATACCACGGAAAACGTGATGTCACTGGCATGTCCCGTGAAGAGAGGAGCCAAAATCGTACCGAGTCCGGCGCAGGTGCCGAGGGCAATTGATTGCCCTAACGCTACACCGAGGTAACGCATGGACAGTCCGAATGTGAGACCGCCCACACCCCAAAGCAATCCGTAGAAAATCGTTAAGGCAACGGCTTGCGTATCCATGGCGAAGAGTTCTGTCAGGCTGTGACCCGATGGCACAGCCAGCAGAGCACCGAGCAACGGCAATAACAGCCAAGCGAAAACTCCCTGTATAATCCAATAGCTTTCCCACGACCAATCTTTAATCTTGTTGATGGGAACATAGCAACTTGACTGGCAGAAAGCTCCCACTGCAATGATGAGTAGTCCGATGATGATGTCCATAATCTTTATCTCTTGGAGAGAACCTCTGACTCATACTTTTCTACATCGGCGATGTAGTCCTCGCCTACGGGAACGTTGTTCTTTAGGTTGAAATAGTCATATACGGCACCGAAAGGCAACGTCTTTGCCTCTTCGAGCAAAGCCAGCCGCTCAAAGTACTTGCCATTGTCTTCATAATTGCGTAACACTGAAAGGGGCTCCAACAAAGCCTGAAGCAGACTCTTCTGGGCTGCACGCACACCGATGATATAGGCTCCGATGCGGTTAATGCTCGCATCGAAATAGTCGAGTCCGATATGAGCACGACCCAAAGCATCGGCACGTACGAGTTCGGAGAAGAGGTTGCGCGTGTTGTCATCGAAAAGTGTCACGTGGTCAGAATCCCAATGCATGGGACGCGATACATGGAGCATCAATTCCGGTACGAAGAGAAGAAGGGAACTGATGGCATCGCTCACGTTCTCCGTGGGTTCATAGTGACCGGTATCAAGCGTGTAGATAACGTTGTTCTTCGCACAGTAGCCTGCGTAGAAATCATGCGAGCCAACGGTGTAGGCTTCCAATCCGATACCGAAGAGCTTGGCTTCCAAGCATGTTTTCATGCCGGGCAACTTCTCGGAGAGAATGTCGTCAAGACTTTCCTTGAGAATCTGACGATAGCGCAGCTTCTCCACAGTGTAGTCTTTTGAGCCATCGTGTATCCAGATGTTCATGATACAGGGGTCGCCCTGCGCCTTTCCCATGGCGTCGGCTATGCGACGACAGCGTTTGGTGTGCTCTATCCAGAAGTCACGAATTGACTTGTCGGGACTGCTCAGCGTGAGGTTTCCGCTCTTGGGATGAGAAAAACTCGTGGAATTAAAGTCCAATTTCATGCCATGCTCCTTTGCCCAGTCTATCCAGCCTTGGAAATGACACACCTCTACTTGGTCGCGGTCTACGAATTTCCCGCCAAACTCTCCGTAGGTTTCATGAAGATTCAGTCTGAACTTACCTGCAAGCAATGACGTCACTTTCTCGATGTCCTGTCTCAGTTCGTCGATATTGCGTGCCCTTCCCGGATAGTTGCCTGTGGCTTGAATACCTCCAGAAGCGGCAACATTGCGCTCAAAGCCCACTACATCGTCAGCCTGCCAGCAATGAAGTGAGATGGGAGTTTGTTCGAGGATGGCGATTGCCTTGTCGGTGTCAACCCCAATGGCAGCATAGCGCTCCTTGGCAATCGCGTAGTTCTTTGTGATGGTTTCTGTTTTCATAATGGTTTGTTTTATGTTATTATGATTGTGTTCAATTGGATTTATATGAAAGCTGTCAGTGTTCTACACCATTATAGTCTTTCACTACATCGGTAATTCTTTCTGTGACGTTTTGGCAAGGTAACTGTCGTAAGCCGCATTCCAACTATCTCGGTCAGTCGGTTCGAAACGCTTGGGAGAGACCGACGAAGCCACAACCGACCTCATCTCCCAGATATCGCTCACCACTCCGGCAGCCTTTGCCTGCAACATGATGTTGCCGATTGCCGTTGCCTCCTGAGGTCCGGCGAGCACCGGAATACCACAGGCATTGGAGGTGAACTGGTCGAGATATTCGTTCATCGAACCGCCGCCAATGACATGAAGAACGTTCAAGTCGACGGGCGCAAACCGACGCAGCCAGCCGAACACCTGCCGATAGCGCAGTGCCAACGATTCGAATATGCAGCGACAGTAGGCCGCAGGGGTTTCCGGCACGGGCTGTCCCGTACGCCGGCAATAATCATCAATGGCTTGCTGCATGGAAGAAGGATTGGCAAAAGAAGGGTCGTCGGGGTTGATGATACTTCGGAAAGCAGGTTGCTTCATTGCTTTAAGTTGCAGTACGGCATGACTCAAATCCTTCAGGCGGTCTTCTCCTGATTCAGACCTGCCTGCCGATTCTGCCACTATTTTTTCTTTCCATTCTCTGCGACAACATTCATAAATCCACATGCCGCAGATGTTTTTCAAGAATCGGGTTGTGTTCTCTATACCACCTTCGTTAGTGAAGTTGAGCTGAAGACTCTCTTTATTAATAATAGCGTCCTTTGTCTCTATGCCCATAAGGCTCCATGTGCCGGAACTGAGATAGGCAAAATGACTGTCGGTGGCAGGAACAGCAGCCACGGCGGAAGCAGTGTCATGACCTGCCACGGCAACAACGGGAATAGCAGGCAATCCCGTCAGACGTTGCATCTGATGCGTCAGGCTGCCGACAACGGTTCCGGGACTCACCATTGGACCGAACTGGTCGCGCCGCAGACCAAGCACTTTCAGCAAGTCTTCGTCCAAATCGTGAGTATAAGGATTGAGCAGTTGCGAAGTAGATGCTACAGTACTCTCGCAGACAGCCTTTCCGGTGAGGAGATAGGTCAGGGCATCGGGCACGAACAAGATGCGGCGGGCATTGCGCAGTGCCACATTGCCTTCCCGTCTCAACTGATATAGCTGGAAAAGACTGTTGAAATCCATAAATTGGATGCCCGTCTTCTTGTACACTTCCTCGCGGGGCATCGCCTCTCGGAAAAAAACATCCATCGTACCTTTGGTGTAGGTATCGCGGTAAGCCACGGGGTTTGCCACGACCTGCTCATCGTCGCCCACGCAAACAAAGTCACAGCCCCAAGTATCCACTCCAATGCTCTCAATGGGCACGTGTAGGCTTGCCGCACGGCGCAAGCCTGCGATTACCTCGAAAAAGAGAGCATAGAGGTCCCAATAGATGTGTTTTCCCATCGGGATAAGATGGTTCTCAAAACGGGTGAGTTCCTGCAGTTCCAAATGTCCTTTGCTGAGCTTTCCAATAATGGTTCTTCCGCTGGTGGCTCCCAAGTCCACTGCAAAAAAGTATTTCTTAGTGTTCATATAATATTGTTGTGGTGTCTTTGATTTGTGCGCAAAGTTAAGATTTATCAGACCACCTCTCCACGATTATTTGATTTTTAGTCCCAACGATTTGAGAAAACAATATTTTTTTATCTTTTCCACCTTTTCCGATGTTTTTTTCATACATTTGCAAATAGAACACTATATTCACCCTACAACGATTATGCAAATAAGCAAATATTTAGTGGCATCGCCTCACGACCTGCTTTGGGGGCTCACTGTGAGTACCGTGGGATATGACGAGTTGGCCCCTGGAGATGAATATCCCACACGTGGCCATGCCGATGGATATTATTTCGACGTGGAGCGTGGCCGGACTCTCAACGAATATCAACTACTCTATCTCGTGAAGGGAGAAGGTATCTTCCACTCCGCTTCGGTGCAGGAGGCTCCGCTCCATGCAGGTGACCTCTTCTTGCTCTTTCCTGGCGAATGGCACTCATATCATCCGCTTAAGTCTTCTCATTGGAAAAGCTATTGGATTGGCTTCAAGGGAAAGAATATGGATGACCGTGTGAAAGCAGGTTTCCTATCGCCGCAAAAGCCTTTATACCATGTGGGCTTCTCCGCCGAAATGGTACGTCTATACGAAAGCGCTCTGAAGACTGCACAAGTTGAAGCTCCTTTTGCCCAGCAGACGCTTGCCGGTATGGTGAATCTCCTTGTAGGGCTGATGTATTCACTAAAACGCAATAACGACCTCAATAGTCACTATGGGCATCTCGACATCGTGAACCGCGCCCGTCTGCGTATCAGGCAAAGTATTGAGGAAGACGTTTCCATCCAACAGATAGCCGAGGAATTGGGTACAAGCTACAGTAATTTGAGAAAACTTTTCAAGGAGTACACTGGAGTGTCACCCGCCCTCTATCAGCAAGACTTAAGACTCCAGCGAGCCAAGGAACTTCTCACTACCACCAACCTCAGCATCAAGGAAGTGGCATACAAACTATGTTTTGATTCACCGGACTACTTTTCAATGAAGTTCAAGAACAAGGCTGGGGTGACCCCCAGCATGTTTAGGGAACAGATGCAATAATCAATTATGCATTCTGAGTTAGGAGTTAGGAGATAGGAGTTGCTGCGCACACGAGGGCGAAGCTAATTATGAATTAAGAATTGTGAATTATGAATTAATTAGGGGCGATTGCGAATTATGAATTATGGGTTGACAAATTGTTGCTGAAAAAGATT
>JBMNUV010000076.1:0-6309 GCA_050946455.1 Prevotella sp.
GCTGTATCATCTTATTTTTGCTGTTGAGGTATGTTTCTCTCTCAGATGACAGGTATGGAAGGTATTTTGTCGATTTATGGATGGGCTCAGGAATAGGATCTATGTCCCTATGAATAATGCAGGTTAGCTGTTTCCGATTTGCGATAGAGGTGCTTTCGCATTGCGATAAAGGCTCTATCGCGATGCCGCAAAGGCTTAATCGCGTTGCGATAGGGGTGCTCTCGCAGTGCGATAGAGGCCTTATCGCGAAACCGACAAGCCGAAAACTTGTGCGAAAGTGTCTTCCCCGCAAAGCCGTAATTCCGCAATCCGTTGAAAATTAGTCATTTGCCAAAAACCGCAAAATTCCCGATTTTTTGGCCCAAAGTGCGGTTTGTTGCTCAAGAACGTCTGTATTTCGGCCCTAAAATGCGAATTATCCTGACGAAACAAGTGTTTATTTGAGCAAGAATGTAGTGGTTATTGGTGGGCGGGAGATAGATGGCCAAGATAGTTGGAAGATTCTCGGCAGGAGGAATGCTTTTGGCAGATTGAGTAGGTGCAGTTGATTGGGTAGGTAATGAATGGGGATGATGAATGACTTCTTTGCTTTTTTAGATAGGGTTTGGGGTATAGAAATTCCCTCCCTTCAGTGAGGAATAAGGAGAATCCGATAATTGCTTAGGGAGCGTCCGATAACTTTCTCTTCAGTTCCTTTCTTTACAGGCACAAAAAAAGGCGGACGCACCAGGATGAGCCTGGCACGTCCGCCCTATGGTAACTATATTACTCTGTTGTTCCGTTGTGCGAATAGACGTAGGCCTTTCCGCTGGAAGTCTCGGCGGTACCTTTGTACACCGTGAGCTTGCCGCAGAGGGTCACCTTGTCGCCTTCGGCAATCTGAGTGTCGCCCTCGACCCACTTCTTGTTGCCGAGCCACAGTACGCGGTAGGCCTCGAAGTCCAAAGACGTGTCGCTGTGGTAGGTTCCGTCGTCAGAGATGTAGAATGTTCCGTTGCCGTAGGTGGCTCCGAAATATCCGTTGTTGGCAATCTTCGATATGGTTCCGTTGACATAGACGTTGCTCGAAATGCTTGCGTTGGCAGCCTCGATGGCGCCCACAACATTGAACGGATTGGCCAAGGTGCCGATGCCGTTGGTCTCGGTGCTCACGCCATTGACCTTGAAGACGTAGGCATTGCCTGAAGAAGTCTCGGGAGTGCCCTTGTAGAGGGTGAGCTTTCCGTGAATCACCACTTCTGCGCCCACCTCAATCTGGGCGTTATCGCTGGTCCACTTGTTGTTGCCAAGCCAGAGTCCGCGGTAGATTTCCAGGTCTTTCGACTGGTCGTCATTGTAGACGCCGTCAGTAGAGATATAGAACGTTCCGTTGCCGTATGTGCTGGAGAATCCATCGTTCACGAGCTTCGACACGATTCCCTTGACATAGACTTCCGAGGTCTCGCCGCCCACGGAGTTGACGTAGGCAATGGCCTCATCGACGGTGAAGGGCAAAGCCTGGCTTCCGGCAGCACCGAGCTGCAGGATAGTGGTCTGTGAAGAGTAGGTCTTCGTACCGTCGGTGGTAGTGAAGGTCAGCGTTGTCGAGCGAGGAGCGCCAGTGTTCTCAGTAGCGTGGTACACCACTTCGTTGCCGTTGATTGACTTGATGGAGAGCCAGTCTTGTGCATCCTCGGGCACCGTAGCACCGATGCCGTTGCTGGTCTTGCAGGTGAGGTAGACGGTGACGTCGCCGCCAGCGGTGGGCAGCGTGTCGTTTTCGACAGAGTCGACCTTGATGAGCGACTTATCCACTTCGATGAATGTGGCGTCGACAAGCTCCACGGTTCCGTTGTAGACCGACTTGGGGCCTTGGACGGTCACCTCGTCACCCACTTCGATGTCGAAGGAATCCCAGTTGTAGCTGCCCGATGCATCCACTGTGCCGTAGATGTAGAGCGAGCCCGTACCGTCGTCGAGATAGAAGTTGCCATAGCTGGTGTTGGCAATGGCGGTCACGGTTCCCTTCACGCGGTAGGTCTTGTTCTCAGGACCTGCGAGCACTTCAGAGATAGGCACGATGCTGTAGGTGGGTACACCTTGAATGATGTTCACGATTTGGGTTTCGTCGCCTGCAATGATTTTGAAGGATGACGTACGGGCATCGAGGGTGCTTCCGGCAGAGATGGTGAGCTCGCCGTTGCCCGTGCCGCTCAGGGTAGAGAACTCGAGCCAGGGCGTTCCGTCGGTCACGGTGCCGGTGGTGTCCACGGTCCAGGCGCCTGAGGTGGACACGGTGATGGTCTGTGAGCCACCGTCAACGGGTATTGCCACGTAGGAGGACGAAACCTGCAGGCCCTTGAGGTTGTCCACTTCGTAGTCGGTGGAGCAACCGGTAAGCGTAAGTACGCAGGCCGCAAGAAGTGCGAAAATATATCTTAGTTTCATTTCTGTGTGCTATTAATTGAAGTAATACTTAAGTCCGATGGATGCGTACCAGCACTGTCCGATGCTGTGGTACTTCACCCAAGTCTTGGTGTCCTTGCTCACGGCATCAGGCGTAGAGAATGTGGCGTATCCGTCGGCATCCACGCCCTCGTACTTCAGGATGCGTGCGCCATCGGAACCCAGCGATGGGTTGAGATACTTGGCAACGCCCCAAGAGGAGTTGAAGAAGTTGAGCACGTTCTTCATGTCGAAGCTGAGCTGAATCTTGTGATTCGTGCTGCCGATACGGAATTTGAAGTCGTGCTTGTAGCTGAAGTCCACGCGGTGAACCCAAGGAGAATAGAAGCTGTAGGCCTCGGCATACTTGCCCTGATGGTTCTTCAGGTAGTCATTGTTGTGCACGTAGTCCATGAAACGGGTCTTGTCGTCCTCCGAAGCGAAGCGGAATTCGTTGTTGGCCACTTCCTCGTCGGTGGGAATGTAGATGGCGTCGTAGTTGTAACCATCGCCATTCATGTCGTTGGTGGTCATGAAGCTATAGTTGTAGCTTCCGCGCCAAGTCTCATAGATGAGGTTGTAGTGGTTGCCGCTGTTATCGTGGAGGTTGAACGAAGCGATGAAGCGGTCGGGCTCTACATACTGAGAGTTATGTAGCTTCATGTGGTTGGGGCCGTCCACGGTGGCGATGTAGTTCAGCACAGAGGAGGCATTGGAACCAGGCATGCCGGTGAGCTCCTTTGAAGCCGTGTGGGTGTAGGCTGCAAAGATATCCATCCACTTCCAGGGCTGCAGGTTGGCCGATATGTTGAAGGTATATCCCCAGCCCTTGTGGGTGTTCTCAAGCATGTAGGCGTGAGTGTTGGTCAAGTATCCGTCAGGGTAAATGTGGCGGCTGTCGGCACCGTTGAAGCGTGCAAAGCCATTCACGTCGGGCACTGCCCAGTCGCGGATGATGGTTCCATAGACGGTCTTGTTGAAGATGTATTCAGCAGTCAGCGTGAAGGGGAAGTTCACGGGCACGGCATAGTCGACGGCCAGCGAGGTCTTCCAAACCTCAGGCATGTGGAAGTCGGGGTCAACAGCAGAGATAGAGGAAGGCACGGTTCCTTCCTCAGAGGTGATGGTGTTGGGATAGCCAAGCGAGTAGAGTTTTTCCTTCAGGGCGTCGATGGTGGCGTGGCCTTCGGAATCGGTCACGAGTCCGCCAGCAAACTCATCCATGGTGAAGCCCATCTTGGAAGCGTTCTTTGCGTTGATGATGGCTTGGTACTGCACCATGCCCGAGTTGGTGGGCATGTTGGTGAAGAACACGAGCGGCAGACGGCCAGAGAAGAGACCCGTACCGCCACGCAGTTTCAGGGTCTTGTCGCCCAGCACGTCCCAAGTGAAGCCCACGCGGGGCGAGAAGATAATCTTGGATGAAGGCCACTTGCCGGTGTCAATGTGGCGGCCGTTGTAGTCGAGTTCCTTGATGGCGTTGTTGGTCATCAGGTCACCGTTGTCGAAAATCAGGTCGTCGAGGCGAAGGCCGTAAGTAAGTTTGAAGTTGTGAGTAGCCTGCCATTCGTCTTGGATGTAGGCACCCACCTTGTTGTATTGAACGCGGGCGGCAGGTTTGTTCTCGCCATTGTAGCCGTAGGTGAGGTTCACGACCTCGGGCGTTGCGCCGTTGAGGAAGTCGTCAAGCGTGTTGTAGCGATAGTAACCCGTACCATTGCGCATGTACTGGTTGTCGGCCATCTGGTGCTCATAGCTGATGCCGCCCAAAATCTTGTGGTTGCCTAAATACCAGGTGATGTCGTCCTTGGCATTCCACACATTGTTGTGGATGGCGTTGTTCCAGGTGAAGAGCTCATAGCCGAGGGCCATGTAGGTAGTACCGTTGCCATCCATGATGTCGATGAAGGGGAACTCGCTGGAGTCGGAGGCACGCTCCTGGTCCAATTTCGAATAGGTGAGCAGGAATTGGTTGCTCAGGTTGTTGGAGAAGCGGCTGTTCAAGTCGAGTGAGAACGAGTGGACGAGGTTGTCCATGGCGTACATGGAGTTGGCAAACGACATGGACATCTCCGACATACGGCCGTAGGCCGAACGGGTGCCACCGTCCATGGACGAGGCATTGGGCGCATTCCATGCGCGGTTCTTCGTGTAGTTGTAGCGGAAGTCGAGGTGGTGCATGTTGTTGATGTTCCAGCTCAGCTTGGCCAGCACCTTATAGTTGTTCTCGTCGGCGGGGAAACTCGTGTAGGAGCCGGTGTCGTAGCCGTACTTTTCCTTCACGAAGTCGCTCACGGTCTGCAGGTCGCTTGCAGTGGTGCGCGAGATGTAGTTATCCGCATCGGCCACACCGTCCTCGGATGCGCGCCAACGGTTGGCCACCGTAGGCGTCTTCACCATTTCGCCCTGTACGAAGAAGAAGAGCTTGTCCTTGATGATGGGGCCGCCGAGGGTCATACCCCAAGTGGTCTCCTGGTCCTTCTCGCGTGCACCGGTAATCTGCTCACGGTCGATGGCGTCGCCACGCATCTGCTCGTTGTGATGGTAGACGTAGGCCGTTCCGCGGAAGGTATTGGTACCGCTCTTGGTGATGGCGTTCACTCCACCGCCGATGAAGTTGGTCTGTCGCACGTCGTAGGGCGAGATGACCACTTGCATTTCCTCAATGGCGTCTACGGAGATGGGGTTGCCGCCGCCGGGCAGTGCCGAGCTCAGACCGAAGTTGTTGTTGAAGTCGGCGCCGTCAACCGTGAAGTTGGCGGTACGTCCGTCCTGGCCGGCAAAGCTCATGCCGTTGCCTCCATAAGGAGAAAGGCGGGTATAGTCGGTAATGGAACGGCTCACAGTGGGCATGTTCTGCATCATCGTATTGTCAATGTTGGTGGCAGCACCTGTCTTCTCGGTCGTGAACTTGGTGGCCTTGGCGCTTACCACCACCTCACTCAACTCCTGGGTGTTCTCGCCGAGTTCCACGTTGAGGTTGTATACTTCACCGAGTTGAAGCGTTACATCTTTCACCGTCTTGGTCTGGTGTCCGAGGTAGCTGATGGTCACGGTGTAGGGCCCGCCCACACGCATACCTTGGATGTTGAAACGCCCGTCCACATTGGTCACGGCAGTATAGCGCGTGCCCGAAGGCTCGTGGAGCACCTGCACGGCTGCACCTATGATGGCCTCATGGGTTTGACCGGCCTCGGTCACAGTACCTGACATGGAAGACGTTGTTACTTGAGCCATCAGCGATGTTGTAAAGCACAACATCAGCGTGACTAAAAATAGCAATCTTTTTTGCATGAGATGACTTAATTTAAATTAAAAAACTCGGGCGACATGCCCGTTCATACCTAATCGCTTGTAAAATTATATAAAATTTCTGAATTATGTGTTACAGACGCGTGAATATTTTCAATTTCACGTGAATAATTTACTTTTTGCACCCCCAAATAGCATGTCCAAGATGGCAATTTTCCTTGCAGAGACACCCTTTGGCAGTATTTTGACGTGTGGTCTGCATCGAGGGCAACTGCTCTTGCGGCAGCAACTTATAAGGAATGTCCCTATAACTTAACTTTCGCATGTGGAATTTAAAGGAGTTAGAGGAGTTAGGAGAGTTAGAGGGAGTTAAAGACATTACCATCAAGACGGAAATGCTCAATGTATTGTCTTTTAACTCCGAGCGACGACAGGAGCGATAACTCCTTATAACTCCTTTAACTCCCAAAAGTTAAGCAAGTTGAAACTTGCGAAACTTGAGTCTAGAGTCCACTTTAAAAAGTGGCATTATTAAATTCCGGAGTCATTTCTTCAGACTTCACATCATTCAAGATTGATCTTGTAGCAATTTCCGTAATGGCTTTGGAAAAGCTGGAAATTCTTGTAAGAGGT
>JBMNUV010000077.1:0-5461 GCA_050946455.1 Prevotella sp.
CTTTGCCGCTGCCATCGACTCGTCGCTCTCAAAACACTTCCAGAAGGAGAGGGCAATGGTATTCTGATACAGGTAGAAGGCATCAGAAACATGGGTGCTGAGACTGCTTTCTGCCCAGTCAGGATGCTTCTCACGCAGATAATCCTTGTATTCTTTTCTGACGCGACTGATTGTTTCTTGTATATCCATTGCACATACCTCCCATTTTCAAATCATATTATACCGCGTTTTGACAGCGCGTGGTCGCTCGCAATGCGACAAGGGCAATAAACGATAATTTAGCGGCTTAGAGACGAATGTCGGTGACATCAATCTCACCGTTCATCAGCTTCGGTAGCAAGGAATCTCTCAGTTCAGAAAGCCGTAAATTCTCGATGGAATTATTTAATACAGCCTGATAAATCGGCTCGGCCACATCCAGAAAGGCTTTTGTGTCATCGTCAGAGAGTTTCATGATATTCTCCGCCTCAAAATCTCTGGTTGTAATAGCATCGAACACGGCTCCGCTTGCTTTATGTTTCAGTCTATCAACCGCTTTAAGAGTGTAGAAGTAAACAAGGAGCTGGTGTGTATCCTTGCCGACGAGTGCATAACACGACTGATTCATTGCCATAGGGACACCCGGCAAACCGACTTTGCCTACTGTACCTCGTGCTGTAACAAAAACAGTGTTTATAGGATAGAGACGGCTATTGCAATGAGCCAGACCTTCCTCGGTAATTGTCTTTTCAGTGGTGAGAGTGTAAGGAAAGCCTACATCTTTAGGAGTAAAAAACGGTATATCGCCATTCCAATACGAGCTTTCACCAGTTTTAGGTGTGCCACCGCCGAGAATTTGAATCATTTCAGTAAAGCCGACTTCTGTTTCTGCCTGATCATAGAAATTTGCAAACAAAGCAGCGGCTTGCTGCTGTAAATTATCGTTTATCTTTTGGTTGATTTCAATTTTATCATCTAAGGCAGAAAGAAGTGCAACGATCTTCTGCTGCTCTGTCTGTGAAGGGTAAGCTACCTCAACTTCTCCAAGCAGTTTTGTATTGATTGACGGCATTGTCGCGCCCACCGCAATATTTCTTACGAATTGTTTTGTGTCTTCCAAGCAGAAAAAATAGTAGAGATATAACGGATCTACTTCTGTGTTAGGACGCACTCTCAAACACCGTCCAGAAAACATCCAGCCGTCGTGTGCGGCATCCACATAAGAGCATCTATCAACCGATCCAACCCGGCTAAATACAATGTCTCCTTCCTTCAAAACATACTTAGATAGGCGAGCCTTATCTTCATCAGATACTTTTGGAAGGTTCTGTTCAGTGAAAACTCTATTTCCCAAATGCTCAACTGTTACAATGGGGGTTCCAATATCTACATAGTCCTCTTTGTGAAGCTGACTCCCAAAAGGTCCCGTCTGGATGTCTGCTATATCTCTTAGAAAATGTCTATTCATATTCACCATCCTATCCGATGTACTTTCTGTGTGCCAGCTTCACATTTTGTTGCTTTACCATTGCGTAGTGCATGGTTGTATCGATCTTCTGATGCCCTAAGAGTTGCTGGACTTGCTCTATGGGCATTCCCTTATCTATGGCTGAGGTTGCCAGCGTTCGCCGGAATTTGTGTGGGTGTACTTTGGGCAAATTCAAGCGTTTTCCCAGCTCTCGAAGCCGCGTCTCCACGCCCCCGATCATCAGCCGGTCGTGCGGGGCTTTCAGCGAGACGAACAGTGCCGGGTTCGCATCTGTGCGCTCGTTGAGGTAGTTCTGCAAATGTATTTTGGTTCTTGCATCGAAGTACACAAGGCGCTCCTTGTTACCTTTACCGATCACAACGCATTCCCGCTCGTTGAAGTCAATGTCTTCTCGGTTCAGCATGACCATCTCTCCAACACGCATCCCAGAGGAAGCGAGTAGGTCAATGATTGCTAAATCCCTTGTAGTTGTGCAGCTATCCCGCATCAGCTCTAACGCCTCGTCCGTGTAGGTGTCTTTGACCAACTTTGCTGTCTTTACCTTGTGAATCCGGCGTACCGGACTTTTCAAGATGAAGTCTTCATCTTCAAGCCATGAGAAGAAGCTGGACAGTATGCGCCGGATGTTATCAATCGTTACCTTGCTGGACCTGCGCTGCGTCTGGTAGGTTGTCAGGTACTTACGAAGATCATCCGTTGTTATCTGACTGGCCTTCTTAGCGATGGTAGACAGCATGGATTCAATCGTCTTCCGGTAATACTTCAAGGTTTTCTCGGAACAGCCTTCAATGCGCTTGGCAGTAATGAACGCTTCGACGGCATCCCGTTCTTCCTTCTTTGGGGTGGTGTCTTCATAACTAACGCTCACTCCTTGTAGAGCTTCGGTTAAAGCATCACCTAACTGCAATAGTTGTTCGTTGTTGAGATACGGCAGCATTTTACGCTGTATCTCTTGGATAAGTTGTTCTTTCATCGTCGTTCTCCTTTGTCTTTAAGAGAACGATAAACAGTGGCAGTTCCTTTGAAGTGACTCTCGCCACTGATGAGAGTGAATAAGGCGGTAAACGATAATTTATACGCACAAGCAAAGGCAATCTTCGCTCAGCGATTCATTGGCATTGAAACTATTCCCGACGGCTGGAAAAAGGGCAATCTTCTGGATATTGCCAATTATCTAAATGGTCTTGCAATGCAGAAGTTCCGTCCTCGTGATGACGAAGTAGGGCTTCCTGTTCTCAAAATTAAAGAACTCCGTCAAGGCTCATGCGATGTCAGCAGTGAATTATGCTCCCCGAGTATTAAGCCTGAATACATAGTCCATGATGGGGATGTTATATTCTCATGGTCTGGCAGTTTGCTTGTTGACATTTGGTGCGGTGGAACTTGTGGCTTAAATCAGCATCTTTTCAAAGTGACATCAGAAACCTACGATCAATGGTTCTACTATTTATGGACGGCACATCACCTTGAACGATTCATTGCTATTGCCGCTGATAAGGCAACGACGATGGGACACATAAAACGCGGGGAACTTGAAAAAGCCGAAGTCCTTATCCCGTCCGAAAAGGACTACAAGGAAATTAGTTCCTTAATGAATCCCTTATTCAACCTGATTATCGCAAATCGGATTGAAGCTCGCAAACTTGCTGAACTTAGGGATGAACTTCTTCCGAAACTCATGTCGGGTGAAATTGATGTTTCGGAGGTGTCCGTATGAGTAATAAACAACTGAGAATACCTTTTAATGCACCTTTGCATCCGCAGGACACCGAAGTATCAACCTACGGATGCCGTCAGAACAACCCTGATATTTGCGGTAATAACGGATTGCCGGGAGTATGCGCCTTTGCATCGGATGACCGCATCTGCAAAAAACCATCTCGCGCATGGAAAAAGCAGTTCCAAAAGCTTAAAGAATCAAGCCGCTAAATTATCGTTTATCTCAGCATTTGTTTTTATCCTCGTCTGCAAAGAGCCGATAAGCTTAACCACTTTTTTCTGTGTTTCAAGATCGGGTATTTCTATCTCAATCTTTTGAAAAGTTGAAGAAGGACGAGCCAAGGCAGGAACGCCTACTTGCGAAGCATTGCTAAGAAGTTTATGCTGTCCAATCGGTGTATGAAAGTAGTACACAAAATACTCCGGCAAAACTTTCTTATTACACTTGACACGGAACTGAGATTGCGAGATCACATATCGATCCCTTTGCGCAGTCTGAGGAATGTAAACAATCTGTCCAAGTGTTCCCCGGTGAGTAATTACAACATCACCCTTATATGCGTTGGCCTTTTTAAGTGAATCAGCCTTTTCCTCGGTAACATAGCGGAATGATTTTTCCGAAAGTTCAAATCCCTCAAGATTGCTGCCGTTGAGAACAGGGATGCCTTTATCAACAAAGCAATCGACTTTTATATTTGAGCCAAACGGACCCATTGCTATTTCATCTATCAAATCAGCGATGGGGTAGGTGTTATAATTCATATCCAATCGCCCCCAGTCTCTCCCTGATCTCGGCCTCAAGCTCATGGGATTTTGCAAACAGTTCGGAAAGCTCAGAGGTCAACCGGCTCATCTTTTCGTCAAACGGTTCGCCATCATCTTCCTGTTCTTCGATGCCAACATAGCGCCCCGGCGTGAGGATATAATCCTGCTTGGCAATATCCTGAGTGGTCACAACAGCACAGAAGCCCTTTTCATCTTCAAGTGTACCGTCAACGAATGCGTTGTAGGTATCTGCTATCCTCTGAATGTCCTCATCTGTCAGCTCGCGCAACTTTCGAGTGACCATTGTACCCAGCTTTCTTGCGTCGATAAAAAGCGTCTTGCCCTTTTGCTTTTTATTCCTGGCAAGGAACCAGAGAGACACCGGAATCTGTGTTGTGTAGAAGAGCTGGGACGGCATTGCGACAATGCAGTCCACAAGGTCAGCGTTAATGATATTCTTTCGGATCTCGCCCTCACCGCCGGACTGAGAAGACAGCGAGCCATTCGCAAGCACCATACCAATCCGCCCATTCGGCGCGAGATGCCAGATCATGTGTTGCAACCAAGCAAAGTTGGCGTTGTTGGCCGGAGGTGTTCCGTATTGCCAGCGCACATCATCCAGCAGCTTATCTTGTCCCCAGCCGGAAAGGTTGAAGGGAGGATTCGCCATAATGAAATCAGCCTTGAGCTGCGGGTGACAGTCATTGAAGAATGTGTCCGCGCTAAATTTGCCAAGGTCAGCCTCGATGCCGCGAATGGCAAGATTCATCTGTGCCAGCTTCCATGTGGTAGGGTTGGAATCCTGACCATACACAGAGATGTTCTTGATGTTCCCGCCGTGATTTTCGATGAACTTAGAGGACTGAACAAACATACCGCCAGACCCGCAGCAGGGGTCGTAGACACGGCCATTGTATGGCTGTAATACCTCGACAAGGGTGCGAACAACGCAAGACGGGGTATAGAACTCACCGGCGAGCTTACCTTCCTGTTCAGCGAATTTGGCAAGGCAATACTCATAAGTGCGGCCGAGAATATCTTTGCTGTTCCCGTGGTCGATCATCTGGATATTGGTAAAGAGGTCAACGACCTCACCGAGCCGCCGCTTATCCAGCTCAGGACGGGCAAAGTTTTTGGGGAGAATGTCTTTTAGCCGCTTGTTTTCCTTCTCAATGCTCCGCATGGCCTCGTCGATGACTGTGCCGATCTCAGGCGTGTGCGCAGCGGCAGATATGACGCTCCATCTTGCGTTTTCCGGTACAAAGAAGATATTCTCCGCCGTGTATTCGTCCTTATCCTCTTCAAAGCCGTCGCCCTCAGCGACAAGCTCCTGATACTTCGCCTCGAAGCGGTCTGAGATGTATTTCAAAAAAATCAACCCAAGAACAACCGACTTGTATTCCGAAGCGTCGATGTTGCCGCGAAGGACGCAAGCTGCATCCCAAATCTGTTTTTCAAATCCAATATTGCTTGTATTCGTTTCAGCCATTGAAGCTACCTCCGTAGTCT
>JBMNUV010000078.1:0-5207 GCA_050946455.1 Prevotella sp.
ATCTTAATAGAGCAATGTTGTTTTAGTCTTGCAAAACGAACAAATTCGCATTTTCGTTTACTATTGCGATTTCTGGTCTTGAATGGCAGGATTCAAATCCTAACCTATTAGTCGTTTCCAGTCTTTTAGTCAGCTTATTTACATTAATCTGTCGAAAGCTTGAACCAAAAAGCATTTAATTTTGTTCTTATATCAGTCTGCACTAAATTAACTCGTCCCTTTGTCGTGCTTCTAAAAGAAGTTTGAAGCTTTTACCTTTTATCTATAAGGCTCGCTTTACATTCTTTGGCGTTGTCCAATTTGTGTTGTTTGCCACATAGTTGACTTACGAGGTAAGGAACCGTCCCGCTCTTGGAACTTTGCTTCTTTTAATCTCCGGCATCCCGAAGATGAAGATTTGCTTCGTTTTAGATATGTACTCTGCTCGTCTTCGAGCAACAGAAAGTTTTTTTCTTCCTGATTGCGATGCAAAGTTAGCTATTTATTTTGAACGGTCAAGCAACAAATTAGACCTGCAAAAACACAAATTGGACAAAGTGCATTTATAGTCTTACAGAATGGACAAAAAGCATGGAAATTTGTGTTTTTACCTTATAAAGAGAAAAAAAAGTCTTTTTTCTTTCCAATTTAAAAGAATATTATTACATTTGCAAAGTGTTCGTTAGCGACTGTCCAATTCGAAACCTAAGGTATGAATATATCCCGATATTTGGCAATACAATGTCTATTGGCCTTTTGCCTGCATGTTTTTGCCGCTGACTTTACCAATTTTCATCTTGACGGAGCTCCCACAATCGGAAGTTTCGCCCAAGACCTTGATGGTTTGTTGTGGATTGGCGCCGGCAATGGTCTGTATAGTTTCGATGGTTATCATTACTATACCCATGTCGACCCTTCGGGAAAAGCCAATACCTTCATCAATGATATTCTATCCATTGATAGGATGCTTTACCTTGCCACAGAGAATGGCATCTTTTCTTTTAATACGATTACCGACAAGTTTACCTCGCTTTCTGACCCCAAAGTTAGGGAAGTCCGTGCCTTGTACTTGCAGGGGAACGACATCCTGGCAGGTGCTGGTTCTGGCCTCTACAGGTTGAAGAAGGATGGCGGGTCGTGCCGATTGGTCGCCTTGGAAGGCCATGCTGTTTATTCCATCTTGGAGTCTCCTTTGGGGCTTTTGGTTGGAACACTTGATGGCTTGTACCTTATTAAAAATTCGGGACAGGCGCAAAAACTGGTCTTGCCACTCTCTCGACAACCGCTTATCAATTCCCTTTTCTACGACAATGCACGAAAATGCTTTTGGATTGGAGCCGAAGGTAATCTATTCCAATGGGATCTCCATACCTTCAAGCCCATCTCTGCATTCCAGGGGAAGTCCATTAAGACGATGGTAGCCAGTCGCCTTGGCGACCTCTTGGTGGGTACAGATGTGGGATTGTACAACTATGCTGTTGATGGAAGTATATGGCACTATTCGCACCAAATCGGCAACGAGGGGTCGCTGACCAACAATATTGTTTGGTCGCTCTTCCTTGATAAATGGAAGAATGTGTGGATTGCCACCGACAATGGCTTGTCGATGATGCAGGGAGCTAATTGGTCGACAACTGTCAGTTTGATGCAACTCACCAAGAGTCTCAATGGCAATGTGCTGCATGCGTTATATCGCCAACCATCAGGAATCCTTTGGCTGGGCGGAACAAATGGAGTCATTTGCTGGAACGAGCGGACTGGCGATTCCCGTTGGTTTAGTCCTGATAACCCGAAAAACTGGTTCTCTCACAATAGGGCAAGGAGAATCTACGAGGACAGCGATGGCGACATTTGGGTGCCCAGTGACCATGGATTGAACTATTATGGACGCAAAAATGGCGGCTTCAAATCGTATGTCGTCACTGACAAGACAGGGCGCTATGATACAAATTGGTGCTATGACGTATTGATGGACAATCAGAAGCGTCTATGGATAGCCGCATATAATGGTGGTGTCTTCATCATTGACAAGACTCGACTTTTGTCATCTTCTGGTTACTGCATTGCCGACGAGCATATCCGTGATGGAAAAGATGGACTGTGTGGAATTCATATCGGTCAACTGAATGTTGACGGAGAGGGCAATGTGTGGGCTATGTCGTATGGTCATGGACTCGACAAAATCAACCCGAAAACATTGGAAGTCAAGCATGTATTTAAGAATACCTATATCACCTACACTACTGTTGACGAACAAGGACAACTTTGGGCAGGCTTCAAGGGCGGTGTGGCCTTGATGCCCAAGGGTGGTGGAAAGCCTAAAATACATCGTTTCAACGATGGAATCTACCCTGAGTTCGTGTCCACAATGATAGCTGCCAATGGTAATCTTTGGGTGTTCAGCGATAAGGTGTGCAGGGTTATCCGACCTTCAAAATCCGATTTGCATTTACGCATTCCTATCACGGGCATTTGTGTATTCTACTCCAAGGAGCAGCAACGCATCCTGGTAGGAAGCAGCGACAACCTATTGTATATTTCGCCGTCTGCCATTGACCATTTGGATACGGAGACTCATCCCAAGCTCGTTTCTATGCTTGTGAATGGTAAGGAGTATAGCAGCGGCGATGGAAATATCTTGGCAGATGCGGAAATCATTCTCTCAAGCAAGGAGAACAATCTTTCTTTCCGTTTCACCGATTTCCCGTTTACTCCCTTCCCCAAGTCAATCTATATGTACAAGTTGGAAGGCAATGACGACCAGTGGCACTATATCAATGACTTTCATGAGGCAATTACCTTCAATGCATTGTCGCCAGGCCATTATACAATGGTGGTGAGGAGTGTCGATGACCCGAAGGAGGAGAGAGCGTGTCGACTGGAATTTACCATCCATCATCCGTGGTATTCTTCTTGGTGGGCGTTCTTCATTTATCTTGCCATCATCATGGGCATTATTTGGGCTGTGATGCATTTCTATGCCATGAAGAAAACTCTCCTCCATGAGAGAGTGGCTCGCAAGCGGCTCTTGGAACAAAGCCAGGCACGTTCGCATTTCTTCGCCCGGCTTTCGAGCAAGCTGAAGATGTCGATGTCGAAGATTATCTTGCCCATCGAAAAACTCTACGTCGATGGAGCTGACAGTGCTTCTGTCCACCAGATTTGGAACAATGTGGCACACATGAATAAGATGATTTACGATTCGCTCGATACTGATGGCGAGAACATTGAACTATCTACAGAGGGTAACAAGGGCAATGTCAATATTGTTGCTTTCCTTCAGCTGGAAGCCGAAAGGTACAACAGTACGGAGCATAAGGCAAACGTAAAACTCTCTACGGAGATGGAATACCTTTTCAAGGAGGTTGACCCGGCACGATTCGGCGTGGTAATCAGTGTGCTCCTTGATAATGTATCCAAACAGGGAGGAGAGACGGACATGATTCTGAAAAGGGACAAGGAGCATGAGGCCTTCACGATTACTGTGTCAAATGAGAATTTCCATCTTTCTGAACAAGAGAGGAATATGATTTTCCAGCGCTATCCCATTGGCACTGAGTTCAAAGGCGGAGGCCTTTACCTTATACAGAAATATGTGGAGGATTCTCATGGCACATTGGTCATCAATGAGAATGATGACTTTGTCATTGCTTATCCTTTGAAGGTACAGGCCATGTTGTCTCTCGACGAAGTCAAGCCTCAGCTTGACAAGTTGTTCTTGGAGGCCACCAATTTGATAGAGGAGCACATCAGTGATTCTTCTTTCAACGTCACAAGCCTTCAAGTGGCATTGGGTGTGGGCGACAAGCTCCTGTATAGGAAAATAAAGGCTATTACAGGAATGTCGCCAGTCGAATATATTCGAAGCATCAGACTCAAGAAAGCTGCCATGCTTCTGAGAGAAGGTAAGTTCTCCGTGACTGAAGTGATGTTCATGGTAGGTTTCTCCAACTCGGGATATTTCTCAAAGATGTTCCAGCGTGCCTTTGGAGTCACCCCAAAGGATTTTGCCAGCAATTCATAGTTTACACATTATTATATATTATAATATATGAAAACAAAGAATATCGTTCTTATCGTCATTTTAATCGTTGTCGTTCTCTTTGGCTTTGGTGCTTGCGGCGCTTACAATGGCATGGTTAACAAACAAGAGGTTGCGACGACGGCTTTTGCCGATGTCCAGGCAACCTATCAGCGGCGAGCAGACCTCATACCGAATTTGTCGAAGACAGTTCAAGCCTATGCTAAGCATGAGAAGTCTACTTTTGAGGAAGTGACTAAGGCTCGTTCTGCCGTTTCTCAGGTGAAACTTGATGCTGATAACTTGTCTCCGGAGAAGATTAAGCAATATGAAGCAGCCCAAGGAGAATTGTCAGCAGCTTTGGGAAAGCTCATGCTGGTAGCCGAAAGATATCCTGATTTGAAAGCAAGCGAGAATTTCAAGGACTTGCAAATTCAACTTGAAGGCACTGAAAATAGAATCAATGAGGCAAGGCAGAAATACAATGCAGCCGTACAGGAGTATAATCAATATGTGCGACGTTTCCCTAACGTACTATTTGCAAGTGTTTTCGGATTTGACAGTATGACAAAGTTTGAAGCGGCTTCCGGTGCAGAGAAGGCTCCAGAAGTCAACTTTGACTAACTGCGAATTCCGGATAATTGCTAATGGAGTTTTATGGGGTGATGTTTGGGCCAAGAATTGGAATATCCCAACTTTTGTAAATGTAGTGGAAAATTATGGCCTGAAAATTAAATTTTTGCCTGAAAAGTTTGGCAGTGAAACAGAATTGTATTATCTTTGCAAATGCTTTCAGGTAAAAAGAGACACTTTTTAGAATTTGATTCTTTGCACTTTGAAGCCACTGAAAAAGGGGCGTAAAACACACGCGCTCTTCGAAAGTGAACCAAGGAGATCTTTGAAAGGATTACATAGACAAGGCAAAACAGTACGTGAAGCAATGCCGGCGTTCCGCAAGGAAGCCGCCGGCAGGGTAGAAACGAACCGTCAATGCGGCGGGCCGCAAGGTCCATGCCGCGGAAGGAGCGTCCTGAGGACAAGACAAGCAACCGCGGGCATTGCTGCCCGCGGCCGAGACATTTTACAACGGAGAGTTTGATCCTGGCTCAGGATGAACGCTAGCTACAGGCTTAACACATGCAAGTCGTGGGGAAACGACACGGAAGCTTGCTTCTGTGGGCGTCGACCGGCGCACGGGTGAGTAACG
>JBMNUV010000079.1:0-5176 GCA_050946455.1 Prevotella sp.
GTAATTTTGTCCATCGGTAAGCGTTTTAAGTACTTGATTTTTAACACTATAAAGGTACGAATTTTTCCCGAAATGGGCAAGAAAACGCTTACCTTTTTTTTTATATCTATGAATTATGTAGGCTAAACGTATCTATGAATCCTTGAACCGTCTCGTCAATACACCTATTTGGGACAGGACAGAATTTACACGTAGTGGCATGCCACAAGTGAAGCGTGACCGCAATGGTATCATTCAATGCCGTTCTATTCAAGACCAGGAGAGCTGCATTTTTGCCGACAATGTGCGAAAGCTGCGGCAAAACGAGTATGACATGAAAGCGCTTTATCCGGAGAAGGAGAAAGAGCGCATGGCCCAAGAGGAACGTAGCAGACAGGACTTCATCAAGTATTTCGAGAAGATAACTTATAGCCACCATCCCAATTCATCTGATTCAATCGTTACCAACTGGGAACGTGTTGGCACATTGCTCAGACTATATAGCGATGGAGAACCTATACCCGTGAAGAACATCACTGTGAAATGGATGGAGGACTTCAAGAGATTCTTGCTCACGGCTCCACAAGGCGGAAACAAGAAAGGAACCATCTCGCAGAACACCGCCAGCACCTACTTCTCTATTTTGAAGGCTGGTGTCAAACAAGCGTTTGTTGATGACCTGCTACCTGTTGATGTCAGTGCAAAAGTGAAGGGTATCCCGACACCGGAGACCCAGCGCCAGTTCCTAACGATTGATGAGGTGAACAAACTCGTTGATACTCCCTGTGAACACGATGTAGTAAAGCGGGCATTCCTATTCTCTGTACTGACGGGTATGCGCCACTGCGACATCAAGAGTCTGAGGTGGATAAACGTGGAGGAATCCAATGGCAGTTATCGCATCAACTTCACACAGCAGAAGACGGATGTGCCCGACTACCTTCCCATCTCCGAGCAGGCTTATCAGCTCTGCGGTGAGCGTCGTCAACCCAACCGCCTTGTCTTTGAAGGGCTGAAGAATCCGTCGTGGATTAATACGCCTATTAAGAAGTGGGTGGAGGCTGCCGGTATCACCAAGCACATCACTTTCCATTGTGCCCGCCACACCTTCGCCACTCTCCAGCTCAACTCCGGAACCAGCATCTTCACCGTGAGCAAGATGCTCGGTCACACAAACATCAAAACCACACAAATCTACACCCACCTGATTGACGCTAAGAAGGAAGAGGCCGCGAATGCGATAAAACTGGATGGACTGGGGGAAAAATAAACAACATAATATTAATTCGGCGGGCCAAGGCATTTCGACTCGCCGGATTTAATAAGTTATTTCGGTTTCAAGTATTCTAGAAATTGCAAACATTTCATATAGCGAAACTCAAATTATTGTTCATTGCTTTCACGAGATAAACATTATAGACTTTATCTCTTTTCTCTGTGAATACTCGTCTGTCATAACTTTGCGGCAACGTATGGTCGAGTTGAGTGCCAATAAATCCCAGGAATTTTGTCTTAAGCTGTGTATCTTTATACCAGTCAATGGGGAACAGTTTCTCCTTATTGGAATACAAACTCTTTAGCAGCGAAACCGCGGCTGCCTTCACTTTAACAGTTTCCTCTTTGGACATTTTATTTTTCTTCAGAATGTCGAATAGCTCCAATTGCTCCTCTGTCATGCCTTCTCGTGCGGCTCTCTTTTCCTCTTGACTCATTTGTTTCACGAATTTGAGTAGCTCGTCAAGGGTTTCCTGGCTTGACCTGGCCCCTGCGTTATATTCGTCAATGATATGCTGAAAGCGTTCTGAGAATGACACTCGTTCCACATTCTCGTCGAGCATCAGCGTGAGCTTATGCTGAATGAATCGTTCTAAATCTTCAACCTCTACATTTTGAATGTTCGATTGTTTAAAAGCTGTTTTCACATCGTCAAGGTTGAGTTGGCTCAAATCAATTTCGGCATCATTATCATTGATTGCATAGCGGGATTCGGCTGCTTTTGGCATGATGCTCATGTCGAGCAACTCACGAATTCTGTGTTTGGCAGATTCTAAGTTGCGTTTTCCGGCGTTGTTGTCAATCACCTTTCTGAGATAGGACACTATCTTAGCCATGTCGAACTGGTTTCCTGTTTGCATAATATCGGGACGCGCTTCATTGTATAGTCCTTCTATCAGATTATCATACAGATAGAACTGTCGTCGGTATTCTATCTTTGCGATGATGGCGTTGGCATAGAGATCAAACTCAGCTATCTTGCTAAACGTATCGTGTTTCTGTTCAATTACTCTTAAATCGATGTCCAAAGTTTGTTGGCACCAGTTGAGGCAGTCCTTAATGGCCTGTTTAAGCAGTGCATAGATGTGCTCCACGTCTTTAGGTTCATTAGGAGCAGGCTCTGGAGTGTTGTTGTCGTCCGAATCGCTTTTTTTAGGACCTCCATACTGCTTAATGGCTTTGCGCAACTGGCCAAAGATATCAGAATAAGCTATCAATTCTCCTGCTGTCTTCTTTTGCCCTAAGATGGTGACATCTGTTCTGCGGTTGGCACGGGCAATGGCTTGCATGAGGGTATGGCCTGTGAGAGGTTTATCCAGATAGAGAGTCGAAAGTGTGGGCACATCAAAACCTGTCAACCACATAGAGCAGACAAAGACTAGTCGCAGCGGGTCATCGGCTTTCTTGAATCTATCTTGTAGTTCCTCGCCCGTATCCTCGTCCACCCAATTCATGAGCTCCCGATGAGGTTTTATGTTTAGTCCTTCCGCAGCAAACTTTTCTTCCTCGCCAGCCTCCTCACTTACAACCACGGCCATTTGAGTTTCTTGCATCCATTTCCGTCGTTGAAGAAGTTCGTCCCATTCAGTTGAATGTTGTTGGAGCTTCTTCAGTTGCTTGTTTACCTTCTGGATTTCCTCTTGCCAATACTTGCTCACCAAATCGTACATTCTCACAGTGGTGAACTTGTCAACACTTACCACCATACCTTTGCCCAAGTATCCACGTGAGTGAAAATGCTGAGCAATGTCGCGTGCGATAACATCCAGCCGCGCGGGACGTTTGAGCACTTCCATCTGTTGGGCATACTGGTCAGCCAACTTTCTACGGTCTTCTTCCGTAATATTGTCATCTTCCAATATCTTGGCAAAGTCTTCGTCGAAAGTTGGATTGTCATTCTCAACTTGCGGTTGATGGTTTCTGTAAGTCAAATGCACTGTCGTACCGTCATCGATGGCATCGTTAAAGTTGTATACGGTCAGTGTTTGCCCAAACCATTTATTGGTCATCTGTTTGCTTCCAAACAGCGGCGTGCCAGTGAAGGCCATAAAGCGAGCATTGGGCAATCCCGTGCGCATGTTTTCAGCTAAGTCTTTATATTCTGTTCGGTGTGCTTCGTCCACCAAGACAATGATGTCGTTTCGGTCTGACAACACTGGATATTGTCGGCCTTTGTCATAGCGGAACTTTTGGATGAGCGTGAAAATAATGCGACTGTTGTCGATGAGCATCTGCCGCAATTGACTGCTGTTCTTTGGACGGCATGCATAATCTTTTTTCATAAAGCCGGCATGCAGAAAGTTGCGGTATATCTGGTCATCAAGGTCTTCGCGGTCAGTAACAACGAGAAAGGTGAAGTCGCCCTTGAGTAGCTGTTCCACCTTGCGTGCCAGAAACACCATGCTGAAGCTCTTGCCTGATCCCTGCGTATGCCAGAACACGCCACCTTTATTGTGCTCCGACTGTGGAAGCTCATTTTCGGTCAACTGTCGAAGCCGTTCAAAAGCCCTGTTCACGCCAAGGAACTGATGATTTTTAGCGCATATCTTATTACCATTGTAGAACATTACAAAATTCTGAATGTAATCGGTCAGATTCTGTTTGTTGAAAAGTCCAAAGATGGTGCAAGAAAGACTGCTGCGCAATTCTTCTATTTCCTTATAGTCCACCTTCTCCCCATCATTCAGCCTCAGCCACGGAAAGAAAAATTCCCATGAAGAGTAGGTACCGCCTATACGAGTCTCTATACCGTTACTGGCCACAAGAAAGACATTGTAGTGCATCAGTTCCTTCAAATCTTCCTTGTAGCGTGTCAAGTTGTCATCGTAGGCTTGTTTCACATCTACGGAAGCATTCTTCAGTTCGATGGTCACTACGGGAATGCCATTGATATAGAGAATCACGTCTGGGCGTAGAATATTTTTCTCTCCTTGAATCCACAATTGGTTGACCACATCAAACTCATTGCGCTCTGGGTGTTGATAGTCAATGAACCGCAGAGTCCTTGTTTCACGCTTGCCGTTACGCTGCATCACCTTCACCTCCACGCCATTTTGCAGATAACCCATCATGGTACGATTGATTTGCTTGTCGTCTGCAAGCTGATCGTAGCGAGTCAGATAGCTAATAGCTTCTTCCACCTCGCTGTCTTGTAAGTCTTCTGTCTTATCAGTGGCAGCCCCATTGATTTGCTTCACTTTTCTGTGCAGTGTGGGCATATTGAGCACTTTGTTCATAGACTTTCTTCCGGGCCAAGCATCCACCACGGGCTGATGGATATTGTTGCTGCAGTAATGATGGTCATAATGATTGGCATCTATGCAACTCTCGCAACATTGCCGCTCTATATTGTCTTCGTAAATATAATTTTGCATAACCGTTGGTTTTTAGTCGTCTATTCCACTTCCAACTTTCCACTCATCAGGCGAGGAAGAAGAAGGTCGCGCTGGCGATAGAGTAATTCATTCATACATATTAAAGAATTCTTCATATCTGACCAAGAGGATATTTTCCTTTCAAACATGTCGAGAAGAGAATTAGATGGAATCAGCACTTTGAATTTGCCAACCATTGGGACGGTTAATTGCTGCTGTGAAGTGCCATTACCTTCTATAGGCGTAGATTTGGCCCATAAATAAAGATAGTATAGAAGATTGTTCTTAGAAGGAATTAAGACCAATAGCCTCACTATAGGAACATAAGGCTCAAGATGTAAAACTACAAATCCAATAGTTCCTCGTGCTGATATAGTGAAACTGTTTTTTTCAATGGCAGGCACATCTGTAAATCCATAAAGTTGTGGTTTCCTGATTTTGGTTGACTACCTTTTTGCTTAGACCCAAATTAAGTTGACTCGGTTAAACGTAAAAACTTATTTAAGTTGACTACCTTTCGCTAACCCTGCATTGGGTTGACCTTTCGG
>JBMNUV010000080.1:0-4960 GCA_050946455.1 Prevotella sp.
ACGGACGAAAACTCATCATCAAGTAATTGCGACGCCCTATGAAACAGATATACCTTACTCTCCTCGGACTGCTGACAGCCCTCACCTGTTCGGCGCAAAGCAATGTGAAGGTGCAGTCGGTGCACCTTAAGGATGGAAATGTGGTCACCTTCAACCGCGAGGATGTCGACAGTTCGCGCGTGGTGATGACTCCCGACGGCGACTCCCTCGGCGTGAAGGTCTATGTTGAAGGTCTTTCGCACGACTATCTCTACTCTCAGATAGAGTTCGTCACGTTCTACACCTCGACCACTTCGGGCAATGTCAACCGCAACACAGCCGATGATTTGGTCAAGAACCCAGAGGGATGGCGACTGGAATTCCCACGCTTCTACCAAGGCAGCGACGTCACCTTCGAGATTACCCACAGCACAACGGAGTATGGAATTACTTATTCGCTGGAGTGGGACGGTACGAAACGAGCCAACCGCTGGACTTGCTACGAGTTCAGCGCAGCCACGCCGAACAACAGTGTAGGAAGGAATGACACTTGGTCCACAGATTCCAATATCCCCACGGAATATCAGACGGATGGGTCAGACTATAAAGATAAGATCTACTCCCGAGGCCATCTCTGTCCTTCGGGCGACCGTCAGAGCAGCGTGGAGCAAAACAAGCAGACTTTCTGCTACAGCAACATGCAGCCCCAATACCAAGCACATAATGGCGGACAGTGGAACAATTTAGAGGCGCAGGTGAGGACATGGGGCGAAAATCGTAGTTTTTGCGACACTCTCTACGTGGTGAAGGCTGCCACCATTGACAATTCCGACCAGATTCTGAGCTATACATCCACAGGACTTATTGTGCCCAAATACTTCTACATGTGCCTTTTGGCCGTGAAGGATGGGGAGTATAAGGCCATTGGATTCTGGACCGAACACGTCAACCAAGCTGAGAGTTATACCTACGATCACTACGCCAAGAGCATCGACGAGATAGAGTCCCTCACAGGTATCGACTTCTTCTGCAATCTTCCCGACGACATCGAGGAAGAGGTGGAAGCCAGTTACAACATCAGCGAATGGTGATTTTTTTAGTGAAATTATGCTTTTTATTATTTGGTGACTTCATGGTAATTCACTATATTTGCAATATTAAGCAAAAGTGTTGAAGGTTCTTTCATGCCTTTGTAACAGGCTTGAAACTTCAGCAAAACATTTTCAACCTAACTTTGCAGTACATTTATTAATTTAATCTATAACTATTATGAGAAAAACTTTACGCATTTTATTATTTATGTGTTTGGCCCTCATGGGTACGTCTACATGGGCACAAACAACCGTCACATTTGACGCTACCTCTAACTTAGGCACTTCAACAGCTCGTGGTGAAGGCTCAGTGACAGTGGATGGTGTAACAATCGAAAATACTGATGGTATTTTAGCAAATGGTTCGGAGTATCGGTTTTATAAAAGTAGTACGACCACGATAACCTCTACGGTTGGCAACATCACTAAGATTGAGTTTACGTGCAAGGCAAGTGATAATGAACAATATGGCCCAGGTAACTTTACTGTAGATGCTGGCACGTATACGTATTCTGGAACAGTGGGAACCTGGACAGGCTCGGCAGCAACTGTATCTCTCACAGCGAGCACGGCTCAGGTGCGTGCAACACAGGTTGTCGTTACAATAGATGGTGGTTCTGGAACTACCAAGAGTAGCGCAGGCCTTGCTTTCTCAGATGACTATGTTGCTATCTGCAAGGATACCATCAGCAATTTCGTTGCTCCTACAATCACGAAGGCAACCACAGCTGATGTCGTTTACTCTGTGACCAGTAATGGCGTTGCCAATGTATCAAGTGACGGTACCATTACTCTGACTGGCGCATTGGGCAGGGACACCATTACCGCTACAACTGCTGAGAATGATGAATACTATGCTGGCACGGCCACATTCATTGTCAACGTGTTTGGACTCAACTATTTCAAGAAGGCAACAACTGTAGTTGCTGGCCACAAGTATCTGCTTGCTTACCCACAGACTACGGATTCCATATTCTATGCTTATCCACTTTCTTCTTCAAAGACTTATGGATATCTCACTGGAAGTGTAGCAACCCCCAATAATGATAGTCTCATAGCTGTGCGCAGCGATTACGATGACACTTTCACATTTGTAGCTGATGGTGACAACTTCAATATTGTGCAGCCTGATGGACGAAAGCTCTATTTAACAGGTACGTTTGCAAGCTTTAATGTAGCTGAAGCACCTTCCGAAAACTATACGTGGTCTGTTTCTCTTGACGAAAACGGCAATGCAACCATTCAAAATACAGGCAATAGCAAGTATATTGTTTATGGCTTGTATAATAACAAGGGTGAGTTCAAGGTTGATGCCACTGCAGGAGACCTGCCCGTGCTTTACGAATTAGATGAGGTAGCTACGAAGATTGATGGCGTTGAAGAGCAGACCGTCAAGACGAACAACGATGCAATCTACAACCTCGCAGGCCAGCGCGTAGGCAAGGACTACAAGGGCATTGTGATTCGCAACGGCAAGAAGTACATTAACAGGTAATACTTCGTTAATAGACTTTAGATTATACAATAGGCTTTTGCATCCATAAGGAGGCAAAAGCCTATTTTTTATTCATAACCCTTACTCCAAACAGGAGTCACGCCACACTCTACAGCCCATTGAAAAAGAATCTAAGGCATGGGATGTGTGGGCGTGATGTCTTTCATTGTTTATTTCCTTAGGTCATGCGCCTTGTAGTACTCCAGCAGATATTGAGGGATGTCGGTCTGAATGATGTTGGCCTTATAATGCGAAATCAAGAAGCCAAAACCCAATTCAGGCATCGACAACGACATCAGGTCGTCATGTCCTTGGTTTCTTCCTTGAAGGGAGTTGAACCATAAAAGAGAGGAATGCTGGATGATGTCGTCCACCTTCTCGGCCATAGAACTGTTGTTCTTGAAGTTGATTTCGAAGGCAAATGGGTGCATCTTCTCGCTGAATTCCTTTAGTTTTGCAGTGGCATTGCCCTTGTCGAGGTTTACGATGGGCATATACAGAATGTAGTTGAGATATTTTCCATATTTGCTCATCACCTCGTCATAGTCCATATCGCTTTTCAGGATAGCCAAGTTGGTTGTCCCCGTCTTTTTCAGCACCTTCATGGTTTCGTCGATGAATCGCTCTGACTTGTCGAGGTTCACAAGGATTTTCCCCTTGCAGAGGAGCATGGTTTCCTCTAAAGAAGGAATGACGTACTCGGTGAGCTTGCCCAGACGATTCTTCAAGTGGAACTTCCTGATTTCTGCAAAGGTCATGTCTTTAATGAGTCCCTTGCCGTCGGTGCATCGGTCGATGGACTCATCGTGTGATATGACGAGCACACCATCCTTGGTCTTTTGCACATCAGTTTCCAAGATGTCGGCACCAAGTTGTATGGCTCCTTGAAAGGCTCCAAGCGAGTTCTCAGGGTATCTGAGCCAGTCACCCCTATGAGAAACGATGAATCCGTAAGTTCGTTCATTGTTTTTGAGCCTCTCCCTTATTTGACTGGGAGACTGATTGGGTGCATAAAGGTTGTGGTCTTTCAGATACCGAATCAATTGCAAGGGGCGGTCGGTTTGGATGAAGGATGCGCCCAACTGAATGAGCTTGCCCCACGTTTCTTCGTATTGGTGCTCAAGCACAGCCCTGTCATCGTTGTGTCCTGCGCACAATGAAGGCCACAAGGAGTTCATCCATATCTTGCTGCCACTGGCCTTTACCTTATTGATAACTTCGTAAACTTGGGGTGTGAGGTGCCCAAAGTTCAATTCGAAAGCCACTGGGTGTACTTTCTGTATGTACTCATCGACATGTTGCAGGGCCATAGGTCCTTCGCAGTCGATGACTGGCATGAAGATGGCATCCTTGAACACATCGGGATGGCTTTTCAGGACTTCTTGATAAGGTTGTGAAGCCTTGATGACCACTTGCGAGGCAGTGTTGGTCTCTTTCAGTATCTTGGTTACATCGTCAAAGTAGTCGTAGCCTTTGTCGATGTTGACCCATATTTTCCCCTTGATGGCCTTGAGTGCCTCCCTGAGAGTGGGAATCCTTTGGCTGGTAGGAATGCCGCAGCCGTTTCTCAGATACAAATCCTTGATTTCTTTCAGGGTATAGTTGCTGGGCACACCTGTACCTGTAGTAGTTCTGTCGAGTGTCTCGTCATGGAGGCAGATAAGCTCACCGTCCTTGGTCTTTTTCAGGTCGAGCTCTATCATGTTTACGCCCATATTGATGCTGTAGTTGAAAGCTTCCAATGAGTTCTCAGCCGCATTTCTCCAATCTCCGCGATGAGAGACCACGATGACCTTGTCGTTGTCGAAACGGCATTGGGCATGTCCAAACGTCAGGGCGAAAAGGAATGAAAGAAGGAAGAATATTTTAGGAGATTTCATCTTTGTATGTGTTAGAATGAAAGAATCGCCCAGTAGTGTGCCAGGCGGTTCCGTATAATGATTGTCTGTCCAGGTAAGCATTATAGTTCAATGTGTTCTTTATCACGTAGTTTCTTAGGTTGCTCTTAGTGTCAGTAGCCGTGCGCCAATACTGACAAGGAATTAAGAAGGTAAAAAAACAAAACGTGCCCACTCTTTCCTCAGATGAGGGACGGAGAGGGCACCTTATTGATGATTGCCCACAGTGGGGACAGTTGTTTATTTCTTGATGAGATATTCAGCTATCTGCACGGCGTTGAGGGCTGCTCCCTTGCGAATCTGGTCGCCCGTGAGCCAAAGCGTGCAACTGTTGTCGTCGGCCAGGTCCTTACGAATGCGGCCTACGTACACATCGTCCTTGCCTGCCGACTCCAAGGGCATGGGATAGACGTAGTTCTGTGGGTCGTCCTTGAGCGTGACGCCTGGCGCCTTGGTAAGAGCCTGACGGATTTCTTCCACTTCCAATGGACGCTCAG
>JBMNUV010000081.1:0-4879 GCA_050946455.1 Prevotella sp.
TTGCTTTGAACTCCGAAGAGTATTTGCTTCTTCTACCCATAGTAGCTAAGATTAGATACTGCAAAGTTAATGAATTTATTCATTTTAACAAAATGCGGGTGTCCAATTTGGCGGCAGTATTATACACCAGCAAATATCGTTCTTATGGGATTAAAATTAATCGGTCGGTCATCGAAACTGACATAGCAATCATCATAGGAAAACGGCTTGCTCAAGCCACTACATAACAACTTGTCACCAATAGCTTGCATCTGCAATTCTATCTTGTTAAGCTCCCAAATGTCATCTTGGTCAGACAAAGCAATAAAGTCACCTGTAGTTTTTTTAATACCCGCAAAGAAATTTTGATTTACACCTAATGCCGGCACGTTATGATAGACATGAATTCTCTTATCTTTTTTGGCATACTCCTCTAAAATCTCGATTGTATTATCATGAGAATTATCATCCTGGATGATAATCTCGTGCAAAGGATATGTTTGGTTGATTATACTATCCAATTGTTCTTTTACAAACTTCTCGCCATTGCATGTGCACATTACAACGGAAACTTTTTTGATAGAGTCCATTTTACTTGCGAATTTTAGGTGAAGTTATCTGCCACACAGCTCCATAATCTTCAACGTATGCTCTATGCCCTTACGAATATCAAACAAAGCGTGCCAACCCAAAGACTGCAACTTCTTTCCAGACATGCGCGCTAAAGTTGCTTTGCTAAATCCTGCTTTCTCAGTGGCGTTGGGCAATTCAAATACCACTTTCTTGCCCACACAATCAGCAACGAGAGTTGCTAAGTCTTTCAGCCGCACGTCCGAATTTTCGTCTGCAACATTATAAGCCTCGCCATTCTTTCCAAGAAGCAAAATTGTTAGAAGGGCGCTTACTGCATCGGCAACATAAATGTAGGAATAGTATTGCATTCCCTCGCTTTTGAGCACAATGTCTTCGCCAGCAAGTGCCTTATGAAGGAACTGCGACAAGGCCTTAGTGTCGCTTTGCAAGAGAGTAGGACCGTAGGAACGGCTCAGGCGCGCAATGACGACGTTCAAATTTTCTTGAGCACGATAGGCCTGGCAGAGGGCCTCGCCGCACCGCTTGCTCTCAGGATAACCTGCACGCATGGTGTTGCAGTCAATATACCCACAATATTCCTCATCGAAGAGTTCTTGGTCGCCCCTGTTTTGTCCGTAGATTTCTACAGACGAGGCAAAGAGGAAACGCTCGGCCTTGGTACTTACAGCCCATTGCAGCAGGTTGTCGGTACCAATGATGTTAGTGCGGACTGTTCCGATGGGGTCAGTGGCGTATGCTTTTGGATGTGTGTTGCTCGCCAAATGAAGGATATAGTCAATGTGACTGTCGGGCAGGTTCGTAATGGGACGATTTACGTCCATGCCCAGGCAAGTTAAACTACCTTCCTTGACATAAGGTGCAAATCGCTGTTCAGCCTTCTCCGCATGACGGTTAACAGTGATTACCTTGCAACTGAGATGCTCTTGGCGGTTCTTCGCCATCAGCACGTCAATGAGGCAACTGCCTATCATGCCCGTTGCACCGGTAATCAGCATGGTCTTTCCTTGAAGTTCTTCCCAAGGCAACTGCAGTGAGGCAATGGCCCTCAATTCTTCTTGGTATAGTTTATTGTTTAGCAGATTCATGCTCCGTTATTTTAACCAATTGTCCTTAACAGTTTTCAGATACCCCTTGAACATCTCAAAGTCGTCCTTGCGAGTAAGCTTGATATTGCGGTCAGAGCCGGCAGCAAAGTGCAGCCTATAGCCCAGTTCCACCATCATTGTGTTGGCGTATGACGAGCCGTGTATGCCAATTTCCTTTTCGAATGCCTCGTGGTAACCGTTGTCTATCTGCTTGAACGCATAGGCTTGAGGCGTCTGAACTCGGCGGAGAGTCTCGCGAGGGATATATTTGGTGGTCGTCTGCGGGTCATCTTTGTCCACCAGGAATATCTGTTCATTATAGGGGAGCGAAGTTACCCCATTGCCATATTTTTGTGCACAGACTATCACGTCGGTCAGCACCTCCTCGTCGATGAGGGGGCGTATGCCGTCGTGAATGATGACGATGTCGTCATCCTTTATTTTTCCTTCTAAGTTGAAGACACCGTTTCGAATAGATTCCTGACCCGTATTGCCACCCGTCACCACCCATTTCAACTTGGTGATGCCAAACTGCTTGGCGTATGCATCAAGCACATTTTCCCATCCGGCAAGGCATACAACTTCAATCGCATCAATCATGGGATGGCGCTGAAAGCCTTCGAGCGTGTAAATCAGCACGGGCTTGTCATAAATCGTTATAAACTGTTTGGGGATGTCCTGACCCGTGCGGGAACCGTGTCCTCCGGCAATAACTATGGCTATGTTCATATTGAGGTAACTATTTAAAAGTTGTTGATTGCTTCTACTCTTTGTTCTTCCATATCTCTGGTTCTATATAGATTGCATGCACCTGCCGCTTTTCCTCTGGTGGGATAGTCATATAGTCACCATAAAGTTCTGTAAGGTAGGCATCCGGATTGTGAGGAGCAGAAAACTCCATGTCTTCGAACTTGATGGTGCCAAGCGGGAAAACCGACGTTTGCAAGTGCGACTTACCTGGCCCATTCTGTTTGGGCAGGTTACCAATGCGATGTTTGGGCCACAGGGAACTGATGACTTTCCACAATATCAAACTCACTCCCAACTTTCCGCCAAACCAAAAGAACTCAGCGAAGGAGCGCAGCGAATAAGTGTGGTAATGGTGGAGAATGGAGTTGCTTTTCGAGATACCGCGCATAATACGACGGAGCGACTTGGGATTGAAGTCGGGATAGGGCACAAAGGGAAATATATCCACATAGATGCCTTTCTTATACTCGGCTTGGAAGTTGTCACCTTTTTCAATATAGAGCGAGTTGAGGTCGCGCACTTTCACAATGGGCTCCTTGCTGTCGGATTCGGTTTTTGGCGACTGCAGGAAAAGCCAGTCGGGCAATTCCTTTGGAGCAATTTCTTCAAAGCGGCGCTCATCTTCCAACGTCATGGCGATGTCAATGTCGTCATCCCAGGGAATGAATCCTCCATGACGGACAGCACCCAGGATGGTTCCTCCATCAAGCCAATATTTTATGTCGTTGCGCTTGCAGATGCCGTCAATCACCTTGAGTATCTCCAACTGCTTCAGTTGGCAGGCACGCAAGTTCTGTTTGGCTCGTTTTTTCAATAATTCCTTATCGTCCATTCTGTTTCTTTTCTTACCCGTTTTGTCGCTGTATCTTTCGAAAAGGATGGCTGGCATATCAAGAAATTTCGTTCTTTTGCCTCAACAACCATTCCCCTGAATATTTTAGCTGATTATCTCACCGCCCAATCGCTGACACGGCCTGTCTCTGAGGAAAACGAGCATCCGATGCGGTAGACCCTGCGAGCATCATGGGCATAAGGTTCGGCATAGCCCTTGTCCTCAATCTGCTGAATAGCATCGGCGGCGGGATGGTCCAACTTGTACTCGAAGATATAGATGAACTTGGGAGTCTCGATGACACAGTCAGCTCGTCCTTGCGATGATTCCTTCTCATGGTAGACCGTATAGTTGCAACTGCCTACCAGACGCATGATGAGATACACCGTGAGCTGGAACTGCTTCTCATGGCTTTTCTCGCTATTGTCCTTTCGGACGGAATAGGGAATGCTGGCCACAAAGTCGGAAAGAAGGTCGTGGAACTGGTCAGTGTTCCCAGTCCGCAGGGCCTTGGCCAGTCGGGCCGCCAGATTACCGGAGGGCTTCGGAGCATTAAAGTAGGATGCAGCGAGCATGGTAAGGAAGCCCGTCGACACCTCCTTGTTAGGAAAGTCAAGTTTGTATTCATTGAAATCTCGGTCGTAGCCCTTGATGGTGAGATAGCCACTCTGGTAAATCATCGGCACGGGGGCCTCCGCCGTGGCGCGATAGTCCACGAATTCTTGCGGCTGATAAGTATCGTTGATGATTTCCTGGATGTTCTCATTGTTGTGGTTCAGCAATCGGATGAGATAGGTGGGCGTGCCGGTGGCAAACCAATAGTCACGGACGTCGCTGAACTTGAACGCATTAAACAAGGAGAATGGGTTGTAAATGTCGACCATCGCCTTGCTGAAATGATAGCCGTCGTACGTGGCCTTCAGCAAGTGGGCCGTCTCCTCGAAAGTCTCCCCGTTGGCCTTGGCCAACTCCTCAATGGACTGGTGGAATACGGTACTGAGCTCATCCTCCGTGATGCCGCAGATGGCATCGAACCTCGGCACCATACTGATATCCTGCGCATTGTTGAAACCGGAGAACACGCTGACCTGCGCGAACTTGGTCACACCCGTGAGGAAGACGAAGCGCAGGTCGGCGTCGGCAGCCTTGAAAACCGAGTAGAAAGCCTTGAGCGTGTTGCGGTTCTTCTCCTCGAGCGTCATCTCCACGCCGTCAACGCTGGTCCTCAGTCCCGAGTCCATCACGTCGAGCATGGGCTTGTCGTACTCATCGATGAGCACCACGCAGCGCTTGCCGGTCTTCTCGTGGGCCTGTTTCAGAACGTAGGCGAAACGGTCGCCAAGAGCTGTATAGCTGGAACTCTTTCCATATTCGCCTTCCCAAGTGCCTACCGAGCCTTCCAGCGTCATCTCGAGCGCCCTCGGGTCGGTGTAGTCCTTGCCGTTGAAGTCTATCTCAAACACGGGATATTGCTCCCAGTCGTGCTCGAACTGCTCCATCTTCAGTCCGCGGAACAGGTCCTTGCGCCCTTGGAAGTAATACTTGATGGTGGAGACCAGCAGCGACTTACCGAAACGGCGCGGGCGGCTGAGGAAATAGACACCCATGTTCCGCACCAGTTGATAGACCAATGCAGTCT
>JBMNUV010000082.1:0-4848 GCA_050946455.1 Prevotella sp.
AGGTTACTTGTCAATTTAGGGAAAATACATACTGATGGAACCTTTAGAGACAGGACCTATTCGCTCAATGACGAAAATTAATTTGCTTAGCTTCCAAGAAACTTCCAAGAAACTTCCAAGAAACTCTTGAGTTATTTATTGCTTCCTCAAGACCTATGTTGTAAGGGTAATCAATCACCACTTAAGCTGGGGGCGAGAGTGTGAAAAGATGGCCTGTATGGAAATACCTATTACATTAAAGTGACTCTATGTCAATAAGTAGGGAAAGATGATACAAGTTGTTCCCCTTTTTGTTAATTTTGCAGTATAAAGAAGTCTTAGTTGTCATCAATGGCACTACTATGATGATTGAGCCTTCAAAAATGGAACAGAAATACAACTTATCTCAGCTTCCCATGCAACCTGATAATAGTGGCGCCGTAAAATTCCATTCTTTATGAAACGTTTTTTTCTTCTTGCTCTCTCGTTCTTGTGTATGTCTTTCCTCGCTTCCATCCCCAGCAAGGCTGAGACCAACGACAAAAACATTCCTGACAGTGCTAAGGCTATGCCGTTTACTTATTACAAACAATCAATCATATTGAATTGCCTTGTGGACGGGAAGTACCCGGGGCATTTCTTGTTCGATACGGGCGCAGGTACCGATCTTTACTTGGATACAACTTACATAAACGAGGTGAAGTTTCCGATTAAACATCGCTATCGTGGCTTTTCATTCACAGGCTTGTCTGGCAAGGAGAAAGTAAGGCTGGGCCTTGTGGAAGTCTGCCTGACCAACCATGGCAACCTTATTAATTATCCTTCTTTCTATATGTTGGATATTCGAGCCATTACCGGAAGGTTTACAAGCGGTATCATGAGTCTGTATCAATTCAAAAAGACTCCCTTCGAGATTAACTTTGAAAATCAATTCATTCGTCGCTTGAACGAGGTCCCTGATTCCGTCAAACGGATGGCAACTTGCCTGCCCATCACTTATAAGAGAAGGCAAATCCTGGTGAACGCCACGGTGTATGTGGAAGACCGCAAAATCTCAGGACTCTACGTCCTTGACACAGGTAACGGCAACTCGGTGTATCTCCTGAAGGCAGCTGCAAGGCAGTTCGATTTGGAGGGCTGCCAGCGTAAGAAACCCAAAGCATTGACAGGGAAGATAGGAGTGGGCAACAAGAATCTTCAAACTGTGTCGACCATCTTAGCCGACAGCATCGACTTTGGTGGCTACAAGTTACAGCCTACCCCGATATTCTATCAACCCGATAGCGAAGGTGACTTGGGAAAGGTTCCATTTGTAGGTCTCATAGGTATTGGCGTACTGAAGCACTTCAATATGGTCATCGATATCCCTAATGAGAGACTCTACGTGTGGAAGAACAAGATGGAATCTGATAAGTCCGATAATAGAATCATCAGTTTTAATTTCGTCAACCGAAGTGATGTCTGTGATGGTGGTATTGTTGGCTCGTTGATGGAAGGAAGTGATGCTCAGAATGCCGGCATCTGCATTGGCGACACTATTCTGTCAGTGAATGGCAAGGCGGTGAAAGATATGACAGCCGAAGAGGAATCTGAATGTATGAAATCTTCGGAGGTGAATGTGACATGGCGAGGCAAAGATGGAAAGGTGAAACAGGCCGACATCAAAGCCCGCGATTATTGGAATTAACAGTATTCAAGTGGAGCAAGTCCCCAGCTTGCTCCACTTGGATTCATTGGAATTGCACTGTCTTGTAGCAATAGTGTCCACTAAATTTCATTCACATTGGAGATAAAGGATAGGCTACTGCGGTTTAAGATAAAAATTCATCAATTGCCGCTAACTGTATGTAACTAATTGATAATGGTTAATTGGCAATTCGAGGAGGTAAAGCAATACTGACAACAGACCTATAATAATTTGTAATTGAAAGGCGTGTGACTTAATTGGCTACACGCCTTTTTGTGTTGATGGGTTATCAAATGTAGGATTTTAGGGGGCAGTTGAAAGAATTAATAGGCAAGAAAAATCATTCTTTCCATTGAGTTCAATGACATTCGCTCATTAAGACGTTAGTACCTATATCGGGCATCCTCCATTATCATGCTTATGCTGTCCCCGAATCCCCAGCCGCACGCACTGCTCCACTTCACGCACTGTTCCAGCCGCTTTTCAAACTGCTCAAACAATCCGTTAGCGACAAGATACTGGCACGTCTTTTGGAAGTTGGTTTCTACTGAATCATAATATTGCTCCCACATATCGCCAAATTCATACGTAAACTCACAGGCATTCTCCATATAGAATACCATGAGTTCAGCGATGCTGTGTGGTGAGGGCCCCAGTTTCTTGAAATCGGAGATGGCTTTTCGGCATACCGAGAGACGGAGCTTGGGATTAAGAACATTCTTCTCTGGATAAAACTCTTCTTTGATGATGTGCTTGTATTCCTCCAACTTGGCTTCCTCGTTGGGGTCGACAAGGAAATCGAGATATTCCTTGGCTTCTTTCCTGGCAGAATACAACTCCAACACCACCTTTATGATTTCTGACTTGTCCATCCCTTGGAGGAAGGCTTTCACTTTTGCTTTTGACATAATGACGTGTTAGTTTGGGTTTTTATCAATATTATTTTTCTTGATTCATCGGCAAAGCAATAAACGCGTTGAGCTCTTCTCGCCGTTTCTGCCAATCGGGAAGATACTTGTTGAGAAGAGCCTCAAAGAGTTTGTTGTGGTTCTTCTCCTTCAGATGAAGCAGTTCGTGGACGACGATGTATTCGATGCAGGGCTGGGGAACACGCACCAACTCGATGTTGAACAAGATTCGCCTACTGCGCAACGTGCAACTGCCCCACCTATTCTTCATGCGCTGAACCTGCCAGGTAACGTCGGTCTCCCCCATTTTCTCCATCCACTTTGCCATCAGTGGCTCGATGACCTTCTGCAAGCGCACGCGGTACCATTCGCGGAGCAGTTCCTCGCGGCGCTGTCTGCTGCTTCCTGCATGGACAAACATATACATCTGGTTCCCCTTCAGCGTGATATGGGGAGCTATGGGCATCTCTTTCACGTTCAGCACATAGCGTTCGCCCAAATAATAATAGTTTTCTCCTGAGACATATCTCCGCTCTGTCTGGCGCGGATGCTCCAAAATGTCCTTGCGCTGACGCTCTATCCACTGCCACTTGGAAACGACAAAGAGCCGTGCATCCTCATCCGTCAATTCCTTCGGCATACTGAGGTGCACCCGACCGTCGGGCGGATAGACCGCAAGATGCAGGTGCTTGATGGTCTTGCGCTCCACTTCTATGTTCAGTCCTTCAATCTCCATCAGATTTCCTCGTGGTGGGTCAGAATCTTCATGATTTTGTCAGAATCCACATCCCCAGGCAGCACTTTCTTGATGGCACGCTGGAGTTTCTTCTTTCTCAGATTGTTGTCGCGCCAGCCATACTCGGCGTTCTCCTCCGCTGCACTATACACGGAGCCCACAAGCGACTCGTCTTCCTCTAAATTGTCGTAGAGGGCTTTCTTGCAGGGCGTGTTGATGGACTGCGGATACTTGTGGCCACCCCGCATGTCCTTGCAGAGCTGGATAATCTCCTTCAGCAGTTCCTTATATTCCTTGGTGCCTTCGCGCATCTCCTCTAATATCTGGTTCAGTCGTGCCGAGAACTTGTCATATTCCTCGGGGTTGGAATCACGCTTGCGCATGATGACTCGTCTGACGTTGGCAGTCAGAGTCTCTGCCATACCGCCTTTTCCTCCCGTCTCAGTCTCGGCGGTGTGCAAGTCACCACCGTCCTCGTGCTTGTCGATGAGGTCAAGGAAAGAGAAGTCGTCCAACTTCGCCAGCACCTCGGAGTGCTTGGCCTCCACATAGTCGTCGAGCAACTGTCGCATGGTGGCGTCATACTGTTTCAAATCCACGATGTCACCGCTTCTGAGCATGATGGCATGGCTCACCTCATCATAGTCCTTCACTTTCTTATAGATTTCGGCAGCTTCCTGCTCGGTATATCCGGCATCCTTCATGCGCGTGGAGATGGCAAGATAGCGGATAGCGAGTGTACGCACGGCAAAGTAGAACTCGTCACGCAGGTTCTGCTTGCGCATCATCTCATCGTATTGCTGGGCTACTGGCGTTTGGGGCGAGCAGACCAGGTAGGCATAAAACTCATCCATTCCCTTGGGCTGTGCCACAGGTTCCGTCAGCCTTGCCAGATTGTCCAGCGCATCGTCCAAATCCTTCTTGGCTTCTTGCAGATGATTGCCCAACATGCCCTGCACATCCTTCGGGTCGTAACCCGAGAAGGCTCCGTTGGTATAGTCCTCAATGCTGCTCTCTATCTCGTTGAACAAATCCTTGTAGTCGATAATGTAGCCGTATTCCTTCTTCTCTCCGTTCACACGGTTCACGCGGCAGATGGCTTGAAACAGGTTATGGTCGCGCATCTCCTTGTCGATATACATATAGGTGGCTGAGGGTGCGTCGAAACCTGTGAGCAACTTGTCCACCACGATGAGGAGCTTCATGTCGCCCGGCTCATCGATGAACCGTTTCTTGGCGGTCTCCTCAAACTGCTCAGCCGACTGCTTGCCCATCATCTCCTTGGCTGTATCATAGACAAACTCCGCCTCGTTGAGCGCGTCGCCGGAATGTCCGCTGTGGATATCCACCTCCTGTGGCACGTAACTGCTCACCACGGCGCAGTGACCTTTCAGTGGCGTGTCTTGGAACAGCTTCCAGTAGCGGAATGCCTGATAGATGCTTCCCGCCACGAGCATGGCGTTGCCGTAGCCCTTGCTCAGTGCCGGCAACGTCGCCATGTCCTTCAGAATGTCAATGACAATCTTCTGCATGCGCGT
>JBMNUV010000083.1:0-4715 GCA_050946455.1 Prevotella sp.
AATACCCAGATGGCAGGATGTATCCGAACCTCTTCGATGCCCATCCGCCATTCCAGATTGACGGCAACTTCGGATTGACGGCAGGCATTGCCGAGATGCTGTTGCAGAGCCACGATGGTGCTGTCCATCTTCTTCCCGCCCTGCCTTCCGCCTGGAAAGAGGGCGAAGTGAAGGGCCTTTGCGCACGGGGCAATTTTGTCGTGGACATGACTTGGAAGGATGGACACCTCAGAAAGGCCACTGTCCTCTCGAAGCGAGGCGGCACTTTGCGTCTTCGCTCCTACTTCCCGCTGAAGGGTCATGGACTGAAAAAAGCCTCGGGGTCCTGTCCCAATCCGCTCATGGCGCCTGCGTCAGTCCAAGCTCCTATCGTGGCACCTGGACATACTGGCGAGGTCAAGGAAATCAGAAAAGTTTATGAGTATGATGTGGAGACCCGTCCTGGTCAGAAAATTCAGGTAATGGTCAAGCAGTGACTTGTCAGCAGCAGACCATCCGTTATTGGCCAATCTTGAGTCGATGCCTTGATGCTTGAATGCCGAGCTTGTCTCTTGTGCATTGGCATCGTTTACGGGAGTCCGTCAAACGAAGGAAGTTGGCTGGATAATGCTTGTATTCCGGATATATGAATCCAAGTCATAATTTGGTCTTTAGATTATAGCATAAGCCACTATAGGAGCGCTCCTATAGTGGCTAAAAATTAACTATAAACCTATTTAAGTTTCAGAAGAGAAATAAATTCACGAAGTGCGTTAATAAATAATCGACATTTGATGAACCTTAGCTTTCTCAATATTCTAAACTTCCGGTGATTTCACGAAGTTGCCTTTCAGTTAATAGACTTTAGACAAGGGTCTTTTAAAGGAAAGTGAATTTCGTGCATGCACTTGAAATCCTCATTCATGATATCTCTCCCTTTGTGTTGGAGAAAGTATCTGTTTGCCTTTTGAGTGCATGAAGATAAGCCTTTGTGGTTTAAATGGTTGTAGTGTGTCATGTGGATAATGAACGGGAGCGTCAGTTTATTCTAAGACCTTGATTGTTCAACAAACGGCATTATTAACATTTCTGAGAGTAACTGAACCCCAAAATCCAAGAAAAAATTATAGAAGAGGATAACTTCACCTCCGTAATATTTATCAAATTGGGTCAATGGTCAAACAAAAAAAGATTCCTATCCATTGACAACCTTGTACACATAATCGCGGACAAACTTGCGAGAACGGTAGAGGCGGCCCTCTACGGCACGAGGTGAGAGATGTAGGCATACTGCAATTTCATGGGTCGACTTGTTCTCAAACCGGCTCAGGCAATACACTTTCGAGTCGAGTGGGGAGCAACGGTTAATGGCCTTCTTTTCGCAGGCACGCAATTCCTCGGCAGCCATGTGCTGCGTAACGTATTCCTGTTCGACAACTGCCGAGTTGGGACTCTCGCAGAAAGTGTGCTTCTTGCAGCACAAGTGTCGAACGTAATCAGTGCGCATGCGGTAAGCTATGGTGTAGAGAAGTCCTTTGGCAGTGTTTTCACGAAGAAGATCAATGGTCATCAGTTTAATGAAGGCATCTTGTACCAAGTCTTCGCAATCTGCTTCTGGAATGTGTGCCGAACGGAAAATGCAGTAAAGATTCTCGCGCTCTGTCATGAAGAGTTCCGATAAGAGACTCTCTTTCGTAGTTAATACATGATTCATAATGTGGGTTTTTAGTTCTTGTTTCGTTCCAAAGTTATAAAATAATGAAACAAGAACCCAATCATTGGCGACACGATACGACTAAACCAAACGGATTGGTAAAATTATAGTGTAATACTTTGGTTTTCAGCAAGAAATACCAAGTAATGCAAATGCACTTTCCAATCGGAAAGTGCATTTGCATTACTTGATGGACTTGATGAAATCCTTAGGCGACCTGCCCACGAACTTCTTGAATGCAGTCAGGAATGGTGTGCGCGAGCGGAACCCACACAGTTCGCTGAGTGCCGTGATGGTGTACTTGGCGTATTTTGGGTTTGTAGCTAAGTTCTGGAACTCGCGGACGCGATACTCCGCGATGAAATCGTAGTAGCTGCGCTGCAAGTAAACCGAAAATATTTGTGACAGTACATGAGTAGTGCAGCCTATGGCTTCAGCTACATCTGACATCTGAAGGTTGGGGTTTAAGTAAGGCTTTTCCTTTTCCATGTATTCCTTCAAAGTTTCTGTGAGCCGTTCGCCATCAGCACGATTGACTTTGCTCTTTTGATATTTCTCAGGCTTGGGTAAGAACTTGTCCCAAAAATAAGGCACCTTTTTCCATCGGCAGTAAACCACGTGGCTTATCAGCGCCAAGATGGCCAAAGACAGCAAGACCTCCACCATGGTGCTCCACATTACGTAGGCCTTCACAGTGAAGGTTGAATTGATTTCGGGCATTCCCAATGCCTCTATATGCAACAAGTAGTTGCCGGGTTTCAAGCCATGGTAGAAAATGGTATTATTAGTTTGGGCCAAGTGCCAATCTTCGTCCAATCCTTCCAACTTGTACCTATATCTAATGCCTGTGGTATTGGCAAACAGCAGAGGCGTGAACTTCACCGACATCTCATTGCTTGTCCTGCTGAGCTTCAGCACCTTGTCCATATTTACTTTGTTCAGTTCTGGTGTTTGCATCCAGTGGTCGGTTTGGGCCTCTACGAGCATGATGGGAATGTGCGGGTATTTGCTTTTCATCATGTCGCTGATCTTGGCATACACCAGTCCCTCATTGGTTGCAGCCCAGAACACTCCGTTCTCATCTATTCGCATGTTCCTCGATTGCAATATTCTGGTTGGCAGGCCATCCATCAATCCGAATTGTCTGAAGTTGGTGGAGTCACCTAAAAATATGCCATCGTCGGTGGCATAGAGATAAGTGTTCCCCTTGATGTGGTGTAGATAATAGGAGCAAGGAAACTCATTGAAGATGGGTAATCTCACTCTCTTCAGCTTTCCTTCAACTGAATTGTAAATCACAGGGAATCCTCCTTGTGGAAGGAAGTTGATGACTGCTCCGTCGTTTTCGATGGAGTTCAAGGCACCCAAGGAGTTGATAATGTCGGGCACATTCTTTACCGAGATGGTGTTCGACTCCGGGAAGATGTTGCAAATGCCTCCCTTTGTAGAGACCCAACCCATTCCGGAATGGTCAAAGGCGAGGCAATAGACTTCATTGTCGGGCAACTGGGAGTTCTGTGTGTTGTAAAGTTGTCCTTCTTGCTTGCTGGGCAGATACCTGAAGATGCCAGCAGAAGATGCAAACCAGATGGAGCCTTTTCCATCGTTGACCATATTGTACACGTTGCATCCATTCAAGACATCGAAGGCTGGCGGCGTCACCAAGTCGAGTGACGTGGCATCGATGATTTTCACGCCGCCATGAATAGTAGCCACATAGTAGCGATTGCCATATCGCAAGGCCTGAGTTATCAGGGGCACCCCCAACTTCTCCGGGCCAAGGAAATGAATGTCCCGAGTTGATTGGTCCACTATTAGCAATCCTTGTCGCGTACAGAGCAGCAGCCTATGGCCATCCATCAGAAAGTTTCGCACCTGCCAGTCGGCACTATCTATAAGGTGAGGGCACTTGAACACATGGAAAATGTTACGCGAATAATAAGTATAGTCGATGCCAAAGAAGGGATAGCCAAACCAGTTGACCCCATGATTGTCTCGATAGAACACACGTGGGGAGTCAAACCTTATAAAAGTGTTGTCAATATTCCCGGAGTTATTGTAGGTATGCAGTATTTTACCTGTCCGAGAATCTATTTCAAAGCATCCATAGAGCTCAGTGGCCACTAATAAGTGGTTGCCACTGGTTTGGATATCGTTGATTTTATTGTTCCTCAAGGCCCAGGTCACTAATGCCCGTTGTTGTAGGTCGAGTCGCATCACGCCGTTCTTTTCGGTACCGACAAAGACCTGACCATCGGGGCCAATCGCCATTTTCTTCACAAGCACGTTGGGATTTGTCTTGCATCCATAGTAGACCGATTTTCCGTTGGGTACATATCTTAGTACTCCATGTTTCAGCGAAACCCATACCGTTGTCTTTCCGCCTTTTTTCCACAATCTGACGGTCGATACCTCTGGTTCAGAGACTTGAGGATTGGATATGTCCAAGGGTTCAACCTTCATGTTTGGTTGCATTCTCATGCGATAGAGCCCGCGTACCGTACCGATGTACAATGTGCTATCGGAGGCCTTTGCAAATGACGTCACTTCGCAGTCAATGGTTTTCTCCTCCAAGTGTTTATATTTTAAGCTTTGCTTATCAAGCAACCATAGTCCATTCGTGTTGCCCACGAGCAATTTGTCATGGCCGACATCAATCATATCCCTTATCCACTGCAGTTTACCATTGCTTGTGTTCGGAAAGGGGATGTTTTCAACAAAAGAACCGTTGAAACGGTCAATGCCAGTGTAAGAGCCAATGTAAAGGAAGCCTGCATCATCCTTATACAAACACGAAATCTTTCCACTCGACAGTCCATTGTCTGGTGTCACCATACCAAGCGTCATGTCCTGGGCATGGCAAATGATGGATATAAGGTAAAGTAAAAATGTAAAGTATATAATACTGCCGCCAAATTGGACACCCGCATTTTGTTAAAATGAATAAATTCATTAACTTTGCGGTATCTAATATTAGCTACTATGGGTAGAAGAAGCAAATACTCTTCGGAGTTCAAAGCAA
>JBMNUV010000084.1:0-4415 GCA_050946455.1 Prevotella sp.
CCAAGAAGGTCGACCTCACCAATGCTGAGCAGTACAAGCAGTTTTACACTGAAGCTTACGGTGACGCATTTTCCACCTATCTCGACAAATATTATGTGCCAGGCACCGACACTGATTGGCAGGACGAACTCTACGAAACCGGTAAGTTGCAGAAATATAACCTCAGTTTGGACGGCGGCAATGATCAAGGCACTTTCTTCCTGGGTATGGGCTATAGCAAAAACGATGGCATTCTCTACAGCAACAAAGACTACTACAATCGCATGAATGGCCAAATCAATGCCAGCTACAAAATAAAGCCATGGCTCGAAGTTGTCACCAATAACACCATTTCTTATTCCAATAGTTCCACTTTCGACGAGAGCAACGTTCAATATGGCTTCCTAAAGAATGTCCTCACGGCTAGTCCTCTGACACCTATTTACTATGACGATGACATGCCATCTGCCATTTCCGATGCACTTGCCCTGCAGGAAAGTATGGGGCTCCACGTCATCAAAGGCGAAAATGGCAAATACTTCGGAATGGACCCTACTGGTAGTGCCGGCAATCCCATGGTTGGTATCTACTTTCAGGACACCAAGAATCGCAATTTCTATCTGAATGGAACAACCTCTTTCAATATCAAGACCTTCAAGGGACTAGTCTTCACCTCTAGACTGGGCTACCGTCTGGGCAACCTCTCGTATAACAACTATTCTGCTCCCCGTGTAAATAGCCTCACCGAAACGAGTGACTCACAACAGATGTCGTTGCTCAACAACCAGACCACTACCCACTACTATCAGTGGGAGAATTTTGCAAACTACACCATTGACACAAAGATTGCAGGTACGTTTAGCCTGATGGCGGGCATGAGTTATATTCACCACAATACCATCACGACAGGAACGTACACCAACGAATTGGCCAACGAGGCATCCAATTTCCACTATGTAAGTTTCTCCACTTCGAGTGCCGACGACCAAATCTCCGGTGATGTCATAAAACGTCGTCAGATAGCCTATTATGGCCGTTTGAGTTGGGACTTCCTCGACAGATATAACTTTCAGACAAACTTCCGCGCCGACTCTTACGATGCTGCATACCTTGACCTCGACCATAACTGGGGTTACTTCCCTTCGGCTTCTTTCGGATGGACCTTCTCTAACGAGCCCTTCATGAAAAACCTTGTGAGCGATAGGGGGTTCGCCTACGGCAAACTGCGCATCAGTTATGGTGTCAATGGCTCCATCAGCAACTTGGGAAACTACATGTATGCCGCCATTCTCAACGGAAGCCCTGCACAGCTCTATGGCATGAACATCGCCAACTATGCCTATTATCTTGATGGCAAAGTCTATCAGGGTGTCTACCCTAGCACAACACTGGCCAATCCTAAGCTTCGCTGGGAAAAATCCAAACAATTCGATTTAGGTATAAATCTTCGTTTCTTTCGCAATCGACTCACTTTCGATTTTGACTACTATCACAAACTTACCGATGGTCTTCTTATCCAGTCAGTGTCACCTTACATCACTGGTACTTCTCATCAATATCGCAACCTAGGAAAAGTGACTAACTCTGGAATTGAACTCGAGCTGGAATGGAGAGACCAAATTGGTGATTTCCATTATGGTGTGAAAGGAGAATTTGCCACTGTGAAAAACCGTGTCAAGGAATATCTTGGCAAGGGCACCCGCATAGAAGGCAACGGTATGCAGAATTCCAGCTACAAACTCACGACTTTCGAGGAGGGATACCCCCTTTGGTACATAAGAGGCTATAAGTTGGCAGGAATTGATGAAACGACAGGCGCAGCCGTGTATGAGGATGTGAGCAAAGACGGCATTATCAACGATGACGATCGTACCGATCTTGGCAAGGCCATTCCTGACTATACCTATGGTGTCACCCTGACAGCCAGCTATAAGGGCTTCGACTTGAATGTCTATGGAGCAGGAGCCGGTGGTTACCAGATGGTCTACGCCCTCTGCCCAACCGCCATCGGCAGCTACAGCAACTTGCCCCTTTGGCGCTACAATGGAAGATGGACCTCATCAGGCAGTGCCAATGCATCTCAGCCCTCTGCCAAGCAGCAGGTCAACGACCCTCGATACTATGCTAGTGATGCCTTCGTCTTCGATGCCGATTTCTTCAAAATCAAACAAATACAACTCGGCTACAATCTGCCCCAACGTTGGGTCAGCCGTGTGGGCATCAACAATTTGAGGGTCTATGTTTCCCTCGACAACTTCTTCACGTTCACCGACTATCCTGGAAGCGATCCTGAGACGAATGCCTCAAGCAACTCCTCAAGTGCCATGGCCCTCGACTATGGAGCCTACCCTATGGCAAAGTCGTTCAGTTTCGGTTTTAACATCGGACTATAAATATTATTTCAACTCAATAAATAAAACCAACATGAAATCATTATATCAAACCATATTGGCAATGACCGTTCCAGTGCTTCTCTTGGCTGGCTGCAGTACCGACGAACTTGACATTGAGCAGCATGGAGCCATTACCACTTCACAGTATGAGACTGCAGACGACGACGGCGTCAAGTCACTCATAGCCGCCATCTACGCCAACTGGCATGGTGATGCCACTATCACCAATGGCATCTCCGGGGTGAAAGGCGAAGGCAACTATCGTTACCTCTGCACTACCTTGGGTTCCATGAGCGACGAGAATGCAGATGTCTACAAATACATGGACGGCTCCGAAGGCTTGCTTTATCGTCAGTTTTGGGAGTATTTCTATCGCAACTGCTACTGGTGTAATATGTTGTTGACCTATCTGCCTGACAACCAGACCTGCACTCCAAGCTTGAAGACCCGCGTCCTTGCCGAGGCTCGTGCCATGCGAGCCATCAATATGATGTACATCGTCCAGCTCTATGGCAATGCTCCATTGGCCGACCACATTCTGCAGGGTAACGAAGCAAACACGCCAGCTGAGCAAAGTTGGGAGTTCATTGACAGTGAACTGGCTGCAGCAGCCGAGGAACTGCCATCTAAGCAAGACCTCAACGGTCAGATGGCTATAGGAGGCCGTCTTACTAAAGAAGCCGCCTACGCTTACCTCGGCAAGGCCTATCTGTGGCAGGGGAAATATGACGAGGCTGCACAGACATTATATAATAAGGTGATAGCTACCGGACTATATGCCCTGGTTTCCGACTTTGACAGTCTGAACAGTTCGGCCAACGATTTTAGTCCTGAAAACATCTTTGAGTTCAATTTCGACGATAGCGGCGACAATGCCAGTTCACAGGAAGGAGCCTTCGATGTCATCGCCTTTGGAGTATTTAACAATTGGACAAAGACCTACGCCAATCCTATGATGCATTATGATTATGGCCGCAAGTTCACCAAATCTTTCTACGACTTCATGCAGGCCCATGACGGTGAGAACAGTGCTCGCTATAAAGGAACACTCATGGAATACTATGATCTTCAGGAGAACAACATGGTATCTTCGCTGAATTACCCTGCTGTTGATTGTATGGGATATATCAATGTAAAATATCTCTGCCGAACAGAGGACATGGTAGGTAACAGTCCTTTGAATTATTGTAAGGCCAACTACGTGTATATGCGCTATGCCGAAGTGCTTCTCAACTATGCCGAAGCCGTAGCAATGGGAGGAAGCGCTGGTGCCATGAGTGGTCTCGAAGCGCTAAACCTCGTCCGTGAACGGGCTGGACTTGCTGATGCTCCTGTTCTCGACATGGAAAATTCCGATTACGGAATAAAGGCTGAACGCAGAGCCGAACTTGTAGAGGAAGGATGCCGCTGGATTGACTTGGTACGTTGGGGTGACGCGCCTACCGTATTGAAAGACGTTGGCAAGACCAGCTACACGCTCCAGTCGATGAATGGAAAGGGTAGCTATAACGTATTGGAAACTTCAACGGGTGGACCTGGGTTCATCAAAGGAAAGAACGAACTGTTCCCCATACCGCAGAGTGATCTCAACGAGAACAAGAACTTGGTTCAGAACACTAATTGGTAAGTTGTTTTCAGGATAGGCAGTTTCTCTCTTCCGTCTAGGTTGAGTGAAGCTGTCTTCCTGTTTTAAGGTTCAATAACAGAATACTATGAATACAAGAATCATCACCATCATTTTGTTTTCTTTTGTATTTCTCACGAGCGAAGCTCATCGCCATGTGTCCAGCCATTATCAAGATTTCAATAACAATTGGTTCTTTTGGTCGGACAATGATACAGTGAAGAAACCCATCACGTTGCCTCATGATGCCATGCAGAGCGAACGACGCAGTGCAGCCATCAGCGTTGTCACTGGCCACCACAATGGATATTACCCTGGAGGAGTCTACCACTACGAGAAAGTCTTTCGCGCTACCTCAGACATGCTTAAGGGCCATGTTAAGTTTCACTTTGGGGGAATCTACCGTAACGCAAAAATAT
>JBMNUV010000085.1:0-4162 GCA_050946455.1 Prevotella sp.
TCGTCCCGCGCGGAGCGACGGGACCTCCGTGAGTTGCGGATACGTTGCGAGGTGTGATTGGGATATTTGACCGAAGGGTATCGTCCCGCGCGGAGCGACGGGACCTCCATGAGTTGCGGTTACGATGCGAGGTGTGATTGGGATATTTGACCGAAGGGTATCGTCCCGCGCGGAGCGCGAGACCTCCATGCTCCGCGACGGGACCTCCGTGAGTTGCGGATACGGATGCGCAACTAAAGTAATGCAATCTGAAAGCCCAACCCGAAATGGTATTCGGGTTGGGCTTTTAGAAGTGATGTGTTCTAAACGGTATCAATACATTTGGGAACAGTCAAAATCATATTATGCTATACATGTTATTCAAGCATTATTTCACAGTAGTGACAAACTCGGTGTTGCCGTGGAGCAGGTTGCCAACTTCTGTCTGTGTACGCGTGCAATAGTCAAACTCGGCGGTTTTCTCTCCGCTATAGGATTTCCAGCGGACCGTGAGTTTCACGGTCTTTCCTTCCGTGTCGGGCAGGTCTTTCAGGTTGAATGCCACGAGGGCATCGCCCCAATATCCGTACAAATCGCCGTTGGCATCATGGCGCAACTCCAATTCATAGGGATTCTCCGTGTTCATATTTCTCACCAAGTTGATATAGTGGGTACCTCCACCCCAAACGGTACGAAAGCGAAGTGTCAGATAGCCGTCCTCGGCAATAGTCACCCAGTCCCTAACCACTTCCAAGCGGTCGTCACCGTATTTCTCATCGTTGTCGTCGCCCAATGAGGGCACGGTGTTCTTAGTAAGAATACTGTCAATCCAATTCACGTGTACGGCTTGGTCGTAGGGATGCACCAAATCGTTGGATGCCGTGTAGCTCACCAGCGCCCTCACCTCCTTACCTCCAAAAGGTGAAGTCTTCAGATTGGTGGGCAGCAGGGTCGTGTTATCGTCAAGCTGCAGATAGAACGTGCTGTCGCCAGCCGTCTTGGCAGTGACGAGTGCTGAAGGGTAATAACTGCTGTCGTAGTAGAAATCGTCATCATCGTCGCAAGATTGCAATACGGGCACACACAGTAGTGCTGCAAACAGAACTGATGCTAATTTAATCTTTTTCATTTTTAAGAACCTTTAATTGTTAATCTTGTTGATATCTAATCGCTTTATAAAAATAAAGTTGCAAATGATGCTGAGGGAGTCTGAGGAGTTTTTTGAGTTAGGAGATAGAAGATAGGAGTTAGGAGTTGCTGCGCCCACCTACTAAACCTTCAAAATTAGTTTCGTCGCTAATTATGCATTATGAATTGTGAATTATGAATTATCAAAGGGCGCAGATAATTATGCATTAATTAATTGAGGATTCCACTTAACTTCAGTGCTTTTGTCTTTAACTTCTATAACTCCTTTGAACTTCTTACAACTCCTTTGAAGTAAGCAAGTTGCAAACTTCAGTAAGAATAAATGCTGAGGGAAGTCTATCCGTCCTGCCCGTTGTTTATTCTCGGGCAAGACCCAGCCGTATCAATCTACGAATTAGGAAGAAAGCCACCGCAATGATGACAAGGGCAAGGATGATGAGTTTGATTTCCTCGCTGTAGGCATTAATGCTGGATTGCAGTTGGCTTGCCGGGACAACGGAATGAAGATACCATCCGAGTGCCGCCAAGATGCAGTTCCATGCTCCTGCGCCGATAGCGGTGTAGAGCAAGAATTTTCCGAAATGCATCCGTGCCAGTCCCGCGGGCACCGAAATCAGTTGTCGGATGCCGGGGATGAGCCTTCCTGTGAGGGTGGCTACGGCACCATGATTGCGGAAGAACTGCTCGCTCTTCTCCAACTTCTCCTGACTAAGAAGACACATACGTCCCCATTTGCTGTTGGCAAACTTGTAGATGGCGGGACGTCCGAGATAGTATCCTCCGGCATAGTTGATAGCTGCACCGGCAGTAGCGCCGAGTGTGGCAAACACCACTACAAGGAAGATGTTGAGATTCCCCTCGGCTGCGCTGTAGGCTGCGGGAGGTACGACAACTTCTGAGGGAAAGGGTATCACGGTGCTTTCCACCAACATGAGGATGAAGATGACTGCGTAGTTGAGGTCGGAGAGCAATGAATATAAAATGTCCATAAATATGTTCCTGTACTAATGATTAATGTTTTAATTACTCTTGCGCTGATACGCTTTCTCTTGGAGGCGCAAAGATAGGAAAGAATTTCAGAATTTATATAGTTGACCATTAATTTATGAGATAAAATAAGTTTTTTATTTTGTTTTTAACAATTTCCTCTGTGCTTTTGTCTGCGCCCATATTTGGCTTCAAAGAGCACATAGTTCTTCTCATCCATTCTATCATCGCATCAAGAATGGACAAGAGCGTACTGCCCAAATCCGGAATGGCATACTCCGAGCATGGAGGAAGTTACGGATAATTCGTCCATCTTCCACCAGTTCTTACATTTGGATGTCGAGCACACAGGCTTCCGAAAATCTCAAAATGGGGTATACCGAAAAATAAATCAGTACCCGAATAATTTTTGGGTACTTGTGCCATTGTACAAAATATCGTAACTTTGCAAACGAAGGCAGGAAGCAATAACAAAGAACAAACAACCTTTAAAATCAAAATATTATGCGTAGTTCTATCAAAGAGTATCAGGCTGTAGAAGAGGCCGCAATGAAGTTTGTAAAGAGTGTAGCAGAAGGCAACAGCAAATATGCCCGTGAGTTGTTCACCGATGACGCTTGCCTATTCGGTTTTCTCAACGGTAAGCTGGAGCGTGGCAACATTGAGCAGTTCTACCACAATGTTGACACCGTGGGGGCCGGCGATTCGTTCAAAGCCCGTGTAGATGTGCTCTTCGTTGAAGAGACGTTGGCTGTTGTGCGCGTATTTGAAGAAGGCTGGGGAGGCAACATCGACTTCACCGACGTACTGCTCATGCTGAAGATTGACGGTGAGTGGAAATGCGTATCAAAGGCATACAACCAGAACTCAAACACTATTCAGAAGTAAGGCTAACAGAGATAGTGTTCCACAGGGATGCTGGATTTTCAGAAACAAGTTGAATATCAATAAATATTTCTATTATGGCAAAGAAGATAGTGATTCTCAATGGCAGTCCCCGTCTGAACGGCAACACCATGCAACTTATCGAGGCCTTCAAGAAAGGCGCTGAGGAGAAAGGTCATCAGGTGGAGCTATTCAATCTGCAGCGAATGGACATTCATCCCTGCTTGGGCTGTCTGCGCGGCGGTAAGGACCCCGATTCACCTTGTGTTCAGAAGGATGACATGCTCAAGATTTATCCCCACTACAAGAATGCCGATGTGTTGGTGCTGGCTTCTCCAGAATATTATTGGAGTATCTCAGCCCAACTGAAGATGGCTATTGACCGTATCTTCGCTGTGACAGAAAGCGACCCCAACTATGAGACTCCCCATCAGAACACCATCCTTCTGATGGCGGCAGAGGGTGATACCGAGGATAACTTTGAGCCTGTGCGCCATTACTATCATGCGCTCACCCGTCATTTGGGTTGGGACAACATCGGCGAGATTTTCGCTGGCGGAGTGATGGCAGTCGGTGACATCAAGGGACATCCACAGTTGGAAAAAGCCTACGAATTGGGTAAGTCACTTTAGTACGACATTTTAGGAACTAACTACAGCAATAGAGGCCGCGGCAAGACTCAATATTGGTTTGTCACAGCCTCTTATTTTGTATATTTGCCACAATACGACCTTTTCTCTAACCGTTCCTACACGCCAACAATATATTCCCAACAGAACTCAACTGGCGATGATGTCTATGACATCTACAAATCCTATATGCTCTCCAACGACAGTTGAGTGAATTGAAAATCTGTAACTGTGTGAGATGCTACTCCAAATGGCTATACTTGTCACTTGTGGAGACACTCAACCACTATGCGTTCTTCATGTCAGATGACTCTGTAACAAAGCAGGACGAATATGGAGAGACTCAACATTACTACGAACGGTCACATGAAACCCAACAACAAATCAGCACGAACCAAACCGTTTTTGAAAAACTTTTCTTATCTTTGCCAAGAACAAAAACTTAAAGACGATGGCATTGGCAACGGACAAGAAAGTAAGACTATACTATTCTATTAAGGAAGTGGCGAAGATGTTCAACATCAACGAGAGCA
>JBMNUV010000086.1:0-4139 GCA_050946455.1 Prevotella sp.
AGCGGACAAACCTCAGACCACGGCTTTCGAGTTCCTTGTCGAGTTTGTCGAGGTATATGTTGGAGAGTATCGGCGAGATGCAGCCGCCTTGGGGTACGCCCTCCCCGGTTGCATGCACCAGACCCTCTTCCATGACGCCTGCCTTCAGGAAGGAACGGATTAAGTGGAGAGTGGCAGAGTCGTTGACCTGCTCTCTGAGGATTGAAATTAACTTGTCGTGATTGACCGTGTCAAAATACTTCTCGATGTCGAAGTCGATTACCCACTCGTATCCCTCGTTGAGGTATTCCAGCGCCTTGCGGACTGCCATGTGGCAGCTGCGCTTGGGGCGGAACCCGTAGCTGTTGTCGCTGAACAAGGGCTCATACAGCCTGCCCAGCACTTGCGCTGCTGCCTGCTGCACTACCCTGTCAACGACGGTCGGGATTCCCAGTGGCCTCTGCTTGCCGTCGGGCTTGGGGATGCAGACACGTCTTACAGGGGATGGCTTGTATCGCTTCTCCAAGATGGACGTCTTTATCTCATCCATGTGGATGGGCATGTACACGTCAAGCTCGTCCACCGACATCTTGTCCATGCCGGATGCACCATGATTACGCCTGACACTCATCCAGGCTTCCCGGAAGTTTCTCGCTTCTACAATCTCGTTGATTAATTCCATTTGCTGCTCTTCGTTCTGTTTGTAAATATACCTTGAAGCATCCCCGCTACTTCATGCCTCATGGGATTACGGTTCCCATGCTACAGCATTATCTCACTTTCAGACTCTCAAGGCATTGCTTACAGCGATTTGCACTATATATACATTAACCCCTTCAGTGATGGCGGGTCACTTACTATGGGCTCAGCTGACTCCCACCCATGGGCTTTTTATCGCACGTGTCTCCACGCTGGATGGGCCTCTCGGGGTAAGGCACTGACCTTATGACCTCACAGCCTCTTGGTTTACTGTTTTGGGTTGTACGTTTACCATTCGGACTTCGACTTGTTTTGCAGTCTCATCCTTTCCCATTTAGCCTTGTACCAAGTTTCTGCCCGTAGGCTCGAGGGGCTCGCTATTGGCTTCCTTCATCCTTGCCATTGCTGGCAACGACTTGCCATTCGCTTCGCTTGGCGGTAAATACCCGCGACTGGATTTGAACCAGTTAGGTTAGTGTCATGCCCGACACACCAACGAAAATCGCCGTAATTCCTTGAAATTACGGCGATTAGCTAATACCTTTACATATTCTACATATTGTGTAACACTACTGTCCCGTAAAAGTGGACTAAGAGTTCTTTGAAATTATTGAAACATAGTCTTTTACGACCATTTATTGGAGTCAACGGACTTGAATTCGTAACTTTGCATCAATATAACATTGAATGCATATGTTCCAAGACAAGGACGTTTTTGCCCAGCTGATATCGTTTATGGATAGGAACCACTTCAACTATCTCGTCCGCAAGTATAACGGAGACAAATACGTCAAGAATTTCACGTGCTGGAATCAACTTTTGGCTCTGATGTTCGGACAGCTCAGCAACAGGGAAAGCCTTCGTGACTTGATTGCCGCTTTGGAAGCCCATCGGTCCAAGTGCTACCATTTGGGGGTGGGACGAAAGCCCATAGCCAGAACTACACTGGCAAAGGCAAATCAGGAACGGGACTACCGCATATTCGAAGACTTTGCATTCTACATGATGGAGCAAGCCAGAAAGAAGAGGATAGTTGACATATTCAAGCTTGGCGGCAACGTCTACGCTTTTGATTCAACAACCATACCTCTTTGTCTGGTGGCCAAGGTTCCGCAAGCGGAAGGGAGGCGTGAAGGTTCATTTCCTGTATGACTTGGAAACGTCAGTTTCCGCATACTACCACATCACGACCGCATCAGTGTATGATTCGCAGGCAATGAAGGAAATTCCCTATGAGCCAAGCTCCTACTATGTGTTCGACCGTGGCTACAATGCATTCAAGGAACTCTACAACATCCACTTGGTGAAGTCTTTCTTTGTCGTCCGTGCAAAGAAGAATCTGCAGTACAAATGCATCAAATGGAGGCGCAGGCTACCCAAGAATGTCCTTACAGACGCAGAGATACAACTTACCAAAGAGTACTCGCAGAAATTTCTCTAACTTGCAATTTGTTTAATACAAAATCAACAGTTTGCTAAGAAGGTCTCTGGGGTCGAGTACCTCATCATTTTATTATCGCATGCAATGTTAATAATGCGTTCCATTCTAAAAGGATTCCATGACCTAAGCCAGCTTAATTGTTTCAGTCTGACAAAATTTACCCTTGAAAATTTGGAGAGTTGGAAAACAATCGGTAATTTTGCAAAAGTTACCGACTTAATTAATGTTAATCATATATTTATAAATGGTCATAAACGCTATAAAGGATCGGATAGAAAAGTCAAAGGACGGAACACTGTTCTTCAACAGCAGCTTTCCTGAATATGACGAGGAGTATGTGGGCAAGGTGCTGACTGACCTTGTCCGTCAGGGATTGATCTTGCGTCTCTCACGAGGAGTCTATCTGAAAGCCAAGAAGACCAAATTTGGCTTTGTCTATCCAACCACCGAAGAGATTGCCAATGCGATAGCAGAGCGTGACAACGCGGAAATCCTTCCTACCGGCAGCACTGCCCTTAATTCCCTCGGGCTGTCGGATCAAGTGACCATGGCTCCCGTGTTTCTTACAAGCGGCTCTGCAAGAAAGATCAAATGCGGCAACAAGACAATCACCCTCAAGCGTGGCGTTCCCAGAAATTTTGCCGTAAAGGGCAAGATTACGCGCTTGCTGGTCCAGGCCATGAAAGCGATTGGAGAAAGCAATTACACCGAAGACTGGTCTGAGGCGATAAGTGCCGTAATAATCAAAAATCCTGAGAAAGAGACCATACGGCAAGACCTCCGGGTCATGCCGGCATGGATCAGAAGGGAAATATCAAAAATCTACAAAGAAGAAATAAAATGACCAGTTGGTTGAAGCATAATAAAGATGAGCGCATGGCAATGGCCCAGGCCGTTGCATCTGAGAGAAACATCGAGGACAACGCCGTCGAGAAAGATTGGTGGGTGACGACGGTTCTGAAGGCCCTGTTCCATACAACCTGTGGGGAATGGCTTCTTTTCAAGGGCGGTACCTCCCTAAGCAAAGGATGGGACCTCATTAACCGGTTCAGCGAGGATGCCGATATATCCATCAACAGGGAGTTCTTCACGGATGTTCTAAAGTTGCCTTTCGCCAAGTGCGAGAACAATAACCAAATCAAGAAATTAAGAAAGGCTTCCCGTGACTTCATTCTTGGAACCCTTTCCAGTGAGTTGGATGTAGAGCTGGCCCATTTGGGTGTCTCGGACTACTCCGTGGTAAACGTGACTGAGACGGGCAATCCACCCAAGCCAGTGGACCATGACAGCGATCCGACCGTCATATATGTCAACTACGACAGCATATTCCCTTCCAGCACAAGGCTCATAGACTCACGTGTTAAGGTCGAAATCAGCTGTCTCTCCATGTCCGAGCCTTTTGAGGAACGGAAAATCAGTTCCTTGATTCATGACAAGTTTCCTGACGAGGATGATGAGGGTGTATCTGTCATCAAGACAGTGACGCCATCGCGCACTTTCTTGGAGAAGGCCTTGCTTCTAAGCGAGGAACTGCAGAAGGCTGAGCCACGGACCATGAGGATGAGCCGTCATCTGTATGACCTCGAAAGACTGATGGATACAGACTACGCTATGAGGGCCCTTCAGGACGGTAAGCTGTACAAGGCCATCGTCGAGCATCGGCGCAGGTTCTACCATTTGGGATACGTCAATTATGACGAAGATTATCCAGACAAAATTGATTTCGTTCCCAAGGGTGACATACTCAGGGCTTTCCGGCGCGATTATGAAACCAATATGGTTGATGGCTACATCTATGGAGAAGCCAAGCCGTTTGAACAGCTGATGCGGAGAATTGAAGAGCTGCTGTCAAGATTCAGAAATATCAAAATTGACAAGGACTCCTAATAAGGACTACCTAACCTGCATTATTCATAGGGACATAGATCCTATTCCTGAGCCCATCCATAAATCGACAAAATACCTTCCATACCTGTCATCTGAGAGAGAAACATACCTCAACAGCAAAAATAAGATGATA
>JBMNUV010000087.1:0-4123 GCA_050946455.1 Prevotella sp.
AGCGCACCGACCCCTTGGTCATGGCGGCGCTCATCCACTATCAGTTCGAAGTCATCCATCCCTTCATCGATGGAAATGGCCGGATGGGAAGGCTCCTGACCTTGTTGTTCCTCATCGACCGTGGCGTCCTCAGTCGGTACTCTTTGGCTCTGTCTTCGGCACTCAACCTTTCCCAGTTCCGCTATTTCACGGGACTGGCTTCGGTGGAGATTTCGGGCACATACGAGAAATGGGTGAAGTTCTTCCTTGGAGAGATTGGGAAGAGCTTTTTGACTTTGTATAGAACTACGAAGTGATTTTGGTTCCAATGGAGAATGCAAGGAAGAGGGGCTTCGTCAAACATGGCTATAGTAGTCCTTGCACTTATCGTGCGCAACCCTATAGTGTTAGCCGCTTCATTAATACCCAATAAAGAAACTCCTTCTGTTGTCGCAAAACATAATTTCGTCAAAAAGTCTATAGTGTACTCTTTGCCGAAATAGTTACAAATCATTTGTGAATAAGCAATGCCACATTGTATAGAATCATGTTGGCGAATAACAGAGAATTTTCTCATGTACATTGAGTTTATAATCAATCGCAATCATATACATTCTAAAACATAGTTCTACCTCAATATAGAGATACCTTCTTCTGTGCTATCCAATACCTTACCTAATTTATGTTTCTTATCAGCATTTTTACGGAATGTATATCTGAGGATAACCCAAGGTCGGAAATCCCTATCCTTGTAATGATTCTCAGCTACCGACTCGAAAGAGCCATCTGAAGTAGTTGTCTTACTACGATATTCGCCTGTAATATGCTGTAAGCATACACCCACATAAAAATCAGGCGTGAAATTGTAATTCACCTGGAGATTGGCAACAGATGGATGCGTATATGTCGTGCGAGACAAGGCTGTGTAATCACGTGAGTTGTAATCTATATCGCCATAGAACGAGAAGTTCTTCACTTGTGCGTTAAAGCCAAATGAGGCATAGGCTGAGTTTTTGACTTTTTGCCCCATGTAGCGATCGGCTTTCCAACCGCCACCTGCATAGATTCGGCCCCCCTTGAAACGATAGCTTATATCGGCTCCTGCTGACGTTTGGGAAAAATGTCCTGTATTGGCATACGTGCTATAATAAACGTCACCTTCCGAGTAGCCCTCATTTTCTATCATATCACTGATGTATTTATAGCCAACAGTCGGTTCAAAATATACTTTCCCAACGTTCAATGTATAAGACATAGAAGCATAATGCGTCATTTCTGGCTTAAGATTGGGATTGCCAATGCTTACAAACAAAGAGTCGGTGGATGTGTTGTAAGGATTTAGATAAGCAACATCCGGCGATGTATTTGTAAGTCGGTAGCTCCAACGAATGGAGTTGTGATTGTTGACTACCCATGTTATACTCACATTGCCCCTTGGACGAAAATAGCTGTAGTCTGCATCGCCTGCCTTTGCCCATATTCCCTCTATTCCTATAGATGCGTTATAGCGGAGATGCTTGAACGAACTGCTATAACCTCCATATATATATTGATTGTAGTTGTGATGCTTGAATAATGGATTGTCACCGATGGCATAATTGATGTCATCAATGATGAGCGTACTGTGGCTTCCTGCAATCAGCGAACTGTGGTCTGAAAATTCTTTAGAATAGTCAATGTTGAAACTCCCAGAGTGGCGCTTGTTGTCGTAAAGCGTATTGGCATCAACCTGCTGGTCGTCGTAAAAATCTGTACGATTGGCACTATAGTGATTCTTATTGAAATTATATGCTAAGCGCAATTCCAATTCACTGCTTTTTGAAAATGAATGTTTATAATACAGACTTGTGGTAAGAATATTGCTTCTGTTCTTGTCGAATGAGTTGAAGCTATACGGCTGCGAAACATCAGTCAAGTAACTTCCTTGTGCCGAACTATTCCCCTTGGTAGTATTATATGAGTCATAAAGCTGTGCTGCAAAATAATCATTTGTTGTAATTTGGTATTTCAGCAACAACTCACCAATCCATCTGTTTGCATCATTACGTGTAGTCTGGTCATACGCTTGTTTGTACCCCGTATTTGTACGGTTTACAAAAGATTCCACGTCATCATGATATTTGTAGTGATAAGCAGCTCTACCATAAAGACTTATCTTTTGATTTCCTACTTCAAAATATCCTACGCCAAACCCATTGTCAAGAGGAATCTCATGGCGTGTAGCTCCCTCAAGCCATAAGTATGGCTTAGTATGCTTTTTAAGTTTGATATTCAAAATGCTCGTAACGCCTTCTTGTAGATACCGAGCTGATACCGAGTTTATAATCTCCACAGATTCTATGTCGGCAGGAGAAATTGGTCCAATTCCTGAATTTACCATATTGCCGTTGATGAGGATCAAAGGAGTTTTGCCATCCAACGTTTTCACGGACGAGGTATTGGCATCGGATATGATGACAGGAATCTCTTGCAAAGCCCTAAAAGGATTACTCATTTTCTTGGCATCTGACGACAGATAGAATACCTCGCCATTAGCTGTTCTTTTTACTATCTGGCTACGGTCTGCCACAACCGTCACTTCCCCTAACTCTTTTGACTCTTCTTCCAGTTTAAAGATACGCTTAGTAGGATCTGTTATATGGAGAGAATCACTTATGGTTTGATATCCTAAACACGTTACCTCTACGATATAGTCACCAGTAGGGACATTCATAGAGAAAGAACCTTTTTTATCAGAAGCGGTTGTTTTGAAGACCTTTCCATCTTGGATAAGTAAAACATATCCATTGCTTATTCCAATGCTGTCTTTTTGGGACACAATCTTTCCTTGAAACACATGCTGGGCATAGGCAAATACTATGTTTATTAGCATAAGCAAAAGCATGAAACCTCTCTTATCCATACTCATATTTAAATTCGTCGAACTCACGTTAGATGTAGGTTCAGATATAGAATGATGACCAAGAAGAGGCTTACCAGATGTGGGCGCGCTTGTTCTTGGGGATATACATCTTGTTGCCCCTCTTCACCTTGAAGGCAGTGTACCAGGCGTCGATTTGGGGCAGGGCAGCGTTCACGCGGGCCTTGTTGGGCGAGTGGACATCCGAGGTGACGAGCATCTGCACGTATTCGGGAGTGGAGTTCGAAGCCCATACGCGAGCCCAAGCGAGGAAGAAGCGCTGGTCGGGGGTGAATCCGTCCTTCACGCCGAGGGGTTGCTGCTTCATGGCGTTCTGGAAGGCGCGGTAGGCGATGTTCAGTCCACCGTTGTCGCCGATGTTCTCGCCCAACGTCTGCTGGCCGTTGACCTTTACGCCGGGAATCACCTCGAAGTTGGAGAAGTAGTCGGCGAGCACCTTCGTGCGCTGGTCGAAGTTCTTCTTGTCCTGTGCCGTCCACCAGTTGTGCTGGTTGCCGGTCTTGTCGAACTGCGAGCCTTGGTCGTCGAATCCGTGGCTCATCTCGTGTCCAATCACTCCGCCGATGGCTCCATAGTTAGCTGCGTCGTCAGCCGTGGGGTCGAAGAATGGCGGTTGCAGGATGGCTGCGGGGAAGCAAATCTCGTTGGTCGTGGGGTTGTAGTAGGCGTTCACGGTCTGTGGCGTCATGCCCCATTCCATCTTGTCCACGGGCTTGTTGGCATGGCGGGCAATGTAGTCGTCAGTGGCCCAACGGCTGATGCGGCGGAGATTCTCGTAGAGGCTCAGCGAGTCGTTGACCTGCAGGCCGGAGTAGTCCTTCCACTTGTCGGGATAACCAATCTTGATGATGAAGTTCTGCAACTTGTCCTTGGCCTGTGCCTTGGTCTCTGCTCCCATCCATGTGGCCTCGTCGATGCGCTCGGCAAGGGCCGTCTGCAGGTTGTGCACCAAGGTGAGCATGCGTTGCTTGCTCGACTCGGGGAAGTATTTCTCCACATAGAGCTTGCCGATGGCTTCGCCCAAAGCGCCGCTCACCAGGCTAACGGCGCGCTTCCAACGTGGACGGTCTTGCTTCACGCCACTGAGCACACTGCTAAGCGCGAAGGCCTCGGCGCGGAACTTATCGTCCAACTGGCTCGAAGCGCCACTGATGACCATGCCTTCCATGTAGGTCTTCAGGTCGTCGAGCGACGATTCAGCTAATATCTTCTCCACCTCGTGGA
>JBMNUV010000088.1:0-3975 GCA_050946455.1 Prevotella sp.
TTTGCTTTGAACTCCGAAGAGTATTTGCTTCTTCTACCCATAGTAGCTAATATTAGATACCGCAAAGTTAATGAATTTATTCATTTTAACAAAATGCGGGTGTCCAATTTGGCGGCAGTATTATAGGCATCACCAAGGGAATTTCCACCAGAACTGTTCAGGGAGACATTCAGATCATGAGGTCGGACAAATTAGGCTATAACGCTCCCATCGAAGTCTATGACGGCAAGTATTACAGATATTCAGATCCTGAATATTCCATTACCAATAATCAACTCGATGTAGATGACTACCAACTACTGAATAAAGCCATCAAACTTATCAACCAATATGAAGGGACGAATGAGTTGCAAACGGTACTTAAGAAATTAAGAAAAAAACTAATAGTCTTGATATAAACAAATGTTATCCTTTGCTCTTTTTATGTGCTATGTACTCACCCCGGAAATTCATTCTGATATTTGTACTCCCTGCAGGGCTCGAACCTGCGACCTTCTCGTTCGGAGCGAGACGCTCTAATCCAATTGAGCTACGGGAGCAAGAAGAGCTTCAAGCTGGACTCGAACCAGCAACCTGCTCTTTACAAGGGAGCTGCTCTACCATTGAGCTATTGAAGCAAGGGGAGACGAATCGGGGGCGAACCGATGACCTTCTGATTCACAGTCAGACGCTCTACCAACTGAGCTATAGCCTCCATAATAACTTTACAGCATCTTCTTGGTTTCTGGATGCAAAGTTATTATGTTGGAACGCAGTTTTTTTGCGTAATTCAAATTATTAGAACTTTTCTGCCAGGAGGATGAACTCTACATGATAGTGACTATGGCGCCATGATTCTCTTTGCCACAATGAAGTCCACTTCGTTGTCTCCAAACTGCTTGCATGGCTTCCATAGCTGGAACTATAGCTAAGCTAAAGAATTTTCGTTCTATTCGTAGGTAGTCGACTTGTTGTCAAGTCTTAGGCCCTACCTGCTTCCGAACGGTTAATTTGAAGTAATGCTTGCGGATAATCCATATTCGAAGCAGCCAAACGACAAAGAAGCCGTTGCTCACAACTTCATAGATAGTGCTCCAAGGCTCACCTATGTGGATGAATCGTTTGATACACCACAAGATTAGGTCCAAGTTGAATAACTAGTTCCATAACTTCTCGCGGTCGCCGAATGTAAGACAGATGGTCTCATCCTTTCTTATTTTCAGTTGAACTGTCGACTCAATCCACTTGTAAGCAGAGCGGATGGTCACGTCGTAGCTTCCATCAGCTAAATGAACGTGTACGGCTCCCTTCCCTCGCATCATGCCGACCATCTGTCCATTGATGAGCAGATAGTGGGGCAGGGGAATCCACTGTTTTTGTTCCGGTTGTATGAGCAATTCAGCCAACTTCTTCTATGTCTAAAACAAAGTTTTGTTTTCAAGGCTTATCTTTTACTTCCCTGAGTAAGTTTTTAATGGATTCAATGCTTTCTCTTGGCGAGTTGGAATCGAAGTGGAAACCATTCATCCCGACAGTCTTGCATCCGTTGATGTTCTCCTGCTTATCATCAATGAACAAACAAAAAGCAGGGTCGAGACTGAACTTGCTCAGGAATGCCCTATAGATTGACGGGTCTGGTTTGAGCAAGTGGACATCCTTGGAGACCAGTTCCTTTTCGATGAGGCTAAAAATACTGAACTTGTCCTTTACCTCACTAAGCTTTGATGACCAGTTGCTCAGTCCAAAGAGGTGAAAGCCTTTTTCTTTCAACTCCATCATAAACTGACGCATCCCAGGCATCTCAGACGTGAAAGCGTCAGTATAATGTTTGTCGAAATAGTCTAACGCGTCAGCATAATCGGGCCATCGCTGTTGTTGCCGATGAATGTAGAAGCTGAAAGGATGCAGCTCTCGGTCCATTTCCCTGTTCACCTCATCGGGCAGCACGTTGTCCATAAACCACTCGCCTTTTTCACGGCTTCCCAGCAATTTGCCAAAGAAGCCGGCGAAGTCGTATTGAACCAATACGCCACCATAGTCGAAAATTATATTCTTAATCATTGGTTTCTTGATGCTTGAAGAACATTCATCTCCTTCCGTTTTCAACGTTCTTGATGAGATTTGCAAAGATAATATGAATAATCCGAAAGGCAAAAGGAAGTTTAATAAAATATGTTACTGAGGGAGCAATCACGGAACGATGCCACTACGTAATGAACGGCAAGAAGGCTTCCTATGCGAATCAAAAAAAACAACAACATTAATAGATAATCATTTCTCTAAGTCTCGTTCAATATGAGTCCATAGAACAAGGCAACCAACACGTAAAAGTCGCTACATTGATAACAGTTCGGTCATTGGGATAGCGCCTTCTTGGTGTAAATATCAGGGGAATATCATGCTCATACAGGTTTCGACTGCCTAAATTTCTTGGGCGAGATGCCAATAGTCTTGGTGAACAGACGAGAGAAGTAATAGCTGTCGGTCAAAGTAAGGAAAATCTCTTCAAACAAGCTGTTACGGTCTGTCATAAGAGAAAAAGGCTGGAATCCTCGCTTGGAATCCAGCCTAATTTTTACTTGCCCAAAACTTGTTGCGGGCAACTCTAAGATGAACTATCGTTATCGGAAGAGCTTTTGTAAATCTGTAATATCCAGCATCACCTTGGGCGCAAAGTTATGGCCTGACATGTAATTCGTCAAAGAGTTGCGCAACTGAAGGGCGGCAGGACGGTCAGACAGGTTGTGAATCAGGTCGGCTCCTGAAATGATGATGCTGCCTTTACCTACACGGGCTTCAAGGAGAAGGGCCAACGGACGAGCCGTGAACCAGTCGTCGATGATGCGCACGACAGGCGAAAGTTTATCGGATAGCTTGGTATATTCAATGGCATCTGCCTGCGACATCATGTCGAACCACTGATAATCGCTATAATACTGTGTAGGGAAATCTGCCAAGGCAAGATGGCGCGGGTCACAAAGAATGCCAAGCGTCTGTGGAGCTTGACCGCCGGTCCACCAAGTATTCCAGAAAATGCTGGAGAATCCAACTGCCACCTCGCCACCCATATCCGGAGCCACGCGGCCCTTTCCAAGGCTCAGCAGCACTTTGGCTCCACCTTGCAGACGTTTCAACGTCTGTGCATCCAAGGTGTCGGTTACTATAATCTGACGGTCAACGATGGGCTGTTTATTAGGATAAACCCAAATGTTCCAGTCGTTTGTCTTACCGTTAATCGTCACTTCAAATTTCAGTTGCGACGGTTTGACAATATCATTCAAGGCGAAACTCACCTCACCTACATTCAGACAGTTGCCGATGGGAAGGAAATCGGAATGGAGACTGCCCTCCTTGAGGACAATTCCACTTGCATCACGCAGACGCCAATCGATTGTCGGATTGCTAAGTTCTTTCTCGAAATTGGCTATTTCCACGTCTGCCTTGAACGTCTCGTTATTATGATACACCAGCTTCTCCATACGTGCTAATGGTATCAGGCTCCCGCAGAACTTACTGTATTCTTGGGGCGACGTATAGCGTTTCGTTTCCCAGAATGGATTGACAGCACCTACCAATGCCGTGCCCTGACCGGAGAAGTCATTGAGACCTAACAACTGAAAACCGCCGAAACGCTTGGTGCGAAGTGCTGCCTCGATGTCGGCCTTGTAGCATAAGGTTTGCAAATGACCAGAGGCAAGCAGGAAACTGTCTGCCAAATGGAGCAGTCCGTGCTGCTGGAGGAAATCGTGGAAAATCTCGAAGTTGCGAGCCTTATACACGCCGGTGTACTTGCGAATTTCTTCAAAGTCGGGATAGACGCACCATTGTCCAATCTCGTGACTAATCATGGGTTGTCTGTATTTATTGATGTTGTGGTTTCCTGATTTTGGTTGACTACCTTTTTGCTTAGACCCAAATTAAGTTGACTCGGTTAAACGTAAAAACTTATTTAAGTTGACTACCTTTCGCTAACCCTGCATTGGGTTGACCTTTCGG
>JBMNUV010000089.1:0-3964 GCA_050946455.1 Prevotella sp.
CATTCCGAACAGAGAAGTTAAGCCCGCCCGCGCCGATGGTACTGCAATGCAATGCGGGAGAGTAGGTAGCCGCCTCCTTTCAATCAGACAGAGGCCTCCGTGACAGTATGCCGCGGAGGCCTTTTTTATGCCTGGACGTTAAACGCGCAGCCGTATCCGTCGTTGAGCCGCGACTCATGGAGGTCCCGTCGCTCCGCGCGGGACGACAACCGAATATGCAGGCTCAATGAGAGGGGATGCGGAAAGTTATTGATTGTGTTGACGGCAGTCGTCCCGCGCGGAGCGCGGGACCTCCGTGCATCGCGACTACATAGAAACGGATTCACGGTAGTGTTTATTCGATATCGTTTGGGAGTTGTTCCCGCGCGGAGCGCGAGAACTACGGTGCGGATAACCGTCGGGCAAATGTGGTGGTCGTCCCGCGCGGAGCGCGAGACCTCCATGCTTCGCGGCGAGAGATTCGAGCATCGCGGCGAGAGATTCGTGCATCGCGGCGAGAATTCCGTGTTTTGCGGAGTGACCTCCTTGCATCGCGAGAACTACGATGCGGATTGGAGGCTGCTAATCTATATTAAAAGTTTGGAGAGTTGGGAATAATTTCTTAACTTTGCAGGCTGTAGGGTGTGGAAACTAATAACAAACGAGCACTCTGCTGAAAATAAACGGCACGTTGCGGGTTTGCTGATTAGATAAACGCAACTATAAGAATAAACTCAACTCTTCAATTAAAGAAAGACTACTATTAAAGAAATACAAACAATTCTTCAATTAAGAAATTAAAAATAAATATTCAATATGACAGGTTTAACTCTTTTAGTTTTGTTCATTGTCGTTGCACTCGTCGGTTGGGGCGTGTGCGAGGCTATAGGTAAACTCACATACCATCATGCACCTGAAGAACAGGAAGGATGGGAAGAATTTGAGGAGCATGCAAAGGCTAACAATGGCAAAGAACTGAACATCCGTGACATCATGCACAATAATTCTACAAGGGGATATAGCGCAGTTGACTAATCCCATTGGTTTCTACAAGATACAAAAACCGCCGCACCTTTGATGATGCGGCGGTTTTTGTTTTAATACCTATTGTTTGAATTATACATATTGTTTGGCTTGCCATTCGCCTCTCAGCACGTGGAGTGTGTTGAGCGCGAGGGCTTTCATCTCGTCTTGTCCCGGATAGATATAGACGGGAGCCATCCAATCCAAACGTTGTTTGAGTCCGTCAATGATGTATTTGCTCCTTGCCAATCCACCCGTGAGGATGATGGCATCTACCTTTCCGCAGAGCACAGCGCCCTCAGCAGCAATGTATTTGGCAGTGTGCCAAATCATAGAGTCCGTGTAGAGCTTTGCTTTCTCATCGCCATCCTTGATTCGTCTCTCAATCTCACGCATGTCGTTGGTTCCCAACAGGGCAATCATACCCGTCTTACCAGCGATTCGCTTCAAGAGCTCATTCTCTGTGAATTTGCCCGAGTAGCAAAGGCGGATGAGGTCTCCGACAGGCAGTGTGCCGGTTCGTTCGGGTGAGAACGGACCTTCACCGTCGAGGGCGTTGTTGGCATCAATGGCACGACCGTGGTCATGGGCGGCGATTGAGATACCTCCACCCAAATGGCACATGATGAGATTCAAGTCCTCATATTTCGTCTTATGGTCGGAAGCAAACCTGCGGGCGATAGCCTTCTGGTTGAGAGCGTGCCAGATACAGATGCGCTTGATGAGCGGCGTACCCGTAATCTTCTGCAGTGGCGATAACTCGTCCACGCGACCGGGGTCAGCGATGTAGCTACGGCAACCGGGGATTTCCTTGGCAATCTCATAAGCGATGATGCAGCCCAAGTCACAGGCATGTTTATGGATAGCGTAGAAGGCATCCTGTACCATGTGCTCGTTCACCTCGTAAACACCACTTTCCACTTCACGCGAGAGTCCACCTCGTCCCACCACGGCATCAAACTGCAGTGGGATATGGCGTTTTTTAAGCTCATCGATGACGAGTTGCTTGCGCATGTTGAACTGGTCTGTTACCTCGTCATATTGCTGAAGCTCCTCTACTGTGTGGGCTATGTCTTCTACGAATACTTGCTTCTCATCCTCATACACACCGATTTTGGTGGATGTGGAACCTGGATTGATAATCAAAAGTTTGAACATAGGCTCAAAGATATATTATAATGCACAGGCCACAGCAATAGAGTTAAATTTCGTCTCAGGAGAGTCACCGCGAGAAGGTACCACCACAGGAACATGTGTTCCTTGCAGGATTCCGGCTGTCGTGGCGTTGCAGAAGAGAGTGATGGTCTTATAGAATACGTTACCAGTCTGAATATTCGGGAAGATGAGTGCGTCTGCATGACCGTTGAGGGGCGACTTGATGCCCTTCACCTGCATGGCGTGCTGGTCACAGGAAGTCTTTAAGTCCAGAGGACCGTCGATGATACATTTGCCAAAAGCACCGTTCTTTGCCATTTCCTTGATTTCAAGGTAGCCCTCGGTGTAGGGGAAGTGACGTGTGTCCACTTTCTCAGAACTGTGGATGAGGGAGATGCGGGGCACCTCAATGCCGAACTTGTGGCAGATGTCCACCATATACTTCACCTGCTGAATACGCTGTTCCTGTGTAGGAATAGGAATTACGGCAGCGTCGGTGAAGAAGAGCAGCTTGTCGTATCCGGGGATAGAGGCAACCGTGATATGGGTCATCACGCTGCCCGGCTCCAGAATACCGCGCTCCTTGTTGAGGATGGCGTGGAGCAGCACGTCGGTGTTGACGAAGCCTTTCATCAGCACGTCGCCTTTCTTTTCGCGAATCAGGTCAACAGCTTTCTGTGAGGCGAGAGCCTTGTCTTCGTCGTCTACGATGATTGTGTCGCAGAATCCTGCATGGCGTGCTCTTTCAAGAGCCCAACGAGTAGACTCATCTTCTGGAGACACCACAACGATTCTTTTCCGTGTGCCTTTTTTGGCAAGCAGTTGCGTCAAGGCACCAAAGTCTTTGATGTTCGTCATTTTTTTTGTTGTTAGTTAGATACAGGGTTTAAGGTTGGTAGGTTGGAGCCATGCGTCGCAGAGAGCGTATGGCGGGTTTACTATTTAAAGTAGTAGAGGAAAGAAGCGATACCCTGCAGAGCGGGTTTGCGCTGTCCTTCTATTTCGATGGCAAATTCAATTTGTGTCTTGCAGATGCCACGCAGATTCTCAATATTATACAGAGATGCCACGAGCTTGATTCTATTGCCCGTGATGACGGGAGCACCGAAGCGCATCTTGTCCATGCCATAGTTGACCATCATCTTCAGGTTGTGCACCTCAATAATCTGGTTCCACATGTAGGGGAGTAGTGACAGTGTGAGATAGCCGTGAGCAATAGTACTCTTGTAAGGGCTTTCGTTCTTGGCTCGTTCCACGTCTACATGAATCCACTGATGGTCGAGAGTGGCATCGGCGAACTTGTTGATGCGGTCTTGGTCCACTGTGAGCCAGTCGCTTTCGCCGAGCTTCTGTCCTAAGTGGGCAGCAAACTCCTCATAAGAATTGATGATAAGTTTACTCATTTTCTTAATTTCATATTTCCGCATACAAAAGTAAGGAAATAATTTGATTATCCCAACAATAAGGGACAATTTTAACAAGTAATAGAGATAAATGCGCCTTTCTGTAGCCTTGGAGAACTTTGTGGAGAAGGTCAGAACCACATTCTGTGAGCAATATCAAGAGGGGAGACCATTACAAAATGTTTCGTTTCCAGATATCTATCTACGAATTTTTTTTCTTGTGGGTGTGTAGCCGTAGTTCCCGCGTTCCGCACGGGAACAAAATACTTTTCGCAACTAACCTATTAGCCAGAGAATTACTTTCGTTGGGGAAGTGTAGCATGGAGTTCCCGCGATGCATGGAGGTCCCGTCGCTCCGCGCGGGACGACTGACGCATTTGCCCGACGGTTATTGTTCCTGCGCG
>JBMNUV010000090.1:0-3202 GCA_050946455.1 Prevotella sp.
AAGTGTACTTCATTCTCTTCTCTTTAACATTGTAAAGGTACATATTTTATGTTAATCTGCCAATGAAATTAATATAATTAATTATAAATCAATAAGTTAACTTTATTCAGTAGACACTAATTAGATATAGTGACATACATCGACAAATACTTGTCTCCAAATTTACTTGGCTTTAAATCTACGAATGTTTTTTCGCTAAGTCTGCTTATATCCGAATCTCGGATGATATTTGTCGCTATGTCTGCTTGTCTCCGAATCTCAAATGATATTTGTCGCTAAGTCTGCTCGGCTTAAAATCTCGGATGATATTTGTCATAGAATATACTTGTCTCCAAATCTTCTATTGGATTTGTTTTCCAGCGTATGTATGCAGTTTGCCTTCATGGTCAGTAATAAGATTTAGTCGCCTTCGAGGTATAGTATTATTTCAAAATAATCATTGGTCATCGAAATTAACCTCTTTGCCCTGGCATAGCTCATAACTCAGATGATGCATGGCTATTCTTTTGAACATGCTCAGTTTCGGGATTCAATCACAGAAGAAAAATATCATTGTGTGCTTAGCATCTATAATGGTTTAGTTTTACTAACAGATGTGGGTGAGTTGCGAACCTCCATAATTCCAGCGACAGCTGGCAAGGGACTTTTGAAATACAGGGCAGAGCCTCTGTATATACAAAAGTACAACTTGCCTGGTATTGATTTATCTGCTTATTTGAACATAGCTTCCTGCGATTTTGCTCATCAGCTTCAAATCTCCAAATCTATGAAGCGACAAATCTCTTTAGCTCCAAATCTCAAGATAATGTGATTAGAAAGTGATGGAGGGGCAAAAGATTGCGAGTATTCCTATCAAACCATAATATGCAACTATATTATATTTTACAGTATCGAAACCACGTTCAATCATTCATAACACAATGCTCAAGCGGAAGGCTGATGAGCGGAAGAAGCATTATCATTCATGAAAAACCACCCATAGTAAACCAAATGTACAAAGATGGGGTCGATTTGATTACTGTGTTTCCAAACAGTATATGTATCTTTGCCATCAAGAAAAACAATATCTTCCTTATGAAACAAATAATCTTCATTGTCCTCACACTCTTTAGTTTTACACTTTGTTACTCTCAACAAAGCGACAATGGTGATGGCACCTTTACCAATCCGGTTTTGTGGACCGACTTGCCCGACCCTGATGTCACACAGGTAGGAGACACCTTCTATTTTGTTTCAACCAGTATGCACATGATACCCGGCGTCACGATTCTTAAAAGCACTGATTTGGTCAATTGGACATACGCCGCTAATGTCGTGCCCCAGTTTGACAACGATTCGTTTTTCAACCTCGAAAATGGGAACAGATATGCCTGTGGACAATGGGCTACTGCCATTAGGTATTGGGGAGGAGAATTTCATGTGCTCTTTACCAGTAATAGTAATGGAACATATATCTATTCTTCACCCACTATGGAAGGCAAATGGCGGAAGACTACAATATATGAAGGCCCATACAATCCGCTTGTCGACCGATTTAATGAACTGAAAGAACAAAATAGGAACGACGGCTTCTTCCATCATATCCTTTACGACCCTGGCATGTTGGTAGACCATGATGGGAGAGTGTATGTAGTTCACGGCAACTCAATCAATTACATTACGGAGCTTGACCCTGTGAGCTTACAGCCCAGGTCGAAGGCTCGGGTATTGTACAAGGCCCATCGTCCCGGACTGGAAGGCAATAAGCTCTATCACATTGGAGCATACTATTATATGATATGTACATACGGTGGCAGTCATTCCGGCAATGTGACCTGTCTGCGCTCCCGTTCACTCAATGGCCCTTGGGAAGAACGCGAGGTTTTCTGTTGTGGCGCTCGAGAGCCCAATTCCCATCTTCTGCAAGCATGCATCATTCCTATATGGAAGAAAGATTCGGAGGCCGACGGTCATTCCCTTCCGCAACTTACATGGGCAATGACTTTCTTGGATATGGGGGCTCTTGGACGCATACCCCATCTGATTCCTGTCCATTGGATTGACGGTTGGCCAGTTTTCGGCAATTGGGCCAATGGCAATCTGAAAATGAACAAGCCCATTGCCAGTAATGAGCGGATGGGCCTGGCCACAACAGATAGTTTTTCATCCTCAAGGCTCGGACTTCAATGGCAGTTCAACCATAATCCTGACAACAGTAAATGGTCGTTGACAGAACGACCGGGGTGGTTGCGTCTGCATGCCACGAAAATCTGCAACTCCATGGGTAAACATGCTTCAAGGCAACCCAACAAGAATTGTAAGCCCACTCCAAGCATTCGTGTCAACCCGAAGGCTCCGTTCTTGATGGCCCGCAACACCATAACGCAAAGGCTGTTTGGCCCAAAGAGTGACATCACCGTGAAAGTAGACATCAGTCATCTCCTCGAAGGAGACAAGGCAGGCATAGCCATTCTCAACATTCCATACGGCACGCTGACAATATCTAAGAAAAACAAAGGATATGTTCTATTGCAAACGAAGGGTGACGACCAGGAGGAGACGGTCTTGGCCTCAGAATCCATTCCGGCCAAGGGAAACCAAATCATGAATGTGTCCCAGCTATGGCTGAGAGTGGCAGTTGACGGAATGAAGGATGAATCGACTTTCTTTTACAGTCTTGACGGGAAATGCTTCCAGATGATGGGGCCGACATTCAAGATGGAATATTCGGGGCGTTACTTCGTAGGCAACCGCTTTGCCCTGTTCTGCTACAACGACCATGGAGGAAAGGGTTACCTTGATGTAGATGATTGCACAGTGAATGTCTATCCGCTTTTCAATCGGAACATCCGGTCGGGCACCACGTTGCAGGCCGAATGGACAGATGCTCTATGGCGCACAGAAATAACATCCGATGCTGACAAGGCATCTACGGCTGTAAGGTGGACGGGAGATGGAGGACTCATCGCCTTCGACAACCTTCAATTTTCAGAAGATATCCGAGCCCTGTCTTTCTCAACGGACAATATATCTGGCCAGAATGTTTTCATCGAAGTGAAGGACAGAAATAGCCAGGAAACTTTGGGCACTTCGGACATTCCTGCCCCTGAGAATTACAAGGATGGAGTATAGTACTACCGTTTATTAGACAACGTTTAACTTTAATTTAAGAATATAATTCAGAACAAGGGGAGAGTGGTATAGGCCTCTCTCTACCTTGCCC
>JBMNUV010000091.1:0-3174 GCA_050946455.1 Prevotella sp.
CGCTACCCACTGAGAAATACTGACGTTCGAACGGTTCAAAATATTCCCCGCGGCTAAAGTAGGAGATGAAATAATATCCCTTGGGCAATTTGTAGGCATAGCCGCTGCCCGTAGCGAGCTTGATAAGTCCGTCCGCCTGTCCTTTGTTAATGTAAGACCACGAGTCACTATAGTCCGTAGCACTTCCCGGCGTTTCGCCCATTCTGTAGACACCAAACCAGTCGTCTTTCAAAGCGGGCGCGTTTGTGTAGGTCACGGTAACAGGTTCTCCTTCTTCGTAAACCTTTTTATCAATAGAATATTTTACTTCAGGACCAACAAAGAATGTAACTCTTGGCGCAGCCTCCTTATAGCCCCCGTCTTGGAACAACACGGCAAAATACTCATCCGGATTAGGCAAGGTGAACTTCATCGTGCCGCTCACGCCCTGGGTATAAGCCCATGTCGTAGATGGAATGGGACCGGGCTTTTGCCCCTTGTGATAAATCCCTATCCAGGCATTCTTGCCCACCGGCGCATAGTTGTAGTCCACGGTGAAGCTCTCACCCGCGTCAACGCGCTTCACGCCCATCGTGATGATGGGGTCGCCGTCGACACTTCCCGTAACGGTGAATTTCTGCACGTCTGACCATTCAGACCATTCAAGGTTTGCGTCGCGATAGCGAACCCTGACATAGTGCGTACCATTCTTAATACGGTTCTCCGGTATGGTGAGTTGCGTGATATCCACGTTCTCGTTGACGTCAACGGGGATGTGGAGTGGCGCACGGGTGGAACCGTAGAGGTCTTCCACGTCCCGGATGTTGTCAACCACTATCGACGAGAAGTCCTCGGTTGTGGAGATTTGATATTCCACAGTGTTCAGCGGGTCTTTCCCCTCTGATTCATATTGGCTTCCCTTGAACGTATAAGGCAGCGTAACCGTCTCGTCCACGGGCGCCATGCTGGGTTTCTTGGGCGCGGGCTGGCCGTACTGACGGTGGAAGGTGTCGATGAGGAGATTGTCTCTTACAATATCCTTGTTGCCGATGGCATAGCATTCTGCCGTCATCTTCGGTGCGTCGTCGTAGGTGAACTCCAATATCTGGTATCCCCAATAGTCAATGGTCTTCTGCACATCATCGAAGTCCTGCTCGGACGACATACCCCAAAGTTGGTTCCATGAAGCCCCGCCGTTGATGATATGGTAGAGCGGTGCCTCCGGCTTCTGTCCGCGATGATAGAGGTGGTGATGCCCACCAAAGTTAAGCACGTGTTTGCCGGTGGTGTTCAGAATGGGCACAATTTCATTGCGCACCCATGCAGAGATATCGCCGATATACTGCTCTGCCTGAATGGGCCTGTGGTTCACGCTGATGATGAAATCCACTGTTTCGTCATTCTTTGCTTCGTCAGCCACCTTTTGCACCCAGGCCTTTTGATCATTGCCGGCATGCTCGGTGCTCAGGCTGACAAAGAGAACGCGTCCAACCTGGTAGGCATAGTAGTTTTCCGTGCCGCTCGTTATTCCTTTATACGAAAGGTTCTCGTAATGATAGTGCGCGGCATAGGTTTTCATGCCCGGGTCGCTATAGGTCTCATGATTTCCTATAACCGTCATCGTGGGGAGGTAAGGCGAAAGGAGTTTCGACTTATAGAGATGTATCTGCTCATATTGTTGCAGCGTGCCGACATCCACCTGGTCGCCGACGTTCATGATCATCTGTATGTTTTCGGCAATGTCTCCGTAGCGTTCTTCCACCTTTCTTTTGGCAGCCTGGAAGAGCCATTCGTATCCGCTCCTTGTCTTAATCTGATGGTCGCCCATCAGCAGGATGCGCATTTTTTGCTTGCTTCCGATAACCGGGGGCGTGTGGAAACGGTAGGTTTCGGGTGAGCCTCCGGAAGTTATTTTGTAGCTGTAGGTGGTGTTGGGCTGCAAATCCTTGAGTTCCACCGAATGCCAGTAGTAGTTTACGCCTAATTTCTCGGCACTTCCCTCAGCCTCGTTGTTCAACGGCTGTGTTCCGACGGCATAGCTCACTTTTGAGGGTTGCAGACTGCTTGTCTTCCAGGTAACCCATACGGAATTGGCCGTTATGGTCTGGAGAACCGGTTGTGAAAATTCGATGTTGTTTGGAGGAAGCACCGTGAGCCTATGGGCGGTGTAGAGCGGTCTCCCGTCCATCTCGCCAGTCTGTTCATAATAGATGTCGGCCTTGTTCCGCATGGCTCCGGCGAGATAGATTTCCTGTCCCTCGTTGATGGTATGATCCTCCACCTTGTCCACCTTTCTATATACTTGTATTTGATAAGAAAGTGTATCTTTATGCCCATCCTCAAAAAGGCGAGCTGCACTTAATTTGCCATCCTGTGCCAGAAATGACGATTGCAACACGATGGTTCCCGTGCCTTGTCCCGACTCTATTTTGAATCCATGGGGCAACAACCACGCAACAGACTTTACACCCTCTGTCGGTACGGTGAAGCTCTCCCTTTCGGCCATCCCCATCGTCTTGGTGCCGACGGATTTGGTCAAGGCATGTGCTTGAAATGATAATAAACTAATGAGCAGCAGTGCTACTCCTTTGTAAAAACGTATCATACTTGTTATGTTTTTGTTATGCGCTGCAAAATTATCACCACCATATAACACCGATATTAAACCGAAATTACAAAGCCATGAAAAGACAGGAAGCGATTCCGGGAGGAGAAGCACCTGGAAACGCCGTCCGAACAAATAAGGGCATGGGTATATTGCCATCTTTTATGGTTGCTGTTACCTATTATTCATTCGCTTGAAACATGTTAGAAACAACGATTGTCTAATTTTGCAACGACATCAAAAGTATGAGAATATGAGAAAAGCATTATTTACATTATCGGTTTTAGCAATTACTTTCAACCTTCATGCCTTCGCTGCTGACAAGGCCAATAAAGAAACAAGAACACCCAGTTTCGAATTCTACGAGGTATTGTCGACACCTCCTTCCTCGGAGCTCCAGGACGTGGAGACCGATGAAATAGAGAGCAAGCTGTCGGCCTATTACGAGGACAAGCTGAAGGAGTGCACCTTCAAACGCGAGAATGTGATACCCGGCGAGACGCTCCAGCGCACCGTAACACACAAGGTGAATATTTACAATGCCGTGAAAAACATCCATAAGAATCTTATCAAGGATGTCAAGAACAACT
>JBMNUV010000092.1:0-3143 GCA_050946455.1 Prevotella sp.
TACGAGAAATAGATTTCTGTGGTTACAGGCAAATCTCTGTATATGGGCGGCAAGCCGGTCCAATCGGCACCAACGTGCAAACTTTCTTCCTGTCTCCACCTCCTTCTCATAACGTTCCTTGTACTTCGGGTCGTCCTTGTCGGGCATCTTCTCGCCGAAAAGCAACCGCTTAAATCCTTTTGTGCTCATAGTATTGTATGTTTGATGATTAATAGGCAACCTTATTCTTTTGCTCCAGGTCTTTATTCAGCAATGTACGCCAATTCGTGATGAGCAGACCATGAGGGTTGTTGTCAGTGCGGGGCACACGTTTGAGTTGCCCAGCGGTGACAAGTTCACGGGTCAGTACACTCGTACGTCGCTCTATTCGCTGGCGGCCGTAATAGGTGAACTCCATCTTCTCCTTGTCAAATTTGATGCTGTCACAAAAGATGCTGAAGACGGCACTTGTTCCAAGGATATTGGAGTAGAAGCCTTTCTCTTTCAACGTATTGTACTGGGCCAAGCCAGTCTCGTCAACAAGATACATGGCCTTCTCCATGGTGTACTTGATATATTTGTCATCCGGCGCGAGAGTGAAGAAGTAGTGGTGAAACATCTCAATGTGGCTTTTTGCCTCCACATCAAGGGTCTCTTCCATCGTCGTGCGGTTGACGAGAATAGGGACATTGCCATCCAATACATATACCTTCTGCTGTGCATCAACAACCATCTGCCGTGCTGTCCAAATGCTGGAGATGCTCACTATGATACATCCCACCAGGAACATGCTACAAAGGATGGTCACCAATTTGATTTTGTTTTCTAAGTTTTTTATTACCATTGTCTTGGAGTCTTTGATTCTTATCTTTAATCTGTCTAATCTTATAAGAGTTTTCCCATCGCTCCTTGTGCTGACATCTTTGCCTGTTGGGCAACTCCCTCACCAAAGTTGCGGGTTGAGAAGGCAGTTTCTCCCTCAGGTATCATCCATGCGGCAAGGTCAGGAACGAGATTCAGACATTTCAACGCCACGATGCTGGCTGCCATGAGGTAGGCTGCACTGAAGAACGCATTCTGCAGATAGGCCGCCATGGTCTGTTCACTGGAGGTAACGGCCGTGAGATTCTCCGCCTGTATGCTGAGCACAATATCGAAGAGCAGCAGCACATAGAATCCGACGAAATAGAGACACGCACCATAGAAGTGGACGGTCAGGTATCTCGTGCCCCACTTTGCCCAAGCTCCTTCCCACTTGGGCAGGAGTGAGAACGCCCACTGGATAGGGCCAAAGATGGTCAGCATACCGAGGAGTATCTGCTGACAATAGAGAGTCGCCCACCAACCGATACGATAGACGATGAGAGCAATGAGCATAATGACTTTATCCAATCCTACGATTAAACCGGAAGCCAGTGAAGTGAAGTACAGCTTGGCGGCATCCTTCTCCATATTTGTCACCTCGTCGACTCCAGTCTGCTCCATGGTACTTTCAATAAGGTTGGGATCGGAAGTGCCCTTATGCGCAATGTCAGCCTGCGCCTGAAGGTCGGTGTACATCGTGTCACGGACATAGACGAGTTGCTGCACTTCTTTGAACTTGTCCTCTATCTGAGTTGCCTCTGCGGCATACAAGTCGTGGGTATAGGAACCAATAGAATTGGGGATATAACTTAGAAAATCAAGGAAACTCCAGCTGCTTCCACCGCCCACTATGCCTGTATCTGCAGGTGGGTACCACCAGCAGAGGATGACGGAAATAATGAGCGGACGGAATAGCTTCAACACATCCAATGGCTCATTTTTCACCATCATCTTATAGGCCATACCGGCAGCCATGATGAGCGCAAAAAGGGCGGCGAGAGCCATAGAGGTCTGTAAAATCCAGAAGAACGGGCCATTCTGACCGGTGAACGTGGCATCGGTCAGAAACTCATTGGTCTGAAAGATGACATCATCGATTTCCTCTTCAAGGATGTTGATGCCAAAGTCGGTAAGGATATTGCTATCGGGCATAGTTTACTCTTTTATAGGTGTAACATTAGCGAGAGACCGTCTCTTCTCCTTCATCATTGCTTCCAGAAGGTGATGAGTCATCGGGAGAGCCTTGCCTTGTTGCTAATCCTGCCTCGCGCCATTTCCCGTTGGCTGTAGCGACGACAGCCTTCTTGTTGGCTGTCTCGTAGTTGTTGCGGTTAGCAAGCAACTGCTCTGTACGGCTTTTGTTGCGGAACAGAACCAATTGCCTGACAAGAATCTCGTTCTGTTTTGTGAGGTCGGCATAGATGCTCAAGAATTCGCGTTTACGCTGTGCGTTAGGCATGTAAGCCTCACGGGTAGCTTTGATGGCGGTCTGAAACATCTTATAATAAGTGTCCCATCGTTGCCTGTCCTTAGGGGTTCCCCCAGCTGGCACAATGCGGTTGATGTTATTGTGGAAGGCATCCAGCTTGTCGTTTATTTTACTTCCCTCAGTTTTCCAAGCGAGATCTATCTGGCGATCCGCCATGTTCAGTGCCTCTATCTTGGCTCTGGCCTCAAGATAAGCTGCGAGACTATCGGCGTACTCTACCTGTTGGTAGGCTCCAATTCCGGAAGCCGTACGAAACTCCAGCTTGTTCTTGATAGCGGCGGACTTCTGGTAGTTGTTATGAAGCAGTCGGTAATAGGCGATAGGAGTCAGCGCACCCGCTCCTGTCTCCATTACTGTAATCTGATTCATTTTTGCAGCGTCATGGTTATATGACGGTTTCTGTGCCAAGCATTCAAAGACGGCTACTATGCACATTACAATAGTGGTTACATATCTCATACTCAACTTGTTCATTATAATTTACCGTATGGTTATATATCTATTTTATATATAATTACTTTATAACTTAATCTATTACTAATAGGTTAGCTTTCCTGCGACTTTCCAACGTCCAAAGGCATCGTCGAGGATTTCTGCTTTCGTCTTCGACCGGTAGAGCTTTGCTTTCCAATATCCAATCCTCACTTGGATATATCGCCAACTCTCAAAGTAGGCACTATTCAGATGGCGCTCGATATTATCGAGAGACGTATTGATGCTCTCCAATATCACCAACAGGTCTGCTGTTGAGCAAGCTGCCGCACCAGTAGCGTAGAGAACAAGATCGTTGAGCGATCGGTAAAGATGGGTT
>JBMNUV010000093.1:0-2881 GCA_050946455.1 Prevotella sp.
ATGACGTATTGCTTAAAGCCTTAAAATCTGTTACTTTTGTCCTCGACTTAAATTCATACAATTTATGGAGAGAACATCAGATTTTGAACAGCTGCTCTTCCTATATAAGACGGAGGGCAAAGGCTTTGATGAAGATATAAATAACATTATCTCATTTGTCCGCAAGAATGCTTCTGCTAAATGTAGAGCTATTTACCACTTTGTAGATGGACTTGAGTGGAATGGTACCGAGGTAGAAGTGCATTACCGCCCTCACTTCATGCAAAATTTTGTAAACAATGCGCGTTTACAGAGATATTTCTTAGATAATGCAAGTGAGCAGTTTTCTCATTTTGTAAGGATAGGAGGTAAAGATGTAACAGTTCCAACACCTTCTTTCAACATTGTTTTTCAGATAAGCCATATCTACCAGCATCTGTTCAATGAGGGCATAGGTTTAAGACAAGTATTAGATTATTATTACGTACTGAAAAGCTATGCAGAGCTGGGTGATAAAGGAAATATAGACTGGAAGGAAACTCTTACATACTTTGGCCTAAAGAATATTACAGCTGCCATAGTTTGGATCCTAATTTATAAGTTTGGCATGAATGCAGAATGGGCGATAGTTTCACCTGATGAGAAACGCGGTACATTTGTCCTTAATGAAATACTGCAAGGAGGCAACTTTGGAAAGTATGATGAGCGTAATGCCCGTTTCGGACATTCAAAGATTGGAAAGAATATACAGCGTCTTAACCGTGATCTCCGCCTTGTTCGTTACTTCCCCTCAGAGGCTTTAATTGAGCCCATCTTTAGGCTGTGGCATGCGTTGTGGAGGTATAAACATAATTAATTGTAGAATTGATATAATGGGAAACAGAAAAGTTGCCCTGATTACGGGCATTACAGGACAAGACGGTTGTTATTTGGCAGAGTTGCTGCTGAATAAGTGATATGATGTGCATGGTGTGATTCGCCGGTCTTCGGTGAACTTCAGACCGCGTATCGCTCATCTTGAAGGCAAGCCGGGATTTCACTTGCATTATGCTGACCTAGGCGACTCAATGTCGATTGTAGGTGTTGTGCGTGAAGTGAGACCGACGGAGATATACAACCTTGCAGCACAGAGCCACGTGCAAGTGTCTTTCGACTATCCTGAGTTTACTGCCGATGTGGATGCTGTTGGTGTCCTGCGCATATTAGAGGCTGTACACATCTGTGGACTTGTAGATTCTTGTCGTATATATCAGGCTTCGACATCGGAGTTGTATGGTAAGGTGGAGGAAGTGCCGCAGAATGAGAATACTCCGTTCCATCCTTATTCTCCATACGCAGTTGCAAAGCAGTATGGTTATTGGATTGTGAAGGAGTACCGTGACGCATATCACATGTTTGCTTGCAACGGTATATTGTTCAATCATGAGAGTGAGCGTCGTAGTGAGACCTTCGTCACGCGTAAGATCACCTTGTCTGCCGCACGCATCAAGCAGGGCAAACAAGATAAGCTCTACCTCGGTAACTTGTCCAGCCGTCGTGACTGGGGCTATGCCAAGGACTATGTAGAGTGCATGTGGCTCATCCTTCAGAATAAGAAGCCTGATGATTTCGTCATCGCAACAGGCGTGCAGCACACTGTCCGTGAGTTCGCTACACTTGCTTTCCATCACGTCGGTATCGAATTGGAATGGCAAGGAGAGGGAGCTGACGAGAAGGGCATCGACAAGGCTACAGGAAAGGTGCTTGTGGAGGTATCTCCTGACTTCTACCGTCCCACTGATGTCGTTAACCTCTGGGGTGACCCGACAAAAGCCAAAGCTGAGCTGGGCTGGAACCCGTCAAAGACCTCATTTGAGGAGCTCGTCAAGATCATGGTTGACAGCGATATGAAGAAAGTAGCAGCAGACGATGCTGCAGCTAAAGTGCGTGTGAACCTGGAAGAATATTTGGAGAAAGGAATAGTAAAGTAAAATGTTAGAGAAAGATTCTAAGATTTATGTTGCCGGTCACCATGGATTAGTGGGTTCGGCTATTTGGAACAACTTGAAGCAGCGTGGTTACAATAATCTTGTAGGCCGCACGCACAAAGAACTGGACCTTACTGACCAGCTCGCCGTAAAGAACTTCTTTGATCAGGAGCAGCCCGACGCAGTCGTGCTCGCCGCAGCCTTCGTGGGTGGTATCATGGCCAACTCGCTGTACCGTGCCGACTTCATCATGCAGAATATGAAGATGCAGTGTAACGTCATCGAACAGGCCTATAAGCATCACGTGAAGAAACTGCTCTTCCTTGGCTCTACTTGCATCTATCCGAAGAACGCACCACAGCCGATGAAGGAGGATGCGCTGCTCACTTCGCCATTGGAATACACCAACGAGGAATATGCTATCGCAAAGATTGCCGGATTGAAGATGTGCGAGAGCTACAACCTGCAATATGGCACAAACTATATTGCTGTGATGCCAACCAACCTTTATGGCCCCAATGATAACTTCCACTTGGAGAATTCCCACGTCATGCCGGCCATGATGCGTAAAATCTATCTCGCAAAGCTCATCCATGATGACAACTGGGATGCTATCCGTACAGACATGAACAAACGGCCTATCAACCCACCCGCCAAGCTCGCAGAAATCATCGGCAAGGACAACGTTGACGGTGAATGTCCGAAAGAGCGCATCCTCAAAGCACTCGACTTCTACGGCATTGACAATAATAAGGTCACGCTATGGGGAGACGGCAGTCCGCTGCGCGAATTCCTCTGGAGCGAGGATATGGCAGATGCCAGTGTCCATGTGTTGCTCAACGTCGATTTTAGTGACATCATCGGTATAGAGAAATATTCCAGCGTGTTCTATGGCGTAAAGACCGACGGTGAGGTCAACCGCAACAACTCAGAGG
>JBMNUV010000094.1:0-2531 GCA_050946455.1 Prevotella sp.
ATATTTATATTACTATTATAGTTTATGCTTACCTTATTGTCAATATGAATATCATATTATTTTTAATTTTTTTCTACCAAGTATGATGTCTACTCTTTGTCTTACTACCATCTGGCATTATCCAAACGTAAACTATGTCAACATTACATTCTTCTTTAGGATCATTACAGGGTTCAGACCACTTATTAAGTAATTGTTTTTCTCCCGTTTGTTTTGCTTTCTCAAACAATTCATTAATTCTCTTTTCTTCTACTTGCTTATTCTGCAATTCCTTTTCCATCTCTTTTAAGATAATAACACTTATTTTTTCTCTAATAACTGCATTGGGGATATTTCCATGCCCTGGTGCTTGTTTTTCTTTTACTGCCGATCTAAACCAAGTCAAATATTCATCGTTCCAATTATTACATTCGGGATTAGGCTGGTATGTGTCTATTGCAATTTGTTCTAATTCCTTATCTTTATTTAATTTTTTGGCAATATCTTCAGCAAAGATAAATACTTTTGTGTTATATCTTTCTTTAATATTGTTTATAATCGGTTCAATATCAAATTGAGAAATGCCATTATATATCCCATATGCAGTAGTATCATTTAAGGTATAAGGAATATCCCTAGTAATCTTATGATGCAAATCTGCTTGCTTTAACTGTTCATGTATTTGTTTTACTTCGGTCAAAATATTATCTGGCAATCCTACTCCATCTACTTTTTTATTATTTATTTTTACATTGAAAAAACTCATAGCATTTTTATAAGGTATAAATTTAGAATTATGAAAATACCCATCATTCTCCTTATTCTCTTTAATGTTTTCAATTTTGTACTGCATGACCAATTCGCCATAATCGTTCAGTTCGGGATTTCTAAAGTAAAATTTAATTCCCTGTTTCTCAAATTCAAAAGTTTTCATTTAATCATCTCCTTAATTTTTAGTTATAAAAGTCTTATTTGATGTTAAGTTTATTCTGCTACCCTTTTATCGTTATAAAATCCACCTTTAATTATGATTTACCTATAACATTTTGCTGTCAACATATCAATAGTATTTTTCAATTCCCGATATGCATCACTATCTTTTTTGTAATCTTTCATGCGTAATCTTAAACAATCAACAATCATATCTAAGTTTTTATTATCCATTTACTCAACCACCTTTCAATTAATTTTATTATATTACTAATATAATTATATCTAATATATTTTATGCTGTCAACATGAAAATAGAACTTTCTTAATTTTTATCAAATTTCTTTTAAAAATTCTTCAACTGAAAAATTAAATGCCACTGCTATTGTAAGTGCTTGCGGGAACATTGGGACATTGGGGCTGCTTTTCGTACTCCAACTATATGTGTTGTTTCGTCTATACCCCAATTCCATAATATCTTTTGGTTGAATATTATATTTTTCTAGAATACGAATATAGTTTTGTTTTATATTTTTTCTAATATCTGGATTTTTAACATCATACTGTTTTATAAGTTCTAAAATTTCATTTTGGTTATATAGTTTATCAGTCATTGTATTTTCCTCTCTTTCTTATTATGCCAACATTAATAATTGGTTAGTTTCTAAAATATATTTGTCTGGATTATTCATAACTTTTTTGTAACTCAGTTCACCCTCAAACTCATTAATTACTCGTTGCTCTTCCTCATCCATTTCACTATATAATTTCTTGCCGTAACCAGGCGGCAACCATTCTCATTCTTAACACTCTTTTTATAATTTTAATTTTGTACGGTTTTGTGGCAGGATGACCGTAAACCTGTTATGCTGTTCTGTTATACTGCAATTTTATCTTTCTCTTTCTTTATAGCTGAACGAATGTCAAATAGCACATCATAAACCTTTTGACTTCCTGTTGCATTTTTACTTCTCTTCCAATACCTATAATTCACACTACCACTTTTTGTTATTGTCGCTTCTGCTAAATTGTTTAATATCCATCCTTTTGTTCGTAAAGGAATGTTAACATTATATTTGTTAGCTAACTTAACAATAATATCTCCTTCTTTTATTGTACCACCGTTTATAAAAATTTTTTCTGTTTCTTCAATAAGTAATTTTTCAGCTAGTGCCTTTTCTTCTGCTTCTTTTGCCTTTTGTTTCTCTAATTCTATTTTCCGTATACGATCTTTTTCTTGTCTTTTCACTTTTAATATTTTTGCAATTTGTTCACACTTGTCTAATTCTCCTAAAAATGCTGCACCAATAAAATCTGCAAATTTACCGTTATTATCTCTTGCATCAATATAATTTGCAATTGCTTTATCAATGAATGCTTTTATAAAACTCGCCTGTACAACTTCATTTTTTCCTGATTCTTCAATGAATACTTCTTCTTTATCAATGTGTTCTTTAATTAAAGGATTATATTCTTCATATGTTCTACCTTTATAAAAATTCTCTTCAAAATATTTTTGCCTCCCTTCAAAGTTACCATACCATTCTTTATTTAAATAATCTTGTCCGGCACGTTGTATAAGTTCATATTCTGTATAACCTGTCATTACTAACCATTCATCT